>UQIL01000062.1 GCA_900541025.1 uncultured Collinsella sp. | reverse complement strand
CGATGTCGCCCGGCGTGCCGGCGCAGACGATTTGCCCGCCGGCGTCGCCACCGCCCGGGCCCATGTCGATCACGTAATCGGCGTTACGGATAAGGTCGAGATCGTGCTCGATCACGATAACCGTGGCGCCTTTGGCAACAAGGCCGTCGAACACACTCAGCAACACCTGAACATCGAGCGGATGTAGGCCGATCGTGGGCTCGTCGAATACGAATACGGCATCGTCCTGCACGCGGCCCATCTCGCTCGCGAGCTTAAGGCGCTGAGCCTCGCCGCCCGAGAGCGCCGGTGTGGGCTCGCCGAGCGTGAGATAGCCCAAGCCCAGGTCGTGCAAGGTCTGCAAGCGCGTCTGAACCTTCTTGAGTCCCACCGTGGCGTCGAGGGCCTCGTCCACACTCATGTCCATGAGCTGCGGCAACGTAAGCAGACTCCCGTCCTTGCCCTCACGATGGATATGCGAAGCCGCGTCCGCATAACGCGAACCGCGACATGCCGGGCAGACGATCTCGACGTCGGGCAAAAACTGCACGTCGAGCGATATCGAGCCCGTGCCGTCGCACGTAGGGCAGCGCAAGGCGCCGGTGTTGTAGCTAAAGGCGCCCGCCTTGTAGCCAGCTGCCTTAGCCTCGGGCGTACGGGCAAAGGCGCGGCGCAGCTCGTCATGGATGTCGGCATAAGTTGCCACCGTCGAGCGAACATTGGCGCCAATGGGCGTAGCGTCAATCAGGTTGGCGCGGGCAATGCCCTCGGCATCGACCCAACGCACGTGCCCCGGCAGACGCTCGCCAGCTGCCTGCGCCTTAAGCGCCGGGATGAGCGTCTCGAGCACCAACGTCGTCTTACCCGAACCCGAAACACCCGTCACCGCGACCAAGCGGCCGCGCGGGATATCGACTTCGAGCGGTTTGACGGTATGGATGGTATCGGTCGCCATGCGGATGTGGCCCTGGTCGAACATTTCGTCGTCAGCCACCTGTGAACGCAAGCGCTTGGGCTCGGCACGCAAAAACGGCGCGATGCGACTGCTCTGCGATTGCTCGACCTCGTCTACCGTACCAGCGGCGATCACATTACCGCCGCCTGCTCCGGCAACGGGGCCCATCTCGACCAGATAGTCGGCTTCCGCCAGTACGCGCGTATCGTGGTCGACAACAACCACGGTGTTGCCGTCATCCACCAAATCGCGCATCACGCCCACCAAGCCGTCGACATTGGCGGGATGCAAGCCGATCGAAGGCTCGTCCAGCACATAAAGCACGCCCGTCGACCGGTTGCGCACCACGCGGGCGAGCTGCACACGCTGGCGCTCACCCGTGGAAAGCGTGGCACCGGCGCGGTCGAGTGAAAGGTAATCGAGACCCAGGTCGACCAGACGGCGAGCCGCGCCCAAAAACGAATCGCAGATATCCGTCGCCATGGGCTGCATCTCGGGCGGCAAGGATGCAGGCACCCCGCGCACCCACTCAATCGCCTCGCCCAGCGTCATGGCCGCCGCCTGTGTCAGATTGATACCGCGCACTTGGGGCTGGCGCGCAGCCTCGGAGAGACGCGTGCCGCCGCAATCGCGGCATGCTCCCTCGCGCAAAAAGCGCGCAACGCGTTTTAAGCCCTTATCGTCCTTGACCTTGGCGAGCGCATTCTCGACGGTATAGACGGCGTTGTAATAGGTGAAGTCGAGCGGCGTGGCGCCCTCACCGTTTTTGGGAACGTAGAGAATGTGCTTCTTAACCGCTGGACCATGAAACACGATGTCGCGCTCTTGAGGCGTGAGCTGGTTAAACGGCACGTCGGTACGCACGCCCATCTCGCCTGCCACCTGCTTCATCAGATCCCACATGAGCGTGCCCCAGGGAAGGACTGCGCCCTCGTTGATGGTCTTTGACTCGTCGGGCACCAGGCTCGCCTCGTCCACCTCGCGCATGACACCGGTGCCGCCACAGGTGGGGCATGCGCCGCCGCTATTGAAAGCCAATTCCTCGGCACTCGGCGCGTAGAACTCGCGGCCGCATGTCGGACACGTGAGCGACAGGCCCGCAGCTACGTTAAGGCTCGGTTCCACACGCGCCCCGCAATGCGGGCACACGTGATGGGCGCAACGGCTAAAGAGCA
>UQIL01000061.1 GCA_900541025.1 uncultured Collinsella sp. | reverse complement strand
TAGACCTCGAGGTCGCGGTCGCCGAACTTGTTCATGAGGTACTCGAGCTGCATGAACTCGTCCCAGGTGCCGCCGACGCCCATCAGGAAGACGGCGTCGTAGCCCTCCTCGTGCACGCGGTCGGCCAGGGCGGTCATCTTCTTGCCGGCCTCGTAGACGTTCCTGCCGTCCTCGAGGTAGCCCTCCTGGTCGAAGTGCATGATCTCGATCTTCTCGGTCTCCTTCATTCCCGCTCCTTTCACGAGCAGTTTGAATTGTCGCACGGAATGGACAGGCTTGCCGCCCCGTCTCGCCGCTTAACCTTGTGGACATCTTGGCCCCAAGCTCAACAATTCAAAGGTTCTTAATACCAGTGAACGATTACAGGTTAGCCGTTTTTAATACCGATTTTTTGATTTCATCCTCCCCTCTCGGTAGACGGTCAGTTTTTGCCGTTCATCGGTCATGCGACACATGTCCGTAAAAAAATGAGCACCCCGCCGTGCACGAGGATGCTCTAGACGCTAATAGTTGTAGGTATATCCGCCGGCATCACCGCGGTTAAAAGACTTGGCATGCTCGATCGCCTGCCCACTCGAGTCATAGGTCATGCATTCCAGTACGAGCGCCAGGTCGCCCGGCTCAAGATTGAGCAAACTCGCATCGCGTGCGCCCAGCGCTTCAATATCGAGTTTCTCAATCGACTTGTCCGGTTTGCGCCCCAACATGTCGTAGGTCTCGAACAGGCTGAAGACCGAAATGTCCACGTCTTCGATGCCCGGAAACAGCAGACACGGAATCAGCGTCATCTCAATCGACACGGGCTCCCCATCAATGCAGTTGAGACGGCGCACCGAGTAAAGCAGATCGTCCTCGGCGATGCCAAACAGGTCGGCGTAATACGGGCCGGCGTAGCGTTTGGAGCGCGCCAGAATGCGCACCGACGGCGTCGCGCCCGACGCCAGAACCGACTGACGGAAGCCGCCCTTGCGTTCGTGCTCGTCAAACCACTTGTGTCCCACAAAGGCGCCCTTGCCCTGCACGCGACGAATCTGGCCACTTTTGACCAGCTCGTCCATGGCACTTCGGATTGTCAGGCGCGTCGTGCCAAACTCCTCGGCCAGCTCGTTTTCGGACGGAATCATCGAGCCCGTCGGGTAGTCGCCGCGCTCGATTCGCTCCGCAATGCAGCGGCGAATTTGTTTGTAAACCGGCAAGTCTTCTACTGCATCAGCCATTCGACACCTACCTTCGTCGCAACGCCGTCTGCCTCGCCGTTATCGGCAAAACGATACTTGGTCGGCAGAATCACGGACTTGCAATACTCGACAAAGCCATCGTTCTCGTCACGCTCGTGCGAAGCCTTGTAAAACACCGGCGTGCCCTCCTGAGCACCCAGCAACTTGGCCTCGTCGGCGTTCAGACGGCTGATGGAAATATGCTCCTTGCCGTGCGTCACATGGACATTCCCTTCTTTGAGCAAAACGTCGTAGAGGCTTTCCTGCTCAAAATCGTGATCGGGAAGCGAGGGGCACAAAGACAGATTGACGTGGGCCGTCTCAATCGACGCCGGGGAACCATTAACCACGCGCACACGTCGAATGCAGAAAAGCGGCATGCCCAGGTCGATCTGGGCCTTTTGGGCCAGATCGATATCGGCGTACACGACCTTGGACCAAACCAGGCGTGCGGTCGACTTTGAGCCAACCCTCTCCACCGCCTGCGTATAGTTCCATGTTTCCTGAAAGATGTTCAGCGGTTTGGGAGGACACACATAGGTGCCCGAACCGCGGCGGCTTTCCAAAGTTCCGCACGAAATAAGGCGCGCGATCGCAGCACGCAACGCCGTGCGCGACACGCCCAGCTCTTCACAGAGCACACGCTCGGCGGGCAGCCGGTCGCCACCCTGCAGGTCATAATGATTGATATACCAAAGAATGCCCTCAGAGGCGCAATCTTTGGGCGGAATCGCATATGGTTCACTCGGCATGGGCACGGCTCCTCAACCGCTTGATGCTGCAGACATCATTGCTCCGGACGCCCCATGGCGTCGAAGGCTTCTTTGATCTGCTCCGCAACGTTCCGATACGACCGATATAGGCCGGAGTCTCGCTTGACTTCGCCCGCGGTCACCGGAATCTCAAGCTTCGAAATCTCATCCTCGCCGGTTTGCACGGCAACGATGACACCCATACCAAGGCACATATTACGCTTGGCAGCGTTGTTTTTAGTAGCCTGAGCTGGATTAATCAAAATCTGCTGAGCTAGTTCGCGCTTGCTAACCTCCGGCACATCTTCGGGATTTCCGGTCTCGACAATCTCGCACTGCAGCACGTCCGCATAGTCAAAAATCTTCGGCTCACCGCCGCGCTGATGCACGGCCCACTTGCGGCGCGTGGCATCCTGGTAGATAGCCGGCAAAAATGTAAACCGCG
>UQIL01000060.1 GCA_900541025.1 uncultured Collinsella sp. | reverse complement strand
TTGCCGCCTTTCATCCTCTTTTGCCTGACCGTTCGCCTAACAGTCTTGAATATTGTTGACGGTTCGTCAATACTATTTTTGACACAATGTCAACTAATGGCGGGTGAACGGCATGGGGGCATGCCCGGCCTGCAAAAAAAGAGGGGTGCTGCGGTCTCGCCGGGCTGTGGCAAGAGAAGGGACAACCATGATTCTCAACGGACCGGGAATTAGCTACACCGAGCCCGATATCGGCGCGGAGTTTGTACCGCCGCTGCCGGAGCATCCGCGCGAGGCCATCGTCAAGCTGTGCGAGCACTGCACCAACCGTCTGCTGCATCGCGACGAGCTGCTGGGCTACGAGTACTGGTCGTTTGCCGAGGCCGCAACCGACGAGCAAGCCGAAGTGCTCTGCAAGATGAAGATGCGCCGTCCCTATACGCTGCCCGAGATGGTCAAGCTCACCGGCATGCCCGAGGCCGATATCGAAAAGATGCTCGACGACATGAGCTACACGGGTCTGCTCGAGTATAACTGGGAAAACCCCGAGCGCGCCAAGCAGTGGGTCCTGCCCATGCTGGTGCCGGGTTCTGCCGAGTTCCTCAACATGCGCGTGAGCCAGCTCGATGAGCATCCGGTCTACGCCAAGTTCTTTGAACAGGCATCCAAGGGTCCGCTGTCCAAGGCCACGCCGATGGTGCCGCCCGGAGGCGCCGGCATCGGCATGCACGTCATTCCGGTCGAGAAGGCCATCGATGCCGCGAGCACCTCGGTGCCTATTGAGCATATCGAGCACTGGCTCGACAAATACGAGGGTAAGTATGCCGCCAGCACCTGCAGCTGCCGTGCGAGCCGTCGCGTGATGGGTGAGGGCTGTGCCGACGACCCGGCCGATTGGTGCATCGCCGTGGGCGATATGGCCGACTACGTGGTCGAGACCGATCGTGGCCATTACGTGACCCGCGACGAGGTCTACGACATTCTGCGCCAGGCCGAGGACAACGGCTTTGTGCACCAGATCACCAACATTGACGGCGAGAACAAGATCTTCGCCATCTGCAACTGCAACGTCAACGTGTGCTACGCCCTGCGCACCTCGCAGCTGTTCAACACGCCCAACCTGTCGCGCTCGGCCTATGTCGCCAAGGTCGAGAAGGACAAGTGCGTGGCCTGCGGTCGCTGCGTTGAGGTGTGTCCGGCCGGCGCCGCCAAGCTGGGTCAGAAGCTCTGCAGCAAAAAGGCGGGCGGACAGGTGCCCGAGTATCCGCGCCAGGAGCTGCCCGATGCCACCAAGTGGGACCACACCAAGTGGTCGCCCAACTACCGCAACGACAACCGCATCGAGACGCATGAGTCCGGCACCGCGCCCTGCAAGACGGCCTGCCCCGCGCACGTTGCCGTTCAGGGCTATTTGAAGCTCGCGGCTCAGGGTCGCTATGACGAGGCCCTAGCACTCATTAAGCGCGAGAACCCTCTGCCCGCTATCTGCGGCCGTGTGTGCAATCGCCGCTGCGAGGATGCCTGCACCCGCGGCCGTGTGGACGCCGCCGTGGCCATCGACGAGGTCAAGAAGTTCATCGCCCAGCGCGATCTGGATGCCGCGACCCGCTATGTCCCGCCCGTGGTGACGCCGACGCGCGCTGGCGGCTTCGACCAGAAGATCGCCGTCATCGGTGCCGGCCCGGCCGGTCTGTCCTGCGCTTTCTACCTGGCCGAGAAGGGCTATAAGCCCGTCGTATTCGAGAAGAACGAGCGTCCGGGCGGCATGCTCACCTACGGTATTCCCAGCTTTAAGCTGGAGAAGGACGTTATCGAGGCCGAGGTCGAGA
Source organism: uncultured Collinsella sp. (assembly GCA_900541025.1). GTDB lineage: Bacteria > Actinomycetota > Coriobacteriia > Coriobacteriales > Coriobacteriaceae > Collinsella. The sequence continues at coordinate 1,096 of UQIL01000060.1, read as the reverse complement.
TCATTCGCCTGATGGGCGCCGAGTTCCGCTATGGCGTGGAAGTCGGTCGCGATGTGACGCTCGACGAGCTGCGCGAGCAGGGCTTTAAGGCCTTCTACGTGGCTATTGGCTGCCAGGGCGGCCGCCTCGCCGGTATTCCGGGCGAGGATGCCGAGGATGTGACCGTGGCCGTCGACTTCCTTCGCGAGGTTAACAGCGGCAAGATCGACGCACTGCCCGGCCGCACCATCGTGGTGGGCGGCGGCAACGTGGCTATCGATGTCGCGCGCAACGCCTGCCGTCTGGGTTCCGAGCACGTTGAGATGTTCTGCCTGGAGAGCGAGGCCCAGATGCCCGCCAGCGAGGAGGAGCGTCGCGAGGCCATCGAGGACGGCGCGCACATCAGCTGCGGCTGGGGCCCCAAGGAGGTCCATCTGGACGAGACCGGCCGTGTGTGCGGTATCACCTTCAAGCGCTGCACGCGTGTCTTTGACGACGAGGGCCGGTTTGCGCCCGAGTATGACGAGAACGATTTGCGCCGTGTCGATGCCGACCGTGTCGTCATGTCGATTGGCCAGTCCATTGTGTGGGGCGACCTGTTGGCTGGCTCCAAGGTGGAGCTTGGCCGCGGCCAGGGTGCTCTTGCCGATCCCCAGACCTATCAGACTGCCGAGCCCGACATCTTTGTGGGCGGCGACGTCTATACCGGTCCGAGCTTTGCCATCGACGCCATCGCCGCCGGTCACGAGGCCGCCGTGTCCATCCATCGCTTTGTGCAGCCGGGCTCCACGCTCACCATCGGCCGCAACCAGCGCCGCTATACCGCGCTCGACCGCGACGATGTCGTGATCGAGAGCTACGACAACGCGAGCCGCGAGGCTGCCCACGTGGACCGCGAGCGCGAGAAGGCCGCGCCGTTTAGCGAGTACGTCGAGACCTTTACCGAAGAGCAGGTGCGCGCCGAGACCGCCCGTTGCCTGGGTTGCGGTGCCTCGATCGTCGACCCCAACAAGTGCATCGGCTGCGGCCTGTGCACCACCAAGTGCGCGTTCGACGCCATCCATCTGGATCGCGACCGCCCCGAGTGCTCCACGATGGTCAAATACGAGCAAAAGCT
>UQIL01000059.1 GCA_900541025.1 uncultured Collinsella sp. | reverse complement strand
TCGCCCGAGCCCGCACGCTTGCGGCGGCGACGGCCACCGGAGGCCTCCTCGGCCTCGGGAGCCTCGGCCTTGCCGCGGCCCTTTCCGCGGCCGCGACCCTCGCCCTGACCCTGACCGGCGCGAGCATCGGATTCGGCATCGCGACGACGGCGCTTGGGCATCGACGTGCCGGCAAGACGGTCGGCACTCGACAGGCCATCGCCCACGTCGACGCCGTTCTCGCGATCGAGCTCCATGAGCGCCAGGCGCATCTCGGGCGACTCGATGCGCTCGAGCACGTCGCGCGTCACGCAGTCGGGGCGGCAGTTGCAGCCCTGCTCGGCGGCCTTCTTTTTGCAGCCCTCCGAGCACGTCATATCGGCCAGGTTGACCTTAAAGACTTTGCCGTTCTCCAAGCGCAGCACCAGCTGCTCACGCGGCGTGTCATATTCCTGGATACGCGCCTTGCCAAGCGGCGTATCGATGAGCGTCTTCTTTTTGGGCGCACGGCTCTTAAAGTCCTTGTACGCCTCGAACTCATAACGCAGGCAGCACATCAGGCGGCCGCACACGCCGCTAATCTTGGACGAGTTGAGCGGCAGGTCCTGCTCTTTTGCCATGCGAATCGAGACGGGCTCAAACTGTCCGCCAAAGCGCGTACAGCAGAGCTCCTGTCCGCACTGGGCATAGCCGCCCACCAGGCGGGTCTCGTCGCGCACGCCGATCTGGCGCATGTCGACGCGAATGTGCAGCGTCGAGGACAGATCCTTGACGAGCTGGCGAAAATCGACGCGCTCCTCGGCCGCAAAGTAGAACACGGCCTTCTCGCCGCCAAACAGGTACTCGACGCCGACCGGCTTCATCTCGAGGTCGAGCTCCTTGACCAGGCGGCGGAAGTCGACCATGGCCTCGTCGCCTTGGATGGCCAGGTCGTCGGCAAGCTGCAGGTCGATGTCGCTCGCCACGCGCAACACGGGCTTGAGCGGCTGACCGATCTCGTCTTGCGGCACCTCAAAGGGATCGGCCGTGACCAGGCCGATCTCGGTTCCGCGCTCAGTGGAGCAAATGGCATAATCGGCCTCGAGGATATCCAGATCCTGCGGATCGAACCACAGGTCGCGCGAGGCGTAGGTAAACTTAACGGGTACGACTAACGGCATTTCAGTGCCTTCCTGATATCGAACAGCATGACCTCGATGGCCAGCTGGGGAGTAACGTTTCTGGCGATGTTGCGCTCGGCGGTCGCGACTGCCTCGAGCGCCCGGGTGGCACCCGCAACATTCGTCGCAGCGGCAAGCCGACCGATCGTGTCGCGCACGTCTTCGTTCACCACGTCGGCTGCCTCGTCCTGAAGTGTCAGCAGCACATCGCGCATGAGCGTCCGCGCGCTCGCCAGCGCTTCCATGATACCCGAACGCTCGCGCGCGTTGAGTTCGCGCTTGTTGCGGTCCTCAAGCTGCTTCAATGCTCCACGCGACAGGTAGTCGGCGTTTTGCTCGAGCACCTTTTCCTGTGTGGACTTGACCTCGGCGAGCGGCGCCTTAACGGCGACGATGAGTGACTTGGCGCGGCTGAGCACGTCGGCCTCGTCGGCGGCGATGAGCGAATCGATGGCGCGAACCATCTGACGGCGGGCGTCCTGGCGCTCGGCGCTCTTGAGGAACTCGATGCCACGCGTGGGGCTTCCCGCTACGGCGACGGCCATGCGGCAACGCGCAGGGTCCTGACCGGTGGCGCGGCTCACGGCCTGCGCGGCGACGGCGGGCGATACCAGCCGAAACGGCACGCACTGGCAGCGGCTCACGATGGTGGGCAACATCACGTCTGCCGAGGTGCCCAGCAGGATGAACATAACGCCCTCGGGCGGCTCCTCGAGCGTTTTGAGCAGTGCGTTGGCGGTGTTGGCGCGCAGTTGCTCGGCGCGATCGATGATGTAGACCTTGGCCTTGGCGCGGATGGGCGCGAGGGGCACGTCGTCGAGCAGCTCGCGGGTCTGGGCGATGAGGTAGCCCGTAGCGCTTTCGGGCGTGTAGTAGTGCACGTCGGGGTGCGTATGGCGGGCGACACGCACACAGCTGTCGCACGATCCGCAGCCGTCCTGTTCGCACAGGAATGCCTGGGCGAGTGCCCACGCGGCGTCGAGTTTGCCGGCACCGGGAGCGCCCAAAAACAGGTAGGCGTGCGACGCGCGGCCGCTGGCGACGGCGTTGGTCAAAAAGTCGCGCACGCGCTCTTGGGTATCGAGCTTAGCCAGCAGGCTTGCCTGAGTGGGGGCCATGTTACTCAACCTCCTGAGCAAGCGCGGCGGCAACGGCATCCTGCGGGATGTCGAGACCGTATGCGCGAACCTGCTCGACCGTCTGCGCGAAGACATCCTCGACCGAAGCCGTGGCGTCGATGAGCTTTACGCGGTTCGGTTCCTCGGCAGCGATGGCACAAAATCCCTGGTAAACACGCTCTTGGAAGGCCATGCCCTTGGCTTCCATGCGATCTGCCGCGCCGCGGGCGGCCATGCGCAGCGCCGCCTGCTCGGGCGTGATGTGATAGACGAGCGTGAGTGCCGGATGCGTGCCTGCAACCGCGAGGTTGTTGGCATCGCGTACCATCTGGCGATCGAGGCCATCGGCAAACGCCTGATAGCAGGTCGTGGAATCGTAGAAGCGGTCGCACAGGACCACCTTGCCGGCCGCGAGGGCGGGCGCGATAACCTCATGCACTAGCTGGGCGCGCGCCGCCTCGTAGAGCAACAGCTCGCAAGTATCGCCCATCGCCGTATTGGCGGGGTCGAGCAGCAGGGCGCGGATCTTTTCGCTGATGGCGGTACCGCCCGGCTCGCGCAGGCTCACAACCTGGTAGCCAGCGAGTTCAAGAGCGCGGGCAAGCAGGCGCGCCTGCGTGGACTTGCCGGCGCCATCGACGCCCTCGAGCGTGATAAAGCTATGTTGAGCGGGCTCAAAAGCCATGGGCGCAGCCCCTTCCTACAAGGCGC
>UQIL01000058.1 GCA_900541025.1 uncultured Collinsella sp. | reverse complement strand
ATCGCGCGCGGCACGGCGGGCAGGTCGTCGAGCGTGGCCTCCGCCACCTCGCCGGGCGTGCCCATGGCGGCCACGGCCTCCTCCTCGCTCATACCGTCCTCCATGCGGTCGGCGATGGCCTCCGCATAGAACGCCTTGGTCTCCTCCACCTGCTCGGCCGGCAGGCAGGCGAGCAGCTCGCCCAACCGGCCCAGAAACTCATCGCGCGTCATGGTGCGCCTCCTCAACGTATGCGTAAATCTCCCGTACGGACGGCCACTCGGCCAGGAACTCCTCGATGCGCGCTCGCCCGTCGTCCGTGATGCGGTAGTACCGGCGCAGCCGCCCGTTGTGCTCGGCGGAGCGCGCCGTGATGCACCCGGCCTTCTCCAGGCGCTTGAGCAGCGGGTAGAGCGTCGACTCCGTGAGCCCCATGCTCGCCGGTACGTCCTTCACGATCTGGTAGCCGTAGGACTCCTCGCCGGAGACGGCCGCGAGCACGCAGGCCTCCAGGAAGCCGCGCTTCATCTGTGCCTCCATCCGCACACCTCCTCTCGTCATATACTATGCTATACACACTATACGATGCAAGGTATTAGACGTCAACTCTCATCGCGAAGATTCTCCGGCCCCTGCGCGCTGCGAACGTGATATCGCGGGGCGGTTGGCATTATGCATGAAACGTCAAGTAACGCTCTTTTGATCCACTTCCACTCGGCCCCATATGCCTTGTACAACACCCCCCTTCAACCTTGGGTTCAAGGGAGCCGCTAGGCTGGGCGTGCCGGACGGTAAGGTCCTGGACGCGATGGTGGACTTCTCCGATGCCATAGGGGTCATGGGTCTACGCCGATGGAGGCCCACGCACGCGGCAGGGCTCGCCCGTCACCGCTGGTCGCCGGACGGTCCCCACGCCCCGCTCGCCAACGCGCAGGCGACAGCAGCAGTCCAGCGCTAGCTGGAGACGCCGGAATGCCCAGAAGATGCGTTTCCCATCACTGCGACAGAGCTTTTTGCAGGGGTGGCAATTTTTCCTAATATCGAGGTCAGCTTGGCTTCGGTAGCCACCTTGAGAGCATCGCCAATAGACTCTTCCTTTATGCGTTCGGCATAATCGTAGGCAATACCCAAAAATTCCAGTCCCGAGTAACAGGAGTACAATTGCTGCCAGTGTTGCCAGCTGTTGGGAGATGGAAGATGGACTGCGATGGCTACCCATGCGTTCCCATGCCGTTGATGTGCACCGCCTTTGTGCCGGGGCAGATTGACGCTGCGGTTGCAGGCATTTCCGACCCCAATTCGCGTGCCATTGCCACGGCAGAAGCTCTGTACTTTCGCGGACAGGCCACGCTCGCCGCCGAGGCAGCACGCCCCTATCTTGACGCCACCGACCCCGCACTGCGCTATTCCGCATGCCTTATCTGCGGATATGCCAGTCTGTCGCTCAATCGTATCGCCGATGCCCGCCGTTGCCTTGCGGGCATCCTCGATACGCCAACTGACGAGGAATCGCCCGCCGTCCACGCCACGCATATCCTATTCGTCTCCGCCGCGAGCGTCCTGCTGCACTTGCCTTCCCCGCATTCCGCCGAAGAGTTTTATCCGCTTGCGGCGCATCTGCCCGAAGGCCTGCGCCTGTTCGCCAGCTACGTGATGGCGCATGCCCTGTACCTGCGCGGCGAATATGGCCGCAGTCTGGGCATGGCGGAAAACGCCCTGATCATGAAACAGGGAAGTTATCCCATCTCGGAGCTGTTCCTGCACTTGTCGGCTTCCATGGCCTGCATGAGCCTCAAGGACATCGACACCGCAAAGGCACACTTCGGAGCCGCTTGGGACGTTGCGCGTCCCGACGGCCTTATCGAACTCATCGGCGAACACCACGGCCTTTTGCAGGGGCTTATCGAGGCGTGTCTAAAAACGCGATACCCTGACGACTTCGCGCGCATCATCGAGATTACGTATCGATTCAGCTACGGTTGGCGGCGCATCCACAACCCCGATTCGGGCGAGGACGTGGCCGACGATCTAACGACCACGGAATTCACCATGGCCATGCTCGCCTGTCGTGGGTGGACCAACGCCGAAATCGCACGCCATATGGGAGTATCGCCGGGCACCGTCAAAAACCGCCTATCAGGAGTGTATGCCAAGCTTGGTATCGGAACCCGCGCCGAGCTGGTCGCCCATATGTTGCGTTAGCGACCGGGCTGCCAAGCGCATCGAACGCGTTCCGGAACCCGGCGCTTCGCTCGATTAATTTGGACATTTTGACCCTTGAACGGCACTACCGCCACGGGGCACCTTCTCGCAAAATTGGATTATTTCCACCGATACCTGCGGGATGGGAGCCAAAGATGCTTGATCGCCGTTCGTTACTTGTTGCCGGAGCGTCCTCGCTGGCAAGCATTATGTTGCCGCGCGTGCCAGGAAGCGCAAACGCCTTTATATTGCCGTTCGCGCCCACCGAGGCCTATGCCGACGAAAAAGACCCCTTCAGGGTGCTCGTTCTCTCGCGTACCATGTTTGGTGTGGTCGTGGTCGACGTCGCCAACAAGAATACGCCCATTACGGGTGCCCAGGTCACGCTCACATCGCGCTATACCGCAGGCAAGCAGCTCACCGCCACGACCGATGACGAAGGCACGGCCATCTTTGAGATCGCGCCGCTTTCGGAAGGCTACGTGGACGAGGCAACGCTTCTCGACGCGTACGACTTTAACGGCGGTATCTCCATCAGCATGAAAGGCTACCGCGATGTCGAGATTCCCCTCGCACGTGTCCAAGGCGGCACCGCCATTACCGCACCCACACGTCCGCTCTCCGATGGCGAGCCGTACTTTCGACAGCTCACATTCGACGAATGGGACATCCAGTACGCCGACGCCACGTTTATGGCACTGCCGAAGGACGACACGGCAAACGACCAGCCCGACACGCACGCTTTTACCGTGCAGGCGCATCTGCCACAGGGTGGACAGGCAACGTTGCACATCAACAAGGTAATGCCCGTCACGGGTAGCTCGCCCGAAACCGTCACGCAGATTGGCCAAGTCAAGGCCAGCGCATCGGGCGCAGATAATCTGGCGACGTTCACACTCGAAGACAAGTTTCTCGACGCGGCATCGGGCCTTCTGGAAGAAGGGTGCAAATTGCGCTTTGTCCTCGACTATCAGGGCAAAACCTACACGCTCTCCTCCCCCATGACCGTTGTCACCGCGCCGGCGGCAAAGGCGGAATCCGGATCGACCACTATCGTCCCCACTACCATGGACCAAGAGATCACTCCGTTTGATTTCCCGGCGGCGTTTCCCGGCATCGGCGGCAATAAGTTCACGTGCTGGATGCCCTCATTCCCCATTTTGTTCGATTTCTCTTTTGCCGGGTACGTGCTGTTTGGCGGAGGATACAAACCGGTCGGCTACATGAACGATTCAGGCAATCCGGATCCGGAGTACTGGAAGAAATCGCCGCGCGAGTCGGGCGCCAAGCAGGCAAACCGCTACCTCG
>UQIL01000057.1 GCA_900541025.1 uncultured Collinsella sp. | reverse complement strand
GCGGCGCTCACGCGTGGGGCGGCGCGCGGTAAGATCGAGGCCCTCGTCCGCTCGACAACCTCCTCGACAAGGCCGGATGCGTCGGTCGTCGCCGCCGAGGACCGGGCGGTGAGGCTGCTCGCGCGCAGGATCTCCGAGAACTCGGCGGAGATCGATGTGATCACGGCGGAGATATCCGCCCTCCTCGAGGGCGACGATACCTACCGATGCCTCCTGACGGTGCCGGGGATCGGCCCCAAAACCGCTTCCGAGCTCGCGATCTCCATAGATATCGAAGACTTCCCAAGCCACGACAGGCTCGCGTCGTACTGCGGCCTGGCGCCGCGCAACCGCCAGTCGGGGACCTCGATCTCCTCGGTGACGGCATCGCGCCAAGGCAACAAGAGGCTGAAGAACCTGCTCATATTCTCGTGCAACTGCCTTACCCGGACAGAGGGAAGATGGGGCGATTACTACGCTAGGTGCCGAGAGCGGGGCATGCCGCACGGCAAGGCGCTCAAGGCGCTGGCACGAAAGAGGCTGAAGGTCATCTACGCGATCATGCGGGACAGGGTGCCCTACGCCGCCTAGTCGAAGCGCTCCGAACAGATTGGAGCCCATCGGCCGAAAGGCCTGGCGTTAGCATGTCGCGATTCAATCTCGAAAACAGCATTGCCCAGTTGACAAAACTATAGGAACACCCCCCCTTGCACCAATGCACCAGGATAAAAATGATCCGTTTTCCTCCGTCCCCAACGGATCATTGGGACTGTCCCCAAGTGTCGACAAGAGTGTCCCTTTCGACTAGTCATTTAAGAACGTCCCCAACGACTATATCTGGGATCATCTCCAACAGCCAAGGCAACGCCGATGTTCTAGCAACGTCAGCGAGCGGTCGCCAGAGCGAACAAATTGGCATGAAAAGAGGGCGGCATAGACCTTCTGGTCATGCCGCCCTCTTTGAATGACAAGTTGTCGCTCTGGTGACAGCGCAGCGTCGAGCCGTTACGCGGTTTGGTAAAACCGCGTAACCCCTACGGACGCTGGCCCATGCCACCCTCGAGGGTGACGGTCTCGCCATTCATGTACTTAAAGTCGGGGCCGCAGAGCTGAACGACCACGCGGCCGATCTCCTTCTCGACGTCGCCGTAGTGGCCTGCCGGCGGCATGTGGACGTTGGCCTTGAAAGCCTCGGGGTAAGCATCCTGGAAGTTCTCGAGCGCAGCGGTCCAAGCAAGCGGGCAAACGATATTGACGTTGATGCCGTCCTTGCCCCACTCGTTGGCGGCAACGCGGGTCAGGCCGCGGATGCCCTCCTTGGCGGCAGCATAGCTGCACTGGCCATAGTTGCCAAACAGGCCGGCGCCCGAGGCAAAGTTGACCACGGAGCCCTTGGTCTCCTTCAGGTGCGGATAGGCCTTCTGCATGTACAGATAGGTAGCATACAGACCGGAGTAAATGGCCAGGTTAAACTGATCCATGGTGTGATCGGCGATGGTCACACCCGAGGCGCTGGCCTGAGCATTGTTGACGACGGCGTCGATGCGGCCGAACTCCTCAATGGCCTTGTCGATGACGTTCTGGACAACGGCCTCGTTATCCTGGCCAGCCGAGACATCGGCCTGAACAGGCAGAACCTTGACACCGTACTCGGCCTCGAGAGACTCCTTGGCGGCCTCGAGCTTGGCGACGTTGCGGCCGGTGATGACGAGGTTCGCGCCCTCCTTGGCAAATGCGATATCGATGCCGTAGCCGATGGAGCCAGCGGAACCGTCCTTAAGCGTGGCCTTGCCGCCGCCGGTGACGATCACGGTCTTACCAGTGAAAAGTCCCATACAAAGTCCTTTCAAATCGCGACGGGCACGCCCGCCGACTGCGCGTATCCAACTTCACGCGCCAAAAGCTGAGATGCAACTTTAGCGTGTTCAAGCGAAAATAAAAGACCGCGGTAGGCGAACGGCACCACGTCGTTCGGCGAAGGGATTGTCAAGTACAAACTGGATAAAGCGGCCGAGTTATCGTTATCAGATCGAGCCATCGAACACGTTTTGAAACTTTGCTGCAGCGCGTGGGATGTCGGCGCGAGACTTTATCATAGGGTGACAAACAACGATGAGGAGCACATGCCTATGACAGACGAGCTGGACCCCCAGACTCAGCAGCATATTGATCATTCCGAAGACGCCGTCGACGACTGCGATACTCCTACCTGCGTCGACGCCTCCACCGATGCGCCCGCCACCGCAGATGCGCACGCCGGTGCGGATAAGGCAACAGACACAGACGATACTGTCGAGCATGATGAAAGCGAGCAGCCGGAGCCGAGCGATGCCGAACCTGACACGGACCCCGCCCCGCAAGCAGCGGGCCCCATCGAGGTGTCTTCGGAAGAAGAGCTCGATGCCGTCATGGACTCCATGATGGATGCCGTCAAAGCGATGAAAGACGCCGTGGCCGATGCCGATATTGATGCCGAGGAAGAGGAGGCCGCCGAGGCGGCCTCGACCTTTGTACCCGGCGAGACCCCCGTTGCCGACCAGGGCAGCACCATGCCCTCGTTTCTGCAGCTCGAGCACCCCACGATTGGCGCCGATGCGGTCGATCCGCACGCAGCGGGCTTTTCTGTGGTCGAGGGCGGTACCGGCAATATCGCCGCGCCGCAGGCTGCCGATGCGGACGCTGTCGACACCGCTCGCCCGATCGCCCCGCACTCCCCCGACGCGAACCGCGATCTGGGGACCGCTGTCTCGAACACCGCGAACGCCGTGGGCACCTTTATTGCCCAGGGCGCCTCGGCCATGCGCGAGATGAACGCCGCGAAAAAGGCACTTGCCGATGCCCGCGCCCACCTGGCCGAACTTGAGCAGCGCATTGTCGATCAGGCCGAGGAGCTCGAGACGCGCCAGGATATCGCAGGCCGCTACGACCAGATCGTCGCCGACCAGCGTCAGGCGATCGCCACAGCGCAAAAGACCGCTGCGGCAGCCGAGATTGACCGTGATGCCCACGCCGCCAAAGCGACAGAGCTCAAGAGTCAGCTCGAACAAATGAAGACAGAGGATGACGCGACTGAGCTCCGCCTGAAGGCCGCGCTCGACGCCGTGGAGGCCCGCGAGGCAAGCTCGCGCGAGACCGGCAACCGCCTCGTTCGACGTCTTGAGGATTCCAAGCGCATCCGCGACAAGGTGCAGGCCGAGCGAGACGCCGGCATTGCCGCCGCACAACAAACCGTCGACGCCACGCGCGCCCAGCTCGAGACGCTGCGTCATGAGTATGCCGAGCTGCAACGCAATCCCTCGGCAAATCCCGCCAACTATACGGTGCGCACCAGCGAGCTCTCGATGCAGATCTCCGACACGGCAGATGCCCTGCGTAAAGCCGAAGAAGATGTCCCGCGCATCACCGCCGACCTTGAGCACTCGCTTGCCGCAGCCGAGCAGGCCGTCGAGCAGGCTCAAGCCCCCATTGCCGAAGCCAAACGCGCGCACCAAGCCGTGACGACTGAGGCTGATGCCGCGCGCGACGAGCTGCAGACGGCGAAAACTGCCGCCACGACGCGCCAGCGCGAACTGCGCGAGAAGATCGCCGCCGAGGACAAGGCACGCCGCGACCAAGAGCAAAGCATCGCCAACGCCCAAGCAGATGCCGCACATGCACAGTCGATCATCGAGCAGGCGACCGAGGTACATGACCATCCAGAGATCACTGAGTCGCTTGCAGGATCCTTGGCCCGAGACAAAGCCGAACACGCCGAGACCGAGCGAGAAGTCGCCCAGCTCGAGGCCACCGAGGACGCGGTGCGCGAGCGCACCCGCGACTCACGCATCAAATTCACCGGCGCCATCGTCTGCATCGTCGCCGCAATCCTGGTGATCATCCTAGTCTGGCTGTTCGCGAGCAAGTAAACCAGCCGCCAAAAAAACGCTCAACGCAGTTGCGGTGAGATAGTTCCTGTTTAGCCCAAAAAGGCCAATTCAAGAACTATCTCACCGCAACTTATTTAGATTGATGCAAGGTAGTCGTTTAAGAACGTCCCCAATGACTACACCGATGTTTTGTTGACAACCAAAGAAATGCCGGTGTTTTGGCCACGACAGACACTATGACCCAATCCGAGGGCACGGAAACGACAGGAGCCCCCGCTC
>UQIL01000056.1 GCA_900541025.1 uncultured Collinsella sp. | reverse complement strand
CGAGGTAGCCCTCCTGGTCGAAGTGCATGATCTCGATCTTCTCGGTCTCCTTCATGTGTGTCCTCCCATCACATGTGCGCAATTCTATACATCGCGCTTCTTGCTGATACCAATTATAGCCATACGATTGCTTGTTATTTAATACCAATCCAAACTCACGGAGATTTGCGGCGAACGGTCGGTTTCCTCGCCCGAGTGGTATTACAACGCCAATAGTTGTCTATTTCGAGCGCTACTGCCAACGGGTTCCCCACAACTCGCCAGCTATAAAAGCGTTGCGCCAGACCCGCCCAGGCGTTTCCGGCGCAACCGCGCAGTTTAGTTATTCGGCTTCCATCTCCGCTGTCACACGGCGATACATCTCGATAACCTGAGTCGTCGCCTTGGACGGATCCTGATAGTAGCGGCCATCACACGTCTCGGCCGAGACATAGCCCGTATAGCCGTGGCGCATGAGTGCCTCGAGGTCGGCACGCATATCACGCTCGCCGTCGCCCCAGGCAAGATGCGTCGTGCCGCCGCCCACATCTACAAAGTGGGTGTGAACGATCTTGTCGCCCAAAACCTCAAAGTAGCCGTCGATCGTGTCGCCGGCAACTTCCATGGCGCCAAAGTCGATACAGGCCTTCAGGTTGGGACGATCGACCGCCTCGAGGATGCGCGCGACATCCTGTGCGGTGTTGACCAACACGGACTCCGACGGCTGCAGGGCCTCGAGCGCGACGCGAATACCGCGCGTATCGGCGTAGTCGCACACCGAGCGCAGCATGGCAACGCTGCGGGCCCAGGCGTCCTCAGCCGGCTCGTCCAGATAGGCCCAACCACTCGTCACCAGAATCTGCGGCACGCCCAACTCAACGGCAACGTCGATCACATTCTTAAAGTACGAGAGGATGCGTTTTTGGCCCGCCTCACCGCGCACCGCGACGTTCCACGGCTTGGGGTTGTTCTGCTCGGGGCACACGCACACGATCTTGATACCGTATTGGGCGGCAAGATCGCGAATCTTATCCACCGAATCGTGCTCATGGCAATCCACATACAGGTGCATCGAGCCGGTCCACAGCTCGATATTGCGATAGCCGGCCTCACCTGCAGCCTTAAAAAACGTCTCGATGCTGTAGTAACGATGGTTGATGTTCATGAGCGAAAGCTCGGGTACGACCATAGCCCTCCCCTTTCGTACGGAGTTTTAAAAAACAGGGGGCCGCCGCAGATGCGACAAGCCCCCCAAAGATCGACGCAACCGTTAGACGCGATGGAAGCGCGATTCGAACATATTAGGCAAGCACGCCAAAGTAAGCGCCGATGATGCCCACGACCATGGTGCAGAGGATCAGGACCATCGGGTTGATCTTCTTGGAGAGCAGCCAGTAGTAGAGCCAGAAGGCGGCCATACCGAGCATACCGGGCATGATGCCGTCCAGGATGTCCTGGAGAGTCTGGGCGGAGTCGCCCTGACCGATGGCGATGGGCAACGAAGCCCAGAACATGTCCTTGCTCATGGCGCCGACGACCATAACGCCGACAATGCCGACGCAGGCCATGATCTTTTGCATCAGGCCGGTCTTCTGAGCCTCGTCGAGGAAGCCAATGCCTAGCTCATAACCCTTGATAGCGCCAAAGATACGAATCAGGAACGCCGGGATGTTGTAGACGAGCAGGAAGGCGATGGGGCCAAAGACGTTGCCGGCCTGGCACAGGCTGATGCCCACGGCAGCGGCGACGACGCGCAGGGTGGACAGGAAGAAGGAGTCACCCAGGCCGGAAAGCGGACCCATGAGGGCGGCCTTGATGTCGTTGACGCTCTCGGGCTCAACCTCGCCACGAGCGACCTTTTCTTCCATGGCCATCGCGATGCCACCCACGAAGGGAGCGAGCTGCGGGGTGATGTTGAAGAATGCGCTGTGACGGTGCAAGGCCTCGGCGTAATCATCGGGACGGCCGGCATAGATCTTCTTGAGCATGTTGGCGACCATCAGGCAGAAGGCAATGTTCATCTGCTTGTAGTAGGTCCAGGAGAATTCCATGCCCAGGGCGCCGGTGTTCACGGCGCTCTTAATGAGGTCGGAGCGAGTAATCTGGTTCTCGGAATTAGAAGTCATCGTCCTCATCCCCTTCCACAGAAAGCTGGGACTGGGCGCCACCAAGGCCCAGCAGGTCGTACTTGTCGATGCCGATGATGATTGCGATCAGGGCGACGCCGAGGACGGGCACGTTGGCATAGGAGCACAGCAGGAAGCCCAGGAAGTAGAACGGCACGAGCTGCTTGGTAAGCACCAGACGGCCGAGCATGGCGAAGCCCATGGCAGGCAGGATGTTGGCTGCGACGCCAAAGCCATCGAGGACGAACGTCGGGATGAAGTCGAGCAGGCCCTGAACAGCGTCGGCACCCAGATAGAAGGAGACCGAGCACAGGATAAAGGCCAGGACGACAATCACGAGACCGATAATCCAGTGCATAGCGTAGATACCCTTGAGGTTACCCTTGCTGGCAAAGACGTCGGCACGGTCGACCAGAAGGGGCATACCGGCGTTGACGACGTTCTTAATGGCCAGGCACAGAGTGGCGATGGGCATCGCGAGCGCGATAGCGGCCTCGGTGCTCTGGCCCAGCTGAATAGCGAAGGCGCAGGCGAGCACACCGCCAATACACTCATCGGGCGGCACGTAAGCGCCGATGGAGATAGAACCCATGAAGAGCAGCTCGAGGCTCGCACCGATGGCGAGGCCGGACTGCAGGTCCCCGAGGACTATGCCGACGAGCGGGCACAGAACGATCGGGCGGAACGCATAGAGCGTACCGAGCTGATAATCGAGCTTACCGAAGGCAGCGATAAGTCCGATGATGATCGCTTGAACAAGCATTGTTCCTCCCTTTGATCCCTCTTGGATCCGCGCGGCGATTCCCGACTTGTCAGCGCGCCCTTTTCCATGCCGACAATCGCCCAGACAGATCCAGCTTGTACCGGTGTGCTGTTAACACCTAAACCGGTGCAAATGATTTGATACCAATTATATAGTCATGCGAAAACTATTTAATACCAATCGCTCAACGGGCGTGCACTCCCGGTGAACGGTAGATGGGGGTAACGGGTAAAGCGTTTATCCGGTACGCCCACGAATAGGGGCGTCGCCGTGCGCGCCGCCCGTGGTTCCCAATTAGAGGGCGCTTAGGGCATCGACCTTGGGGTCGTCGGCCAGAGCGCGAATCTCGACCTCGACACCGCGGCCGACGAGCTCGCGAATGTCCTCTTCCTCGGCAGCAGTCACAAAGATCTGGCGGGAGATCTTACGGGCATCGGGACGCTGCTCGTCCTTGGACTTGGTGTTGCCCAGGTTGATGGAGGTGATCTGCGGGCAGCCGTCGACAAGCTGCTTGGCCTCGGCGATGCTGGCGACGCAGATGATCATCTTGTACTTATCGGTAACACCGGAGTTGATGGCCTCGATGGCGTGCTCCATGTCCTTAATGACGAGCTTGACGTTGGCCGGCTTTCCCATCTTGAGCGTAGTCTTCCAGACGGGATCGTTGGCAACCTTGTCGCCAACGCAGAAGATGCAGTCGGAGCCCAAGCCCTGGACCCAAGAGACGGCCACCTGGCCATGAAGCAGACGATGGTCGACGCGAAGCAGTTGAATCATGATTGACCCCCAAAGGTCTCATGCCGGAAACCCGGCCCCATTAATAGCAGGCGGTGACTAGAACTCTTCCTCGTCATCCGCATCGGTCAGCAGGTCGTTGACAAACTTGACGCGCGTGTCGTCAGCCGCGAGGATCTCGCGGATAACCTGATCGGCGGGAGCCTCCTGGTCCGAAAAGAGCAGCTGGATCAGCAGCGGCAGATTCATGTTGGCAACCAGGTAGGTGTTGGGGCGCGTCTGGACGATCTTGGTGAACTCGTTGTTGACGCTGCCGCCAAACAGGTCGGTGCACACGATTACGTCGTCGGCGGGGTCGAAGGTCGCCAGGAGCTTGGCGGCCTCCTCGGCGACGTCGGTGCGGCCGTCGACAAACATCGACAGGTCGTGGACGTTATCGCGCGCGCCCGAGAGCAGCTCGGTGCTCTCTTTGATGCCGGTCGCAAAATGCGCGTGGCTGGCAAAGATGTATTGCCTCATTGCGGTTTCCCCCAAATGAAATTAGTAGTCGAACTGGTGGTAGTAGCGGCGGTACTTGAGGTTGTGCTTGGTGACC
>UQIL01000055.1 GCA_900541025.1 uncultured Collinsella sp. | reverse complement strand
GAGGAAACGCGAAGCGTTTTCCAGCGCAGCACGCAAGGAGCGAAGCGACGCAGCGGAGCGCGGCCGCCGACCAGGCGGACGCGGAATCCCTCCGTCCCATACCAGCAACGGGCTCCCCACATCTCGACTTACCAGCCAAACCGGCACTTAGGGACGTTCCTAAAGCGCCGGTCATCAACATGGTGCCATGCGGCCCCGGCGGGCCGGCGTAGCATTACAGACCAAGCGACCATTTCCATGCGGGAATAACCTCGATGACGCCATGCTCCGTTTTGATCTGGGTCGCCTCGCGCAGCGTGATGATATTGGCATCCTTGATACCGGTTTTTACCATAGCAACCTCAAGGGAACCAACTTCACGCCTGCGCGTTTTCTCTGCCGTCATATCGACTGTCACCTGGTAAAGCGCGTATGGTTCCGATGCCAAAGCGTCGCCGACCAAGAAATCAACTTTTTCTCGTGCTTGCGTTGGAGCCGTAAATGAAGTCACCGTTTCCAACCGGCCGTTTGCCGTACGGCGCATGAGTTCAGCATAAATCGCAGTCTCCAAACGCTTTCCTATATCCTGCTGATTAGCACGCGATGTTGCATATGCCATCCCCTGGTCGACGGCATAGACCTTGTCTGTTGTCGTTGTCTTAGGAGCCAAAGAAGTTGAATACTCCGGAAGTAATCCAATGAGATGAGCCTGCTGGAATAAACGAACGAGTTCGTTTATTTTTTCCCATGACGCTCGATATCCGACAGACTTTAAGGCTTCCAACAAACTGTTAACCGAAAGGTCGCAACCCGTGTTTCGAAGGCAGAAGAGCCCTACTTGGTTGGCAAGAGCGATATCCGTGCGCCCGCTCCGCTCGAGAATGTCTCGTGCAACAACATCTCGCAAATAGGCTTGAAGCATCTGAATACGCGAACCGGCATCAAGCTCCTGAACCCCAGGAAAGCCACCCTCTATGAGATAACGGTCATATGCCGATTCCAGATCAGTTCGCCGCTGCGGAGAAACAGCTGGAGCCCCAGCACTAGTAGACATATCCGGCGTTTCAATGTGATGAAACGCACAATACTCGCGGAATGAAAGCGGATGCATAGCGTGCTCTTGCGAGCGACCGCGAAACTGCGTCGCTATTTCATCGGCAGATAGTTTTGAGGACGATCCGGTGATAACAAGCGTTACGCTCTCGTGCTCCGCCAAACGCTGACAAACGCCCTGCCAGCCATCGGTCTCCTGCACCTCATCCAGAAAGAGATAACAGCCTTTCGTTCGCGCTGAGGGAACCTGCCGCCAATACTCTTCCAAAATGTCGCTCATGAGCGTGTCCGGCGCCGGTCGAAGACGGTCATCAGCAAAATTGAAATAGAAGATACGCTCGGCATCGACACCGCGATCGATAAGGCGACGAATCCATTGAAACGCATAGAACGTTTTGCCGCAGCGCCTGATACCCGTGATGATATGGACAAGATTGAACGGCTTTGGCTCAGGAAGATCACTGATGGCATCGTCTCGATGCACGACGTGAGGAATCTCAAAGGAACGGGCCTCGGCAACAATCTCTGCAATACCCAACGCTGTAGGCGCCATAATGCTCTCCTTTCAACATCTTGAGTATATAACTTCTCGTCCTACAAGAGAAGTTTCAGCTATAACTTCTCGTCCTACACTAGAAGTTTGAGGTAGATTTTCAGGCATGTCCCAAAAATCTACCTCCAAAAGATAGGCGCCCCAGGCCCGTTAGGACCAAGAGCGCCTTACATCTAGAAATCATCAGCCCAGTTCCGAAAAGCGAGCCGCTTGCGACAACCAAGTAGCCACAGGCCCCGGGAGAGCGGGGGCACCGGCTTAGGTTTATCGCGAGTTCCGCACGAACAGGAGGCCACTAGCCCCGATGTTTTGGACGTGACAGCGAGAGGGGCCCTGGCATGGCAAGGTGACGTGAAACAAGGCGGCGCCGACCTTCTGGTCGCGCCGCCGAAGTTGTACGTCAGATTGCCGTGCCAGGGCCCCTCGCAGCGTCGAGAGGACCGCCGTTCGGTAGAACGGCGGAACTAATTGTTCAGCATGCGGTCGAAGCTTCCCGAGTCGCCATCCCGATAGTCGGCGGTCATCAGAATCTCCTGTGGAATGCGTCCGCCCTCGCGCAGCACGTTGCGGAACTGCACGCGCGTGACCATGGGCAGATCCTTGATCGTCGCCGCCAGGTTCTGCGGCACACCCTGGTTGGCAGCTGCGGGTTCGCACTCTCCGCCGGCCTTCACGCGACGCTTGTGCTCGGCAAGCATGGCGCGATACATACCGGCATGCAGGCGAATCTCTACCACATTGGCGTTACGGGTCTGCTCGACAATGCGCGCACCCTCTCGGTCGATGTCGCCCACGTAGTAGACATAGTTAAAGCGATAGCCGATCTCGGCCAGATAATCATCCAGTGCGTGCGAAACGCTCGCCTTGCAGCCACCGCCAAAGATCACGCCGCCCACCTTGGTGCCAAAAAGCTTGGCGTGCTTGCGGCCGCGCAGGAGCTTGACGATTTCGTCATAGGTGTCTAGGTTCTCGACCATAATGAACGGCTTGTCGGCGCCCAGCGTAAAGAAACCCGTAAAGTGCACGGGGCGGTTGGGGGCGACCTTAATCGCCTGCATGCTGATACCTTTTTCGGTCATACGCCGAATCAGGCGCTCGCCGTGCTTGCCGTCAAAGGCCTTCTCATCGTTAAAAATCTGGTAGGCGCGCTGGCGACGCGAAGCGACCGGCGTGTCGGCACCGCGATTCTGCTCAATCCAAGCCTGGATGATCGCAATTTCCTCGGCAATCTTGCGGTTGGACATCTCGTTGTGCTGAGTGCGCTGCGGAGCCTTTTTGCCGTCCTTGCCCTCGACCTTAACAATTTGAGTCTGCTGCTCCTTGATCTTAGAGAGCGCCGTGGGCGTAGGGACAACTTTGAGCAGCTGCCTGCCTAAAACGCGGGCAAGGGCAAACGCCGAGACCTCGCCGTGAACGGCCGACTTGGGCTGCTGGGCAGCAGTATCTGCTGCGGCAGACTCCGGCTTCTTCTGAGACTTGCGCTTAGAATCGCCTTGGGAATTGCGCTCGCGCTTCGGCATAGACGCCTGCTTCTGCGGACGATCGGACTTACTCTCCTTCGCCCGCTGGCGCTTAGGCTGCCCCGAAGAAACCTCGACCTTCGCATCCTCGTCCTGCGGCGTGGTCTTCTCGGCTGCAGTCTCGGCATGGGAACTGCGGCCCCCACGATGGCGACGGCGGCGAGGCTTGCTCGAAGCACCCTCCCCCGTCTGTTCAACCGCAGGTTGCTGGCCCTGGGTCTCCGTATCGGACGCAGTCTGCTCATCAACAGGCTTCTGTTCACGAACTCCCGACTCGGCAGGCTTCACGGCCTTCTCGGCCCGCACCTCCGGAACCTGATTAACCTTCTCCTGGCGCTTTACGGGGTACGCGCGACCTGCAAAGCCGCGACCGGGACGACACGAGTCTGAGGCCTTCTTGGCCGGCTTCTCAGAATCGTCCGCAACTTCGGCAGTCTCTTCGGCCTCGCGCACAACATCCTGCTGCTCGGCCCTAAAATGCGCACCGCGGCGACGCTTGGGTTCCTGAGGCTCAGCGGACTTTTGCTCTTTCACAGACTCCTGCGGCTCGGAGACGGGCTCGTTCTCGACAACCTCGGTAACGGCCCCATCCTTTTGAGCGACGGCGCGACGGAAGCGCTCCTGCTGGGCGCGGCGCTGCGCATCGCGCTTGCCACTCCCGCCAAAACCGCCGCGGCCGGCCTTGGCCGTAAAGGCACGCACGACGTTCTCATCGAGCAACTCATCGGTATCGACATGCTCACGCGGAGCAACTTCTTCCACAGCAGGCACGTCAGCGGAATCCTCGACGGACTCGGCAGGCTGCTCCTGGGCATCACGGATCTCGGCATTGATGGTATAGAACGCCGGGCGCCCGTTAATGCCGCTACCCTCGATCTTGGTCACGATATTTGCCGCGATAAGTTCATCGCGCATCGCCTTGGTGTCACATTCCTTATCGACGGAGCGGAAAATTTGCGCCAGCGCACTCGACTTAATCTTGAGCGCCTTGCGGCAGAGCAGGTCGTAGGCAACCAGCTTGGCACGCTCGGCAGAAAGCGACGTCTGGCTGCTCAGACGCTCAGCCAGGGCATCGACATTATTTTGGTTATCGGAATATACCGTCTTGGCCACGGGGCCCCTTTCATATGTACACATATACGTCTATATGGTACAACGCGCGCCCTTATCCACGCAAAACATCTGCGAGAACACTCGAGCGTCACCCGCTTTTGCATCAGAACCACCCTTAAAAAGGGTGGTTTGCTCTTAGGGTATAACCCATGGGCC
>UQIL01000054.1 GCA_900541025.1 uncultured Collinsella sp. | reverse complement strand
TCGACGAGGTCCACATGCTCACGACGGCGGCGTTTAACGCGCTGCTCAAGACGCTTGAGGAGCCGCCGGCGCACGTGATCTTTGTGCTGTGCACTACCGACCCGCAAAAGATTCTGGAGACCATCCTCTCGCGCTGCCAGCGCTTCGATTTCCACCGCATCGGCAACGAGGATATCGAGCATCGCCTGGCATATGTGTGCGAGCAGGAGGGCTTCGATTACGACGACGAGGCGCTGGCTATCGTGGCGCGCCATGCAAAGGGCGGCATGCGCGACGCGTTGTCCACGCTGGAGCAGCTGAGCGTCTTTGGCAACGGTTCTGTGCATGCGGACGACGCCCGCTCGCTTTTAGGCGAGGTTTCGGACCAGATTCTGGGCGAGTTTTCCCGCGCCATTGCCGATCGCGATGTTGCCGAGCTGTATGGGCTTATTCGCGCGCAGGTCGAGGAAGGTAACGATCTGCTGGAGCTGACGCGCGACCTGGTGGCGCACGTGCGCGACGTGTATGTTGCCTGCGTTGCCTGTGCCCGTGCCGAGTTGTTTGAGGGCGGCTCCGAGCAGGCCGAGGCGCTTGCAGCCGAGGCCGCTGCCTTTGGCGAGCATCCTGCCGATCGTCTGGCTCGCGTGCTGACGGTGCTCGACGATGCCGCCTTGGAGATGAGGGGTGCGAGTGACGTGCGCCTGGTGCTCGAGATCGCCTGCACGCGCCTGACGCGTCCCGAGGCCGATTTAACGATTGAGGCATTGGCCGAGCGCGTGGCTCGCTTGGAGGCCATGGTTGCCAACGCCGCCGTTCCGGCGAGCGTGGCTGCTGCTCGAGCGAGTGCGCCTGCTGCATCCGCACCCGCTGTCCAGCAGCCGACGCTGATCTCGGGTGCCCGAGCTGCTACTCCTGCGGCGACCGCCGCCCCCGCTGCTACGTCTGCGCATCAGGGTGGCATGCCTTGGGACCGCGGCGCTGCTGTTCCGGCTGCCCAGCCTGCGCCCAAGTCCGCGGCTCCGGCTCC
Organism: uncultured Collinsella sp.; assembly: GCA_900541025.1. Lineage (GTDB taxonomy): Bacteria > Actinomycetota > Coriobacteriia > Coriobacteriales > Coriobacteriaceae > Collinsella. The sequence continues at coordinate 3,751 of UQIL01000054.1, read as the reverse complement.
CGCGCCCAAACCTGTAACGCCTGCACCTCAACCCGTTGCGGCTCCGGCTCCCGCGCCCACTGCATCGACCGTGCCGGCGTCCAAGCCCAACAACGCCGCCCAGGTTGCCGCCGCCGGTGCTGCCGAGACCCCCGCGGTCGAGGACGCCGGCGAGCTCCAGCGCAAATGGGCCGAGGTCGTCGAGCGCGTCAAGGCTCGTCAGGCTTCCTATGCAGGCCTTTTGCTCAACGCCCGCGCCACGGCCGACGACGGCTCCAAGCTCACGGTCTCGTTCCCCGCGGGCTCGACCTTTGCCATCAAGATGCTCGGTCGCGCCGACACGCAATCGGTGGTCCTGCCGACGGTCTGCGCGGTCTTCGGTCGTCGCACCGTCGACTACGTCCTGGATGGAGGTGGCACGCCGGCTCCTCAACATGAGGAGCATTCTCCATCTGCACGGGCTGCGGTATCTGCGGACCCGCAACCCGTGTCCTCGGCGGCCCCTGTATCCTCGAGCGCCAGCGCGCCGCAGCGGCAAGCGACGCCGGTGATGGCACCGACCCCGTCGGCGCCTAAGCCCGCCACGCCCAAACCGGCCGCTCCGGCTCCCGCGCCCAAGCCCGCTGCCGCGCCTGCGCCCAAGTCATCCGACCTGGCTAAGGCCCCCTGGCTGCGCTCCGACAACCCTGCCGGCGCTCCCGCTACGGGCAAGCTCCCGACCGAGCCCGCGCCCCGTGCGCCCGAGCGCTCTGCCGCCCCCAAATCTCAGCCTGCCGCGTCGTCTGCGCCGTGGGAATCCGAGCAGGTTCCCTACGACGATGCCATGGTCGGCGGTTTTGCTGCCGATGCCGGCGGGGACGATCTGCCGCCGTTCGACGTGCCGGGTGCGGCGTCCGCGCCCAAGCCCGCTGCAGCTGCCCCCAAAGAGGAGGACGCCCCCGCTGCCCCTTGGGAGTCCAACCCAGGCGCGGGCAGCCCCTTCGGCCATCAGGGCGCAGCCCCGAGCATCCCGCAGACCGAGGACGAGGCCAAAGCCCTCATCCGCAGCGTCTTCGGCCAGGCCACCATCTTCAAGCCGGTGGAGTAGCTGCGCGGGCGGGCATACTGCTCAAGAAGAGAACTCTTTGTCCGGGCGCATCTGTATTTCGGACATGTGTAATGTGGTGCCGCGTATATCGCATTCGAGTAGACAGGTACGTGACGGTCGGCCTAGGATGCTGAGGTCGATACGATACGTTGCATGGCTGTCCGCGTACTCGACTTGCTCGGCGCTGACGGTTGTTCCGATTGTCGAGAAAACGCCTAGTTCGGCATCGACAATCTTGGAGTTCTTTATCTTGACCTTGAACTCTTGGTAGAGGGATGGGCTGTTGTAGTAAACGGTTCGGGTTCCGTCGGTGCACTCATCGGTCGCTTCCCATTTGACGACGGGCTGGCCCGAGCTGGCTATTAGCAGTTCTGCTCCAAAGGATATAGCATGGGTGATGGCAACCAACAATGCCCAGCCGACAAAGAGATAGAGAACAAAATATGCAGCGGGGTGTTTTGAGCGGATGTTTTGGAGCGCGTCGGGGGCATTCATGGGGCACCTCCAAATTGCTATCTATGGCAATCAAATTATACCCCGCCATCATGAGCGCCGCTTCGAGTGGTGGCTCGGCATTTAGCCATTTAGTGGTACGCATTAAATGTCGGATTCCGGCTCTACAAGATTTAGCTTTCAATCTTATGCAGATGCGAATTATGCAACTTTGCATAATCATTGGGTGCGGTCTGCACTCAGGACATGTATATCGACTGAGGTAGCGTGACCGCCCCGCTTGCTGGCCTCGCGCCGTGGTACGATTTTTGAGTTTGAAAGTCCCGCCGTGCTCCGGGCTGCCCTTGCAGCTCGGCGTGCGGCCGCACGTAAAGGAGCCATTATGGCCGGTATGAACATGCAGCAGATGATGAAGCAGGCTCGCAAGATGCAGGAGCAGCTTGCCGCCGCGCAGGAGAACCTCAAGTCCCAGACCGTCGACGCCTCTGCCGGCGGCGGCATGGTCAAGGTGACCGTTAACGGCGAGATGGAGCTCGTCAACCTCACCATCGACCCCGATGCCCTCGATCCCGAGGACGTCGATATGCTGCAGGACATGATCATGGCTGCCGTCAACGAGGCCGTCCGCGGCGTCAACGAGCTCGCCAACAAGCAGATGGGCGCCATCACCGGCGGCCTCAACATCCCGGGCATGCCGTTCTAAGACACGCATATATATGAGTGCCAACCACAGTCTGCAAAAACTGCTCGATGAGCTGGGCCGTCTGCCGGGCATTGGTCCCAAGTCGGCCCAGCGCATCGCCTATTACCTGTTGGAGGCCGACGCCGAGGAGGCGCGCCGCCTGGCCGAGGCCATCCTGGAGGTCAAGCAGGAGGTCCACTTTTGCAGCCGCTGCTTTAACTACGCCACGGCCGACGAGTGCTCCATCTGCCAGGACCCGATGCGCGATACCACTCGCATTTGCGTGGTGGGCGAGCCGCGCGATGTCCAGGCGATCGAGCGCACGGGCAGCTACCACGGCCTCTACCACGTATTGGGCGGCGTGATCAGTCCCATGGACAAGATTGGCCCCGAGCAGCTGCACATTCGAGAGCTGCTGGCACGCTTGGGCCACGAGGACATCCACGAGGTCATCATCGCCACCAACCCCAATATTGAGGGCGAGACCACGGCGAGCTATCTGGCCCGTACCATCAAGCCGTTGGGCGTCGAGGTGTCGCGTCTGGCAAGCGGCCTTCCCGTGGGCGGCGACTTGGAGTATGCCGACGAGCTTACGCTTGGCCGCGCCATCGAGGCCCGCCGCGCGATTTAGGTGGCGAGCCTGCTCCTGCCGTATGTTTTCCTCGCGACGCACGGGGTAGTCATAATTTCCCCGTGCGACTGTGAGTTTGTTGTGCAACAAAGATGCTTCGTATCCGCTTATCGCATGGATGCTTCCGCTCGCATCCTTAATTTGTCCATTCGTTGCGCAACCTTTTTGGTTCGCTGATACACTCAAATATGGATTCGAATGAATGCGCCGCTCCCGAGCGGCGTGTTTTTGTTGGAGGAGAACGCATGCGGCCCGGTGGCACTCAGACAAAGCGCGGCGCCGCGGTGCGCATACGACGCCGACTGGGCTTGGCGCCGCGGGCGTACGCACTGCTATCGTGCTCGCTGGTGCTGGTCATAGCTGGCGTTTCTGCCTATGGCATGACCGTGCCGTCCATGATGCAGGCGCATGCCGCACGCGAACCGCGCGTGGGGCATGAGGTCAAAAGCGATCTGGGCACCACGACTGGATATGCTTGGGCAAGTGTGGTCGGGCATATTGTGTTTGGCACCGACGATGCGGACGGCGCCGAGGCCCCGGACAACGAAGTCACGCTTGCCAATGGCAAAACCATCGTGCTCACCAACACCAAGATCATCGATCGATTGTCCAACAATAGCGTGGCGGCAACGGTGAATAAGGTCGAGCAGCAAAAGGAGCAGGACGCCCAGCAGTCCGGAAAGCCCGGTAGCTCGGATACTTCTGGCTCCGGCTCGGATTCATCGAGTTCGGGCGGCGGCTCTGGGTCGGGTTCCTCTACCGGAGGGCCTGGAAACGGCGGCTCGACGGGCGGCAACACTGACAACGATGCAAACTCCGGCGGCCTTTCCGCTGCTGAGGAAGAGAGCATTCACAGTTGGCTTGTGAGATCGCGTCGGAAATGTTGGTGTAAGCGCGCCGACGGCTGACCGCCAAACGC
>UQIL01000053.1 GCA_900541025.1 uncultured Collinsella sp. | reverse complement strand
GACAGCGCACCCGCGGCGAGCGCCGAGGCAAACCCCCGGCGCGACATTTCAAAATCAAACGCGCGCATCGTTAGCACGCCCCCTCGTTAGGCATCGTCCATGCGTGATGGTCGGTATGCAGCAATTCCTCGGCCAGCGGCGAGAGCGGCGCACCCAAGAACTCGCTATAGCACGCCTGAACATCGGGATTCTCGTGCGAGAAGCGAATGTCCGCAGCGGCATCCAGGCTCCACAGCACCTGGCCACGCTCAGCCGCCAGCTCGCAGCCGTCGTGGATGGGCTGACCGCCGCCACCGACGCAGCCGCCCGGGCACGCCATGACCTCAACAAAGTCATATCTCACACGGCCGTCGCGAATCGCGTCGAGCAGACGGGCGGCGTTGCCCAGCCCGTGCGCCACGGCGACGCGCACCTTGGTACCGTCGATATCGGCCACGGCCTCCTTCCAGCCCTCGAGTCCGCGCACGTCAGTGAAGAAGTCGGCATCCGGGTTCTTGCCCGTCACCAGGTAATATGCCGAGCGCACGGCGGCCTCCATCACGCCGCCCGTGGCGCCAAAGATCACACCCGCGCCCGTGCCAAAGCCCAACGGCGTATCGAGCGGCTCCTCGACCAGCGTGTCAACGCTCACGTGGCTCGCGCGGATCATGCGCACCATCTCGCGCACCGTCAGCGCAACGTCCACGTCGGGCGCGCCGCCCTCGCCCATCATGCTCGGCAGCGCACACTCGGCCTTCTTGGCCGTGCATGGCATAACGGACACCACGAACAGACGCTCGGGCTCCACGCCCAGCACCTTGGCGTAGTAGGTCTTGGCGATAGCGCCGAACATCTGCTGCGGCGACTTTGACGTGGACAGGCTGTCGACAAACTCGGGGTAACGTGCCTTCACAAAGCGCACCCAGCCCGGGCAGCAGCTCGTAAACATGGGCCAGCCGCGGCTGTCGCCCTCACCCTTAGCGGCGGCGCCCAGGCGCTCGAGCAGCTCGGAGCCCTCCTCCATAATGGTGAGGTCGGCCGAGAAATCGGTATCGAACACATACTCAAAGCCTACGCGGCGCAGCGCGCAAGCCAGACGCTCGACGGTTGCCTCCTCGCGCGGAATGCCGAGCTCCTCGCCCCAAGCACTACGCACGGCCGGCGCGATCTGCACCAGCACGATCTTGTCGGGATTAGCGAGCGCGTCAAACACGGTCTCGGTGTCGTCGCGCTCGCGCAGCGCGCCCGTCGGGCAATGCGTGATGCACTGGCCGCACGCGACGCAATCGGTCTTGCCGATCGGCACGCGCCCGCGGGTGCCCACGGCGGTATGCGTGGCGCGGTTGGTCAGGTCCCAAATCCCTAGGCCCTGTACGCTCTCGCACACCTTGATGCAGCGCATGCATTTAATGCACTTGTCGTTTTCGCGGATGATGGGGAAATCGAAATCCCAGCCCTCGCCCGCCAAATGCCTTTGATACGGCAGATAGAAAATGCCCAGGTCGTTGGCAATGGTCTGCAGGTTGCAGTTACCGCTGCGCACACAGCTCGTGCAGCGTGAATCGTGCTGCGAAAGCAGCAGCTGCACGTTGGTGCGGCGCGCCTCGCGGGCCTTGGGGCTGTTGGTGTGGACCACCATGCCATCGAGCACGTAGTTGTTGCAGGCGGCAACCAGCTGGTCGCAGCCCTCAACCTCGACCACGCACACGCGGCAGCCGCCGATCTCGTTCAGATCGCGCAGGTAGCACAGGGTGGGAATCTGGATGCCGACGGACTTGGCCGCGTCCAGGATCGTGGTGTGCTCAGGCACCACGACCTCGCAATTATCGATAGTGAGCTTGACCATATTGAGTGCTCCGCTTTCGGTGTTATCGCTGACAGTGGGGTTGTTGAGCTCTACCATTCCAGGTTCCTCCCTCCGCGGAACGCGCCAAAACCAAAGTGGTCGCAACGCAGGCAGCGGCTTGCCTCCTGGCGCGCCTCCTCCTCGGTAAGGCCCTGCTCGACCAGATTCCAATCGTGAATACGCTCGCCGGCCTCGCGCTCACCCAGCTCGCAGCGGCCGCACTCGTGCTTGCCCTTAAACTGAACGGTCGGCAGCTCCACGTCGAGCTTGATCTTGTGGTCGAAGCCCAGATAGCGGTCGATGTTTGCCGAAGCCACGCGGCCGGCGTTGATGGCACGGATGACGGTGGCGGGGCCGGTCTGGCAGTCGCCGCCGCTAAAGAGGCCATCGAAGTTGGGCACGGCACCGTCCGAGTCGGTGACCACGCAACCCCACTTGCAGGCGATGCCCATGTCCTCAAACGGCTTGGAATCGATGTCCTGGCCAATGGCGACAAACACGCGCTCGCAGGGGATGACGCGCTCGGGCGTAGCGGCGGCACGCGGAGCCGGACGACCGCGGCGGGGCTCGCCGATAATCTGCGGTTGCACGCGCAGGCCGCTCACGCGACCATCTTCGCCCGTCTCGATGGCGAGCGGCGCCGTGAGCTCCAGAACCTCGCAACCCTCGGCCTGGGCGCCGGCAATCTCGGCGTCCTGGGCCGTCATATCGCAAATGCGACGGCGGTAGACGATGCTCACCTTTTCGGCACCGCAGCGCACGGCAGAGCGCGCCACGTCCATGGCCACGTTGCCGCCGCCGATGACGCACACGCGCTGGCCGCTCAGGTCGGGCAGCTCGTCGTCTCCGATGGCGCGCAGCATCTTGACGGCCGACTCCACGCCGGGCGCCTCTTCACACGGAAGGCCGAGCTTCTTGTCGTTATGGGCACCGATGGCCAGGTAGACGGCATCGAACTCGTCGCGCAGGCGAGCGAGCTCCTCGCCGTTCACGGAGTGATCGAGCTCAACGTCGATGCCGGCGCTCAAGATCCAGTCGATCTCGGCCTGCAGGCGCTCGCGCGGCAGACGATAGCTGGGGATGCCGTAGCGCAGCATGCCGCCCAAGTGGTTGCGCTGCTCAAAAATGGTCACCTTGTGGCCCATCACGGCCAGGTAGTAGGCACAGGAAAGGCCAGCCGGGCCGCCGCCGATCACGGAGACGCGCTTACCGGTGTTGTCCACTACATGCGGCTTGTGGTCGTTGAGGTCACTGTGCTCAACGGCAAAACGCTTGAGGGCGAGGATGTTCATGGGGTCGTCGACCATGCCACGGCGGCAATGCATCTCGCAGGGATGCTCGCACACCAGGCCGCAAACGAGCGGCAGCGGGTTATTCTTGCGGATGACCTTGACGGCATCGGCATAGCGGCCGGCCTCGACGAGCGAAATGTAACCGGGAATGTCGACATGCGCCGGACAGCCCGAGACGCACGGGACGCGGGCCTCGCGGTCAAAGCCACAGGAGTGCTCGCGGATGTGGTGCTCAAAATCGTCACGGAAACCGCGGATAGCCGTAAGCGCCATGGCGCCGGCCTCGTAACCGATGGCGCAATCGCTCGAAAGATAGATGGTGCGGGCGGTGCGCTCGATCAGATTGAGCGTGGACTCGTCGGCGCGGCCCTCGAGCACATCGGCGAGCAGATCGCTCAGCGCGCTCAGGCCCACGCGGCAGGGCGTGCACTTGCCGCAGCTCTGGGTGGAGCACAGGTTGACGAGCGCTGCCGTAAACTCAACGGGACACGGGGCGAGCGAACTCACCGCCAGACGACGTCCGAGCGCATCGTGCAGGTCGTCCATGACGGCCTGAGCGTGGCTGCGTTCCATTACGTGCAGTCGAGCCATAAGATCCCCTCTCACATGGCAGCCCGGAGGCGAGGCCGGGCGAAATTGCTACACGCACAACACTGACCTAAAAAGTTGTGAGGTCTCCATACGGTTCGGCAGGCGGTATAAAATGTCACCCTCAGCGGTGAAATAGAACATTACCGCAGATAAATGCCATATTTGATAAAACGCGTTACCAAATTGCAATATTCAATGTGAAAAAGAGCGCCTTACTATTTTTCCTTTTTGATCCGTTTTCCTCCGTCCCCTTCGGATCACATGATCCCTTGGGAACGGAGGAAAACGGATCGTTTTTGGTGCAAAAGGGCCAGGTTTGTTTGCACCAATCTCACTTGCGCTAGATGAAGAGCTCGCATTCCTTCCGCGCGACGCAAACCTTGCTCAGCATCTGGGAAACAGCGGATAGCTTGTTGGGATCAAGCTTATGAGCGCCTCGCGGACATACGGCAATGCAGCGCATGCAGGAGATGCACGCCTCGCCAGCTGCTCGTTTGGGGTCACCCTTGTCGATAGCACAAACGGGGCACGCCGCGGCGCATGCACCGCAGGAGACACAATCCCCTGTTGCCTCGGGTGCCATGCGGTGACCTCCGGCTTGTTTATAAGGACGATTGCCGGGAATAGAGGGCTCGGATGTATCCTCAGCCAACAGCTTTTGCTGAATTTGCTGCGCAAACTCTGCGAGCTGCGCCGTATCCTGCGCATCCGGACGACCGGCAGCAAACTGTCGTGCAATGGAATGTTCTGCAATGGCTGCAACTGCCGCGATCACCCGGAATCCCGCATGCTTCGCAACGTCCTCCAGCTCTACGAGCGTGTCCTCAAACGCGCGGTTTCCGTATACGCAAACCAAAACAGCACGCGCCCCGTTGCCGCGCACCATGCCCAACCGGTCAGCCACCACAGCCGGGATTCTACCGGCATACGCCGGCACAGAGATTACGGCCACGTCGTCCTCGGTCATCGAGACAGCGCTGAAATCTAGCCCGCTAACGGTCAGATCGACGGTAACGGTATTCTTGTCCAGTGCCCCGGCCACAAGGCCAGACACCTTCTGCGTTCCACCCGTCGGACTAAACACAATTTCGAATACGCTCATCGAGGCACCCTCCCCTACGCCTGGCAACGCGTCAAGCCGCTTTCACATCCAGCCAGAGTATACGGCACGTGGGGTCCCCGTTTTGATGCACCAAGCACCCCAATGCACCCACCCTACGCTGTCTGCCTCTTCGTTTTGTATAAATTACGGTACAGATTGTATATATTTACGGGATACCGCCGTGTTCTCCCGAGGTACCCCATCCTGGCCCGTGCAAAAAACGGAGTATTCTGCAACGTGACCGCGCCAGCAATACCCCGAGCGGGCAAACCTTTAGGGCGCTGCGTCATTTTGGGTTCCGACATGGCGAGAATGACGCGCCCCTGCTCCGGAAAACGACGAAATCTGACTCAGAACGCTCGCTAGGGATATCCGAAAGCCACCGTTGGCGACGTCAAATCATATGCAGACAACTCGAACTGCAGAATACTCCAAAAAATGCACGGCGCACCCCATGGGACCCATTGCCGCATGGTAGGAAACAGGCCCACGGCATCCTCTAGATGCATTCCCGAGGAAATCACATTTGAACTAGCGATCGGATACGGCAAACAAAAAGGGCCCCGAGCGTAGTTGCTCGGGGCCCTTGGTTCACCTCGCTCTAGCGGGCGATGCGTGTGTTATTTACGCTTGCCGCCGCCGTCGCCGGGGCGACGGGAGCTGCCGCCGCGCTTGCCGCCACGGCTGTTGCCGTAGCTGCCACGGTTATCGCGACCGCCGGCGCGGCC
>UQIL01000052.1 GCA_900541025.1 uncultured Collinsella sp. | reverse complement strand
TGCGGGAATGGCCTATTTGCTCAATGTGTTCGGCTGAGATCGGAAATCAACCGATTTTATTTCAGACTAGTCATTGGGGACGTTCTTAAATGACTAGCTGTTGGGGACACTCTTTCGCCACCCGCCAGTTAGGGACGTTCCCTTTCTGCCGGCAGCTGAGGACAGTCCTTGGCAACCCGGCCGGCAAGCCGGCGGTTCGACAAAGACTGTCCCAATGACTAGTCGTTTAAGTCTGTCCCCAATGACTACTCTTGGTCGTTTAAGTCTGTCCCCAATGAGTACCCGATGGCTAGGTGGCTAGGCGTGGGATTTGGTGTGCGTGAGGGCTAGGCCTACGGCGGCGATGGCGACGGCGAAGAGCACGGTGACGCCCAGGTCGCAGGCAATGTCGCCCAGCACGGCAGACGTCAGGTCCGACGCAAGCGCCTTGCCGATCGCATCGTTCACCCAATACGTCGGCACAAAGTGCGCCACGGTCTGCACGGCCGACCCCATGAGCGACAGTGGCATCCAGGCGCCGCCCAAAAACGTCATGAGCATGCCGAGCAGGTTACCCACACCGTTGAGCAGCTCCTCGCGCGCACCCAGGCTCGACAGCGTAAAGCCAACGGCCAGGGGCGTGCACGCCAGGGCAAACGTCGCCGCCAGCGCCAGGCACACGCGGCCCACGCCGACCTCGGCGACCGCGCCGGCAAAGCCCACGACGCCCATCATGCTCGACACAAACCAGATGCAGACGGTGAGCACCGCGGCGGCGGCAAACACGGCAAGCGAGCGCTGGCGCTCGGAGACCGGGCCGGCATCCATGCGGCGCACGCGCTCGGGCTCGTTCATACCCGAGAACACCAGCCCCACCGACACGATGACCGACGAGATGATCGCGTACGCGCCAAAGTTGAAGTACGACTCGAGCGTGGCGGCAGCAGTCGAATCGACCTTGACCTGCTCGATCTGGACCTCGGCACGCTTGGCGGCGGCGTGCTCGGCGGCCTTTGCGACGTCGCCGTCGGAGGCAGCGGGCTCAAGTGCCGCCGCGGCGCCCGCAAGCGAGATCCAGCGCGAGGCCTCGGCAGACGAAAGCGCCGCCGCCATGGTGCCGGAGCCGTATGTCACGTCGAGCTTGGGCAAGGTCTCCCCCGCACGGGCAGTCGCAATCAGGTCGTCCTCGAACCCCTCCGGGATAAAGAACACGCAGTCGGCGCTGCCCTTGGCGCTGTTGCTCTTGGAGAGCGCGTCTGCAAGGTCGTACGTATCGTCGCCGATGCCCGTGACCAGGTCAAAGCGCGACCCCAAGTGCTTGGTGAGTGCCCGCGAAAGGTCGCTGTTGTCGTGATCGACCACGATCACGTTGGTGTCGTAGGGCTTGTATTCGGTGAGCTGCGACGAGTTCCAGCTCACCGACGCCGCGATGAACACGCCCATGAGCGAGATGAACACCGTATAGATGAGCAGGTAAAACGGGTGCGCAAGCGCCATGCGAAGCGCAGTCTTAAAGGTGCTCATAGCGGCTCCTTCCAAAGGTCAGCGTGGCGGCGGCAACGAACAGCAGCGCCATAAGGACCAGCGCGCCGGCGCGAACGACAAAGGGGCCCAGGTTCTCAAAGAAATACAGGCGGTTGAACATGTCGCAGATGAGCTTGACGGGGTTGAGCCAGCACTCGGCCGGGCAGGCGCGGGCGACGTCGTCGGCAAGCGCCATCGCCGGCTCGCCGTAGAGGCCGGCGAACAGGGCGCACGTGGTAGCAAAGCCCGTGAGGATGCCGGACTTGGACGCCTTGCCGCCCTTAACGGGAAGCGTGCCCACAAAAAGGCCCAAGCCCGTGGCGGCAAGCGCGGAAGCGGCGCCACCCACCAGACACAGCCCCTCGCGCCCGCCAAAGTCGACGCCCACGACCAGGCGCACGTAGCCGATCGCGATCGTCATCGAGGCAAAGGAGACCAGCCACGAGCCGACAAAGATGCCGGTCAGCGATGCCGTCTTGGAAAGACCGCCCACACAGCGACGTGCGCCAAGGCCCGACAGATTGGGCTGCAGGTCGACGACGCTCAAGGCGGCAAACTCCGCAGACATCATCGCGACCAGGCCAAAAAGCGCGTAATAGTAGACGACCGTGCCATCGGGCGTGGTGCGTGTCAGGCTTACGCGGCGGGTACCGCCCTCGAGCGATAGAGCGCGCGCAACCGCCTCCGGGTCGGCGAGCGCCGCCGGGTTGTCCTGGGCAATCTGGGACATGAGCTCGGCATTTTGTGTATACGAGCTTGCCACCGTCTCCAGAATACTGCGGTCGGTGAGCACCGACGTCGCACGCGAGCTGCCATAGCTCGAAAGCAACGTGAGTTTGGGCGTGCCCGCATCGTCGACCGCATAGATGCCCGCGACCTCGCCGGCCTTAAGCGCACGGTTCGCATCGGCTGCGTCGTCGAGCTCGTGGATCTCGAGCAGCTGATCGCCGCCTTCCTTGGCAAGCGACGTCGCCACGCCCTTAAAGGTCGAAGCGTCCCAAGCCTCGTCCGCCACGACGGCCACCGGCACCGGGTCGACCGTGCCGTCGGAGCTGAGGTTCGCAAACATAAACATGAACATCGTGGAAAGTACGATGGGAAAGAGAGCGCCCCAGACCCACGTGCTCGGCCGGCGCAGCAGCGTCTTGACCGTAGTGATGATGGTGTTGAACATGACTGCCCCCTAGTCGCGCAGCTCGCGGCCGGTGATCTCGAGGAACACGTCGTTGAGGGTCGGTGGCTCGCTCCACACGCGGCCGAGCGCCACATCGGCGGCGCGCAGCGTGTCGAGGATGTCGACCAAATTGTGCGGGCTCGCTTCGCAGGTGCAGACGATCTCGCCGCCGGACAGCTCAACCGAAAGCACGTGCTCGAGGGCGCGCAGCCGCTCGACCGTGGCGGTCTCTACGGCGCCAACCTCGACAGTCACGCGCTCGCCCATCTGAATCATGCGCTTGAGCTCGTCGTTGGTGCCCTGCGCCAGCACGCGCCCGCCGTCCATGATCATGATGCGGCTGCAGATTTGCTCGACTTCCTCCATGTAATGGCTGGTATACACCACTGTGGCGCCCTCGTCGCGCAAGCGGCAGATGCCCTCCAGGATGGCGTTGCGGCTCTGTGGGTCGACCGCCACCGTGGGCTCGTCAAAGAAGATGAGCTCGGGCTTGTGCGCGATGCCGCAGGCGATGTTGAGGCGACGCGCCAGGCCGCCCGAGAGCTTGCCGGGGCGGAACTTGGCAAAGTCGCCCAGCCCGACAAAGTCGATCGCCTCGTTCACCAGCGCGCGGCGGTGCTTGCGGTCGTTGACGTAGAGGCTGCAGAAATAGTCGATGTTCTCGCGCACCGTGAGCTCGTCAAACACCGCCACCTGCTGCGGCACCACGCCGATGCGGCGCTTGAGGTCGTAGCGGGCGGGCGCCATGGGCTCGCCGAACAGCTCAATGGTGCCTTTGTCGTAGGCAAGCAGCTGCAGAATACAGTTGATGGACGTGGTCTTGCCCGAGCCGTTGGGTCCGAGCAGGCCAAAGATCTCGCCGGGGGCGATGTTCAGGTTAAAGTGGTCGAGCGCGATAAGATCGTCATAGCGCTTGACGAGATTTTCGACGTGGACGATGTCTGTCATGAGGCGGCCCTTCTGTTGATTGCGGCCCGGTACGATTGCATCATCGCAGGAACCGCCGGCGCGCACCAGTGAGCTTTGTCACGAGTGCGGGGGCCTTGGTCGTGCGGCCTGCCGACGCCCCCGCTTTGCCGCGCGGGAGGAATGTCACGGTTGCGCAGGCGGCCCCTCCACCACGCGCAGCTTCGCGTACAATACCCGTATGAACAGGCTTTTCGACAAATCGATCGTGCTAGCGTGCTGCATCGCAGCCGCCGTGGGCCTTGCTGTGGACGCTCGCCTGGTCGCGGCGTTTTGCCTGGGCGTTATTGCCACCTCACTGGCCGAGCTCGCACAGAAGGAACGCACGCGCCGTGCAAGCGAGACCGCGAGCTACGTCTACATCATCGCGGCCGTTTTCGTGCCGCCGTTTGTGCCGTTTGCGCCTCTCGCCCTCTATGACATCGCGCGGCGGGCGCGCCGTGAGCACGCCTGGGCCGCGCTGGGCATTGGCGCCACCTTTGTCTTTGCGCTCGTCGCGGACCTTCGCACCGACGCGCTCACCGCCCGAACGCTCCTGCTGACCGCCATCCTTTCGGTCGCCGCCACGTTGCTGTCGCTGCGCACCGCGCAGCTGGAGCGCGAACAGGAACGCATGCGTCGCACCCGCGACAAGCTGCAAGAACGCGCCCTGGCACTCGAGGCACGCAACCGCGACCTCGCCGACCGCCAGGACTACGAAGTCGAGCTCGCGACGCTCGCCGAACGCGCCCGCATCGCACGCGAGATCCACGATAACGTGGGCCACCAGCTCACGCGCGCTTCGCTTCAAACCGAAGCCCTGCGCGTGGTCCATGCCAACGAGCCCGGCGTTGCCGCCGATTTCGCCGACGTCAAATACACCGTTGACGAGGCGCTCCAGCTCGTGCGCGCCAGCGTCCACGCGCTCAACGACAATGCGACCAACCTCTCCGTGCAGCTCGAACGCATCGTTGAAGGCGCACGCTCGGACAGCGGTCCGCAGATTGAGCTTGAGGTTTTGGCCGAGCATGCGCCCGCCAACGTCGCCAACTGCTTTGCGGCGGTGCTGCGCGAGGCGCTTTCCAACGCCATGCGCCACGCCCATGCCAAAACCATTACCGTGCGGTGCATGGAGCATCCGTCGTTTTACCAGCTCATCGTTACCGATGATGGCACGGGCGGGGTCCAAGCAAGCGGCCGCGGCGCCGCGGAGGGCATGGGGCTCGGCTCCATGCGCGAGCGCGTCGAGGCGCTTGGCGGAACCTTCACCGCCGGCCCGCGTGCCGGCTCCTCCGGCTGGCGCGTGTTTGCCACCGTTCCCAAACAGCAAGGAGATGAGAGCCGATGAGGCTCATCGTTGTCGACGACGACCGCTTAGTGGTCGATTCGCTCAAGATTATCCTGGGCGCCCAGCCGCAGATCGAAGTGGTGGGCACCGGCGCCAACGGCAACGACGCGGTGGCACTCTACGCCGAGCACGCGCCCGATATCGCGCTGCTCGACATTCAGATGCCGGGGCGCGACGGCCTTTCGGCGGCGCGCGAAATCCTTGAGCACGACCCCGCGGCACGCGTGGTGTTTCTGACGACATTCTCGGATGACGAGTACATAGTGTCGGCGCTCAAATTGAGTGCCCGCGGCTATCTGATCAAAACCGATGTCGCCGCCATTCCGCCAGCGTTGGCGCAGGTCATGGATGGCAAACGCGTGCTCGAGGGCAAGGCGATCGAAGATGTCGACTTTGACGGGATGGGCGACAAGACGGGCACGCCCCGCCGGCCCGCAGCCTTTGCCAGCCTGACCGACCGCGAGTTCGAAGTCGCCGAGCTCATCGCCCGCGGCCTCGATAACAAGGAGATCGCCGCCACCGCCTGCATGGGCGAAGGCACCGTGCGCAACCACATCAGCTCGATCCTTGCAAAGATGGGCCTGCGCAACCGCACGCAGATCGCCATCGCCTACCTGCGAGGGTAGTTGTCCAACGACTGACCGCCCCGGCATAGCAAAATGGCTGCCACCGATTTAATACCATTTCAAAACTATACCGGTTTACGGGGCTAAACTCAGGACCCCCATCCATACCCGGTCGCGCGCGCAGACGTGGTGTAAGAGTGTCCTGAGGTCCGTCGCTGCAAGTCCCGATGTTACTCCTTCTTGAGGCCGTGCTTCTCGACTATCTCGTCCACTATCTCCCTGGCGCGCCGCCCGAGCGCGCGGCGCCT
>UQIL01000051.1 GCA_900541025.1 uncultured Collinsella sp. | reverse complement strand
AAGGACATGCTCGACATCCGCAAGCGCTTCGAGCCGCGCGCCGAGGAGCTCGCCAGGAAGTACGCGCTGGCCGACTACACCATGTTCATCGGCTCGGGCGCGCTGTGGGGCGAGACCATCCTGTACTCCATGTGCCTGCTCGAGGAGATGCAGTGGAAGCGCATCCGCCACATCACCTCGCACGACTTCTTCCACGGCACGCTCGAGCTGCTCGAGCCCGGCGTCCCGGTGTTCCTGTTCATGGGAGAGGACGAGTGCCGCGCCCTCGACGAGCGCGTCCGCGCCTTCCTCACCAGCGGCGTGACCGGCGACGAGGACTACGTCATCATCGACACCGCCGAGTACGCGATTCCGGGCCTGGACGACGACTTCCGCGTCATCGTGTCCCCCTGGATCCTGTCCGTGCTGACCACCGACCGCCTCGCGCGCAACTACGAGCTGGTCACCAAGCACAACCTCAAGTACCGCCGCTACTACCACCAGTTCGACTACTAAGAGCTGGCCGCAGGGCCGATATCTTGGCTGGTTGATATCTCGACCCTACACAAGGGCGTCCGCATTCGCGCGGGCGCCCTTTTTGCGTTGCCGTCGGCGCAGGGTGTCCTCGGCGGAAATCTCATCCCGGAATTTCGGCTCAGAGTGGGATGCGGTTTCCGGATGCGTCCCATTCTGAAGCCCCGAAACGGGACGCGCTTTCCGCTTGGGGTCCGATCCGGAAAGCTCATCCCGTTCCGAGCATCAAATCCGGGACATGCTTTCCGCGCTCCGCCCCTTGCAGAAAGCGCGTCTCCTTCCAAACACAAATCTTGCGGTACAGCTTCTGCAAAGACGCGAAGTGGCCGCTGACAGCAAAGAGGGGCTGCCGAGACAATGCCCGACGGCCCCTCCCCTCATAACTTGCTATCGATGCCAATCGCCACAAGGGCGCGGCTGCCTACTTGCTGATCGCGCCCGTCATATAGATAAACTGCACGCGATTTATATGTCCGCCCTGCTCGCCGTTGACAAAGTCCGTCGGCGTAAAGCCGGGGTTGAGCATTTCCTCGATCTTGTCCTTAACGGTGTCGATGACCTGAGTATCGAGATTGCTCGTTCGGTCGGTAAGCTCCTGCATGCCGTTGCCGAGCTCGGATGCGCCGCTGGCAAGCGTACCTGCACCCGAGGAGAGAAGATTCATGCCGCTAGCAAGGCTAGCAGCACCTGTCTTGAGCTGCGCCGCACCGTTGTTGAGCTGTGATGCGCCGTTGGCAAGCGCGGGCGTGGCACCGTTGAGCTGCTGTGTGCCCGCAGCAAGCTGGTCGGTGCCCGCGGCAAGAGCCGCGGCGCCATCGCTCAGCTGACCCGCGCCCGTTGCTGCAGAGCCAACACCGGCGACAAGACCGGGGTTCACGGCCGTGGGGTTTGCCGGGTTGATCGCGCTGTTCATATAGGCGATGGCTCCGGCCAGGCTCAGCTGTTGGCCATCCTGGACAGTGGTGTAGCCCTGAATGGCGCTATCGAGCGCGGTGACGGCACCCTGGGCGCCGCCCTGGGCGCCGGCCGCCTGGGCCAAAGTCGTAACCTGATCGGTAAGCGTGCCAAACATGGACTCGGCACCCTTAAGGCCCTGCGACACCTGCGTGTTAAGACCCTGCGCGCCCGCAACGGCATTGGATGCAGAATCGAGAAGCGCGGTAAGACCCGTCGCATCGGCGCTCGATGCCGCCGTGGCGGCGGCACCCGCGCTGGTAGCAGCACTGCCGGCACTTGCGGTGGCGGCATCCAGCTGTGCCGTAGCCTCGCTTAGCTTGGCTGCCGCAGCCTTGGCGGAGTCGAGATCGGCCGCGTTATCCAGCGCGTCCTGAGCATCGGCGACCGCCGCCTTGGCAGCGGCAATAGATGCAACGGTGCTCTCGGCGCCAGCCTTTGCGCTCTCGGCGTTAGCCTTTGCCGCATCGTTGCCCATGGCGCTCGCGGCCTGCTTTGCCCCGCCGAGCGCCTGCTGTGCACCGGCAAGGTACTGCCCCTCGCCGCTGAGCGCCGCCGTAAGACCCTGCGGCCCGTACAGCGCGCTGTAGGCGTTGCCCGACGTAGCGGTCACGGCGTCCTGGGCCGCCTTGGCCGCAGCCTGCGCCTTGGCAAGGTTTGCCTCCTGAGCCTGCTTGCCCAGCGTCAGCGCGTCGACGTACGTATCGGACCCAGCGGCAATTCCACTTATGCCGCCCGAGATCTGCTGTGCGCTCCCCTGCAGCTTGGAAAGGCCCGCCGAAAGATCGGACGCACCGCCCTTAAGCTGCACGGCACCGGCATTAACCCCCTCGGCACCGGCATTAAGGTTGCTCACGCCTTCGACCAGCGTGGGGACCTGCGCGTTGAGCTGACTCGTACCCGCCGCGAGCGCAGCGGCGCCACTGGACAGCGTGCCGGCACCGGTATTGGCCGTGGCAAGCGAGGCCGCGAGCGTCTTGACACCGTCGGCAACCTGGCCAGCACCGCTATTGGCCGTAGCAATACCGTTGGAGAGCTCCACGAGCTGGCTCGTATCCATGCTGCTCGAGTCCACATCGATGGCAAGATTCAGCGGCACGCCGACAATCTGCCAGCCATCAAACTCAAAATCCTCAACATCGGTCGTAATGGTGTAGTCTCCGGTGCTGCCGGGAATCACCATGTAGGTAAGCTGCGTGTTGGAGCCGTTGGCAGCAACCGTGGCGCCCTCAGCCTCAATATCGTGTGCCTCGGCATCCTTAAGCTGACCGGTAATCTGAACCAGGTAGTTATCGGCATAATCGCCACCGGTATAGTCGTCATTCTTTTCGACCTTGAGCTTCATGGTGAGCTTGCCGCTCTTGCCCGCCAAATCCTTGGCGTCGATATCGCGGCCATCGAGCTGGTATGCTACGGTGACGTTCCACGGCATCTGAGTGTTCTTGTCCAGATCGCCCTGGTAGACAAAGTCCTGCACTCCCTGGCCCGTAACGGCAACCGACCCGCTGTCGTCCGTTAGTTTTTGAGTCGTCGATAGGTTGGTCACTTTGTTATAGGTGCCGGCATCGTCGATCTTGACGCCCTTATTGGCCTCGAAGCTATTGACCACGTAAACACCCGTGCGATTGCCGTCGGCATCGGTTTTGACGTATACGACCTGGTTTTTCTTATATCCCGGCGTGCTGTTATCGGAGTCCGTCGCCATCTGTTCACTCGTAGCCGAGGCAGCGCTCGTCGACCCTACGCCGTCGGCGAACACAACGGCACCGGGAACGGTAAGGGCCACGGTCAGACCGGCGGCAAGAGCGAGCGCAGCGATGCGCTTATGGGGACGACGTACAAGATCGCGTTGGGCTTTGAGCTCTTTCGAAGCGGTATCAGTGGTATGGGTATGCATTGCGGTATTCCTTCCAACTGCTTTGTAAAACGTTACTGAGCGGAGCCGTCCGCAGCCGATGCCTCGGTGGTATCCGAAACCGGATCCTGGGCATCCTTGGGCAAAAAATGAGCTTTGAGCGTGGTCTTGCCGATGAGGCTATCGAGCACATACAGGAAACCCGGCAGCGCAAAGAGTACGGCGACTAGGGAGATGCTCACGCCGACGCCCAGGAACCAGCCGATCTGCTTGAGCACGCCGTGGCTCGAGATCGCATGGATCAGGAAGCCACTGATCAGCAGAACCGATCCAGAGGTCAAAACAGGAATCGTGCAAGCTTCCATGGTCTCGAGTAGCGCTTCGCGCTTATGCATGGTCACGCGGTCCTCACGATAGCGGTCAGCAATCAGGATGCCGTAGTCGACGGCAACGCCCAGCTGGATGGAGCTCACAATTAAGTAGGCGAGGAAGAACTCGTGCATACCGGTGTAGAGCGGTGCAGCAAAGTTGATCCAGATCGAGGTCTCAATCACGAGCACCAAGATGATCGGCAGGCTCAGCGACTTGGTGGCCAGCAGCAAGACCGCGAACACGGCCACGACGGCGATGAGGTCGACCTTGCCCTTATCGACGGTGATGGTGTCCTTAAGGTCGGTGGTGCTCACGCCCTCGCCGGCGAGCATTGCCTTACCCGGATAATGTTTGTCCGCGATACAACGAATCTTCTTGACCAGCTTAAATGTACTCGGACCCTCGTAGGGCGCGGTAACCGTGAGCACCAAACGGCTGTAGTGCTCTCCCTCCACCAGATCGAGCGTGTCCTTTTCGGCCATGCCCGTGGGGATATAGGGACTCGCAACGTCAACATAGCTCTGGATGGACTTGACCTCGGGGAGCGCCTTGAGCTCATTGGAGAGTGCCTGCTCCTCGCTCACCTCTCCACGGGGAACGAGCACAACGTAGGTATCGGAGTTGCCAAAGACCTCCTTGACCTTGTCCATATCCTGACCAAGCCGCGTATCCGAACCAAAAATGTGCGAAGTGCCGTAGTAGTACGTGATATCGCTGGAGGTCGATGCCACACGCGCAGGGTAAACCACGGCGAGGATCACGACGGCAGCGGGGATACAGACCTTGAGCACCAGACGGGCGAACTTACCCAGCGGCGGGACAAAGGGCCTGTGCTGCGATTTTTGCACAAAGCCATCGAACTGAACGAACATCGAAGGAACAAAGGTAAAGACCGATACCAGGCTGATGGCGATACCCTTTGCAAGGGCAAGACCAAGGTCGGGGCCGATCTTAAACTGCATGGCGGCAAGCGCGATAAAGCCGATGCAGACCGTGCAACCGCTCGAAAACACGGCGACCGAGGACAGGCAGCACGACTGCACCATGTCTTCGGCAACGCTGCCGTGGCGGCCACGCTCCTCGTTAAAGCGGTGCAGCAAAAAGACCGAGAAGTCCAGCGCGATGGCAACCTGCAAAATGGAGCCCGCAGAGTTGGTGACAAAGCTAATCTCGCCAAAGATGAGGTTGGTGCCCCAGTTGATAAACACCGAGACGCCCAGGCCCAGCAGCACCAGGATGGGTTCGGCCCAGCTGGTAGTCGTGATGACCAGAATCACGAAGATAATCGCTATGACAGCGACCGTGATAATGCTGATCTGCTGCTCGGTCGATGTGGTGGCGAGCGCGTTAGACATGGCCGAGCCCGTAATGGCGCCCTCGTCGCCCACGATATCTCGAATAGCGTCGGTTGCCTCGATCTCCTTTTCGGAATTAACCGTCACCGTAAACAGGGCGTTGTTCTTTTTGTAATAGGTCTCAACGGTGTCTTTGTCTTGCGTGGCAAGCGGCTGATCGATATCTGCCGCGTCGTCAAGCCATAGGACCTCCTCGACGCCGTCGACCTTTTTGATTTTGTCCTTGTATTTGAGCGCCTGAGCGATCGAGACATTGGGCACCATAACGCGACAGTTGGGAATGTCACCCTCAAACTCATCACCCATGGTATTCAGAGCGACGGTCGACGCCGCTTCGTCGGGCAGATAGCTCGTAATGTCGTAGTTAACGCCTACAAACTGGCGCAGGAACAGGCATACCAGTGCTGCCACCGCATAGAACGCGATGATGGGTTTGCGGTGCTTCACGACCCATCGAAATAGCTTCTCTTTCAACCTCAATCCTCCATAACGCTCAGCCTATGTTTTGCTCTTTGTTATATTCCACATTTGGTAGTTATACAACATGTGTAGGATAAAGGCGCCATAAAGATATGCGATTGACGCGGTCCCGGAGCCAAAACAGCCGCTGCAGAAGCAGTTCGGATAGTCCTCAGCGGAAACTGCACCCCAGTTTTTAGACGAAAAACGGGATATGGTTTCTGGTTGGCCTAGATAATCGTCAGATTTAGCTGAGCGTCTGCCCCTATGTTTCCAAATGAATACGGTGTGAGCTGCGGACAAGGATTTTCCCCGCAAACACTCTAGTATGCTAAAGTACCCAGAAGACCGGCGGAGCTATGCC
>UQIL01000050.1 GCA_900541025.1 uncultured Collinsella sp. | reverse complement strand
CCCGCGACCCCAACCTTGGCAAGGTTGTGCTCTACCAACTGAGCCATGTCCGCTTACGGGGATTAATCTTACGTGATGCCCGCATCCTATGCAAGAACTTTTTTTGAAAAGTTTTGCAACGCCCTCGCGAACCTCGCGAAGACATCAGCCGCCACGGAAGGTGTAGGCAAACGCAAACTCGCCGCAAGAGGCCCTTACATCTCACCGAGCATGATCCAGGCAGAGCTGTCCTGCGCGAGCCTGCCGTCTGCAAGCGGTGATGAGGTGAGCAGGACCCTGCCCGCCGGCAACTCCACGGGTGCTGCACCGAAGTTCGTCACACACGCCCAGCCGTTGTCGCGGCGATAGGCGATGACGCCGCCCTCGGCGCCCTCGGCGCCATCCGCAAGACCGGTGCGCCCGTCAAGATCGAGCCACGCAAGATCGTTGGCGCACCCGCGCAGCTTGCGCCGCAGCCAGAGGGCGTCACGATAGAGCGCAAGCATCGATGTCGGGTCCGCTTCTTCCCTATCGACAGCGTAATCGGAAAACCATGCAGGTTGCGGCAGATGGGGCGCCGCATCGGCGTCCGCCGGCGAAAACCCAAACGATCCGCCCTGCGCGGGATCGTCCGCCGCCACCCACGGCAGGGGCACACGACAGCCGTCGCGCCCCTTCTCACGCTTCGGTCCGTGCGTATTGGTCGCAGTGGGATCTTCGAGTGCATCCCACGGAATATCAGCCACCTCAAAAAGGCCGAGCTCCTCACCCTGATACACGTATGCCGAGCCCGGAAGCGCCAGCTCAAGCAAAAGGGCCGCCCGCGCGCGGCGCTCGCCGAGTTCACGGTCCTCATCATAAGACGACCCGTCGCGCAAGAGCCAGTCGAGCGCAATCTGGTGGTAGCGCGTCGCCTTGATTTGCGGCAGGGCATAGCGTGTCGCCACGCGCGGCACGTCGTGGTTGGAGAGTACCCAGGTCGAGGCGGAATCGGATTCGACGGCTGCCTTCAAGCCCTTCTCGATTGCAGTGTGCATGTCATCATAGGTCCAAGTGGCCTTGGCAAACTCAAAGTTGAATGTCTGGCCAAGCTCGCTGGGACGCGCGTAGAGATACTGGCGCTCGGGCAGCACCCACGCCTCGGCAACGGCGCTGCGTGGCGGATTATAGCGGTCGAACACGCGGCGCCACTCTCGATAGATCTCGTGGACCTCGTTGCGGTCCCACAGCGGATGGGTGCCGTCGTCAACCATGTCATCGCCCTCGGCGAGATGCCACCGGTCGAGGTCATCGCGGTCGAGATCCTTGGCGAGACCCTGCGCCACATCAATGCGAAAGCCGTCGACGCCTCGATCGCTCCAAAACGCCAGGACGTCGCAAAAGAGCGCGTGAACCTCAGGGCATGACCAGTCAAAGTCCGGCTGCTCGGGCGTAAACATGTGCAGATACCACTGACCGTCCGCAACACGCGTCCATGCGGGGCCGCCAAAGTTGGCATTCCAATTGGTGGGAGGCAGCTCGCCATGCTCGCCGCGACCATCGCGGAAGATATAACGGGCGCGCTCGGGCGATCCGGGGCCGGCGGCAAGAGCGGCTTTGAACCAGGGGTGCTGGCTGGATGAATGGTTGGGCACGATGTCGACGATGACCTTGATGCCGCGCGCGTGAGCCGCAGCGATCATATCATCGAAGTCGTCAAGCGAGCCGAGACGTGGATCGACATCGCAGTAGTCCGCCACATCATAGCCACCATCGACAAGAGGCGATGGGTAAAACGGGCTCAGCCAGATGGCCTCGATACCCAGCCGCTCAAGATAGTCCATCTGCTGGGTAATGCCCGCGATATCGCCCAGACCCGAACCAGTCGAATCCTTAAACGAGCGCGGGTAGATCTGATAGATCGCGGCATCGGACATCCATGAGCGCGAAGAAGACTTTTCTGTAGCCACGGGGCGTATCTCCCTTGCAACGAGGTTATGCGAGATGCCCACGATGATACGCCCAAAGCGCACATTCGCAGCAAACAACGCCACAGCCACGCCCCAAAACGCTCGCTCCCTCTCGGGTTCGAGCCCAGGCGATGGGTACAAAAAAGCCCGGCTACCGTGGTAGTCGGGCTGCTGCGTTTGGAGCGGACAACGGGGCTCGAACCCGCGACCCCAACCTTGGCAAGGTTGTGCTCTACCAACTGAGCCATGTCCGCTTGCGGGATATTAATTTACGCGAGTTGTCCAAAAGACGCAAGTACTTTTTTCAAAAAACTTGTCTGCCGCATGTTCTTAATAGCCAAACGCGCTAAAGCGATTGGCTAGGCGCACGATTCCAGCGCTCCGCTAAACAGCTTCACCATCTGCACGCGCGTGCCGGCGCCGTCCGTACGACGAGCAACCTCCACGTTATCGACGAGCATACGCATAAGCTTGATACCACGGCCGCGTTCCTCAGATGCGACCGGCTCGCTCGTTTCATCGACAGAATAGCCGGCACCTCGATCAAGCACCTCAACCACAACGCGATCGCCATAGGCCTGAACCGTCAGGACGCACCCGATACCGCCCGCATGGTCATAGGCATTACCCAGCGCCTCCCCCGATGCCAATGCGACATCGTAGCGCTCGTCACGGCGCAACGGAAGCGATTCAAGGAGTTCGGCGATGCGATGTCGGTAGTATGGAAGATTCTCGATACCCTGACGGACCTCGACACTCTTACTCCAGCGAGGCAGCTCCCCCACCGGAATAGCGGGAATAGACTCCCGTGCCGGCCCCGCGACATGAAGGATATCGACAAGACGAGCAATCTCCAAAAAGCGAACAACTTCACCTGATGCATTGACGAGCGAAAGCAGGCCTTCTCGCCTCATGAGCTCACGAGCGCGCGTAAGCAGGAATGCCAAGCCCGTCGAATCGATAAAGCTAACAGCCTGACAGTTGATGACGACACGACGCACGCCGCGGCCAATCAAGGCATCCAACCGCCGACGCAGCGCAGGCACCGTGGCGATGTCGATATCGCCTGGTGGCGTCAAAACCGCTATGTCATTCCACTCATTCATACGACCATGGTTCCCCAAAAAAGCCCACTCGATGCATTCGTTTCCCCAACCGTACGGACTCAGCCCGCCCAGCGTCGTCTATGAACGACCCCGTAAAAACTCAAGGGACACCAATGCAATGTCATCGTCCAGCGCCGATTCGGTAAATCGGTCAAGCTCGCCCAAGACCTTGCCGCAAATGCCCGACACGCCCTCCCCCGAAACAGAAAGCAGAAGGTCGCGCAAGCGCTGCTCGCCAAAGAACGCTCCGGTGCGGTCGCGGGCCTCAATCGTTCCATCCGTATACATGAAGAGCATGTCGCCGGGGGCGAACGTAAACACGCCTGTCTCGTACACCATGCTCTCAAAGGCACCGATTACGCCCGATTGGCATCCAAGCAGCTCAACCTCTCCCCCACGTGCCTCACCGCCACCCAGCGGCATCGACTCTGGCCTGATGACCATGGTCGGAGGATGGCCCGCCGAACAATACGTTGCGCGTCCGGCCTTAAGGTCAATCTTGGCGATAAAGGCCGTCACGAACGTCTCGACCCTCGAAAAGCCCATGAGCATGCTGTTAAGGGAGCGTGCCATGCGGGCCGGTCCAGCGCCCTCCCAGGCATATGCCGTCAGGGCCGTCTTGACGAGCGCGGACATCGATGCGGCCTCAATGCCTTTGCCAGACACATCACCCAGAATCATGACGGCGCAGTCGTCGGGAAGACGGATGAGCGTATAGAAATCGCCGCCGACCAACGCCGAGTTCGTGGCCGACAGGTACACCGAATCGGTTGCGATACCCGGAACATCCCCCAGGGAATTTCTCATGCCGATCTGAAGGGTCTGAGCGATATGGCGCTCCTCGCGCTTTTGAGATTCGCCTTCGTAGATCAGTTCAAAGTCATGCGCCAAGTGCACCAAGTAGTCATATTCAAGATCATCAATCGGCTCTTGGCTACCATCACGAAGCAGCAGCGCGCGCGTCGTCGGGCTCTTCGCAACAGAAGCAGGAACAATCGCGTCGTTACTGTGCCTGCCATCACCCTCAGAGCGCGGGCGCCCCGCCTCGATGCCGGAGTCAACGTAGAGACCTTGACAAGGCAGACCGTGCGCCCTAAGCCAGCCTCCCATAGGCATCGATTCGTCAACGCGAGTTATACGGACGTGTTTAAGGTCCTCGGCACTCGTACCGCCCAAAGCAGATGCCTCAAAGCCATCAGGGCCAGCCCCCAGACGTGCCGCTGGCGCCGTCGTGGAAAAGAAAAGCTTCTCGGGATCGTCCGGCAAAGCAACGCGACTGCCACCTTCAAAATCTATGACGTAGGAATCCAGACTGGCGTCATACTCAACAGGGCAAAAATGGCAGTTAAGCATATTGCAGATCTCGGACGATACCGCCTGGGTAGCCGCGGCGGAATCGTCTAGAAAGGCAAACAACTCATCACGCAAGACATTGAGCGAGCGGCCAAGCTCGGCCGTGCGACGGGAGCGAAGGCTCGATGCCATGCCGACCAGCTGGATAGACAGGTAATCGCAAATGACCTCGAGCACATTAACGTCATAGGCGAGCGGTGCCTGGGGGCGTTTCCAACCAACTTCCAGCACGCCAAGAATCTGCGTACCGTAAAAAACGGGAAGACAGATCTCGTTGCGGTACGGAGGCATATCCTGCATGCGCAACAGGTGCTTAGAACGATTGTCCAGGTCCATAAACATACCGGAGGCGGCCTTATCACCCTCAAGGTCCTGTTGAATCGACAAGCGACAGGCACGCGACTCGCGAAGAACATACGTCGGAATGCCAGCGCCATACGGCAAAAACTCGGGCAGGTAGCTGTCGTACAGCTCCTTGGAAACACCGCGTAGCTTAAAACCGCCGCTCTCAGAAAAATAGATAGCGGCACCCGAAGCATCGAGCGTTCCTACAAGCTGGTTCAAAACGGTATCAAGTAGGCTGGGCAGCTCATCGGAGCCCACGGTACTCATAATGACCGAGAGCGTGCCAGAGAGGCGCTTGTTCGCCACTCTAAGCTCCGATAACGCACGCTTGAGCTGACGGTCGTGCGAATACTGTTCTTCGATGCTATGGAGCGCCACCAGGACACGTGGCGCGCGGCGCCCAAAGATGCGTGGAGGCGTTACGGAGCCCGCACGAACCAAGACGGGGATAAAGGAGCCGTCACTCAGCTTGAGCATCAGTTCGTTCTCGGAGCCATCAGTTTCAAATGGCAGACGATGTTCCGTCGCACGTTCAAAAGCTGATGAGTACAGGACGTCTTTAACATCTCCACCGATGACGTCGGCGCGTTCCTCGCACATCAAACCAAGTAAGCGATTATTCACATGCAGAATGGTTCCGTCGAGCTCACAGATGATGACAGCATCGCTCGTGATCTCGACTAGTTGGGCAACGTCTGCCCACTCGTTGCGTTCAAGCGTTTCCATCGTGGACCCCACCGTCTATCGGTAACAAAAAAGCCTCCGAAGAGGCTTCTCAAATGCGATGGTGTCGGAGGCGGGACTTGAACCCGCATGACCAAAAAGCGGTCACTAGCACCTCAAGCTAGCGCGTCTGCCAATTCCGCCACTCCGACATGCTATGTTGTTGATTCGCAGTTCGTTTTGTTGGACCCGCGCGTTCAACGAGGAAGATAATAACCTATGATTCGAGAACTGTGCAAGCACTTTTTTCAAAAAAGTTTACGAATTTGTAAATGCGCTGGTAGATCTATATGTTCGGCCCCGAATCGGTGTTGCCTCCCGGCGCGTCCTCGGGCATGAGCGATATTTTGTTGCGCACTTCGTGCTGCAAAATATCGCTCCCCCTGCGGAATGCGCCGGGAGGCAACACCGATTCGGGGCCTGCAAATACATACTTCAGGCACAGTTCTCAAACATGTTCTGGGGGCTGATGCAAATTTGGTGGCTCGGCTTTGCCGAGCCCTTATATAAAGAGGCCGGAGCTAAAGCTCCGGCCTCACTAACTTTCCTATTAGATTAAGTGAGCGATCAAGGAATCGCACCCCTCCCTGACGTGTTGCCGCAGGGCCCGCGCTGGACTTAGTTTTCAGAACATTCCGCACTGATATTTTCTGTATTGAAGACGTCGATGATGCACCCGTATACCATTGACGTCGACACCATCAGATGCGGACCGCGCGGTGACCCCACATTCCGCTGGCGCCCACAGGGCTGCCCTCGTTTCCTGACATGTCCCGCGCGGGCCGCGGCGAGCCGAGACCGCCGCATGACCTAATAGGAGCATGGAGCGATACCGCGGACCCGAACAACCGCATTCTATCGCGCCCCGTCAGTGTGCCGTCTGCCCGGTCCAGGCGAGCACGGAAAGAACGGAGCGAGACATGCAAAACGAATCGATACCCGACGCCCGCGGGCCGGTCTTCTGCGGGGTCGACACCCACGCCGACTCGCACTGGCTGTACGTCCTGGACTGGAGGGGCCGCAAGGTCCTGTCCCGCCAGTTCCCCGCCGACGCGGCGGGCTACGAGGCGCTCGCCGGGGCGATCGCCGCGGCCGGGGAGCCGGCCTGCATCGCGATG
>UQIL01000049.1 GCA_900541025.1 uncultured Collinsella sp. | reverse complement strand
AAGTGGCCTTCTTTGCGTGCGGAACTCGCGACCAACCTTATGCCTCGCCCGCAGTCCCGGACCTTCCGGGTTCGGGGCGCGACACACAGGACTGGGTTATCTGAAGAAATATGGCGAAGGCCCCGAAAGGGGCCTTCTTTTTAAATTAAATTATCGACTCCGTGGACTTCGGTTTTGGAATTTGGAGCCGACGGCTCATCAAAGTGGAAAATGAAATATAACCTAGCTGCAATAATCGCCTTGTTGCGAACTCGAACTGATCATGTAGATCTAAAATAGCCGCAATATACAATTGTCGTGTGGTGCGTTGGGTCGGAGCTGCTGCGGGTCCTAGATGGATTGCGGTCTTGCGCCCCGATGTTCAAACAGGTTTCTCTCTAGACGGGAAGTTGCTCATGGACACCATATATGACGGAGACGACTGGGTCGATCATTATAGTTGGCGACTAGTCGGCTCGGATGACAATGGGGATGTGGTGTTTGACGGACTATGTCCAAAGCATCTCCATCCTTTTGTCTCGTCGTTAATTGAGAGTTCCGCTCGTGTTGCCCCCTACAGCTCGGCGTCGCTTCATGATACGGACGTTTTGAAGACCATAAAGGAATCAATTGACGAAGGCACGATGAGTAGCTTGCTGTTTTCTCGCCTTGTGGGGCTAGATGAGATTGGCTCGAAACGACTGCTTGCGGGCGAAAAGGTGGAACTCACTTATCGGTCGATGATTTCAATCCTGCGGATGGCCGATGTTCTTCGCAAATAAATGAAAACGGGACAAGTGAGCTACGTCACTTGTCCCGTTATTAATACTTGTCCCGTTATTAATTAAAGTGGACCGCGGCGAGCGGGCTATAAAAATTCGCCGACTCGGTGGACTTCGGGTTCTAGGTCTACGTCGAACTGCTCTTTGACTTTGGCTTGGATGTCGCGGATGAGTTCGTCGACGTCGGCGGCGGTGGCGTGGTCGGCGTTGACGATGAAGCCGCAGTGCTTCTCGCTCACCTGCGCGCCGCCAACGGCGTGTCCGCGCAGTCCGGCATCCATGATGAGCTTGCCGGCAAAGTGGCCCTCGGGGCGCTTGAAGGTGGAGCCGGCACTCGGCATGTCGAGCGGCTGCTTGTCCTCGCGGCGCTGGCGGTAGTCGTCCATGTCGGCCTTGATCATCGCGGCGTTGCCCGGGGCGAGATTGAAAGTGGCCGAAAGCACGATAAAGCCGTCGTCGGCGATGCGGCTCTTGCGATAGCCCAGGTTGAGTTCGTCGGCATCGAATTCGATGATGTTGCCGCTGCCGCGGGTGCCGTCGTCGAGCTGGCGAGCGGGTTTGTAGACGCGCACGGACTCTAGCACATCGGCCATGCAGGCACCGTAGGCACCGGCGTTCATGTAGCAGGCGCCGCCGACCGATCCGGGGATGCCCGAGATGGGCTCCATGCCGGTGAGGCCGGCCTCGGCTGCCGCCGCGGCGACATCGGAAAGCAAGGCGCCGGCTGCCGCCGTGACGTGCGTGCCGTCGACCGTAATGTCGGAGAGGCCTTCGCCCAGCGCCACGACGACGCCGCGGATGCCCTTGTCGCCGACAAGCAGGTCGGAGCCGTTGCCCACGATGGTAAGCGGCAGGTCGCAGCGATAGCAGGTATCGAGCGTGGCGACGAGGCCCTGCTCGGTATCGGGCGTGACAAAGACGTCGGCCGGGCCGCCGATCTTAAACGTGGTGTGCTCGCGCATGGGCTCGCTCATCAACACGTTGTCCTCGCCGGCAACGCCAGCGAGCGCGCACAGCAGGTCCTCGTTAAAAAAGTCGTTCTCGTGCATATGAATATCCGCCTTTTGGTGGTCGTCGTCATCAATCGATTGCAATATACCCCACCCGGACGGATTTGGTGCGCTGACGGCGATAAAACAGCCGTCCACCGGATTGGTAAAGTGTTTATCACCGAGGTAGAGGGGTAGTCGCTATACTTTCAAGAGATTGCGCGTAAACCCGGAAGGAGCGAGATGGCCAACAAAGTCACCCTCAAGCAGATCGCCCAGGAGGTGGGGCTTTCCCCCTCGTCGGTCTCGCTTGTTCTCAATAATCGGCCCTGTCGCATCTCGGAAGAAAACCGCAAGCTCATCAAGGAGGTCGCGGCGCGCAACCACTATGTTCCCAACCAGATTGCGCGCAGCCTGGTCATGCGCGAGTCGCGCACGCTGGGCCTTATCGTCCCTAACATCGAGAGCCGCTTTTTTGCCTCGCTCGCCGGTAGCCTGGAAAAGCGCTGCCGCGAGGACGGCTATGCGCTCTTCATTACCAGCTCGGGCGGCAGCGCCGATGACGATCTGGAGCTGCTGCGCCAGCTGGTGACGCGCGGCGTTGATGGCGTCTTCCTGGTTGTGGGCGACGAGTTCTCCGACGACCGCGCCCTGCGCGAAGAGGTCAGCCATCTGCCTATTCCTGCCGTGATGGTCGACCGTGCCATTGAGGGGCTCGAGTGCGACAAGGTGATGTTCGACCACGAGATGGGTGGCTACATGGCCACTCGCTATCTGATCGAGCAGGGCCACCGTCGCATTGCCTGCTTGGTTAACGCGCGCCGTTCCAATACGGGGCGTAAGCGACTTGCCGGCTATGAGCGCGCGCTGCGCGAGGTTGGCCTGCCTATCGACGCGCGTTTAGAGTTTGAGAGCGAGTACTACATCCCGAGTGCCTACGAGGCCTCGGAGGCGGTGCTCGCAACTGATGCTACCGCTGTGTTCGCAAGCTCGGATAACATCGCCCTCGGTCTGCTCAAGCGCTTACACGAGATGGGGAAGAGCATTCCGGGCGACATCTCGGTGGTGAGTTACGACAACTCGGCCGCCGACGTTCTCTTTGAGCCGGCGCTGACCGCGATTGAGCAGGATCCAGGTATCCTCGCGGAGCATGCTTTTGGCTGCATGTCCAAGCGTCTTGCCGGTAGGGGCGGCAGGCGTGCCGAAGAGGTCGTCCTGGAGCCGGCGCTTATCGTTAAGGGCAGCGTGCTCGAACTTACCGAATGTAGCTAAGCGTACTTGTTTGGTTGCATAGATTGCATGCGGAGTGTCCACTATTTGCCGGCGGGGCCGGGCTGCCTGCCTTGTTTTGAGAAGTTCGCGGAGCCCACTTCTCAAAACAAGGCAGGCAGCCCGGCCCTCGTCCGTTAACTCTTCCGCTGGGCGAGCCATAGACGCCGCGCACCGATAGGGTAAGGCAGCGGCTTGAAATTGGTGCTATATTCAGCTTGAGTTGTTTAATGCTAGTACGGGAGGCTGATATGGGGCTGTTCAAGAAGAAAAACCCGCAGGATGCCTTTGATTCCGATGTGTTTACCATCACGGATACGATTTTGGACCCGCCGCGGTTTACATTTTTGCCGGCTATCTACCAGGATGCCACGCGCCGCAAGTGGGCTGTGCATCAACGCGGTGGCGAGCCGAAGATTTTTGACTATGCGGACGTGTTGCAGTGCGAAGTGGCCGAGGCGGGCGATCCGGAGGCCGAAGAAGCGGTCTCTAAACAGGAATTTGCCCAGCGTATCCTGGCAAATCCTGCCAAGGCGGCGAAAATAAACGCTGCCAAGCGTAATATGTGTCTTGGTATGGGCGTTGTTGTGGCGGTTCAGACGGGAAAAGACGAGGTTTCCAAATTAGAGATTCCCGTTATGACCGACGAGGTCAAACGCGATTCAAGTCTATATAAGTCGTATCGGAATGTCGCCGAGAGGATTAAGGCCGAATTTGATGCCATGGGAGGGCTGGCCTAATTTTGGCGGCATACGTTTCTGAATGAGGAGTCTGTGCAATGGCAGGCGAATCTTATGCAATTCCCCCCAAAGATCGTGCTGTTGAGGGAATACTTTGGTATATCCAGCACCATCAGCTTGCCGGCGGCGATCGCCTGCCGGCCGAGCGCGTGCTGTGCGAAGAGATCGGCGTTTCGCGTACGGCGTTGCGCGCTGGTATCACGCGGCTCATCTCGTGTGGAACGCTCGAGAGCCGTCGCGGATCGGGTACGTATGTGTGTCCTCCTAAGCCGCTGAACATCTTCCAGGAAACGTATAACTTTTCCGATGCTGTGCGGACTGCCGGCCTGCACCCCTCTTCTCGTCTGGTTTCCACCGGGACCATCGAGGCGGATGAGGCGCTTGCCGACAAGCTTGGGGTGTCTGTAGGCGCTCCTTTACTCCGTATGCAGCGCGTTCGACTTATTGAGGGCGAGCCGGCGTCAATCGAGACCGCTCACGTTAACCTGTCCCTGTGTCCCGCGCTTCCCGATCACGATTTTGAGTGTGAGAGCCTTTACGATGTCCTGCTCAAAGAAGGTGGCGTGCGTGTTGAGCATGGACGTGAGCATATTTCCATCTCGCGCTTGAACGCCGAAGAGGCCGAGTTGCTCCAGCAAGAAGAGGGAACGCCGGTGTTCTATGAGAGCACGATCGAATTTGATAAGGACATGCGTTTTGTGGAGCATTGCAAATCGGTGATTTTGCCCACAAAGTTCCGCTTTGCCGATAACGGCGAAGAGAACGGCATGAGGAGCGTGGCAGGTGAACAATGGCTGAAACAGTAGTTGCCACCCCGGTTTATATGCGCATTCGACGCCGCATCGAGGAGCGTATCGAGCGCGGTATATATCCCACGGGTTCCATGATTCCGTCCGAAAAAGACCTCGCCGAGGAATTTGGTACGACACGCCTGACCATCCGAAGCGCTGTCGATGAGCTGGTGCGGCGCGGGCAGATTCGACGCGTCCGCGGAAAGGGCGCGTTTGTGGCGCAGAAAGTGCCCGTTGCCTACGAGCGAACAGGAGGCTTTCGCGAGTCGGTTCGTGCTTCGGGCGGCGAGCCGTCCGTCCGCATCCTCGCGCGTTCCAAGCGTTATGCGGGCCCATATTATGCCAACCTGTTTGGTATTGCCGAAGACGATTTGCTGTATTCGATTCGGCGTTTGAACTGCGTCAACGGCGATCCCGTATCGATTGAGATGGCGTTCATTCCGTGCCCGCTGTTTCCCACAATCGAAAATATTGACGTGTCGGTCTTCAGTTTGTACGAGACCTATGAGATGCTGGGCCGAAAGCCGGTCATGGCGCAGGAGAAGCTCGATATCGAGGCGGTGGGTGCACGCGACGCGGGCTTGCTTGGCTTGGAGCAAGGGGATCTTGTTTTGCTTTTGGAATGCGTGAGCTATGACGCGAGCGGTCAGGCTATCGAGTATGTAAAGTCCTTCAATCGTGGCGATGCGGGCGGCTACACCTATACGTACTAGCTGGTGTTTTGTGAATAACGTCTGGGAAACTAACTAGTTTTGATCGTTGGGTCAGCTGTATATACAACCTTACAGGGCCCAAAATCGACCGTTCGCCGAAGGGGATAAATTAGTCGACAAAGAGGTATAAAAAAGCCGTAACCTGTAACTGTGATTGGTATCAAATACTAATGATTTGTAACGAGGTGAGACGATGAAGATGCTCGATTACGTTCAGCTTGCCCATGTGCGTATGGGGGAGAACCTCGAGCGTTCGTCTGAGCTGGTAGCGCAGCTCGTTGATATTTTCCAGTCCGGTTCTTTTAACGCACTGCGCATCGTTGCTTCGGGTTCGTCGCGCCATGCCGCCGATTGCGCCCGCGATTACCTGCAAGATGCGCTGCAGATGCAGGTGTCCGTTGTGACGCCCGAGGCCTTCGTCGATTTTGAACACACCTATCCGCAGCATGCGCTCAACATCGCCGTCTCGCAGAGTGGCTATTCGACCAATACGATTGCGGCGCTCGATTACATGCGCGCACACGATATGGCTGCAGTTGCGCTCACGGCAAACGTCGAGGCACCCATCAAGGAACACGCTGACATCGTTCTTGACTACGGTGTGGGCGTCGAGTCGGTGGACTTTGTAACTCTGGGCGTCGAGGTTCTCGTTGAGTATCTGGTGCTCTTTGGTATTTACGGCGGTCAGGCGCGCGGAACGGTTGACGCCAAAGGCGTTGCCCAGCGTCTTGACGACCTGCGCGAAGCTATCCAAGCCAATGCCGTGATGTGCAAGACCGCCGAGGAATATGTCCAAGACCACATGCTCGAACTTTCTGAGCACATGCCCGCCATGGTCGCCGGCAACGGCCCCAACTACGGCGTTGCCGAGGAGGCGGCGCTCAAGCTGAGCGAGACCATCAAGATTCCTGCCATGCATCACGAGGGCGAGGAGTTCATTCACGGTCCCGAGATGCAGATCGTTCCGGGCTATCTGGTGTTTATCGTCGACGATCCGCAGGGGTCGGAGCGTCTTGCGAATATCGCCGATGCGCTATCGAACGTTACGACAAAAACGGTGCTGCTCACGGCCCATCCCAGGGGTAAGGCTCACGAGGTTGCGGTGCCTCAGGTGGCTCCGCTGCTCAGCGCAATTCCCAATTTGGTGTTCTTCCAGACGATTGCGGCAATGATTGCCGAGCGTCTGAAGTCATGGGACGTGCACCCGTATCTTGATGCCGTCTCCAAGCAAATGGAGGTCAAGGCAGAGGGCTACGAAGAATCAGTCAATGCGCTTAAGGCCAAAGCGGCCGAGTGTTACGGAATGTAAGCGGGTTTGATGCCCGTTGGCATGGGGGATGTGAAGACAACCCCAGAAAGGAGAGACAAATGAAGGAAACCGAGAAGATCGAGATCATGCATTTCGACCAGGAGGGCTATCTCGAGGACGGCAAGGCGCTCTACGAGACCGGCAAGAAGATGACCGCGCTCGCCGACAAGGTCGCCGACGAGGGCTACGACGCCGTGTTCCTGATGGGCGTC
>UQIL01000048.1 GCA_900541025.1 uncultured Collinsella sp. | reverse complement strand
GGGTCAGCCCGTGGGAGGCCAGGGCGCCGCTGACCGGTGGACGGCACCGAGCCGTCATCGAGCTTAGAAGGGGGAGGCCTCGCGGCCTCCCCCTTTTTTGCGTTTACGGGCTTTTGTCTCACATAGTAGCTGTGTTTTATAACCCTCGTTTGTCGCATCTTCTGCGAACGGGCTACAATAACTTAGTCTGTGCGATATGGAGGTGAACATGGCTGAAGCTGGTATCGGCGTTGATATCGTCGAGATTTCCCGCATGAAATCAATTCTTGAAAAGACGCCGTCGTTTGCTCGGCGTGTGTTTACCGAAGAAGAGCGTGCGTATTGCGATGCATCATCGCGTCCCGCTGCTCACTATGCGAGCCGCTTTGCTTCGCGCGAGGCGGTACTTAAAGCTCTCGGCACGGGTTTTAGTCAAGGCGTGGCTCGCAAGGATGTTTCGGTTACGCGTGATAAACTCGGCAAACCGAAGGCGCTGCTTTCGGGCCGTGCTCTCGAGATCGCTCAAGAACTGGGTGTTGTTGAAGTCGCTCTTTCCATTACGCTTACAGGAGATTTGGCCGTTGCGAATGCCATCGCGATTACCGAAGATGCTCGGCCTAAGCCAAAAGAGGAAAAGGTGAGCACCAAGAAACGCGTAGCGCAGACATTTAAAGAGGCTCGCTCTGTTTTAGATGAGCTTGAGCAGCTGCAGAATTCAGCATTGACGGAGCACCTGGGCGATGCTTCGCAAGATACGCTAGGAGCATAGATGAAACCGGTTTTGAGTACCGAAGAAGTCGTTCGTCTCGAGGATATCATCGAACGCGAAGGGACTTCGAAGGCCGAGCTTATGGAGCTAGGGGGTGAGTTTGCCGCCAACGAGGTCTTGAAGCTCAATCCCGATCGGGTTCTCGTTCTGGTCGGTTTTGGTAATAATGGCGGCGACGGTTGGGTTGCCGCCGATATCCTGAGCCATAAGGGTGTGGACGTGGATATCGTTTCTCCGGTTGAGCCGGATGAGATTCCTGCTGCTCTGGCACGTCATGTTGCTCGTCGTACTGCCGGCCGCGATGTGCACGTTTGCGTCGGCCCCTCGCGTGACGAACTCGAGGTTTTGATCGATAAGGCCGATGTTGTTGTCGATGCCATTTTTGGTACCGGTTTCCACGGAAATCTGCGTGCGCCTTTCTCCATCTGGATTCCTACGGTCAATGAATGCGCCGATTGTGTCGTATCCATTGATGTTCCCTCGGGCCTGAATGCCGAGACGGGCGTTGTTGATGACGACTGCATTCGTGCCGAGCATACGGTGACGATGATTGCGCCCAAGATTGGTCTGTATAGCGCTGATGGTCCTGAGTATGCTGGCGATTTGATCTGCGGCAATCTTTACGACCGTCTTGACGAGGTCATCGATGATGTCGACCACGCCGCCGAGATTGTCGAGCCCGGTGACTTAGTTGATTACTTTGCCCCACTACCTACGAATATCGATAAGTATTCCCGTGGCTCTGTGCTTATTGTCGCCGGATCTGCGCAATATCCTGGTGCTGCCATTATGGCGGCCAAGTCTGCAGCTCGCGCGGGTGCTGGTTACGTGGCAGTCGCGGCTCCTGACGCCTGCGCCAATCTTATTCGCATGGCACTTCCTTCGATTCCCGTCTTTGCTATTCCGTCTGATTCCCGCGGCTCCTTTGGCGCCGCTGCGCGCATGACTGTGTGCGAGATTGCAAAGAAGTACAGCTGTGTACTGTGCGGTCCCGGTATGACGACATCTGCCGGCGCTATGCAGGTGGTTTCGGGCTTGCTCGAGCTTGATGTACCGCTTATTTTGGATGCCGATGCACTCAACTGCCTTGCTAAGATTGCCATTGACGGTATTGATAGTAATCCCGAGATGTATCGTCGCGAGCAGCCGTTGGTTATGACGCCGCACTATCGTGAGCTTTCGCGTCTGGTTGCCGGTGACGAGGTGAACGACCTTGGTACCGCGATTGCGGCCGCGCAGAAGGTTGTCTGGGCTGCAGGCTCCGACAACCTGGTTGTCATTGCCAAGGGGCCGACGACGGCTATCTGTGGCGTTGAGCGTGTGCTGCTGCCGCTCTCGGGTCCGGCTTCTCTGGCAACTGCCGGTTCGGGTGATGTTCTCGCGGGTATTTTGGCCGGCACGCTTGCCACCATGCGCGACGAGATGGATCGTTGGGAGTTGCTGTATTCGTACGCCGTCGCACTTCACAGCTACGCCGGTTTTGCCGCGGCGACGGAGTATGGTGAGAAGAGCGTCATCGCGACCGATCTTATCGACTTGATCGGTCCTGCCATGGAACTGGCGGCAAAGGATGCGCTCGAAGATCTGGGAATCATGGACGAAGGGTCGGATGACTAATCATGAATAAAGCCGATTTGACGCGCTGGTCCTGGGTCGAGATCGACCGCGGGGCGCTCCGTCGCAACACGAGGGCCTATAAGAATTTGCTGAATCCACGTCAGCGCCTGTGCTGCGTGGTTAAGGCCGATGCTTATGGTCATGGAGCTGTTGAGTGCGCCAAGATCATGTATTCGGCCGGTGCCGACATGTTTGCCGTGGCGACGGTTAACGAGGGCGTTGAGCTCCGACAGGGCGGGATTACGAAACCCATCCTCATCCTAAGCGAGCCGCCTATCGAGGCCATTCCGACGTTGCTCGAGTTTGATATCATGCCCTCGGTCTATACGTCTGACTTTGCTCTTGCGTATGGCGAATGTGCCGTCGCGGCGGGCAAAGTGGGCAAGTATCATCTCGCCATCGAGACGGGCATGAATCGTATCGGCGTTCACTACACGCAGGTACTTGACTTTGTCCGCGGTATTAATTTCCATCGCGGTATTCAGTGCGACGGCGTATTTACGCACTTCGCCACGGCCGATGAACCTTCGGGCTGGGACTACAAACTGCAGTGTCAGCGCTTTACCGAGGCCGTTCAGGCCATTAAGGATGCGGGCTTTGAGTGCGGTATCGTGCACTGCGCCAACACGCCGTCCTCGATGCTCGACCCTTCGATGCATTTTGATATGATTCGCGCCGGCG
Source organism: uncultured Collinsella sp. (assembly GCA_900541025.1). Classification (GTDB taxonomy): domain Bacteria; phylum Actinomycetota; class Coriobacteriia; order Coriobacteriales; family Coriobacteriaceae; genus Collinsella. The sequence goes on along the minus strand of UQIL01000048.1, from coordinate 4,094 downwards.
TTGGCTTGTATGGCATGCAGCCGTGCGAGCTGAGTGGCCGCGTGATGCAGCTTGATCCCGTTATGAGCGTCCATGCGCGTGTGACGCGCGTGGCACACCCTGCGATGGGTGAGGGCGTGGGCTACGGTTTTACCTACCGCGTACCGCGTACGCGCGTTCAGATCTGCACGCTGCCGATCGGTTATGCCGATGGCCTATCGCGTACGCTTTCCAATCGTATGGATGTGCTGTATCGCGGCGAGCGTGTGCATCAGGTTGGCAATATCTGCATGGACCAGTTTATGGTCGCCATTCAGTCCAACCCGGCACACGAGATTCCCGAGGCCGAGTATGGTGACGAGATGATCATTGTCGGCCGCGATGGCGATGCCGAGATCACTATGGACGAGATGGCCCGACTGCGCGGAACGATTAACTACGAGGTCGCCTGCGGCTTTGGCATGCGTCTCGACAAGGTCTACGTGTAGGAGCCGCTATGGGCGTCATGCACATCCCCGGCCATACCCATCAGGCACCACGTGAGGTCGCACTCGAGGAAATTGAGGCCGTTCTGGGCGATTGTCACCTCTGCCAGCTCTACCAGTCGCGTCACAATATCGTGTTTGGCGTGGGAAACCCCCGCGCTCGCGTGATGTTTATTGGTGAGGCGCCGGGCCGCAATGAGGATTTGCAGGGCGAGCCCTTTGTGGGGGCGGCAGGCGAGGACCTCAACGGCATTTTGTCGCTGGCGGGGCTCAAACGCGAAGACGTCTACATTGCCAACGTGCTTAAGTGCCGCCCGCCGGGAAACCGCAATCCGCGTCCCGAGGAAGTGCTGGCTTGCTCGCCGTTTTTGCGTGAGCAGATTCGAAGCATCTGGCCTGATATTATCGTGACGCTCGGCAACCCCGCGACGCACTTTGTGCTTAAGACCGAGATTGGCATTACTAAGCTGCGCGGCAGGTTCCACCAGATGGGGCATTTTGTAGTAATGCCCACTTTTCATCCGGCAGCAGCGCTGCGCAATCCGGCGTGGCAGGAGCTGCTGGAGGAAGACTTTAAGATGCTGGGCGACTATCTGGAGCGACATCCCGCACCAGAGGACGCCTCGGAATAATAAGGAGCATATATGTCCCTGGAGCGCCTGGGGGTAGGTACTTACAAAACAACTTGCGCTGCCGATACGGAGTACTTTGGCGAGCTAATTGCACCGTGCCTTGAGGACGGCGATGTGCTCATCCTGACCGGTGGCCTGGGAGTGGGCAAAACTCACTTTACCAAGGGCGTCTCGCGCGGGCTGGGCGATGAGCATATGGTTACGAGCCCTACGTTTGCGCTCATGGCCGTTCACGATCAAGGTCGTATTCCGCTGTTTCACTTTGATCTATACCGCCTGGAGCATGCCTACGAGCTCGAGGATACGGGCATTTTCGATGTGCTGGGCTATGAGGGTGCTTGCTTGCTGGAATGGGGCGAACAATTCCAGGACGAGCTGACGGATGAGTATCTTTCGGTGACGCTCAAGCGTGATGAGGGCGACAGCGATGTGCGAACGATAACGCTCGAGGCACACGGTGACCGCGCAATGGAGCTTTCCCATTTGATTGATAAGGCTGTACAAGATGAGCTTGCATAACGACAACGCGCTGGTGGTGGCGCTCGATACCTCGACCGACATGCTTGCCTGCGCGGCAAGCTGGATTGATGGGCAGACGGGCGAGACGAAGCTCGTGAGTGGCGACCACATGTGTCGCCGTCACGCCAACGTTGAGCTCGTGAATACCGTTGATGGCGTGCTGGCTCAAGTCGGTCTGGATCGCAGCGATGTTGGTTGCTACGTGGTCGGCCGCGGCCCGGGGTCGTTTACGGGTGTGCGCATCGGCATCTCCACTGCCAAGGGCCTCGCGCGCGGTGCCAATGTTCCGCTGCTGGGCGTGTCGACGCTCGACGCTTGCGCTTGGACGGCGTGGAAGGCTGGCGTGCGCGGCAAGCTTGGTATCTTGGCCGATGCCATGCGCGGTGAGGTATATCCGGCACTATATATGCTGGGCGATGAGGGTCCCGAGCGTCAATTTGAGCGCGAACACGTGGTCAAGGCCGCCGTGGCGCTCGATGAGTGGCGCCGAGCAGCGGACTGGGACCAGGTTCAGCTGACCGGTGACGGTCTCGTGCGCTATGGCAAGCTGCTGGGTGAGGACGAGACCGCCCGCTGCGTGGAGCGCGACCTGTGGTGGCCTTCGGGCGAGGGCTTGCTGCTCGCGCACGCTGCGGGTGACGGCGATCCGGCTCGCGTCCTGCCGATTTACACGCGCCTTTCGGATGCCGAGGAAAACGAGCGCAAGCGTCTTGGTCTTGCCGAGAGTGCGCAGAGCGAAATTACGGGCGTTGCCGATGAGCTCGCCGGTCGTCATCTGCAGTTCCGTCCCATGGGCGCGGCGGATGCCGAGGGCGCGAGCGCGCTAGAGGCTGCCTGCTTTGAAGGTGCCGGACACGAGGCGTGGACGCCGGGCATGTTCCTGTCCGAACTGGGCGAGGACGTCGCTGCGCCGCGTAGTTGGTGGGTGGCACACGACGACGGCAAGCTGCTGGGCCTTGCCGGCGGTATGGTCGTGGACGGTGATGTGCAGATTCTGGATGTCGCCGTCGACTCGGCACATCGCCGTGAGGGCATTGCCCGCAAGCTGCTGTCGCATGTGAGCTATGATGCCCAGATGCTCGGCTGCACCACGGCTTCGCTCGAGGTCGAGGACGGCAACGAGGGCGCGATTGCGCTCTATGCCGCTCTGGGCTTTACCGAGGTGGGTCGTCGTCGTGGCTACTACGGTGTCGGCAAAGACGCCATCGTCATGACGGCCCCACTTCCCCTCGTACTTCCGGTCGATAACGCCTCGCCCGAGCCGACGGCAGCCGAGCAACGCGTATGGCCGCTGCCTGCGCCTGGGCGCTCCGAGGGGGAGCGCGCCGAAATTGAGCGCCGCCGCCTGGTGCTCGCTATCGAGAGTTCCTGCGACGAGACGGCCGTGGCGATTATCGATGCGGATGGCAATATGCTGGCCAACCAGGTGTCGACACAGATTGATTTTCATGCCCGCTTTGGCGGCGTGGTGCCCGAGATCGCCTCGCGCAAACACGTTGAGGTGATTGTGAGTGTCGTGGATGCGGCGCTCGAGGATGCCGCAGCATCGCTTGGTCTTGAGGGTGGAGCCATTGCTCCCAGCGAGCTTGCCGCCGTGGGCGTGACACAGGGTCCGGGCCTGGTGGGCGCCCTCGTGGTGGGCGTTGCCTTTGCCAAAGGCTTTGCCTACGCTGCCGGTAAGCCGCTCGTATGCGTCAACCATCTGGAGGGGCACCTGTTTGCCAACCTGCTGGCGCAACCCGACCTCAAACCGCCGTTTATCTTCACGCTTGTCTCGGGTGGGCACACCATGCTTGTGCACGTGAAGGCGTGGGGCGACTACGAGGTGCTCGGTGAGACGCTCGACGACGCTGTGGGCGAGGCCTTCGACAAGGTAGCCAAGGCACTGGGCCTGGGCTATCCCGGCGGCCCCATCATCTCCAAGCTTGCCGAGACGGGCAACCCCAAGGCGATCGATTTTCCTCGCGCGCTTAACAGCAGGGGGGACTACCGCTTCTCGCTTTCGGGCCTTAAAACCGCTGTGACGCTCTACATTGAACAGGAGACCAAGGCCGGGCGCACGATTCACCTGCCCGATCTGGCAGCTTCGTTTGAGGCGGCTGTCTTTGACGTGCAGTACAAGAAGGCCAAAAACGCATTGCACGCTACCGGATGCAAGGAATACTGCATCGGTGGCGGCGTCTCGGCCAACCCGCATCTGCGCGAGATGATGATCAAGAAGCTTGGGCGTCAGGGGATTCGCGTAACGGTGCCGCCCTTGTCTGCCTGTACCGATAACGCAGCCATGATCGCGGAGGTCGCTCGCCGTAAATTCGACCGAGGCGAAATCTCGCCGTTCGACGTCGATGCCGATCCGAACATGACGCTGTAGTCGTACGGGTGCGGTCCCCGGCGCTGCCCGGGCGCCAACGGCCGCATATGAACTTTCCTGCTCTACAGTCCTGCTCACGACGGAGGCCACATTAAGTGGCCTCCTGTT
>UQIL01000047.1 GCA_900541025.1 uncultured Collinsella sp. | reverse complement strand
GCAATCGCAAGAAGATGACGGGGCGGAATGTCAATCCTGGTCTAACAGAGCCTTACTTTAAGGTGCTCGATTTAGTCCGCGATGAACCTGTCGGCGCTCTGGTTTTGACGCGAGATCCTTCGGCCGACAGTCTCGAAATGGGCTATGAAGAGATAGGTGAGGAACAGCTAAGCGGGCTGGCATACGCGCCGGCGGAGGTTGCTTTTGATTTAGCGCTAGAGAGTCGAATCTCCCTTGCAGGTGCTCAGGCGAAGGTCGGTCTCTACCATACGGGCGATGATCCATGTGGCGGATGGTACCTGCCTCATGGAGCGGCCCCATCTACGCACATTCTCAAGGCGGGATCGAAAACGTTCCCGGGCGAGACAGTGTGCGAAGCGATGTGCGTGAGGGCCGCCTCTCTGATGGACCTGTCGGCCGAAGAGTGTTTTCTTATCCGAGTTGAGGATGCCGAGCCAATTATCGCCGTGAGGCGATTTGACCGAGTAACGCCTGATGCTGGATGCTCGGTTGACGGATTGCCAATTCCATACCGTTTGCACCAGGAAGATGTTTGTCAAGCCAAGGGCATTTCGCGTGAGCTTAAATATGAGCCCACGGGCGTCAATTACCTGGGGCTTATCGTCGATGCGGTGCGAAGGACGTCGACGAATCAAATGGAGGACAGGTTCCTTGTCGGCTATAACCAGCTGTTCGACTATGCCGTAGGTAACTGCGATAACCATCTAAAGAACTGGTCGTTCGTGTGGGACGAAAGTTGGAAGCAGGTGAGGTTGGCGCCGCTCTATGACGTGCTGTGCACAACGGTTTATCCCAGTCTCGTTCGCGAGATGGGCGTCTCGTTTGGAGGGAGCCGCAAGATTGACGACGTAACGCGCGGGTCGGTGATGAGCCATATGATCGGGGCGGGTTTGCCCGGGGGAATTGTTGCCGGAATGATTGCCGATACCTGCAATGAGGTTCCAGACGCGCTAAGAGACGCCGCGCGCGGTCTCAAAGAAGAGGGTTTTGCTGAGGCGGAGGTAATGTTCGAGAAGATCATTCCAGAAGTGCAAGCTCGTCTAAGCAGGATCGCCATATAACAAAAACGTGCCGCCCCAAACAAAGCGTGCCGCCCCAAACGGGGCGGCACGCCATCTTTTATCAGCCAACTCGCTGAAGTACGGTGACGAAGGCGCAAGGCCGGGAGGGGTTATCTAAGCCGACATCCCGCAGCCGCGAAGCGGCGAGGACGTGCCCGTGGAAACCCCGCAGGCCCCGCGGCCGGTGGGAGCAACGCTACTTCACGACCAGAATGTCGCAGTCCGTATTGCGCAGCAGGAACGTCGAAATCGAGCCCAGTAGCGCGTACTTAATTGAGGACAGGCCGCGGGCGCCGCAGAGCACCAGATCGGGCTTGACCACGTCGAGCATCTCATCCTTGAGCGTCTCACGAATGCGGCCGGTACGAATCATGACCTCGACCTCGGGAATGTCGGGATTGGCCTTGGCCTCCTCGAGCTGCTTGGCGATGGAGTTGTTAAAGGCCTCCTCCAAGCCGTTGACCAGGTCGACCGGATAGGAACCGGCGCTCTCGAGCGCGGTGGAGTCGATGACGTGGCCGATGATCAGCTTAGCGCCGTTGTTCGCGGCGACCTTGATGGCGCGTGCGAGCACAAAATCCTGCTGCTCAGTACCGTCGAGTGAAACAAATACCTTGGTGTAGCCCTCGTTCATGGTTTCCTCCTTGGTCTATCGCACGGGCGCGGGGCTCGTGCGTCGGGCGGGCGCGGGTGCGTTGGCCGCCGGACACTTTATCTTGTTGCAGTTATACCCAAGGATTACGGTTTGACCGCTCGCAATTCTGTGAACGGGCGAGTTTTTTGGTAAGGGTAGGCGCGGTCGCACCGCCAACGGTTGATAATGGGACATCGCCCGCATCGTCCGCAGAACATCTACCGGCGGGTGTCTAATGAGGGGGTCCCTTTGGATATCATCGAGCTTCTAAAATCTGCCTTCATGGGCCTGGTCGAGGGCATCACCGAATGGCTGCCTGTTTCGTCGACCGGTCACATGATCTTGGTGGACGAGTTCGTCAAGATGAACGTGAGCGAGACGTTCTGGAATATGTTCCTGGTCGTGATTCAGCTTGGCGCCATTTTGGCCGTCTGCGTCCTGTTCTTCTACGACCTTAACCCGTTTTCCCCCAGCAAGGGCAAGGAGGGCCGTCGCGACACTTGGGTGCTGTGGGGCAAGATTGTGCTCGGCTGCATTCCCGCCGCGGCGATCGGTCTGCCGCTCAACGACTGGATGGAGGAGCATTTCTACAATGCTCCCGTCGTGGCGCTGGCGCTCATTGTGTACGGCGTGCTGTTTATCGTGATTGAGAACTGGCGCGCGAATAAGCGAGACCAGGCCGCTCTTGCCGGTTCGTTTGGTTCGCGTGTTGTGGTGGCGGGCGGACGCCCCGCTGGTGCGCACTTTGCGGCGCCCGCCGCGGCTACCGCTGAGGATGAGGACGATGACGATAGCCTGGACTTTGGCTCCATCACTACGCTCGAGGATCTGAGCTGGAAGACCGCGCTGGGTATCGGTTGCTTCCAGGTGCTTTCGCTGATTCCGGGCACGTCGCGCTCCGGCTCCACCATCATCGGCGGCCTGCTTTTGGGCTGCACGCGCTCGGTGGCGTCTAAGTTTACGTTCTTCCTGGCCATCCCTGTCATGTTTGGCGCGAGTGCGCTCAAGCTGGTCAAGTACTTCATCAAGGGCGGCACGTTCGGCGCCAACGAGGTCGCCATCTTGGGCGTGGGCTGCGTTGTGGCCTTTGTGGTTTCGCTTATCGCCATCAAGTGGCTCATGGGCTTCGTCCGCCGTCACGACTTTAAGTGCTTCGGTGTTTACCGCATCATTCTGGGCATCGTGGTGCTTGCGTACTTCTTCGTCCTGGAGCCGATGCTCGGCCTCTAACTTAGTCGACGCTGCGCGGCGGTCAGGGCGACAACTTGTCATTCAAAGGGGGTGGCATGACCAAAAGGTCTATGCCGCCCCCTTTTCATGCCAATTTGTTCGCTCTGGCCGCCGCTCGCTGCCGTTGCCATGGCATCGGCGGTTCCGTGATTGGTGCATTGGGGTCAGGTTACTTTGCACCAATTATTCGGTAACGGTGTGTTCGGGCTTGCGGTTAAAGACGAGCTTGTCTACTACGGCCTGCAGCGACATGCGACGGACGGTGTCGTAGGCTTCCTGCGTGCTGTACGCACAATGGGGCGTGACAATGCAGCGCGGGTGCGCGATCAGAGCCTGGTTGGGCGCGGTCTCATCGGCGAGCACGTCGAGCGCGGCGCCGCAGATGCCGCGCGTGCCACCGCTGGCGATGCCCTCGTCCAACGCGGCGACTAGGGCATTCTCATCCACGATGGGCCCGCGGGCCGTGTTAATCAAAAATGCCGTGGGTTTCATAAGCGCAAGTTCGCGCTTGCCAATCAGCTTCTCGGTCTCGGGAATCAGCGGACAATGCAGGCTGACGATATCCGATGCGCCGAGCAGTTCATCGAGCGTTTGAGCCTTGGCGCAACCGGCGGCGGCAAGCTCTTCTGCCGTCTTGGTCGGCGCCCACACCAGTACCTTCATGCCGAGCGCCTGCGCGATGGGCGCGACGGCGCGCGCGATGCTGCCAAAAAAGACCAATCCCAACGTGCGGCCTTGCGTACGGTGCATGGTATACCCGCCCAGCGGATTCCAGGCGCCGTCGCGCACGTCGCGGTTGAGCAACGTGACCTGTCGCATCAGGTCGAGCATCAGGGCAACGGTGTGCTGGGCGACATCGTCCGAGCAGTATCCGGGACAGTTGGTGACGGTGATGCCATGTGAGGCCAGCCGGTCGACGGCAACGTGGTTCAGGCCGATAGACATGTTCGAGACAATGCGCATTCCCGCGGCTGCCATAGCGTCGGCACATGCATCGTCAACGGGACCGAACTCGCCGACAAAGCCCTCGCAGCCTGCCAGCTGCTCGGCAGTGGGGCAGACATTGGGCTCATGCGCGCAGCCCACCAGCTCAATCTGGTTGCCGCCTTCGATTGCGTCGAGCGCCGCCTGGCCCGCCTCGGTCGAACCGTCGACCATGTAATAGAGCACCTTATGCTTCACAGAGGTCCTCCTGCCATGTGGGGATGAGGTAGAAGTGGTAGATATTCTAGCCCTCCAAGCCAATCGAAGTTGCGGTGGAATAGTTCCTGTTTGGGGGCCAGAAGGCTGGTTTCAGGAACTATTTCACCGCAACTTATTTGGGGCGCTTGGGTGGTGGCGGTGCGCGGAGTCGTGGTATGATTTGCGTCGGTGTCCGCGCGGCTCGGTATACTGGTACGGCTCAAACTATGGCGCTGCCCGCAGGCGCGCCGTCCGTCAGATGAGGAGTCGCCCATGACCCAGCCCCTGCCCTGGGAAAAGAACACTGCGGTACCCGTGCCGCCCGCGCCGGAATCCGTGCCGCTCGATGCGTACACCGCCCCCGCCGCGCCGGAACCCGAGCTCGTTCCGCTCGATATCTACGACGCCCCGGCTCCGGCGCCCAAACCCGCCAAGCCGCTCGTCGATATCGATAGCCTGAACCCCGCTCAGCGCGAGGCGGTCCTGACCACCGAGGGCCCGCTGCTGGTCCTTGCCGGCGCCGGCTCGGGCAAGACCCGCGTCCTGACCTTCCGCATCGCACATATGCTTGGCGACCTGGGCGTTAAGCCCTGGCAGGTCCTGGCCATCACGTTTACCAACAAGGCCGCGGCCGAGATGCGCGAGCGTCTGGCAGCGCTCATCCCCAGCGGCACCCGCGGCATGTGGGTGTGCACCTTCCATGCCATGTGCGTGCGCATGCTGCGCGAGGACGCCGACCTGCTGGGCTACACCGGTCAGTTCACCATCTACGATGATGACGACTCAAAGCGCATGGTGCGTGACATTATGCAGGCGCTCGGCATTGAACAAAAGCAGTTTCCCATCAACATGATCCGCAGCAAGATCAGCTCGGCTAAAAACGCCATGATCGGGCCCGAGGACATGCTCAAATCCGCCGACAGCCCCAACGACAAAAAGGCCGCGCAGGTCTACCTAGAGCTGGAGCGCCGCCTGCGCGCCGCCAACGCGATGGACTTTGACGACCTGCTCGTGCGCGCGCTCGAGCTGCTGCGCACCCGCCCCGAGGTGCTCGAAAAGTACCAAGAGCGCTTTCGCTACATTAGCGTCGACGAGTATCAGGACACCAACCACGTCCAGTACGAGATCGCCAACCTGCTGGCCGCCAAGTACCAAAACCTCATGGTCGTGGGCGACGACGACCAGTCCATTTATAGCTGGCGTGGCGCCGACATCACCAATATCCTGGACTTTGAGAAGGACTTTAAAGACTGCAAGACCGTCAAGCTGGAGCAGAACTATCGCTCTACGGGCCATATCCTGAGCGCCGCCAACGCCGTGGTGCGTCACAACTCGCAGCGCAAGGACAAGCGCCTGTTTACGGCCGAGGGCGATGGCGAGAAGATCCAGGCCTTCCAGGCGAGCGATGAGCGCGACGAGGGCCGCTGGATTGCTGGCGAGATCGAGAAGCTGCACGCCAAGGGCACGAGTTACGACGACATCGCCGTGTTCTACCGCACCAACGCCCAGTCGCGCATTCTCGAAGATATGTTCCTGCGCGCGGGCGTGCCCTACAAGATCGTGGGCGGCACGCGATTCTTCGACCGTGCCGAGATCCGCGACGTTATGGCATATCTCAAGATGATCGTGAACCCGGCAGACGAGATGAGCGTCAAGCGCGTCATCAATACGCCGCGCCGCGGTATCGGCTCCACCTCGATCCAAAAGATTGAGCAGCTGGCGCGCGACAACCGTTGCTCGTTCTTCCAGGCCTGCGAGATCGCGTGCGCCGAGACCGGCATGTTTAGCGCCAAGGTCCGCAACGGCCTGTCGAGCTTTGTGTCGCTGGTGCGCGAGGGCCGTCGCATGGACGGCGAGCTCAAGGATGTCGTCGAGATGATTGTCGATAAGACGGGGCTGCTGCAGGCGTTCCGCGCCGAGGGCACCATGGAGTCCGAGAGCCGCGCCGAGAACATCCAGGAATTCCTGGGCGTCGCCGCCGAATTTGAGGAGACGCACGAGGATATCGAGGGTACGCTCGAGAGCTTGGAAGAGCTGCGCGCGGCCGGTGTTGCCGACGTGCCTGCCGGCGCCGAGTCCGAGCCCGTCGTGGTGAGTGCGCCCGCGCCCGAGCCGGGACCGTCCGCTCCGGCATCCTCGTTTGAGGCACTTGTCGGCGCTCGTGACGCCGCGGACTCCAATCCGCTCGATAGCCTAGCCGCCCCGGCGCTCTCGCCGCAGGATGCCCTGGTCGCCGCCATCGCGGGCAACGCGTATGCCGTGCCAACAGAGCTACCGGCGGGCGCCGTGCATGCCGACGAGATCGAGCGTACCTACGGTCCCCTCACCTGTAAGGCGCTGCCGGCACTCATGGAGTGGCTGGCCCTGCGCTCCGACTTGGATTCCCTGGCCGGCGAGACGCATGCCATTACCATGATGACCATCCACTCCGCCAAGGGCCTGGAGTTCCCGGCGGTGTTCGTGGCCGGCATGGAGGAGGGTATCTTCCCGCACGTGCACGACTTTGGCGGCAGCGATGACCCGGGCAAGCTCGAGGAGGAGCGTCGCCTGGCCTACGTTGCCATCACGCGTGCCCGTAAGCGCCTGTTCCTGACCTATGCGGCCACGCGTCGCACCTACGGCTCGACCTCTGCCAACCCGCGCTCTCGCTTCCTCAACGAGATTCCGTTTGAGGATATCGAGTTTAGCGGCATCGGTTCTGCCGGTTTTGAGGGCACGGGCTGGGAGAAACGCGGCGACCGTCACGGCACCTTTGGCTCGGGCATGGGCTCGGATATGTACGGCGGCAAGGTGTTTGGTTCGCATACGCGCTCGACCGGCGGTTCCGGTTCGCGCGGTGGATCGAGTTTTGACGATTTCTTTGGCGGCAGCAGCTACGGGACCGAGCGCCATCGTGGGGTCTCGCCCGACGCCGGCCGTGTTGCCTCGACCTTTGGTTCGGGTGCGCCGCGAGCCAAAAAGCCGTCATCTAAGGTGTCGCCGACAGTGGAGCGCAAGGTCGATCGCGCTAGCGCGTCGCAGGACTTTGCCGCAGGCGATACCGTGAGCCACAAGACCTTTGGCACGGGTACCGTGATCTCGGTCGTCGGAGACATGATCGAGGTTCAATTCGAAAAGACCGGCCAGACCAAAAAGCTTATGAAGGGCTTCGCACCTATAGTGAAACTGACCTAGGCGGCTTTCCCAGGCACGGCACCTCGGCCTTCAATCGTCGGGCATGACCTCAAGGTCTATGCCCTCCTCTTTCAGGCCGATCTGCCGCACCTGGAAAACCCGTACATCCAGCTAGGCGGGCGTATGGGGCAACATCGCCTGCTCGGGCAGTCCTGCGCAAGACGGAGGCCACATTAAGTGGCCTCCTTTGCGTGCGGAACTCGCGATCGACGTTGTCCTTGGCGCCTGTCCGGGTCCTTGGGTAACGTTGCTGGTCGAGCGTTGCTTCGCCGCTCGCTTTTTGATCTGGAAAACCGGGTGGGCTGATAAATAGACATGGCAAGGGGCTCCCCCGTTGATGAACGGGGGAGCCCCTTGTTGCGTTTTGATTGTTGCCGCTAGCCAAAGGCTCGCCGGGACGGGGCGCGGGGTTTGGTCGATCGCGAGTTCCGCACGAGCCGGAGAGCACTTAATGTGCTCTCCGTGCGA
>UQIL01000046.1 GCA_900541025.1 uncultured Collinsella sp. | reverse complement strand
GTCATCACCGTCCCGGCCTACTTCAACGACGCCCAGCGTCAGGCCACCAAGGACGCCGGCAAGATCGCCGGCCTCAACGTCAAGCGTATCGTCAACGAGCCGACCGCTGCTGCTCTTGCCTATGGCCTGGACAAGCAGGGCACCGACCAGCGCATCCTGGTCTTCGACCTGGGCGGCGGCACCTTCGACGTCTCCATCCTCGACCTCGCCGACGGCGTGTTTGAGGTTCTGTCCACCTCGGGCGACAACCACCTGGGCGGCGACGACTGGGATCAGCGCGTCATCGATTGGATGGCCGATAAGTTCCAGCAGGAGAACGGTGTCGACCTGCGTCAGGACCCCATGGCCCTGCAGCGTCTGAAGGAGGCCGCCGAGAACGCCAAGAAGGAGCTCTCCGCCGCCCAGCAGACCACCATCAACCTGCCGTTCATTACCATGAACCAGTCCGGCCCGCTGCACCTCAACTACACGCTGACCCGCGCCGAGTTCGAGAAGATCACCCGCGACCTGCTCGAGCGCTGCAAGCAGCCTGTCACCAACGCCCTGCGCGACGCCAAGCTTAAGCTCTCCGATCTGACCGAGGTCATCCTCGTCGGCGGCTCCACCCGTATGCCCGCCGTCCAGGAGCTCGTCAAGACCATGACCGGCAAGCAGCCCAACATGTCCGTGAACCCCGACGAGGTCGTTGCCGACGGCGCTGCCGTCCAGGGCGGCGTGCTCACCGGCGACGTCGAGGGCATCCTGCTGCTCGACGTTACCCCGCTGTCGCTGGGCGTCGAGACCATGGGCGGCATCATGACCAAGATGATCGACCGCAACACCACGATCCCGACCTCCAAGACCGAGGTCTACTCCACCGCTGCCGACAACCAGACCAGCGTCGAGATCAACGTGCTCCAGGGCGAGCGCGAGCTTGCCCGCGACAACAAGTCGCTCGGTAAGTTCCAGCTGACCGGTATCCCGGCTGCCCGCCGCGGCGTGCCGCAGATCGAGGTCACCTTCGACATCGACGCCAACGGTATCGTCAAGGTCTCCGCTAAGGACAAGGGCACCGGCAAGGAGCAGCAGATCACCATCTCCGGCTCCACTGCTCTGTCCGACGACGAAGTCGATCGTATGGTCAAGGACGCCGAGGCTCATGCCGAGGAGGACAAGAAGCAGAAGGAAGAGGTCGAGGTCCGCAACCAGACCGACAGCCTGTGCTACTCCACCGAGCAGACCCTCAACGAGCTGGGCGACAAGGTTTCCGCCGACGTGAAGTCCAAGGCCGAGGCCGCTATCGCCGACGCCAAGAAGGCGCTCGAGGGCTCTGACGTCGAGGCCATCAAGGCCGCCGGCGAGTCCCTGCAGTCTGTGGCCTACGAGCTGGCTCAGGTTGTCTACGCCGACGCTCAGCAGCAGACCGACGGTGCCGCCGGTGCCCAGCCTGCCGACGATGACGTCGTCGACGCCGACTACGAGGTTGTGGACGACGAGGACAAGTAATCATGTCCGCCCGTAAAGCTCGCACGGAGGCGGCTGCCGCTGGCGCCGCCCCCGTTGACTCTGAGGAGAAGGACGTGAAGATTCCCGTAGAGGCCGTCGACGATACCGAGGCCAACGAGGCCGAGGCCGCCGAGGCTGCCGAGAACCAGGTAGAGGATTCCAACAAGGAGGCGACGATGACCGAGGACGAGATGGTGGAAGCCGCTATCCGCGCCGGTGAGGAAGCCGCCGACAACGACTTTAAGCTCAAGTTCGAGCAGGCTCAGAAAGAGCTTGCCGATGTGCGCAACGAGCTCGATGCTGCGGCAGAGGCTCAGAAGGCCGCCGAGGACAAGGCAAAGGACGCAACCGAGCGCACCGCCCGTCTGCAGGCCGACTGGGAGAACTTCCGTCGCCGCACTGCCAATGAGCGTATCGCCGAGCGCGAGCGCGCGACCGAGAAGCTCGTCACCGCGCTGCTGCCGGTGGTCGACGATATCGAGCGTGCGATCGACCATGCCCGCAGCCAGGAGCTTGCCGACGACTTTAAGCAGTTCGTCGACGGTGTCGACGCGGTGCATGCCAAGCTGCTCGATGTGTTTGCGCACGAGGGCGTTGAGCCCATCGACCCCAAGGGCGAGGCGTTCGATCCGCTCGAGCATCAGGCCGTGGGTCGCGTCGAGGACGCATCGCAGTATGACGAGACCGTCAACGATGTGTACCAGAAGGGCTACCGCATGGCGGATCGCATCCTGCGTTCCGCGATGGTGACGGTGACCTACGGTGGCGAGAAGCGCCCCGCACCGGAGCCCGAAGCGGCGCCCGAGGATGCTACGGCCGATACGGCCGAGAGCACCGAGGAGTAATTGAGAAGGGCCCCGGGGCAACACCCGGGGCCCTTTCTGGCCTAGTGCCATATGAAAGCATGAGCCGTCGTCTGCATGGGCGGCGGACGTAACAGGAGAGGAGCTACGATGGCTGCAGGCAAAACCTTCTATGACATCCTGGGCGTATCCAAGAGCGCCTCCGACAAAGAGATCAAGAGCGCGTTTCGCAAGCTCGCGCAAAAATATCACCCCGATGCCGGCGGCGACGAGGCCAAGTTCAAGGAGATCAGCGAGGCCTACGAGACGCTTTCGGACGAGAAGAAGCGCAAAGAGTACGACCAGATGCTCATGTTTGGCGGCATGCCGGGCGCGGGCGGCGCGTATGGCGGCGGCTACGGTGCCGGCGCAGGCGCCAGCGGCTGGGGCGATATCTTCGACAGCATCTTTAGCGGCAACGGCGCCTGGGGCAGCGATTGGGGCTCGGGCTTTGCCGGGGCTGCGGGCGCTGCCGGTGCCGGCGCGGGCCGCAGCCGTGCTCGCAAGGGCGGCGACCTGTCGTTGACCGTCGATGTTTCGGCCGAGGACGCGTTTCGCGGCGTGACGCACAAGGTCACCTACCGCATTCCCTCGACGGGCGAGCAACAGACAATTACGGTCTCAGTGCCTGCGGGCGCGGTCGACGGTGGCAAGCTGCGCTACAAGCGTCGCGGCGAGTACGGCGTTGCCGGCGGCGAGCGCGGCGACCTGGTCGTGACCACGCACGTGGAGGAGCATCCGCTGTTTAAGCGTAAAGGTGCCGACGTGACTATGGAGGTACCGGTCTCGGTCTACGAGGCGGCGCTCGGCTGCACGGTGGACGTGCCCACGCCCGGCGGTGCGACGGTTCGTCTGAAGGTGCCCGCGGGTACCCAGACGGGCAAGAAGTTCCGCTTTAAGGAGATGGGGGCGCCCGACGTTAAGCACCGTGGCCGTACGGGCGCGCTGCTCGTCGAGATCAAGGTGCAGGTCCCCACGAACCTATCCGATGATGAGCGCGACGCCATGACCAAGTTGCGTGAGGCCGACACGCGCGACTATCGCGAGAAGGTCAACCGTTACAAGGCGACGTACTAGGGCGGTCGTGGCGCACGCCCGCGCCCGCGGGCTTATGATGGACGATAACGAGACGGAAAGGGGTCAGGTAGCATGGCCGAGGACAATAGGAACAAACCGCTGTACATGATCAGCGTGGCGGCCGAGCTGACCGGCATGCATCCGCAGACTCTGCGCGTCTACGAGTCCAAGGGACTGGTGAACCCCCAGCGCTCGGGCGGTAACACGCGTCTGTATTCGCGTGCCGATATCGAGCGCCTGGAACTCATCAACCAGCTGACCGACGAGGGCATCAACCTTGCCGGCGTGGTGCGCATCCTCGATATGAAGGAGCGTGCCGAGGAGCGCGAACGCGAGAACGAGAAGCTCCGCGCCCGCGTACGCCAGCTCGAGGACGAGCTGCACGAGTACAAGATGCAAAAGAAGATCACCGCCCTGGCCCCGCGCGACGGCTCAGTTAACCCCGAGCAAGTCATGCGCAAGCTGCTGGGCGCCGGCGGGGATTTGTAGTTACGCGGTTTTACCAAACCGCGTAACGGGCCGACGCTGCGCGCCGCCCAGAGCGACAATTTGTCATTCAAAAGGCAAGGCATGACCAGAAGGTCTATGCCTTGCCTTTTTCATGCCAGCTTGTTCGCTCTGGACGTCGCTCGCTGTCCGTCCTCTACCTGCGGCGTTGCCTTGCTCCGGATGCGGTAGTCATTGGGGACGTTCTTAAATGACTGGTCAAAGGGGACATTCTTGCGGCACTTGGCAGTTGGGGACGTTCCTTTTGTGCCGGCACTTTGGGACACTCCTTGTCAGAAGAGTGATGCAAGGTGCTCGTCCTTTGCTTTACCGAGATAAAGTGAACGTGCAGATTCGTAACCCGCTGGCAACCGTTCTATGGCACGATATTGAACGAATGTATGCTATGCGCCCAAATCTTTTGGGCAGAGTGGGAGACAGTATGGTCAAGCTGTACGAGGACGGCATCTACCTGCGCGGCGGCAGCGAGGTTGTGCCTGCGGCCGAGGCTGCCGAGCGCGGTATTACGCAGACGCCCGAGGATGCCAAGCGCGGCACCATCGCGTATTCGATCCTTCAGGCACACAATACGTCCGGCGACCCCGAGGCGCTCAAGATTCGCTTCGATGCCATGGCGAGCCACGACATCACCTTTGTCGGCATCATCCAGACGGCGCGCGCCTCGGGCATGGAGCAGTTCCCGCTGCCCTACGTGCTCACCAACTGCCATAACTCGCTGTGCGCCGTGGGCGGCACCATCAACGAGGACGACCACGTCTTTGGCCTTTCTGCGGCCAAGAAGTACGGCGGCATCTTCGTTCCGCCGCACATCGCCGTCATCCACTCCTTTATGCGTGAGAACTTCGCCGGCTGCGGCAAGATGATTCTGGGTTCCGACTCGCACACCCGCTACGGCGCTCTGGGCACCATGGCCGTGGGCGAGGGCGGCGGCGAGCTGGCAAAGCAGCTGCTGTGCGACACCTACGATGTCGCCTATCCCGGCGTCGTGGCCATCTACCTCACGGGTGCCCCGCGTTCCGGCGTCGGCCCGCACGATGTGGCGCTCGCCATCATCAAGGCGGTCTTTGCCAAGGGCTACGTTAAGAACAAGGTCATGGAGTTTGTGGGCCCGGGCATCGCGAGCATGACGACCGACTACCGCAACGGCGTCGACGTCATGACCACCGAGACCACCTGCCTGTCGAGCATCTGGGCCACCGACGAGGACACGCGCGCGTTTTTGGCCATGCACGGCCGCGGCGACGACTACCGCGAGCTCAAACCCGCCGATGTTGCCTACTACGACGGTTGCGTCGAGGTCGACCTGTCGAGCATCAAGCCCATGATCGCGCTGCCGTTCCATCCTTCCAATGGCTTTGAGATCGACGAGCTCAACGAGAACCTCGAGGACATCCTGCACGAGGTGGAGCTCGAGGCTGCCAAGATCGGCGAGGGTAAGACGCACTTTAGCCTGCTCGACAAGATCGTCGACGGCAAGCTGCACGTGCAGCAGGGCGTTATCGCCGGCTGCTCGGGCGGCAACTACGACTCCGTGGTCCAGGCTGCCCGCGTGCTCAAGGGCGCCAACACCGGCTGCGGCGAGTTCTCGCTGTCGGTCTATCCCACGAGCCAGCCCGTGGCACTCGAGCTTACACGCCGCGGCTATATCTACGACCTGATGGAGGCTGGCGCGATCGTGCGCACGGCGTTCTGCGGCCCGTGTTTCGGTGCCGGCGACACGCCCGCTAACAACGGCCTGTCCATCCGCCACACCACGCGCAACTTCCCCAACCGTGAGGGTTCCAAGCCGGGCAATGGCCAGCTGAGCGCGGTGGCCCTGATGGACGCCCGCTCCATTGCGGCGACGGCTGCCAACGGCGGCGTCCTGACGCCGGCGACCGACCTGCCCGAGGAGACCTGGGACGAGGCCTGCGAGTACACCTTTGACGACGCGCCGTACAAGAAGCGCGTGTACTGGGGCTTTGGCAAGGCTGAGCCGGCCGACGAGCTGGTCGAAGGCCCCAACATCAAGCCGTGGCCCGCGATGGAGCCTCTCGGCGACGATATCCTGCTCAAGGTGTGCTCCAAGATCATGGACCCGGTCACCACGACTGACGAGCTCATTCCTTCGGGCGAGACGAGCTCCTTCCGCTCCAATCCGCTGGGCCTGGCAGAGTTTACGCTGAGCCGTCGTGATCCGGCCTACGTGGGCCGCTCCAAGGAGGTTGACGCGGTGGAAAAGCGCCGCGTTGCCGGCGAAGCAGCAGGCGACCTGGCGGCACTCGATGCCGAGCTTGCCGGTGTGTTTGAGGCGCTGACCGGCGCGGGTGTCGCGGCCGATGCCAAGGCGACTGAGTACGGCTCCATGCTCTATGCCAAGAAGCCCGGTGACGGTTCTGCCCGCGAGCAGGCCGCGAGCTGCCAGCGCGTAATTGGCGGTCTGGCCAACATCGTCCACGAGTACGCCACCAAGCGCTATCGCTCCAATGTGATGAACTGGGGCATGGTGCCCTTCCAGATGGAGGCCGAGCCCAGCTTTGAGGTGGGCGACTACGTCTTTGTGCCGGGTATCCGCGCCGCGCTCGACGGCGACCTGAAGGACATCGCCGCTTACGTGGTTCGCGCCGATGGTGCGGTCGAGCAGATTGAGCTCTACATTGCCGATATGACGGCAGAGGAGCGTGCCATCGTCAAGGCCGGCTGCCTGATCAACTACAACAAGTTCAAGGCCGCTGCCGAGTAACGCACATACTTGTCCGCCCCGGTTATACCTTTCCCTGCCGCTCACGCGCTTCGCGAGGGTCGCGTCAGAGAAAGGTATAACCGGGGCTACTTGTTAAGTGCTGCTCGTTGGGTCTTGAGGGCGCTAAAATCGAGGTTGCAACTCTCCTCTATGGGGGAGTGCGCCTTTGTTCATATGCTATCTAGAATTGACAGTATGAAGTTGGCGCTTTAAAGTGAGCTCAAAACACTCTCGTTTGTGGAGTTGAAGATGAAGCGTTGCACTTCTGTTTTGTTGCTGTTGGTGGCTTGCGTCGTCGCTGCTGCGGGCGTGGTCCTATTTGGCTCGCTTATCTTCTATGGGCCGAGTGGGGTTGAGCAGACGGTTGAGATGGCGTCCCTTGTTGCATCGATGCCCGGGCAAATGATTTCGGACGTTACAAAGCCCGATGAGATAACGCTCGATATCGAGGAAACGCCGGGCATTCTAAGCATAAGCAACTACCCCATGATTGAACTTGGCTCGTCTCGCTATACCAAGGACGAGAAGTTGTCCCGACAGGCGCTGGACTTGCTAAACGGGCGTTCGTTCAAACGCTGGGACGGTTGGGATGCCTATGAGCGCCGACGTGGTTCTGTGAACGGTGGCTACTATACAACGCTGAAGTTGTATTCATCTGATGGCAAACTGATGCGCACCGTTAACTACAATCCGGAATACGCAAAAGCCGGAGGTGGGGACGGCGTCTATATCCAAGATGGCGGCGTGACCTACATTCTTGAAGGCGACCAGCAGCAGGTGATCGATTTTTTGGATCGTTGCGTGATGGACGCGTACGACCAGACCTGCCTGCCCGACCCGCAGACTGCACGCGATGGTGGATCTGCTCGTACATGGCTATTCGAGGATGAGATGCCCTGGACCGCCGAATCGGGAAGCACGGGCTCGGCAAAAGAGTAGAGAACGCGACCACCACAAAGGTGCCCCTTTGCGGTGGTTTTCAGTCTGTCTCGATCTGTAACATCTGGGCCGTTAAAAGTGGGCTTGGTGTTGCAGATTTAGATTATCGATTCGGGTGTCTTCTGTTTATCTCGATCTGTAACAGGTGGACCCTTATTTGCCGAGTAGTTGTTACAGATTTAGATAAACGGGCGCCGCTGAGCATTTCATCTCAATCTGTAACATCTGGGGTCAAAAACGGCCGCTAGATGTTACAGATCGAGACAGATGAGCGCCGGAGTCGAAAATCACCACAAAGGTGCCTGTCCCCTTTGTGGTGGTGGGGGGCGGGCTCGATGTTATTGTGATCGCTGGGCAGCATTTTAATGAATGTCTCTACAGGATTTCATCTGGGGTGGCGGGTTTGGTTGTTTTGGGGATGCCGAGTTTGGACGACGCGAAATCGTCAACATTGTCCTTAATTCCGTCTTTGGTGTAGACGGTGACCATATAGGTGCTGTGTCCGAATTCGCTCTTGTCGCGTGTTGCCCAGGCCTGCCAGTAGGCGGCCCCACTTCGCCCTTCGATTTTTCCGACACGGCGGAGTTCTGTTCGCTTTAATTTCTGGTTGCTATAGATGGTTCGACCGTCCTCCTCGGTGAGCCCGCACTGTCCAAGCATCTTGTCGAGGACTTGGTTCATGTGGCGCTCATCGGTGTTTGGTGCGTAGTCGTAGGCGAGGGTGATGGAGTCGAGTGGCTGGTCGTCGATCAGATAGTTTAGCGCCTGAGGTTCAAGGCAGAAATGGGGGGAGCATCCGTCGATCTGACCGAGCAGTGGCAACTTTGACTGCCAAAATCCGGTGGGAATTCTATCTTCGTAAAACACGCCGCGGCAGATAAAGGAGAGTGAGGTGGCACGCGAGCCGGCGTCGACCATCCCGCACAAATCGAAGGGCGAGGCGATACC
>UQIL01000045.1 GCA_900541025.1 uncultured Collinsella sp. | reverse complement strand
AAAGTAGGAATAACGGCGTCAAAAACGGTTCCGCTTGCCTGAATGGCGTACGCGCAAGCGATGACGCGAAGCGAGCATCCCTTTACGCTAGAAGCGAGCTCAATGCCAGCAAGAATGAGCGTGCAAATCAAAAACCGCCCCGCCGTATACGCGAGAAAGGCCGCCACGCTGCCGGTGAACCAATCCATTGCCGCCATTACGTAAGAAAAAACGAACAATGTAACGATAACGCGCGCGGCATTAACGTAGCTTGTCGCGGGATACAAGACGAACATCGCTACCATGACCGTACCCGCTGCGGCAATGCTCAGCACACCAAGGGGAAGTGCCATACCCGCGTTTGCGACAACAAGGTTTTCCGACAGGCGACCGGCCGCGATCAAAACAACAAGCCCGATAAACACTTGCGGCCTCAAACGAACGGGACGCCTCTCGGGGGAAATGGTTCGATTGATGGAGGCCTTGCTGGATACATGAAGCAAAAACAACGAACACGCTGCTGCAGCTAGGGCAAAAAGCCAAATCTGCAGTTCTTCAAGATAAAACACGAGCGTAAATGGAATAACGGAGAAGAACAGGGCAACAGGCAGAGCAACGCGGGCAACAATTGAATCATGTCTTGAAAGACGAAGCATCCACTCCATGAGCGTGAAAGTAGAAACAGCGCAAATTGCCACAATGCCCATTATGGAGAGCGCAAAGGAAAGAGGCCCCGTTAGCCCCAAGGAGGAAACGCCCGCCACGGTGCCGCAGACGGTAAAAGCAATGGCCACGCCAGGCATCCAAGAACATTCAATTGTCTTTTGAGCCTTTGCGGCCACGGCCGTCACAACAAGCGCCGTGAGGAATTTGGCCACGTTGGATACTTGCCACCCGACAACTTCCAAAGCGCCAATATGCATTTGGGGAAGGATGAGCGCTTCCAAGAAAACCGATACCGCAAAAGCAAGCCCCAAGCCTACGCCATGCAGAAGCGAGGCGTGAAGAATTGGGCCCTTGGGCAAAGACTGACGCCCGTGCATCGGGCCGCGGGCGTCTTGCGGGCCATCGATATGCAAAGCAGAAGCACTCACTCATCCACCTTTGCCAACGCTCCTTCTTGTTACCGCGCAATGGCCCCTCCGGAGCCCCGGCGCGTGCCGGCGGCGGAAAAGAACGAAAGGTCGTAGGAATTGGAAAGAGACCCTACGACCAGGAGAAACGTCCCTTAAAAACAAAGAACCCGAACAAAGTCGGGTTCCTAATGCTTATATGGTGCGGGTGAAAGGACTTGAACCTTCATGGGGTTGCCCCCATACGGACCTGAACCGTACGCGTCTGCCAATTCCGCCACGCCCGCGTGCAGGAATTAGAATAACGGAGCGCCACCGCGAACGCAAGAACTATTTTTGAAAAAGTTGGCGGGCATTTTCCCAAGCGGCTTGCGCGATTGTTTCGGCGTCCTCACCAGTGCGATCGACACGGTCGTTAACCAGCGCGTTTGCCGTAATGGAGATCATTGCGGGTTCGCATTCAAGACCGCGGATGGGCTCCGGAGCCATATACGGGCAATCCGTCTCGAACAAAATTCGATCGAGTGGGGTTGCCGCAAATGCCTCGCGCACGTCGTCGTTGCGCTTAAAGGTGGCCGCACCACCATAGGCGATATAGCAGCCCAGCTCCACAAAGCGCTCCATCGTGGCGCGGTCCTCGCCAAAGCAGTGCAGCACACAACCGGCCTGGGGCACGCCCACCTCACGAAGCACGTTGTAGGCGTCCACGTGCGAGGTGCGCTCATGGTCCGTGTCCTCGTGACGCAGATGCAGCTCCACCGGCACGTTACGGCACACGGCAAGCTCGAGCTGGCGCGCCATGCAGTCAATCTGCACGTTATGGGGTGCCGGCGCGATATCGTCGTCATAGTCCATGTGATAGTCCAGGCCGATTTCGCCAATACCGGCGCATAAGGGGTCATCGAGTGCGGCAACGACCTGTGCGTGAACGTCGTCGGTATAGTCCGGCGCGCCATACGGATGCACGCCGGCAAGATACTTGATCTGCGGGATATCCCGCATCGGCAGAATTTCGCGCACGAGCCAGTCGCTATAGTCCGTCACGCTGCGTTTGTCAGCGATGGGGTCGAACATCGTCACCAACAGGTCGACACCCGCGGCTTTGGCGCGCACGAGCGTCTCGGGCACTTCTTTGCCCCAAAACGAAAGCAGATGCGCATGCGTGTCGGCAAGCGGTGCCAAGGGCACGGGGCAGGCGACCGTCTTCTTTTTCTTGGTAAACGTCACGCGTGCGGCATTAGGCATCATGGATTAGCTCCTGGGCCAGGCGGACAAAGTCGGCAACATCAAGCGTCTCGGCGCGCGTAGTGGGCGCGATACCGCAAGCCTCAAAGGCGGCATCGAGTACGTCCTTGGCAAAGCCGTTGGCGCTCATGGAGTTGCGAATGGTTTTGCGGCGCTGGGCAAACGCAGCGTCGATCACACGAGCCACGAACTCGCGATCGAGCCCCTCGGGCACCACGCCGTCAACACGGTCGATACGCACGACGGCCGAGTCCACGTGCGGCGCCGGCATAAAGCAACGCGGCGGCACCTCAAAGCGACCCGTCACCTGCGCATACAGGCCGAGCTTTGCCGTATAGCCGCCATAGGTCTTGTTGCCCGGCACTGCGGCAATGCGATCGGCAACCTCCTTTTGCACCATGACGACGGCACGCTTGAGCGCCGGCATCGTCTGGAAGAACTGCAGGATGATCGTCGCCGCCACGTTATAGGGCAAGTTCGCGACAAATACCGTGGGCTCACCGCCCGCAGCCTGCTCAATCTGCTCCGGCGTCACCCTGAGCGCGTCGCCCATGATAAAGCGGAAGTTGGCATAGTCGGCGGCGTGGGCGTCGAGCACCGGCTCGAGCTCGGGATCTGCTTCGATCGACGTGACGCACGCCGCTTCCTGCAGCAGCGCAAGCGTCAAAGTACCGCAACCCGGACCCACCTCGAGTACGCGCTCGTCACCTGCAAGCTCGGCAAGCTCGCAGATACGCACGATCACATGGTTGTCGATTAGAAAGTTTTGGCCCAGGCGATGCTTGGTCGCAAGGCCAAACTCCTCCAGCAGCTCCCTAGTTGCCGTGGGGTTTGCCAAAGGCGAAGTTGTCATGGTTGCCTCCTTAGCATGATGGCGGCGTCTTGAAACGAAAGGGCATGGACCGTTGCGGCCATGCCCTTACATCCAAACAGCAAATTGCCGATATGGCGCTCGCGCGGTCTCTACGCCAGACGCGGGAACAGCGGATCGCCCTTCTCGACGGGCTGACCGCCGGCAAGCAGGCCCCAAGTGCAAATGCCCTTGAGGTCGTCGCTCGCGGCCTCGCCCTCACAGGACAGACGGCGCAGAGCCTCGATAGAAGTCTGGGGCATGAGCGGCATCAGCAGGTGAGCAGCAATGCGGATGGCCTCGAGCAGGTTGTAGATCACAAATGCCAGTTCGTCAGCCTTGGCCTCGTCCTTGGCAAGCGCCCAGGGCTCGGAGTCCTCGATGTAGTGGTTGGCGGCGTGGATGAGCTCCATGACCTCGTCCTTAGCTCCACCGTAATCGAGCACGTCCATCTTGGTCATGTAGCGCTCGACCAGACCATCGGCAATCTTTGCCAGCGGGTTGTCGAACGCGTCGGCAGACGCAGGCTTAGCCGGAGCGCAGCCGTCAAAGTACTTGCCGCTCATGTTGAGTGAACGCGAGATGAGGTTACCCCAGCTGTTGGCCAGGTCGGCGTTGTAGACCTGCTCCATGCGCTCGAAGCTGATGGCGCCGTCGGTGCCGGGCACCACGTCGGTCATAAAGTAGTAGCGATAGCCCTCGACGCCCAGCATGTCGATGACGTCCTGCGGAGCGATGGCATTGCCGCGGCTCTTGGACATCTTCTCGGCCTTGCCGGTCTCGGCGTTGCGCACGGTCAGGAAGCCGTGGGCAAAGACGTGCTCGGGCAGGGCCTCGCCAATGGCCATGAGCATGGCCGGCCAAATGACACAGTGGAAGCGGATGATATCCTTGCCCACGATGTGGAACTGCGCAGGCCAACGATAGGCCAGCTCGGCGCGCGCCTCGTCGGTGTCGACACCGTAGCCGACGGCCGTCATATAGTTGAGCAGCGCATCGAACCACACGTAGGTCACGTGACCCTCGTCAAACGGGACCTGAATGCCCCAGTCAAAGCTCGTACGGCTCACGGAAAGGTCGTTAAGGCCGCCCTCGACAAAGCTGCGAACCTCGTTCATGCGGAACGCAGGCTCGACAAAGTCGGGATGCTCGTCATAGAGCTTAAGCAGCTTGTCCTGGAAGGCGGAAAGCTTAAAGAAGTAGGACTCCTCCTGCACGCGCTCAAGCGGACGGTGGCAGTCGGGGCACAGGTGCTGGCCGACGCTGCCGTACTCCTCGTCGCCCTTCTGGACCTGCGTATCGGTGAAGTAGGTCTCGTCAGGCACGCAATACCAGCCGTCGTAGCTGCCCTTATACAGGTAGCCAGACTCCTTCATGCGCTCCCACAGGTACTGCACGGCATGATGCTGGCGCGGCTCGGTGGTGCGAATGAAATCATCATTGGAAATCTCGAGCTTGCTCCAAAGCTCCTTGAAGTGCGGAGCCTGGCTATCGGTCCACTCCTGCGGCGTCATGTTGTGCTTGGCTGCGGCCTCGGCGACCTTCTCGCCGTGCTCGTCCATGCCGGTCAGGAATTTGACGTTATAGCCGGCGGAACGGCGATAGCGAGCCTGAACGTCGGCGATGATGGTGGAATAAGCCGTGCCCAGGTGCGGATCGGCGTTGACGTAGTAGATGGGCGTCGTGATAAAGAACGAAGGCTTGCTTTGATCCATGGGGTTTGTCCTCCAGAAAAACGTTGCATACAGAGGATGATTCTAGCGCAAGGGCTGGATATCCTCCATCTATTGCATATCGAGCACCATGGCATAGACATCGCGCTTGCGGCGCGAATACTTCTGAGACAGGCGCTTGGCCACCGCAGAGGCGGGCTCCCCCTCCTCGAGCGCGGCGCGGATATCCGCGCGCAGGGCCTCGTCGGGATCCGCTGCCGCGGCGCCAACCGGCACGATACCGGCCTCCTCATCCTCGCTCGGCGGCGCGATGACCAGCGCAATCTCGCCCTTTACCTCGCCGCGAGCACGCAGCTCCTCGGCAAGCTGAGCAGCGGGCCCGCGCAAGACTTCCTCGTGCAGCTTGGTGAGTTCGCGGCAGACGGCAACCTCACGCTGGGGAAAGACCTCCGCCACGGCCTCGAGCGTCGCCACGATGCGATGTGGAGACTCGTAGAAGATGAGCGCGCCGGGCACCACGGCAAGGCGCTGCAAACGGCGCACGCGGTCGCCGTGCTTGCGACCCAAAAAGCCTTCGAAGAAGAAATGCTCGCAGGGAATGCCGGACGAAACAAGCGCCGTGACGCAAGCAGAGGGCCCGGGAATAACTTCGACGGGCACATCGGCCTCACGCGCCGCCTCGACCAGCGCCTGGCCGGGATCGGACACGCTCGGCATGCCGGCGTCCGAGGCAAAGGCGAGGGTCTCCCCCGCCAGCAGACGGTCGACCAGGCCGGCGGCGCGGCTGGCGATCACATTCTCGTCGCAACGGACAAGTGGCTTGGAAATGCCCAGGTGCATCAGCAGCTTTGACGTCACACGCGTGTCTTCGCAGCAGATGACATCGGCAGCGGCAAAGGCTTCGCCAACGCGCGGGGATAGGTCGCCCAGGTTGCCGATGGGCGTGCCGACCACATAGAGTTTGCCCGTATGGGCGCTGTTTTGCGTCATATCAACCTATTCAATCATGCTGCGCTCGAGCGTACCGAGCGCCGCGCGGGCGTCCCATGCTGCAATGCGCTTCTCGGTCTTCCACGTTTGGAAGAACCAACCGGCAGCCGGCGCAAACGAAGCCAGCTGGTTGGCGATAAACACGCGCTCGTAGGCATTGCGGCCCTCGGGCGTAACCGACGAGTTGGCAAAGATCGCCGCGCCCGACCATTCGCCCACCAGCACGGGGAACCCAGTCGAAATCGCTTCTTTGAGCTCGCGCTTGTTGCGCGAAATCGCCGTCGTCAGCCCGCGGGGGCTCGTGATATCGAGCGCATACTCGTCACGGTAATGGTACAGGTGAAGGTCCATGTAGACGTTCTTGTACTTGGCGCCGCGCATAAAATGCTTCCACTCGCTGGGATGTCCCGAAGACGAAAAGACGACGATCTTATCCTCGGGCATATACGAACGGACGAGCTCGTAGGCATCGCGATAGAAATTGCGCAGGTAGTGAGCAGGAATGCCATCCGTCATGGTGAAGAGGCTCTTGCGAACGCTCATCTGCGGCGTGTCCAGCAGCTCAATGCCCAGCAGGCTCTCGGCCTCGCCATAGCGATCGGCCAAGCGCTCGAGCACGTCGAGTGCGACATGACGGCCGTTGGTGGACGAATGCCACTCGGCGACAGCCTCCGGCGTGGTGGGTGAATCGTTGGAATCGCCCTGGCCACCGGGCACAGTTGCCAGATCGAGCAGCACGCGGATGTCGTACTTGGCAGCCCACTCAATTGCACGGTCAATGTAGTCGACAACCGAGATGTAGGACGCATCGGACTCCTGCGAACCAAAGGCATACCAGGGCACCGGCAGACGCACGGCGTTGAGACCGATCTGCGCCATGCGGCGAAAATCGTCCTCGCTCACAAACGTCTCGTAATGGCGGCGCATGCGCTCGTTATAGGCGGCGGTACCCATGGCCTCCTGTAGCTCGGCCGCGTTGGATGCACCGGTCGCCGCGTACAGCGACGGGGTCACCCAAGGCTCGGGAATAAACCAGCCAGAGAGATTAACGCCGAGTATCCTCTCCATCACTGCCCCCTTCGGATCATGCAGGTCGAACCCGCATCGTATTGCATAGGATAAGTATCGTTTTGAGTATACCCGCGTGTGCGGACAGGCGACCGAACGGTCTGTAAAGTGACGCGAAAGTGGGAGGAATGTCTGGGGCGGGCGGGCTCGGAATGGTGCGGCGAGGTGTGTACGCGCGCCGGAGGCAGGCACCGGAAAGTGTGTCCCGTTCTGAGCCCTTATTCTGGGACGCAGTTTCCGCAGAACCCTACATAAAAGAAAAGGACCCCTTTGCAGAGATCCTAGTCAATTCAAGGTGGCGGGGAAGGGAATCGCGTCCGCGCGCTGCGCGGACGGACCGCTGCGGCGCTTACGCGCCTTGCGAGCTGCGCTGGCAAACGCTTACGCGTTTACTCAGCTCCGCGCCCTCACGGGGTTCGATTCCATGTGGGGGCTGCATAAAAGAAAAGGACCCCTTTGCAGAGGTCCTAGTCAATTCAAGGTGGCGGGGAAGGGAATCGAACCCCTGACACGAGGATTTTCAGTCCTCTGCTCTACCAACTGAGCTACCCAGCCATTTGAGGTGTGCCTTGTTTCAAGGCTTGATTAGTATAACCAAGGACGCGCTCCGGTCAACCGAGAATTTTAAAAAAGTTTTGGGTACGGCATCAGTCACAACCTCGGCCCCACAGAACGGCACGTCAGAGGCATCATCCAGCCGCAAGAAGCTTTTCGCTCAGGGCCACACGAGCAAACTCACTTGGCGTCATCCCCTCGGCTGCCGCCCTTCGACGAATCGCCTCCTTCATTCCTAGGGGAATCTTGACCGATAGCGTTGCCGTCCCCTCACTTGAGAGCGGGGGCCGCCCGTGCACGACCCCCCCAACGGTGTGTTCGCCATCCGGAAACTCGCCACGCTCGTACGACTCGCACCACGTGTCAATCATTTCATCCGTTACAACCTGACCATTAGCGGCCGTATATGTCTTGCCCATCATCGACCCCTTTGCCGAGCTCGCTCAATCTCTTGCCAGAATTTCTTCTGAACCGGAGACAATGCATGAATGATGAGCCATCCACGAATAAGTTCGACCGCAACGAGCTCCACACTCCGACCGTCCGGAAGCCATCCAATCGCAAGCCATCTCGGCGGCTCGTCTTCCGACTCGCGGCGGATACACTCAGTAACCGCGAGCCAGGCACCAAGTACCTGCTTTTCTGTCAGGTGCTTTTTGGCGTTGGGATGAATCTCCACGTCCATGCATCTTCTCCTCCATCTTACCCAATTTCGTATGACGAAAATCAGCTGTCGCTATTTCTTAAGCCGGCACCTGCTGGAAGGCAGGGGGCGATGCGAGTATTGAGGGGCGTTCTAGCACGGCCCAGGCGCATGGGTGTGAGCACATGCGCCAAGGGCGAACGTTTTCGTAGCATGCGAGGACGTTGCCGTTGCGATCGATGAAGGCAATATCGATGGGATAAGCCATAAAGCACGTGTGGACCGAGGAACATTGTGGGAACGCCATGACGAGCGGAAGGCCGCCGGCCGTGATCGGCGACCGCCCCAGCATGCCGCGCAGTCGTGCGGCAAACGACTCCGCCACCACAAACTCTGCCGGCGTCCAGACCAGCCTGTTGAGCGCCCGCGCGTAGGCGATGTAGGACGAAACCGCGGTCACATAACCACCCCCGGACGCCAGGGGTCGATCGTTACCACACGCTCGTGCGACAACTGTGCCGGCGTACCCAAAGAAATGCCGGCAATGCTCAGCGAGCTCGGCCATGGCTCGTAGTGCATGGTGCAGGTATAGGCCCTAAACGTTCCGGATAGAGAGAGCAGGCCACCATCCGATGTCGCCGCGCCTTGTTCACTCGACACTTCGATCTGCAAGTCATAGCCTTCCATGGCATTCAGAATTTGAGTCTGAACCGTCGCCGAGGCATCAATGGAGCTTTCGTCGCCCTCCCCTTCCGGCGCCACGGCATGCGCCAGCACGATGTCGGGCACCACACGGTCGAAGCGCGCGACCGCGCTGGCAAAGATCATGACGTTGTACACAATGAGCGCCAGCACCAGCAAGACAGGCGCAACCACGGCCATCTCGACCGTTGCTTGGGCGCGTTCCTCGCGTAAGGTTGCACGAGTGCTCATTACGACCCACCGCCCAAGGCGCCCACCAGCGTGGCAACATCGACGGTAAGCGGGATGGAGCCACCGCCGGGCAGTGGAATCTCTGCAAGCGTAAATACCGTGCCGCTGATGGTACGCTCGACTTGGTATTCCAGCGCCTCACAAAGTGCTTTGGGGTCGGTCACGCCCAGCGGGATACTTCGCAGCTTGTCCTGCGTTTTAGAAAGGCCCGCGATGTCTGAGCCCGGACTCTTAATGACGTTGGCGGTATCGGTCAGCACGGGCTTTCGTAGGCGCAGGTCGCACGGCTCCAAACCCAGCGCCGCCACGGACGCCGAAACGGTATCGCCGAGCCACGATGCAA
>UQIL01000044.1 GCA_900541025.1 uncultured Collinsella sp. | reverse complement strand
AGGCGCCGCGCGCTCGGGCGGCGCGCCAGGGAGATAGTGGACGAGATAGTCGAGAGGCGCGGCCTCAAGAAGGAGTAACATCGGGACTTGCAGCGACGGACCTCAGGACGCTCTTACACCACGTCTGCGCGCGCGACCCCACCACCCTCCGTCAACCTTCCATTCCAACCAAAAACAGCCAAAGTACGTCATGGTAATTCCCGGTGGGTCGCGGGGTGGCGGATACGACTTTCCCTCAGGATAATTCGCGAAGCCCGTTTTCCGAGGAAAGGTATTGGTTATGTAATACCAGTTAAACAAGTAAAACTATGCTTAAGTGGTATCTGGCTGGAGAACCAATTGGTATGGTTGGTTAGACCCACTTCGCCATCTACGTTCATTTTTATACCGCTGGAAGAATTCCAAACTTAATTTGCGCAACTGCTCATGTATGCTGATTCAACCTTATAGGTGGCTATCTGGTTACTACCAGTTGACCCCTTGGTAACGGGTGGGACAATTGTACGGAATGTACCGAACACCCCCCCCCGTTGATGCGTTCGCCCATGCTGCGGGGCGCGCGTCCGCGACACTTCCGCATGTCGGAGGGAAGGAGTCCAGGTGCGTAGGAATTCCATTTTTACGAAACGGTGGGTGAAGGGAAGCGCGGTCCTCGTCGCAACAGCGGCGACTCTCGTGTTCGCTAGCCCCCAGCAGGCGATTGCCACGCCGCTTAAGGGCGTCGACTCGGCGACCGTGTCTCAGTCCGCCTCGAACGTCGTCGACATCGATTTCGCCGACGGCATCAAGGGCCGTATCACATTTCTAGAGGACGGCATTTTCCGTTACAATGTCGACCCCAAAGGCGAGTTCTCTGAGTATGCCACGCCGCGTAGCAAGTCCCACACGGCTAAGATTCAGGCCCAGCCCGACACCTCGGATACCTACAGCAAGCCGAGCGCGACGGTTGTCGACAAGGGTGACACTATCGAGATCACCGGTGGAAAGGCGACCGTGATTCTGGACAAGGCGACTGGCAAGATGAGCATCAAGTCGGGCGACCGTGTCGTGGTCTCCGAGTCCGCGTCCCTCGACCTTGATAAGAAGGGCACCGTCCAGACGCTCGCCAAGGCGAAGTCCGAGAACTTCTTTGGCGGCGGTACTCAGAACGGCCGCTTCCTGCACACCAACCAGACCATCGCCATCTCCAACACCAACAACTGGACCGATGGCGGCGTTGCTTCGCCCAACCCGTTCTATTGGACGAGTGACGGCTACGGCGTGCTCCGAAACACGTTCGCAGAAGGTTCCTACGACTTCGGTTCTACGGATGCATCGACGGTCACGACTTCGCACAGCGAGAATGAGTTCGATGCCTACTACTTCGTGGCGACCAACGATGGCGCCTCGAACGTGGCAACCGAGATGCTGCAGGACTACTACAAGGTAACCGGTAATCCGGTGCTGCTGCCCGAATACGGTTTCTACCTGGGTCATCTGAATGCCTATAACCGTGATGGCTGGTCAACGACTTCGGGTCAGAAGAAGTGGGAGACCAAGGGCAGCAAGTCCTCGAGCGAGAAGGGCGACGTTAAGTACGAGTCTGGCATGGCGACGGGCTACAAGCTCGACGGCACGCTTGCGTCCGAGACGCTCAACGGTGAAGGTCCTACGGTCGATACCGAGAACATGAAGGCGACCGATTTCGACCGCCAGTTCTCTGCCCGGCAGGTTATCGATGACTACGAGGACAACGACATGCCGCTCGGCTGGTTCCTGCCGAACGACGGCTACGGTGCCGGCTATGGCCAGAACGGTTACTACAAGACCGGCGGCGTCAACTCCGACGGAACGAGTTCTGCCGAGCGCCTCAACGCCGTGCGCGCCAACGTCGACAACCTTAAGAAGTTCACCGAGTACGCTAACTCCAAGGGCGTGAGCACGGGCCTGTGGACCCAGTCCAACCTTGAGCCCGATAGCAACTCCGAGACTCCGTGGCACCTGCTTCGCGACTTCGACGCCGAGGTCAAGACGGGAGGCATCACTACCCTCAAGACCGACGTCGCCTGGGTTGGCTCTGGCTACTCTTTTGGTCTTAACGGCATCAAGACGGCTTATGACACGGTGACGACCGGCGCCAACAAGCGCCCCAACATCATTACGCTCGATGGTTGGGCCGGCACGCAGCGCTTTGGCGGCATCTGGACCGGCGACCAGTACGGCGGCAACTGGGAGTACATCCGCTTCCATATCCCCACGTATATCGGTCAGAGTCTTTCGGGCAACCCCAACATCGGCTCCGACATGGACGGCATCTTTGGCGGCGACCCCATCATCTCGGCACGCGACTACCAGTGGAAGACGTTCACGCCCTCTATGCTCGACATGGACGGTTGGGGCACCTACCGCAAGTCGCCCATGACGCACGGCGATCCCTACACGGGCATCTCGCGCTTCTACCTCAAGCTCAAAGCGCAGCTCATGCCCTATATCTACACGAGTGCGGCTTCGGCGGCCAACATCGATACGGGTAACGGCGATACCGGCCTGCCCATGATCCGCGCCATGCTGCTCTCCGACAACTCCGAGTACGCCGCGAGCACTTCGACGCAGTACCAGTATATGTTCGGTGAGAATTTCCTGGTTGCGCCGGTGTATCAGGATACCCAGGCAGATGACAAGGGCAATGACGTTCGCAACGGCATCTACCTTCCCAACTACGGCACCGATGATAATCCCACCATCTGGATCGACTACTTCTCGGGCAAGCAGTACCGCGGCGGCCAGGTCCTCAACAACTACGATGCTCCGCTCTGGAAGCTGCCGCTCTTTGTAAAGGCCAATTCCATCGTGCCGATGTATGCCGAGAACAACAACCCCGAGGCTGTGACCGAGACCAACACCAAGGGCACTGACCGCAGCCAGCGTATCGTCGAGTTCTTCGCCACCGAGGGTGAGGGCAGCTTCACGCAGTACGAGGACGACGGCTCCTCCATCGAGAACAAAACGACTGAGGACAATGCCTACGGCACGATCGACAATATCTCTTACGGTGACCATGTGAGTACCGTCTTTAGCTCCAAGGCCACGGGCGGCACCGCAACCTTTACCGCTGCGGCGTCCCAGGGCAGCTATAGTGGTTACGATTCCAACCGTACCACGACCTTTGTGGCCAACGTGTCCGCCAAGCCTGCGAGCGTCATCGCCAAGAATGGCGGCACTGCGCTCAACGTGACCGAGGTCGACTCACAGGAGGCTTTCGACGCCGCGACCCCCGAGGCTGGCCAAGCGGTCTACTTCTACAACGAAAGCCCCAACCTCAACCACTACGGCAGCGATGCGGACAGCACCGAGGCCGAGAAGGGCGAGAGCTTCAACGACACTAAGATCACCACGAACCCCAAGGTCTACGTCAAGTTTGCGAAGACCGATGTCGCTGCAGCGGAGCAGACGCTCGAGCTGGGCGGTTTCGTGAACGCCGACGCCACGCTCGCGGCCGACCGCCTCAACGAGAACCTCTCCGCACCAGCGAACCTTGCTGCCCCCGAGGACGCCACGACTCCCACGAGCATTAAGCTCACCTGGGGAAAGGTCGATGGTGCTACCTCCTACGACCTTAAGGTCGATGGCACCGTGTTCGCCGTGGGCGATGCAGCAGAATTCACGCATACCGATCTTGCCTACAATAGCAAGCACACCTACCAGATCCGTTCGCGCAACGCCGAGGGCTACTCCCGTTGGAGCGATGTGCTCGCGGCGAACTCCGCCCTCGACCCATGGCGGAACGTGCCCGAGGCCGAGAAGATCACCTGGGAGGGCTCGATCTACGGCAGCCATAAGGCCGATCTCGCCTTCGACCATGAGTTCCAGACGAGCGACGGCGGCTTCCACTCCGGCGGCAACGACCTGGGCAAGGCGCTCACCGTCGACTACGGCCGCGCCTACAAGCTCGACAAGCTCGAGTACTATCCGCGTACCGACGCCGGCAACGGCACTGTGACCAAGATGCGCATCGAGACGAGTCTCGACGGTGTCCATTGGACGAGCCAGGAGGTCGATTGGGAGCGCTCCGCCGCCTGCAAAACGGTGACGTTCGACGGCGCCGTGGCCGCACGCTACGTGCGTATGACGCCGCTCGCTTCGGTTGGTAACTTCTTCTCCGCGTCCGAGATCGCCATCTACAAGGCCGATGGTACGGACGGCTTTGCTGTGGGTTCCAACCTCAACAAGGCAACGATCTCCGATGGCGACTTTTCCAACATGAAGAATTATCTGGGTCTCGAGAACCGCGAGCCCGATACCTCGACGTTCGACTCGCAGATTCGCGACCACTTTGCCGATCTCAACGGCAACGGGGTCTATGATGTCTACGACTACTCGTTTACCATGGCGGGGCTTGATGGCGGCACCAAGCAGAAAGGCAAGGTCGCCGGCAAGCTCGCGGTGATTCCGAGCAAGACCGAGGTCGATGCCGGCGATGAGATCACCGTCGATGTCTATGCGGCCGACGCCAAGAACGTCAACGCCCTGGGCGCGCTCGTCAACTTTAAGAGTGACCAGTTTGAGTTTGTGTCCGAGAGCATCTCGCAGGATGGTTCGACCGCCGGCATGGAGAACCTGTCGCGCGAGAAGGTCCAGTTCGCGGACGGCACACAGACCATCAACCTCGCCTTTGCCAACCGCGGCGACGGCAAGCTCTACAACGGCACTGGCGCGGTGGCGAGCTTCAAACTCAAGGCCAAGACGGCCGGCAAGGTTGAACTGCCCTCGACGTCTTGGCTCATCGGTCCGGCGTGCGATGCGCTCGAGTTTACGAGTGACGGTACCGTGACGATGCCGGACGTTCCGCAGCCCACGGTTGCCGAGTACGGTCAGGATGCCTTCAACATCACGATGACCAACGACGAGCTCACGACCGACGACGGTTCCAACGTCGAGAAGCTTATTCAGCAGAAGAGCTATAACGCGCTGTTCGATAACGATGAGGGCGACAACGGCTTTGAGTTCCTGTGGAACTGGAGCGGCAACTGGGACAGCGAGGGCAAGCTTCCGAGTTACGTGAAGCTTCCCACCACGATGACATTTGCCTTTAAGACACCATCGAAGCTCGATGCCGTTGAGGTCGTCAACCGCGACGGCGGTAACGGCACCGTGCAGAAGATCAAGGCCGTCGTGACGTTCGAGGATGGCTCGACCCAGGAGTTCGCGGGTGGGGAGTACGATTCCTTCCAGGCTCGCTACGCCTTTGGCCTCTCTGCCGAGAACAAGGGCAAGAAGGCGACTAAGGTCGAGATCACGCCGCTTGAGGCATCGGGTGACCAGATGCTCACACTGCGCGAGATCAACTTCAACTACACGCAGGGTGTCGAGGCCATCGAGGGTATCGAGCTGGGCAAGAACCAGACCGAGTTCTTTGAGGGCGACGTTACGCTCGTCGACGCTAAGGCCACGCCCGAGAGCGCCGGCTACCCCTATGTGACGGTCGAGAGCTCCGACTCCTCTGTGGTGAGCGTCTCCGCTGTTCAGGCCGGCGATAGCGTGAACTACTACTTGCGTGCCAACAAGGCCGGCAAGGCAACGATCACGGTGGCGTCAGTGCTCGACCCCTCCAAGACCGCATCCTATGAGGTCGAGGTCAAGGCTGGTGTCGACACCTCTGCGCTCATGGCGGCGCTTTCCAAGGCCGCGGGCTACAGCGAGTCCGTCTACACCAAGGATTCTTATGCAGCTCTCACCGCTGCGGTCGAGGCGGCTCAGAAGCTTCTCGACGGCGGCCAGGGCAGCTATAGCAAGAAGGATGTCGCAGACGCTACGACCAAGATCGAAAAGGCAATCGACGGCCTCAAGATGCGCCCCGTTGATGAGAAGAAGCTCATCAACACGCCCGAGAACCGCGAGAACGTCAAGGTGACCGGCTTCTCGAGCGAGGCCGACTATGAGGGCAGCAACGCCGTCAACGCTCTTGACGGCGATGAGCAGACGCTCTGGCACAGCGACTATGCTTATAAGACCGGTATGCCCCAGCACCTGACCGTCGACCTGGGCCGCGACTACGATCTCACCGACGTTACGTTCCTGCCGCGCCAGGACGGCGGCACGAACGGCGATATCTTTGAGGCCGAGGTGCTGGTCTCCGACACCGCCGACGGTTATGAGATGGGCACCGCCGCGTCGATGGGTACGTTTACCTTCGACAACGACGGCCGCGTGCTCACCGACCGTGGCGACTGGAAGCAGATGAGCTTTGGTGCCGCGCGCGGTCGCTACGTGACCGTCAAGGTGCTCCACGCCGGCGGTGGCAGCGTTGACGCCTACTGCAGCATGGCGGAACTCAAGTTCTACGGTGCGGCCGTTCCCGATCCGGTGGCGAAGGACGACCTCACTGCCGCGATTGAAAAGGTTGATGCCGAGGTTGCAGCCGGCGACCTTAAGGCCAGTGACTACACCGAGGCTTCCTGGACCGCGTTCCAGAACGCCTTGGCGAGCGCCCGCGCCATCCTGAGCGACGAGAACGCCACGCAGGACGAGGTCGACCAGGCACTCAAGGCGCTCGAGGATGCCCGTGACGCGCTCGAGAAGACCCCGGTGACCCCAGTTGAGAACCCGACCAAGAAACAGCTCAAGGCCCTGGTCAAGCAGGCGAAGGAGACTGACACCAAGGGAAAGACGGCCGAGTCCGTCAAGGCCCTGACGGATGCCATTACCTACGCCGAGGATGTCTTGGGTGATGAGAATGCTTCCGACACCCAGCTCCAGGCGGCTTATGACCAGCTCAAGCTGGCCATCGAGGGCCTTAAGGATGCCGACTCCGGCAACCAGGGCGGTTCGGGCAACCAGGGTTCCGGCAATGGCTCGAACGGCGGCAGCCAGGCGGGCAAGCCCGCAGGCGACAAGGCCCAGGGCGGCAAGAAGAACGGTTCGGCGATCCCCGTTACTGGCGATCAAACGGCGGCAACTGTCGCGACTGTCGGTGGCCTTGGAGCCATCATCGCTGCGATCGGCGCTTTCTTCCATCGTCGCAGCAAGGCTAAGTAGTCCCAGCGACAACTAAGCAAACGTGCCCGCCGCTCCGTCAAGGACGGCGGGCATTGCTTTATTATTTCAGCCAACGTACGTCATGGCAATATCCGGTAGGTCGCAGGGCGCTTCGCGGGCGGGCCAGGCTCTATCTGAACGACTTTGCGAAGCAACCGGAGTGAAGATAAAGCCTGGCCCGCCCGCGAAGCGCCACAGAGACCGCAGGGACGGGAGCAGCTATACTACTCTCAGTAGTTAAGGGTCGCGGATTCGCCGCGTCACCGCTCTCAACAGGAGGTCTTTGTTTATGGCAGATCAGAAGCCGGTTGTCGGGATCATCATGGGCTCCAAGTCCGATCTGGGCGTTATGGAAGGTTGCACCGCCGAGCTCGAGGCACTGGACGTGCCCTATGAGCTCGTCATTGCAAGCGCGCACCGCACGCCGGCGAAGGTCCATGAGTGGGCCTCGACTGCTGCCGACCGCGGTATCAAGGTGATTATCGCTGCCGCTGGCAAGGCTGCTCACCTGGGCGGTGTCGTGGCTGCGTTTACGCCGCTGCCGGTCATCGGCGTGCCTATGAAGACGAGCGATCTGGGTGGTATGGACTCACTGCTGTCGATGGTTCAGATGCCTTCGGGCGTGCCCGTTGCCTGTGTGGCCATCAACGGTGCCAAGAACGCTGCCATTTACGCCACGCAGATTCTGGGCGCATGCGACCTCGAGTACCGCAAGATTATCGAGAAGATGAAGCAGGAGATGGCTGACGCCTAAGCGCTCTGCCAGTCCATTTGCAGCATAAGGAGAGTCATGTCCGACTATCAGGGAAAACGTTTCTCGGCTTCTCAGATCCCCGATCCATCCAAGGCGGGATCGGCCCGCTCCATGCAGCAGGGTCGGGCATCCTCTCCTCAACAGGCTCGTGCGCCGCGCCCCGTAACGCCGACGTCCCATCGCCGTCAGGATACGCCGGCTGCGTATCGCCCCTCGTCATATGGCACGGCAAAGAAGCGGACCCGGACGACGAGGCAACCGAGCGGCGCTCCGTCCAGCTACACCGAGCCGCCGCGTAAGAAGCGCCGCTCCATCATCCCCATTCTGCTCATCATCGTGGGCATCGGTCTGATTGTCGCCGCCGCCGCCATCTTTATCAATGCTCAGATTGGCTATAAGCAGGCGAGCGATTCATACCAGAAAATCGAGAAGCAATATGTAAGCGATAAGGACGCCAGCGGCGTGCCGATTATCGACTTCGATGCGCTTGCTCAGACAAACCCCGAGATTGTGGGTTGGATTTACGTGCCGGGAACCAACATCAACTATCCCGTGGTGCAGACCAACAACAACTCCAAATACCTCAACACGCTGTTCGACGGTACGGCCAATGCGTCCGGGGCCATTTTCCTGGATAGCGATGACACCGCGCCGGGAATGGTTGACCAGCAGACCACGATCTACGGCCACCACATGAATGACGGGTCGATGTTCAACGTGATTTCGGACACCACCGACCAAGCGACATTCGATAGCATCGAGTACGTGTATTACATCACGCGCGATGCAACGTATAAGCTGCGACCGCTGGCGACCAAGGTCGTCGAGGATACGTATGCCAAGGCGCGCACGCCTAATTTTGAGGGTGACGACGGGCTCAAGAACTACCTG
This sequence comes from uncultured Collinsella sp., assembly GCA_900541025.1. Taxonomy (GTDB): domain Bacteria; phylum Actinomycetota; class Coriobacteriia; order Coriobacteriales; family Coriobacteriaceae; genus Collinsella. The sequence continues at coordinate 778 of UQIL01000044.1, read as the reverse complement.
TCCGAGATGCTCGACGGTGCTTCGGCAGTGGCGAGTGATGCAGGCGATCGCGCTGCCTCGGCAACCAAGGTCGTGACGCTCGTGACCTGTCGCTCGCTGTCATTTAGCAATACGCGCGCCGTCATGGTGCTCACGCCGGTCGAGGAATAGATTGTTAAGAGTAGCTAAAAGAGCCCCGTCCCAAATGAGCTGCTCGATGACGGTAAAAGGAGGAAATGATGCTCGGGAATGGCAAAACGATGCCTTCGATTGATGCTTGGCTGCGCGAGGCCAAAGCCGATTCGTCGGCACCTGCGTGCGGTATGTATCTGACGCATAACGGTGTGGTGCGTGCGACGCCCAAGGCCGAGGTGCGCGGAGTCGAGACCGATGGCGTGGCACCGGGCCACAAGGTGGGCGGCATGGTCTTTGACTGCGACGCCGAAAAGGTGCGGTCTGCTATCGAAGCCACGCGCGCGATGCCCGGCATCGGCTATGTGCGCGTATGGCTGGCGAGCGGCGAGCTTTCCGTGGGTGACGATATCATGCTCGTACTCATTGGCGGAGACATTCGCCCGCATGTGGTCGATGCCCTGCAGGCGCTTGTCGGCACCATCAAGAATGAATGCGTGAACGAGGTAGAGCGCGAGGCATAGGGCTTTGCGATCGATTCGAGCCCATCTGTAGCAAGAGCCCGCTGGCAGTTAGATTGAACTGCCAGCGGGCTTACTTGTCCGTTGGAACGATCGCGTCGGAAATGTTGGTGTAAGCGCGCCGACGGCTGACCGCCAAACGCAAG
>UQIL01000043.1 GCA_900541025.1 uncultured Collinsella sp. | reverse complement strand
TGGCACGCGAGCCGGCGTCGACCATCCCGCACAAATCGAAGGGCGAGGCGATACCGAGAGAAAAGGGCGTGATGACGATAAGGAAGAGCATCACGATGGGTACGGCGAGAATGGCGATGACGTTGCGACCGGTGGAATGAGACGGCTTCATATGATCTCCCCGAAACAAAAAGCTGTTGAGGATAGATAGAAATAGATAAATTCAGATAACAAATTAAGTTTAATCTCATGGCGTGAGATGGTCGACCGTTAGCGTCGAAACCCACCACAAAGGTGCCTGTCTCCTTTGTGGTGGTGGGGAGCGAGCGGCTTCTTTTGGTGATAGTGTTAGCTGACGGTATCATTAGGGCAAATGACGCAGATCTGCATTGCGAGGTGTTTTGCTGTGAGTCGCTCTGCCCGTATTGGATTGATTGCTCTGGCGCTTGCGATCGCCGTGGTTGGTGTGGGCGTTGTCGGTATGGCATTTCTGCCTGCTGCGGTGACGGAGCCGGTGGTTAAGCCTGTGACTCAATCAGTCGAACTTCTGACCGGCGACGAAAAACCCGAGACCATTACTGTTGATTTTGATGAGAAACCGGCAGCGCTGGGCATTAGCAATTATCCGCGCATTCAGCTTGGGGCCATGCGCTACACCATGGACGCGAGCCTAATCAGCAAAGCAACCGAGCTGCTCAAAGGCAAAACCTTTAAGCGTTGGTACGGATATGCGTCCTATCGGGCAAAAGCGAACGACATGGTTGGCGGATGCCACTCTTCCATCGAGCTGGATACCGCGAACGGCGCAAAGCTATGTGATGTCTCGTACGATCCGGGTTACGAGGGCAATGAGGGTCCGGGCATCTACATCATGGACGGCGATGTGGCCTATGTCATGGAGGGCGACCAGACCGAGCTCAACGAGTTTATGGGTCAGTGCATTCAGGATGCCTATGAACAGACCTGCTTGCCCGACCTGCAGGCTGCACGCGATAGTGGGTCTGCTCGTACATGGCTATTCGAGGATGAGATGCCCTGGAACGCCGAATCGGGAAGCACGGGCTCGTCAAAAGAGTAGAGAACGCGACCACCACAAAGGTGCCCCTTTGCGGTGGTTTTCAGTCTGTCTCGATCTGTAACATCTGGGCCGTTAAAAGTGGGCTTGGTGTTGCAGATTTAGATTATCGATTCGGGTGTCTTCTGTTTATCTCGATCTGTAACAGGTGGACCCTTATTTGCCGAGTAGTTGTTACAGATTTAGACAAACGGGCGCTGCCGATCATTTCATCTCGATCTGTAACATCTGGACCCAAAAACGGCTGCTAGATGTTACAGATCGAGACGGTTGGTCGTCGGGGATGCAGTGGGTCGGCGTCTCAGTACCCTATCCTTCAATCACTCAGAAAATCTTATATATAGAGACTTAGATTTGTGTATAAGAACGCGCAAAGCTGGCAACAATACTTCTCGAACAACGTGAAGCCGCCCCGTAGGGCGGCCGCCCCAAGAGAGGTGATTCCATGAGAATCGATAAGCTAGCAATGACGTCGCGCGAGGCGTTGCAGACCGCCATGAGCACGGCTGCCGACGCGCAGGCTGGCGCGGTGGAGCCGATTCATCTGCTGTCTGCCCTGCTCGGTGCCGGCGAGCGCAATATCTCCGTGATTATCGAGCGCATCGGTGCCGACCCGGCCCAGCTCGCACGCTCCACACAAGATGCCATTGACCACGCGCCCAAGGTTTCGGGCGAGGGCCAGCAGATGGGCCTGTCCAACGAGCTCGTCCGCGTCATCGAAAAGGCCGAGAAGAAGGCCACCAAGATGGGCGACAGCTTTGTGGTGACTGAGCATCTGCTGATGGCGCTTGCCGAGGACAAGGGCGAGGCGGGCCGCGTGCTGCGCGACGCCGGCGTCACCAAGGAGCGCATCGAGCAAGTCTACGAGGAGCTGCGTGGCGATGACCGCGTGACGTCTGCCGAGGACAAGACTCAGTTTGAGGCACTGGAGCAGTACGGTCGCAACATCTGCGACCTGGCCCGCGCCGGCAAGCTCGACCCGGTCATCGGTCGTACCGATGAGATTCGCCGCACCATCCAGGTCCTGTCCCGTCGCACCAAGAACAACCCCGTGCTCATCGGTGAGCCGGGCGTCGGCAAGACGGCCATCGTCGAGGGCATCGCCCAGCGTATCGTGGCCGGCGACGTGCCGAGCACCCTGCGCGACCGCGACCTTATCGAGCTCGACATGAGCGCGCTGGTCGCCGGCGCCAAGTACCGCGGCGAGTTCGAGGACCGCTTGAAGGCCGTGCTCAAGGAAGTGCAAAAGTCCGAGGGCAAGGTCATCCTGTTCATCGATGAGCTCCATACCATCGTGGGCGCGGGTGCCACCGAGGGCTCCATGGACGCCGGCAACATCCTCAAGCCGGCGCTCGCCCGTGGCGACCTGCATGCGATCGGCGCGACCACGCTCGACGAATACCGCAAGTACATCGAGAAGGACGCGGCGCTCGCCCGTCGTTTCCAGACCGTTATGGTGAGCGAGCCTACCGTCGAGGACACCATTTCGATCCTGCGTGGTCTGAAGGAGAAGTACGAGATCTTCCACGGCGTGCATATCACCGATAGCGCGCTCGTGGCAGCTGCCGACCTTTCCGATCGCTACATCGCCGACCGCTTCCTGCCCGACAAGGCCATCGATTTGGTCGATGAGGCGGCAAGCCGCCTGCGCATGGAACTCGACAGCATGCCGGTCGAGATCGACGCCACCACGCGTCAGCTCACTCAGCTGCAGATCGAGGAACAGGCGCTCATGAAAGAGACCGATGACGCCTCCAAGGAGCGTCTGGAGGCCCTGCGCCAGGAGATTGCCGAGGTCCAGGAAAAGCTCAACGTGCAAAAGGCTGGCTGGCTCAACCAAAAGAACGCCATCGACCACGTGCAGGAGCTCAAGGGCAAGCTCGATGAGGCAAAGAGCGAGGAGGAGCGTGCGACGCGCAACGGCGATTTGGGTCGTGCGTCCGAGCTGCGCTACTCCGTGATTCCGGGCCTGCAACAGCAGATTCAGGATTCCGAGGCCGCGCTCGAGGCGCAAAAGCAGCAGGACGGCGAGGGCCTCAACGAGCAGGTGACCTCCGATGAGATCGCCGAGGTCGTGAGCGCCTGGACCGGCGTGCCCGTGTCCAAGATGATGCAGGGCGAGCTCGACAAGCTCAAGGGCCTGGAGGGCGAGCTGCATAAGCGCGTCATCGGTCAGGATGAGGCCGTCTCCGCCGTTGCCGCGGCCGTGCGCCGCAGCCGTGCGGGCCTCTCCGATCCGGACAAGCCCATCGGCAGCTTCTTCTTCCTGGGCCCCACCGGCGTGGGCAAGACCGAGCTCGCCAAGGCGCTGGCCGAGTGCCTGTTCGATGACGAGCGCGCGCTCGTGCGTATCGACATGTCCGAGTATATGGAGAAGTTCAGCGTCCAGCGTCTGATTGGTGCGCCCCCGGGATACGTGGGCTACGACGAGGGCGGTCAGCTCACCGAGGCCGTGCGCCGTCGTCCGTACTCTGTGATCTTGCTCGACGAGATGGAGAAGGCTCATCCGGATGTCTTTAACGTGCTGTTGCAGGTGCTTGATGACGGTCGTCTGACCGATGGCCAGGGTCGCCAGGTGTCCTTCAAGAACACGATCATCATCATGACGAGCAACGTGGGCTCTAAGGCTATCGCCGAGCTTTCGGGCAAGGACGAGGAGGAGATGCGTCACCAGGTCGACGCGGCCATGGCTCAGACCTTCCGTCCCGAGTTCCTCAACCGTATCGACGATATCGTGGTGTTCCATCCGCTCGGTATGGCGCAGATCGAGAAGATCGTCGACATCCAGCTCGCCGACGTCCGCGCGCGTCTGGCCAAGGAGCGCATGACGCTTGCCATCACCCCGGCGGCCAAGCAGATGCTCGCCGTGGGCGGCCTGGACCCGGTCTTTGGTGCCCGTCCGCTCAAACGTCTGGTTCAGCGTGAGGTTGTCGATGCCATCGCGGCGGCCATCATCGACGGCACGGTGCGCGAGGGCGATCAGGTGACTGTCGATGTCGATAAGGACGGTGGCTTTACCGTCGTGTGCGACAACACGCCGGCAGCCACCTACGAGGTCCCCGACGCCGAGTAAATTTTGGGGCCGGCTTTAAAACCGCCCCTCATCGCAAAACGCCAAGGGCGGCGGATCCAATCGGGTCCGCCGCCCTTTTTCGTGCGACAATCGATGATGTTGAGCACGATTGCATGGCAAGGAGATATGCAGATGATAGACAAGAACAAGACGAACACGTCGGCGACCGATGCTGCACCCGCCGCACCCAAGCCTGCACCTAAGCCGGCGCCCAAGCCGCGCGATCCCTACATTCGCGCCGAGAACGAGGACGATGACGGTTACGATCCCTACAGCGATCGCCGCCCCGAGCGCGAGCCAATGTTCGAAGCCGACCCCTGGCGCTGAGTGCCACCAAAAAGGCCACCAAAAAGTTGCGGTGAAATAGGGACTGTTTTGCGGTTTGACCAGCAAAAACAATCCCTATTTCACCGCAACTGCGTTAGGGATTTTTCTACAGGGGGACGGTAGTCAAAAAAGCCCCGTCCCAAATTGACTGTCCAGGGAGTCGCATTCGAGCTTGGTTGTCCTCTCAGCCACTCGGCATCCTTCGAGCAGTACTAGTGAAAAAACTTGCTTAAGTGTTAATCAAGTCAGACATAATCTTGCTCTCTAATTAATCAAGAATCGCTATAATTTTGATTAGCTAGAGAGCAAGATTGGAGAATCATGGCATTCAACGACTTGATCGCCCAGAAAATAAAGGACTTTGAACAGCAGGGGGTTCCGCAGGTCTTTGAGCGAGACCTTGATCTAGGAAACCCACAGGAGCCAAAGCGCGACAACATCGTAAATGTGATTGTGGGGGCCCGCCGTTGTGGAAAGACGTATCGCCTGTATCAGGAGATGCGGCGGCTTCAGAGCCGGGGCGTCGAGCTTGACCGGATGCTTTACTTCAATTTTGAGGATGAGCGCTTGCGCCCGTATGAGCCATCGCTGCTGGCGGACGTGCTCGACACGTTCTATGCGCTGTATCCTGCTGCTCGAACCGAGGGCGCTTACATTTTCTTTGACGAGATCCAAGAAATTCCCGAATGGGGTGCGTTTCTGCGGCGTGTAGTCGATACGGAGAAAGCGACCGTCTATGTGACGGGATCTTCTTCCAAGATGCTGTCCTCAGAGCTTAAGAGCGAGTTCAGGGGTCGTTCTCTTATACGGGAGCTTTTTCCGTTGAGTTTTTCGGAATACGTTCGGTATAAGACGGGGAGCGTTTTCGAGCCAGATGCGACCTTTTCCCCAAGCGATGCAGCGCTGCTTCGACATCATCTGATCGGATATCTTGAACGAGGGGGATTCATCGCGACGCTTGAGCAGACGCCCGCAGACGCGATTCAGCTGCTACAGGAATATGCTTCGCGAACGGTCGCTATGGACGTCATTGAGCGTTACGACGTCAAGAACCCTCGCCTGGCATCGCTGTTCTTGACGCGGTGTATGGCATCTTCGGGACGAGAGCTGTCAGTGAACAAAGTGTACAACGAGTTCAAGAGCAGACAGATACCCGTCAGTCGTAATTCGCTCAGCGATTTACTTGAGTATTATGAGGATGCCTACCTGTTATTTTCTGTGCCGGAGTTCACGCGTTCATTGGCAAATAACATGCGGTCTGCGTCTAAGGTCTACGCTGTCGACCCTGCGATGTTTGGAGCATTCTCTCCCGCATCAGCATTGGACCAGGGCCAGAGGCTCGAGACCGCAGTGTTCAATGCGCTAAGAAGAAGGACTCCCGCGGTGAGGACCGGCTCGGTCTGCCGCCTGCTGATCAAAGAGAAGAGCAAAAGCCATGAGGTGGACTTTGTGGCTGGGGACGCACTTCTCATGCGGGCTTATAGCCTGATTCAGGTGAGTGTGGATATGGCAAGTGAGAAAACGCGCGAGCGCGAAATTGCCGCGCTTGATGCCTCGATGGCCCAGTTCGATCTTGGCGAGTCGGCAATCGTTACCATGGATGAGCAGGCCGATATTCCATGCGAGCACGGTGCGGTACACGTTGTGCCCGCATGGAAGTGGCTCCTTGCCTAATCATCTACGGATCTGTGGGGCCAGGACCTCCTGGCCCCTTTATCACGGTTGGGGAGCACCATGATGCGCCCGGCTAGTCTTGGGCTTTGATGCTCGGCATCAGAATCTGGGCGAGGTAGTCGCATTCGAGCTTGGTGGCGGCGTCGGCCTTGCCGTCTTTGCCGACCAGCACGTTCTTGATCTGGCTATAGGTGTAGCGGTTGCCGGTCGTGAGCTCGACAAGCTCAATGGCCGTGTCCATGGGGTAGGTCGACACGGGGTCTTGCGTGCGCCCGTTGATGGTCTGGGGCACCACGTACGGATAGACGGGGCCGCTGGCGTAGACGGTGTAGCCGTTGCCGAGGCTTGCCGCACCCAAAACCGCATCGCCCTCATCGGGCGTAAAGCTCTCGCCGTCGCGCACCGTGACAAGCGTCACAATCGGCGTATCGCTGTCGCCGGCAAGATAGATGCACAGCGTGCTGCCGTTTTGCCAAGTCGCGACTTTGCCGTACCACTCAACGGGAATATCGAGCTGATACAGGTCCGTTGCCTTATGTCGAGCATCGGCGTCGCGGGCCGCCTGTGCCTCGCGGGAGCTCACGGCGTTGACGGCGGCGTCACGGCGCGCGGTTGCCGCCTGCTGGAGCACCTTTGCGACCGCGGCGGAGTTCACCCCGCCTTCCTCGGCATACTTGGCGGCGGCATCGATCTGGTCGTCAGTCACCGTGTCGGCCGAAGGCACCTTGAGCTTAAAGGTGGCCTGGGCACTCAAATCCTGCCCATCGCTCTTAATGGTGACCTGCGCCTTGGTGGTCGGCACGGTATAGACGGTGCCGTCGGACGCGATGGGGGAGGCGGCAATGGAGAGCGTATAGTCACCGGGCAGCAGCTTAATGCCACGACCATGCTCGTCAACGTAGAGCGTTTCGCTCACGGAAGAACCGTCGGAATCCTGCCCGCTCACCTGCACGGGAATCTTGGAGCCGGCGGAACAGTCGAGCCCCGCGGCGTGTACGCCAATCTGCACCGACATCATCGTGTGGGCATTGGCGGCGGTGATGGCGGCCTGCTCTTGCCGGTATCCGTTCCAGGCTGCGTAGCCCGCGCCGCCGGCGACAAGTGCGACGGCAACAACGCCTGCCACCATCAGGTTGCGTCGCTTGGGCGACATCTTGCGGTGACGGGCCTCGGCCTCATGTGCCGAGGGAACGGACGGCAGGGGAATATCGCCCATGGCGATGGTCTCGTCCACGGCAGGCGCGGAGCCTAAGCCGGGGAGCTCGCTGGTCAGTGAATCTTCGGCCGGCAAGCTGTCGAGCAAGATGGTTTCCTCGCTCGTGTCGGATTCGGGCTGGTCGTCGGCCTTGCACCCGGATTCCTCGTGCCCCGCCTCGTCTTCGGTGGGCGCGGCGCCATCGTCTTTTGCATCCTGATCATCGGGCTGTACCTCGATTTCCGGCTCATCCCGCACATCAACGCTCGAATCGTCAAACGCAATCTCGGCCAGTGCGATCTGGTCTAGGCTCTCCAGGGCCTCGGCACACGCTTCTGCATCTTGGGCCGCATCCTCGTGGCCACGCGTCTCATCTTTCATATATCCCCCAAGCTCAATATCGGGACAACACTGTACCCAAAAATGGAGCCATATAAAGCGCATGCGAAATATAAGATCCGATTTAACCCGAGCGCATCGTTCGGTCGCATCCTCGCGGCAGTAAAAAGCCCCCGGAACGCGAACGAATCACATTCCGGGGGCTCTGCAATGCGTTGAGTTGCGCGGAGCCGGCTATGCTGCTTCGCGCTCAAGCGATGTCTGCGCCAGGCACGTTACTCGGCGTGCGCGTAATCAACCTTGGCGCGGCGGGCAGTGGCCTTCTCCCAATCGCTGGTGCCCTCAAAGACATCCTGCTTGTAGGGATTGCGGCCGAGCTTCTTGGCACGGTAGGCGACGTAGATGATCGCGGCGACGTTGGCGACCAGCGCGGCGACCGAGACCGCGGTGGCGGCGCCGGGATCGAGCGTGGAGTGCGTCACAAAGATGGACTCCTCCTGGAAGTACGGGAACACCTGGGCAAACATGCACCAAATGGCCAGCGTAAAGGCGCGGTTCTGAATCCAGCCGCCCTTGTTCCAGATAAAGGCGGCGACGGTGGGCGCCAGCAGCAGCGCAAAGCCGCAGAACCAGGAGTGGGTGGGCAGGCAGTTGTAGGTGTAGCAGAAGTTCCAGATATCGTAGGCGATGATGTAGACCCAGGTCATGTCGGGCCACAGCATGTCGGTCTGATCCTCGGAGGCGTAGACGCTCCACCAACCGGTCATGCAGAAGATGTTGATGATACCGGCGATGCCGTTGAACACGTTATTCCAGCCGGCCAGCTGCGTAGCACCTTCGGAGGTGACCCAAGTGGACTGGCCCAGGACAAAGAAGTGATAGGCGCTCTCGAAGTCGGACACGACGGCAATCATGATGTTGATGGCGACGATCACAAACGGCCACGCGCGGAACCAATGCGCCTTGCCGATCTTGCCCCACTGGTACTTAATGGCAATGAAGCCCCAGCAACCGGCCAGCGCCGCGTATACCTTGGCGTAGTGGAACCAGCTGTTCTGGTACACATGGGTGGGGTTGGTGAGCGCCCACTCGGCACCCTGCGAAACGCCCACGGCGATAGCGATGCAGTAGATGGTCATGGCCAGCGGAGCCACGCCAAAGATGATTGCCGCGCCCAGCTTGGTGCGGCGGCCGACCTCGTTGAGCACGATCAGGCCAATAAAGACCATGGCCCAGCCGGCCCAGTGGATAAGGGTATCGCTACCCCAAACATCGAACAGCATGCTGCTCTCCTTTCACACGCCCGCGGCCCCTCTTCTGATCGCGGACAGTTTGGCCAAATGTCGTCAGTTCTGGGGCTTGCGCTCCGGATACTTGGCGGTATAGCCCTCGATGTGGAGCGTCGAGGCGATAATCTCCTTGACCGTCTCGTCGGGCACATCGGGGTGCGTGCGGATATACATCAACAGTCCCATGATGAGGGTGTAGAACGTCTCGTAGACATGGTCGATGCGTAGCTCATGATGGGCGACAAAATCCACCACGGTGGTGTCGCAGATATACTGCGCCACGCGCTGGACCACGTTGTGCAAAAAGCCGCCGTAGAGCGCACCGCTGCTCGAGGTGAGCGTGCTCGGCAGCTCGTGGCCGCTCACGACCAGACGCTTGAAGAGCGGGGCGACGGTGTCGAGTGCGCCTTCGATGTCGCCAACCGTGCGGCTGGCATTCCACTGCTCGAGCTCGGAGATAAAACCGTCGATTGCCTCGTCCATGACGGCGGTGACGGCGGCGTCCATATCGGCAAAGTAGTGGTAGAACAATGAGCGCGTACAGCCGGCTCGCTTGGTCACGGCCGATACCGAAAGATGCGACACGCCCAGCTCGGAGCTTACGGTGCGCACGGCATCGAGGATCTCGCGACGGCGTTCGTCGCCTGTCAGGCGCTTTGCCGCGCTGTCGGGCGCGGGGACGGCGTCGGCCACAGAAGTGTTCGCTGCATTATCGCTCATGCGCTTGCCGCCTTTCATCCTCTTTTGCCTGACCGTTCGCCTAACAGTCTTGAATATTG
>UQIL01000042.1 GCA_900541025.1 uncultured Collinsella sp. | reverse complement strand
TGTTCTTCGCGCGGGTCCTGGCGGACGACGCGAACTCGCGCTGCGACGACAGGATCCGCAGCGAGGCGGCCCCCTCGGGCTCCTCGGGCGCCGGCCTGAGGGCGCGGGGCACGCCGAGCGCGGTGCGCGCGATCACCTCGGCGTCGATGGCGTCGGTCTTCGCGATGCCGGGGAACATCCCGCGGGCCTGCTTCTCGGCATATCCGGGCAGGTAGGCGCAGGGGTTCCCGTGCGCATGGGCGCGCGCGAGGACCAGCGCGCCGATGTTTCGCTTCTGGTCGACGACGACCAGCGCGCCGGAGCCGGCCCGCTCGAGCAGCCGGTCGATGTCGTCGGGCCTGTTTGCCAGCTCGGCCCTGAAGGCGACGCCTCCTCCCGCATCGAGCGCGCACGCGCTGTGCGAGCTCTTCCCGACGTCGATCCCCAGGTAGGCCACGGGCGTCTCTGCTGCAGGCATGGTGTATCCTCTCCCTTGAGCCGGCCGTTAGCCGCGGAAGCGACACCCACATTACCCGGCCGTGGCCCGGTCCGGGCCCGGCACATCTCTATCAGTCGTTCCCCGCGGCCCCTCCCGCCCCGGCGGCAACACGTCCCGGGCCCTCTACGGGGCAGGGGCTGACGGCCGTCCGGGGCGGTCGGCCAGCGACCACCGGTACGGCTCAATCGTATAGCCGTGCAACGGAAAAGAGCCGCCCTTTCGGACAACTCAAACTGTAATGGGGCTATTTTAGCTGCGTCAAACATGCGGGCTGATAGGTAAAAGTAGCCATAAGAGGTCCGTCCCAAATGGGCTGGTTTCAGAAGTATGGCGGATTACGGGGCTGGACCTGTATTACATGACCATAGGAAAAATCGCGAAATTAAAACCGCAGGTAGAAGGCTTATCAAAAATCGAAAATTGCCGGAATGGATGGGGGTCTCCGAATCAGCCCCGTAATCCGGCATAGTTTTGAAATGGCACTAAAGTAGGCACAGGCTAAATACCGATTCCAAGGATAGTTGTGGTGGAATAGTTCCTGGATGCCGGGGTTTTGGCGGAAATCAGGAACTATTTCACCGCAATTGAGGAGGGGCGGGGCGGATGGCGGGGTAGCTAAAAGAGCCCCGTCCCAAATTGGCTGCTTAGGCTGGGTCGATGTCCATGCTGGCGATGAGGTCGATGTTGGTGCCGAGAAGGTCTTCTAGCACGATGTCGCCCATACGGATGGGCGCGTCGACAACCAGCCCGCGAATGAGGTCCATGGCTTGGGCGTGGAGTGCCAGCGGGATGGCTTCGGCCGTGCGTACGGGCAGCAGCGCCTCATCGCCACCGGATACGGCCACAGTGGTGGTGAGCACGCGCATGGGGCAGGTGAGCTCCTGGTGCGAGAATGCATCGCCGCGCGGGCAGCTGTTGCCGGTCACGGAGCGCACCTCTACCACGGCGCCGTCTGCGTCGCGCTCCACCTTTACAGTCAGGAGGCACTCGGATGGGCAGGTGGTGCAGTTGAAACGCAGTGTCTCGATCGTGTTTGTGCTCATGGCCTTATGCCTCCTCGACGGGATCGACTGACAGGACAATTTCGCTGGTACCCAGGTCGAGCGCCTGCTGAATGACCTTCGCCGGCAGCGGGAAGCTTTCCATAACGCTCGGTTTGAACGGGCGGACCTTGCCTGCAAACAGTTCCTCGTCGCCTGCCAGGATACGTACACGGGCGGCATCGACCGGCCGGCGTACGCGGAAGTTGAGCTTAGTGAGCCCGACGGTCGTAATGCGGCCCGGCAGTGCGTAGCCTGCGATGCCGGCGGGGGAGACCGTGAGCTCGCAGCCTGCGTCCGCCACTCCCGCCGCGGTGCCGACAGCCCCCAACGCCCATGCCGCCGCAGCCGCACCGGCACGCTCGGACTCGGTCGTCACATTGTCTGCCAGGTCATGCACGTGCAGCACGTTGCCGCAGGCAAAGATGCCCGGAACGCCCGTCTGCAGGTTCTGGTCCACCACGGCGCCGCGCGTACGTGGGTCCAGCTCCACGCCCGCGGCAACCGAAAGCTCGTTCTCGGGTATCAGGCCCACCGAAAGCAGCAGCGTGTCGCATGGAACAACGCGCTCGGTCCCCGGAATGGGCGCAAGATGCTCGTCGACCTGGCTTACCTCGACGGCCTCCACGCGGTCGTGCCCGATCACGCGCGTGACGGTGGTGGACAGGTGCAGCGGAATGCCAAAGTCGTCCAGGCAGTTTTTCACATTGCGGCGCAGGCCGTTGGCGTACGGCATGAGCTCGTACACGCCCTCGACCGAAATTCCCTCGAGCGTGCAGCGGCGCGCCATAATCAGTCCGATGTCACCCGAGCCCAAAATGACGGCGCGCGAGCCGGGCTTAAGGTTTTCGATATTGATGTATCGCTGCGCCAGGCCGGCCGTAAACACGCCGGCGGGTCGGCTGCCAGGAATCTTGATCTCGCTGCGGGTGCGCTCGCGACAACCCATGGCAAGGACGACCGCGCGCCCGGTGAGCTGCAACATGCCAGCGGGGCTCATGAGCGTGACGGTGTGGAGTGTGGCGTCTTCCGTGGACTCGCCCGAATCAATCCCAAGCACCATGCTGTCCAAGAACAGCGCAATGTTGGTCGCGCGCACCTGGTCGATAAAGCGCTGCGCATACTCGGGGCCGGTGAGCTCCTGCTTAAAGTGCGATAGGCCAAAGCCAGGGTGGATGCACTGGCGGAGTATTCCGCCCAGGTGCTGTTCGCGCTCCACGATGGCCACACGCGCGCCGGCCTTATGCGCGGAAAGCGCGGCCGCCATGCCGGCGGGTCCGCCGCCGATAACGACCACGTTGAACGCCTGTGTTGGCACTGCCTCGTCGGCGCCGTCCGCCGCGATCGTGGCATTTACTTCAAAGCTCGCCATCCTAGCGCACCCCCTTCAAAGGTCCCTCAACGAGCCACGAGCCAGTGTCCTCCAGCAGCACCTCGTTGGGGTCGCGGCCCAGCTCGCGCGCCAGGATTGCCACCACGCGGCTCTGGCAAAAGCCGCTCTGGCAGCGGCCCATGCCCGCGCGGCAGCGGCGTTTGACGCCCTCGACCGAAACCGCACCCGGGCGGCGTCGAATCGCGGCAACAATTTCGGCCTCGGGCACCGTCTCGCAGCGGCAGACGATCTGCCCCCATGCAGGGTCGGACTCAATGAGCTCCTCCTTGCGCGCAAGCGGCGCGCGGTCGAAGTCGTCCGGCGCGCGGCGAATCGGGTCCCAGTCGGCCCGCTCGCGCAAAGCAACGCCCGCCTCGCGCATCACGTGCTCCAGGCGCTCGGCAATGGCCGGCGCGCTCGCCACGCCCGGCGACTGAATGCCCGCCGCCTGGAACAGCCCCGGCACCACGGCCGACTGCCCAATAAAGAAGTCGTTGGTCCCCTGAATGACCGGACGTCCGCCGGCAAACGCGCGCACCACGCGGCGCGTGTCCAGATCGGGCACCAGTTTGCGCGCGCCGGTCAGTAGCGCGTTCACATCGCTCGCATAGGTCTGTGTATCGCCCGGTTCGCGCACGGCAGCGGTCGCGGTGATCACGGTGTTGCCGTGCGCGGTGCCCGTGACGATAACGCCCTTGGACACCGGCGTGGGAACGGGGTAGAGCGGCATGAGCGCGCGCGGCTCCTTGTCCAGCACCACGATGTTTCCCTGGCGCCAGACCATCTGGAACTCCTCGGCGCCGGCCATATGCGAGATGTCCGCGGCGCCGTTGCCCGCGGCGTTGATCAGATAGCGGCAGCGCACATCGCCGGCAGGCGTCACCAGCGTAAAGCGCGCAGTCCCGTCGGTAGCCTCGCCGCCAGCAACCTCAATCGCTTCCACCGGCGCGGACCGCATAAATGTCACGCCGTTGGCGACGGCGTTCTCCAGAGCGGCGATGGCCACTTCAAATGGGTCAACGTAACCGGTCGAAGGGCACCACAGCGCGCACGTTGCCTCGGCACTCGCGCGCGGCTCCAGCTCTCGGATGCGCTCGGGACCAATGATCGTCAGCTCGGGCACGCCGTTGGCCAGGCCATTCTGGCGCAGCTTCTCCAGGTGTGCGCGGTCTTCGTCGTTAAACCCCAGCACCATCGACCCGGTACGGCGGAACAAAAATCCAAGCTCCTGGGCCCACGTGCCATATAGCTCGCAGCCGCGGGCGTTGACCTGCGCCTTTACGGTTCCCGGAGCCGGATCGTAGCCAGCGTGCACCAGACCGCCGTTGGCCTTCGATGCGCCTAGTGCGATGTCGTTGGCCGCCTCGACCACGCAAATGGACAGGTCAAACCGCGCGAGCTGCCGCGCGATGGCGCACCCCGTGATGCCCGCGCCCACAATCGCGATATCAAACGTTTCTGTCACGGTGCCTCCCAGACAAGTTGACAGGCTGTCAATAGGACCATCCTACGGTCCGCACACCCCCAGTGCGGCGGCAATGCGGCGAACAGCCCCGCAACACCCGCCAACGGCAGGCGAGGGGAGACTCAGGACCATCGATGACCTCGTCTGCCGCCCCTGGTGTCAGAGGTTTGTCTCGTTCTATAACAGTAAGCAGAAGAACTGGGTTCCAGATGTTACAGATCGAGATGTTTGCCAGACGGCCCCTCCGTTTGTCTCGATCTGTAACAGTAAGAGGGGAAAATCGGTCCTATGTGTTACAGATTGAG
This sequence comes from uncultured Collinsella sp., assembly GCA_900541025.1. Taxonomy (GTDB): domain Bacteria; phylum Actinomycetota; class Coriobacteriia; order Coriobacteriales; family Coriobacteriaceae; genus Collinsella. The sequence continues at coordinate 5,254 of UQIL01000042.1, read as the reverse complement.
ACGTTAGTCTGGCGGGTTATCCGTTCGTCTCAATCTGTAACATCTAAACCCGGATTTCGCTCCCATCTGTTACAGATTGAGATGTTTGTGTCCGCACCAGCCCCGCTTGCAACCGTAGTCCCATATAAACAAACCCCGTGGTAAACTTGACCGGACTGTAATTATTCCGAAAGGTACACCCCAATGTCCAAGTACATCTCTGAGCTCATGTCGCCGCAGCTTATGGGCGTCATCTATGCCTTTGTTGGCTTTATTATCGCCCTGTACGTGCTGTCGGTCGTCTATGTGTTCATCGACGCTCGCCGCCGTGGCGCCAGCGCCTACGTGGCATGGGGCATCATCGCCCTTGTCCCGTTTGTGGGCCTCATCGCCTACCTGGTCCTGCGCCCGCACTCCTACGCGTCCGACCGCGAGGAGCAGGAGCTGGACATGGCTCTGCGCGAGCGCCAGCTTGCCCAGTACGGCACCTGCCCGCAGTGCGGCGCGCCCATCGAGAAGGACTTCGTCGTCTGCCCGGTGTGCGACACTCAGGTTCGCAACGTCTGCCCCAGCTGCCATCGCCCGCTCGATGCGCACTGGAAGGTCTGCCCCTACTGCCGAACTCGCATCCAGTAACGCATCCATCGCCGGGCCGGCCGCAAGCCACGGGCACCGCGCACTACGCGCTAGCCGCATGCGCGCCCCGCAGCCCCGCGCCCACACGATGAAGCATGCGTAGAAAATCGCCCGCCGTGCCATTAAGGTGCGGCGGGCGCTTGTATACCAAGGCAACCTGCCTATAATGATGCAAGTCAAAAACGCCGAGCGCATCGCACGCACTTGCATCAGGCATCCGAGAGGAGAAAACATACCCATGAAGGCACTCTACAATGACGGTTCGGTGGCCGAGCTCCCGCAGGACGAGGTCACACACGTCATCCGTCACTCCGCCGCGCACATCATGGCGCAGGCCATCAAGCGCCTGTACCCCGAGGCCGACTTTGCCTACGGCCCCGCGACCGACAACGGCTTCTACTACGACGTCGACCTGCCCGAGGGCGTCAAGATCAGCGAGGACGACTTCCCCGCGATCGAGGCCGAGATGAAGAAGATCGTCAAGGAGAACCTCAAGTTTTCCGTGTTCGAGAAGCCCCGCGCCGAGGCCATCGCCCTTATGGAGGAGCGCGGCGAGAAGTACAAGGTCGAGCACATCGGCGACCTGGACGACGACGCCCGCATCACCTTCTACCAGCAGGGCGACTACATCGACATGTGCGTCGGCCCCCACATCTGCTACACCAAGGCGCTCAAGGCCTTTAAGCTTACCGGCGTCTCGGGCGCTTACTGGAAGGGCGACAAGGACAACAAGATGCTCACCCGCATCAACGGCGTCGCCTTTGCCACCAAGGAAGAGCTCGACGAGCATATGCACATGCTGGAGGAGGCCAAGAAGCGCGACCACCGCAAGATCGGCCGCGAGATGGACCTCTTTATGATGCGCGACGAGGCCCCCGGCTTCCCGTTCTTCCTGCCCAACGGCATGATCCTTAAGAACACGCTGCTGGACTACTGGCGCGAGATCCACCACAAGGCCGGCTACGTGGAGATCTCCACGCCGCTCATCATGAACAAGCAGCTGTGGAAGACCAGTGGCCACTGGGACCACTACAAGGACAACATGTACTCCACCGTCATCGACGACGAAGAGTACTGCATTAAGCCCATGAACTGCCCGGGTGGCGTGCTGGTGTACACCTCCAAGCCGCACTCCTATCGTGAGCTGCCCATTCGCGCCGGCGAGATTGGCCTGGTGCACCGCCACGAGCTGCGCGGCGCCCTGCACGGCCTGTTCCGCGTGCGCTGCTTTAACCAGGACGACGCCCACCTGTTTGTGCGTCCCGACCAGCTGACCGACGAGATCGTTGGCGTGGTCAACCTCATCGACTCCGTGTACCAGAAGTTTGGCTTTAAGTATCACGTTGAGCTTTCCACCCGCCCCGAGGACTCCATGGGTTCGGACGAGGACTGGGCGCGCGCTGAGGAGGGCCTGCGCACCGCTCTGGAGAAGCTGGGTATGGACTACGAGGTCAACGAGGGCGACGGCGCCTTCTACGGCCCCAAGATCGACTTCCACCTGGAGGACTCGCTCGGCCGTACCTGGCAGTGCGGTACCGTGCAGCTCGACTTCCAGATGCCGCTCAACTTTGACCTGGAGTACGTGGACGCCGACGGCACCAAGAAGCGCCCCATCATGCTGCACCGCGTATGCTTTGGCTCCATCGAGCGCTTTATCGGTATTCTGATTGAGCACTTTGCGGGCAAGTTCCCCACCTGGCTGGCACCCGTGCAGGTCAAGGCGCTTCCCGTCTCTGAGAAGAGCCGCGACTACGCCCACGAGGTGTGCGCCAAGCTGGAGGAGGCCGGCATTCGCGTGGTCTGCGACGACCGCGACGAGAAGATCGGCTACAAGATCCGCGAGGCCCGCAGCATCGACCGCGTGCCCTACATGCTCATCCTGGGCGAGAAGGAGGTCGAGGCCGGCAACATCTCCGTCCGCGATCGCTCCAATGAGACCGTTCAGATGAGCGTTGACGAGTTTGTTGCGAAGGTGACCGAGGAGATCAAGACTCGCGCCTAAGGCAAACTTCACAACAATTAACAAAGGCGACCGTCCACAGAGGGCGGTCGCCTTTTTCATGCCGAAATAAGAAAAGCCGCTGGTTGAGCGGCTTTTTTTGTTGCACAAAAAGGTACAGGTTTTTGTAGAGGGCTATGGAGATGTATCTACCGACAGGACATTTTGCGTAATCTGGGCAATCGTTGATTAATTGCTCGTATAATTGCCTATGTCGAAAGATACAAAAACCTGTACTTTTGCGACTGCGCCTAGCTGCGAGCGAGAAGCCTGTTCTAAACGCCCCTGCATTTGCGTGCATCGCAAAGCAAGAGAAGGGGGCGAGAACATGGAACAGACGGCACGGCGCCAAGAGCAGCTGCCGGGCGCATTTAGCGGCGTCACCACCAGTAGCCAGCACGGCCGCGTTCGCTGGTATCTGGTCCACACCCCCAATGGAAAAGAGCGCGAGACCTGCGAAAAGGTCCGCCGCATTATCCCGCACAACCTTATGCAGGACGCTTTTGTAATGCAAAAGGAGTTCTGGTTTAAGCGGGACGGCTCTTGGTCGCTCCAAACCAAACCTATGTACAAGGAATACTTCTTCGTCGCCACGCACGATGCCGCCACGCTCGATAGGGCCCTTGCCCAATTGAGCTTTGGTTGTCGCATCGCCGGCAGTAGGGAGCGGGCGTACATGCCCATGCCGGACGATGCGCAAGATTGGTACCGCAGTGTTCTGGACGACGACGGCGTGGTGCGCAACAGCGTTGCGCGCATAGAAGACGGCGTGTTGCACATAGAGCAAGGGCCCTTGGTGGGGCAAGAGGCCCGTGTAAAGAAGATCGACCGTCATAAGCGCTGGTGCCTGGTAGACGTGGGTGGTGGCGACTCCGGTTTTAGGGAGCTGCTACCGCTCGACGTTCCCAGCAAAACGTAAGGGAGACGTTGTACCGGCAAATCATTTGGTTTTTGGATTCATAGATGGGGGGGGGTTTCCTGGGGACAGGAACGTGAGTTTTATTGTGGCTGCTAAAGAATTAACAGAGAGTTGTACATCAACGGTTGGTGCGCTGGCTTTCAATCAGATAAAGCCGAGCGGTACGCTTGGGTACCGCATCGTCAAGAGGCTGTTTGACCTTGTGTTTAGTCTTATGGCAATCGCTATTTTATTCATTCCAGTGGGTCTTGTGTGCGTCCTGATTTGTCTAGAGTCTCCGGGTAGTCCCTTGTACACCCAGGAGCGAATTGGCAAAAATGGCAAGGTCATTAAGATCTTTAAGCTGCGCAGCATGGTTGCCGATGCTGGCAATGTTCAGAAGTATTTAAATTTTGAGCAGCTGCATCAGTGGGAAATTGAGCGCAAGGTCGATAACGATCCGCGCATCACTAAGGTCGGGCAGTTTATTCGTAAGTGCTCTATCGATGAGATGCCGCAGTTTCTTAATGTTTTAAATGGTGATTTATCCGTTATCGGTCCTCGTCCCATTACGCGTGATGAACTCGAAATGCATTTTTCTGATGAGGATAAGGTTGTATTTCTTTCGGTTCAACCTGGAATTACCGGGTTATGGCAGGCGACGGATCGCAACGATGCGTCATTTGAAAGCGGTCTGCGCCAAAAAATCGAATTGCATTACGTGCGGAACCGTTGTTTCCGAATGGATTGGAAGTGTTTTGCTGGCACTTTCGGCGCCATGTTTGGCAAGGAGAGGACGGGCCGATAGATGGAAATATCCGTCATCATTCCGACTCTTAATGCTGAGCATGAAATCGATGGGCTTTTAATTGCCCTCGAACACCAGTCTATTCAGCCGGTTGATATCCTTATCGTTGATTCCGCTTCGGAAGATAAAACTATAGAGCTGGTCCGGCAGCACAAAAGAGTCCGCCTTCTGAAGATTGATCGCCAGGATTTCAACCACGGCACCACAAGAGACATGGCACTAAGGGAGTCGAGGGGTGACTTTGTATGCTTCCTTACCCAAGATGCTGTGCCTGTTTCTGATGATTACCTGGAGCGGCTTGTTGCTCCCATGCTTGATGATTCCGATATCGCTCTCGTAAGCGGCAGGCAGCTGCCTAAGGCGGATGCCCGACGTTTTGAACAGCTGGTGCGTGGTTTCAACTATCCCGACCGGCCATCCGTTCGTTCCAAATGTGATCTCGAGAAACTCGGTATTAAGACTTTTTTTGCATCTGACACCTGTTCTGCCTATCGACGGACCGCATATCTCGAATGCGGTGGATTCGATCATGTCAACACCAACGAGGACATGCTTATGGCCGCCAGGTTTATCGCCTCAGGAATGAAGGTCGCTTACGAGCCGCGTGCCGAGGTCTATCACTCGCATAACTTGACGCCTTCCCAACAGTTTGCCCGCAACCGTGCCGTCGGTTTCTTTCTCGAAACGCATGCAGACGAACTCATGCATGCAAGTGAGATTGGTGAAGGAAGCCGGCTCGCCAAGATGGTTTCGTCGCAACTTCTACGAGAGGGAAATCTTGGCGAGTTCGTTGCTTTCGGAGTCGATTGCTGCGCCCGCCTTCTCGGAAATCGCGCTGGCCGCAGGGCAGCAAGAAATGAAAGGTTATAGCCAATGAAAGGCATCATCCTCGCCGGCGGGTCCGGCACGCGCCTGTACCCGCTCACGCTCGTGA
>UQIL01000041.1 GCA_900541025.1 uncultured Collinsella sp. | reverse complement strand
AGTCATCGGCATCCAGACGCGCCAAGTCAAACACGATAAGGTCCAAAAACCAGGTGACCAGCTCGCCGGGGCACAGGCCCAAAAGACCGTAGGCCGCCCAATCTTCCAAGACTTCCTCGAGCATTCTCATATGGGCATCGAGTTTTTTTGCGCGGGCCTCGGCACTGTTGAACTCATGCGTCGCCGAGTCGCTCTCCATCACATAGTGATAGAACTTGTCCGGCATGACGACGGTTTTGTTGGCAAGTGCATAGGCTGCGAACTGGAATACAACGTCCTCACCCAAGGCCAAACCGGGAGCAAAGCGAATGCCCTCGCGATTGAGCAACGCGCGCGAAAAGGCTGCGCGGCAGGCATAGGGCTGCGCGTTCGCGTGGAACAGCAGCTGGGGATCGCGGGTGCCAAAGGTGCCCGCTTTGGGGCTCATGAGCTGCTGGACGCGCTTAGGAGCGGCATCGGCGGGCTCGCAGACGCCACCAAAAACGGCGACCTCGGCATCTGACGATGACATGGTCTGCAGCACGCACTCGACGGTTTGGGCATCGATGTAATCGTCGGCGTCCACAAAGAAGATGACGCCACCCTCAGCGGCATCGATGCCGGCGTTTCGAGCGCACGAGACGCCCGCGTTTTTCTGGTCAATCACCAGCACGCGGTCGTCGTTCTGTGCAATTTGACGCAGAACACGCAACGAATCGTCAGCCGATCCGTCATTGACGCAAACAACCTGAATCGAGCGCTCGGACTGCGCCAACAGCGAATCGAGGCATCGCTGAATCGAGCTTGCCGAGTTGTATACGGGAACGACGATGGTCGCTTTGGGGGTCGAGGCCTCTCCCATGCCAACCTACCCCCTCAACGATTCGACGAGGAAGGCGGCGACCACGCCGGGGCCTCCAACCGATGCGTAGTATTTGGCGCGTCCCAGGGCGCCGTCCGTCGCAAAGTGCGGATGCTCGTCCACCCAGGCCTCGGGGTCTTTGAGGATGGCAGCGAGATTCGCACGCTTCCACGGCTTAAGGTCGTCCAGCGAAAAGTCCTCCGCGTCCAAGGCGGCCTGGAACTCCTTAGTCATCTGGACCAGGAACTCCTTATAGAACTCGGGCGCCAAGCGCACGTAGTTCCACATATACGAATCGTACTTAATGACCTGATTGAACTTGAGCATGCGCGCGACGTCATCGCTTGCGTGATTGCGGGCGTAATCCTCTCGGATCCAGCGCTCGATCTCGGCATACTCGGCATTGACGCAAAAGACCTTGGCCGAAGAATTGACCGAGGAGTTCTCGTTGTCCTGGCGATACGAAAGCACGGCATCGTGCAGGTAGACGGCCTTGTCGGCGCACGCGATCACCTTAAAGGCAAACGACGTGTCCTGAAAGGAGGCACCCGGGGTCGGTAAGAACTTGATGCCGTTGCGCTCGAGAAAATCACGACGGTAGACGGCCGACCAAATCGAGGGCTTTTGCTTAAAGAACTGTGTCGTGTCGCTTGGGTGCACCGGTTTGCCGCAGTCCTTGGGCTTAAACATCTCGTGCAGCGAGCGGCGCTCCTCGGGCATGGACCAGTAGAAGTCAAAGTTCGCCTTCGCAAAATCAGCGTTGCAGCCTTCGGCCGCCGACACAAGCTTCTCCAGCGCGTCGGGCGCCATAAAGTCATCGGACTCCAGGATTCCCACGTACTTGCCACGCGCCATCTCCAGGCCGCGGTTCATCGAGTCGCCGTAGCCGCTGTTGGCCTTGTCGATCATCTTGACGTGTGCGTCGCGCTCCATGTACTCGCGAATGATGTCCGGCGAACTGTCGGTGGATCCGTCGTTGATGCAGATGATCTCGATGTCCTTGAGCGTCTGCGCCACGGCGGAATCGAGGCACTCGCGCAGGTAGCGCTGAACGTTATAGATAGGGATAAGCAGCGACAGAACAGGGCTGCCAGAGGCGTTAGTAGACAAATGTGCTCCTTAGGAAATACCTGTCGTTTCATGGTATCAAAGGGTCGGCGCGCCGACGGGCGTTTATATAATCTATGGAGCCCATGGAGCGCCCAGAGACGAAAGGAAGACATGCAGCCCAAAGCCGAACGCAATATATCGATCGAAGCGCTGCGCCTCGTCGCAGTCGCTGGTATCGCGATTTTCCATACCTTTCAGTGGGCCTTCCAGGCAGTCTGCGCCGGCATGCCGGAATATGCACCGCTTGCCGCCTTCCCCTATTCCGGCGTCCTCGGTTTTATTAACTTGCTGGGCTGCTGGGCCAACGAAGTCTTCTTTATGATCTCGGGGTATTTTCTCATCACCTCGGCCGCGCGTGCATGGAATGACGGGGCGACTTGGGCGTCGCAGATGCAGCGGACGGTGCAGCGTCTTGGCAAGGTTGTCTTACCCACAGCGTTCTATTGCCTGGTGGCGCTTGCATGGTCCATAGTCGTCTCCCCCATTCCCGACGTTTCCCTGACCACACACTACTGGTACACGCTGGGGCTTGAGTTCATTTGGGTCTACGCTGCCACGGTCTGCCTAGCGCCGCTGTTTGGGCTGGCCAAGAACCGACTATCTAAGACGAGCTACACGGCAGCGGTCATCGTCGTTGGCATCCTCGCATTCGTTGTTAACGGGTATTTGGCCGCTATGAGCTCAGCAAACGGCGGTGAGTTTTCAGGGCTCCAGAAGATTATGAGCGCCGCTACCTACGTTGTCGCGTTTTTGGCGGGCGGGCTGCTCCGCGACGTTACCGACGGCATGGATTCGGGCAGGGCGCGCTCCTTGGGTATGCAGTCGCTCGTAGCGGTTTTAGCAATCGCCATCATCTTAGAAGGTGCACTTTCCTTCACCGGCAACCTCGCGGCGATGGCGGCCCTCTCCTACAAATCAACCTCGTTGATCTCGTTTGTCCTCGCTGCCACCTCCCTGCTCTTTGCGGCTACCCGACGCAGCGCCTCGGACAATCCACGAGCCGCAGGCGTCATCGTCACCCTTTCGACCGCCACGCTCGGTTTCTATGTGATGCAGTCGCTCACCAGTAGCCTGTGGCGTCCCGTCTTCAATACGTTGCTCGCAAACATACTGGTCAGCCAAAACAGCCCGGCAGCTATATGTATCGTCACGGGTACCGTCATTAGCATCGTCTTTGCCTTAGCGCTCCTCATCATCGATGCAGCCAGAAGCCTTATCGCTCGCAAGCTCAAGCGGCAATAGACACGCTGCCGTCAGACGCCAAAGCCGCTACAGCCGTGGCAGGTTCCTGCGTTTTATTCAAAGCTTGCCGCCAAGGTGCGCCGAGCCTTTACAATAGGACAGTCCCAAGGACGTATTCGATAGCTTCCGCGCAGCACTCGCCCGCCGCGCGTGAAAGGATATATTGCCCCATGCCTTCAACCCTCCCCGCTCCCATCGATAAGCTCGCCATCGTCGTCGTTACGTACAAGCGCCAGGAACTCCTGGCCAACTTGTTCGACTCCATGACCGAGCTCACGGCAACGCCCTGGCGCATCGTGATTGTCGATAACGAGAATTCGCGCGAGACCGAGGCCACGTGCACCGCATTCAACGAGCGCTTGGCCAACCTGTGGGGCATCGACACCGAGCAGCCCGACGCGCAGGGCGGCACCGACCGCGTCATCTACGCACCGCAGCTCGAAAACGGCGGCGGTGCGGGCGGCTTCTCCGCCGGCACTAAATGCGCCTACGACCTGGGCGCCCAGTGGTTCTGGGTGATGGACGACGACGTGCTCGTCATCCCCGAAGGCATCGAGCGCTTGGCCAAGTGGACCGACCGCTACGATGTCATCCAGGGTTCGCGCCTGGACTTCGACGGCGGCGCGTTCTTTTGGCAGTACCAACTGATCCTTTCGCTCGGCATTCCAAACCCTGTCGCCAAGTGGGATCTGGGTCCCGAGGGCTACCGCACCATGAACCAGCTGTGCTTTGAGGGCGGCATGTTCTCGCGCCGCGTGGTCGACAAGATTGGCCTGCCCGACGCGCGCTTCTTTATCTACGGCGACGATGCCTGCTATGGCTACGTGGCCAGCCAGCACTTCCCCGCCGCCGTTGTTGCCGACGTGGTTCTCAAGCGCGCCCGCGCTGTCTCTAACTGGGATATCGCCGGCAAGCGCCAGCTCAACTCTACGAGCGACACCAACCGCTACTACATCATGCGCAACCGAGGCTTCCTCGCTCGCTATATGCAGATCTACGGTGACTACCACCCCATGCTGTTCCGCCTGGGCAATGCCGCGACCTTCTGCAAGGAATTCATTCGCCTGGCTGCGGTCGATAAGTGCTTTAAGACCGGTATTCCGGCGCTGCGCCGTGGCATGAAAGACGCCCGCAAGATCATCAAGGATCCCAACTGGAAGCCCATGCCGCCCATGAAGGACGCGGAACAGTAAAGGGCTTTCGCCCGCCGCTACAGACGTTGGCACACCACGGACGCACGCTGCCCATCAAAACCGAACCCCCAGCGCATGCGACCCACGCCGGGTCGCGGCACACGGATTTCGTCGATGCCGTCGCGCTCTATGTCGAGCAGCGCCTGCACGGCCAGCAATTCCAGGCCCAGCGCATCCACACCGGGGTCATACATCATGTTGATCGTTATCAGCGGACGTTCATCGAGCATACCGATCGTATCGGCTATGTCGAACACAGCGCCCGTAGGAAAAACCTGGATGTCCCAGCGACCCGCGCCACACTTTCGCCTCGAGGCAGGATTGGCATAGCCCGGCAAGCCAAAGCAGAGCCCCTGCAAGAGCAGATGATATGGCAGTGGCGCATCTAGGTCGGTCTCACCGATTCCCGCATCCCCCAGGATGCGGCCTAGCGCCCGCCTCACGGTATCCTCGTTCCCATGGCACAGCCCGTCGCGAAACGCATCGACGTCTCGAATGTCTTTTGCAGTGCACTCAAACCACTCAATAATCACTAGACGCAAGGCCTGGCGAAGCTCGTTATTGGGCAATCGCAAAGCACGGAGGCGATTGCCATGTTCTGGCTCCTCAGTCATATCCGTCGTGAGAAAACCGGACAGATATAGCGCTGTCCACATGCCATCGTCAGGCGAGACATCTAGCTCTGCAGTGCCCAAACAAAGCGGGACCTCAGCGCACCCATGGGCCTCGAGCAAATCGAACAAGACCGAAAGACGCTCGAGATTCCACCCGGCAACTACCCTACTCAGGCAATCGGCATATCCATACAGATCGGCACGCACGGGCGCCGTGCAGCCTCGGTCCAGAAAACCAATCACGCGCGCCGGACTCGAGCAATAGGCCCTGCCAAACCGATACCCCTCGAGCCATTCACGCGCATCATCCAGGTATTCCTCGCGCCCAGCATGATTCAAAAGAGCCTCGACCTCGGCATCCGAAAAACCGAAACATCGGTCACACCACGCCGACAGCGGCGTCGTCAGACAATACGAGCAGCCGCGCGAAGAAAGCGCCGCTTCGGCAGGACCGGGACACTCCCCCATCAGACATGCAAAGCGTAGCGAATGGCCCGCGGCAGCAATGGCGTCAAACAGCACACGGTCAAGTAGCCCTGCCGGATCGGCGCCGGAAGCGCCCCTCGCGATCGCACGGCCCAACCACGCCGCGTCGTACCCATCAACGAGCAATACAACCTGTTCATCGCAGGCCATCTCCAGCAGCTCAATGAGCACGCCAAGCACCGAGGCGACCTCGTCCTCGCTCGCCGCGCCACGCGCAACGCGTTCGATGTGACGTACCTTGTCTCGAGCTAAATCCGGAGCTTCCAAGAGTGGCAACAAGCGAACACATTCGCCCGAAAGAGCATTGTGCACGACGCCGGCAACAGCGGCCCCACGCCTCGCAGCGCCAGAAAAGTCCAGCGATATCACCGGATAGCAAGCATACTCATCCCGATAGCGCCCACCGTCCGCATCCCAAATCTGAGCATCGGCAAACGAGATCCGACCGGCGCGACCGACCGCTGGACGCTCCAGAAAAGCCCTGAGCATCGACAAGTTCATGCTCTTGCCAAAACCCTCGGGTCGACAGCACACCACAACGGACGCGTCGCAGTCCAACACATCGGCAATAAACATGGTCTTGTCAACCAGCATGCAACGACCAATGGCATCGGCAAAATCATGCACACCGACCGGCAAAACCGCATCATCGACATGGTTGACAAGCCGTACGCCAAAAGTATCGGCACTGTTGCAATACTCCTGTTCAGACACCGTAACTTCTCCCTAAAACGCAGCACGAAGCCCATTGTAGCGAGCAGTTCAAGTGCAACGCTGGATCCGTGCAAAGGCATCGGGCAACGGTAGGAACAAAGGCCTTGAGGGGGCATAACAAATCGTTGTGCAACAAAATGGGGCCCGATGCAACTGCACCGGCCCCCATTGCGAATCTTTAGTTGTCGGGCAACCGAAAGGGACTACTCCTCGGAGTCGTTCTGCCCAGCAGCCTTCTTTTGCTGATCGAGCTTATGCTTGCCACTCACAATAGACGTGGCACCCAGCGTGGCCAAGCTTGCACTGGCAAGGCTCGCCATCACAATCAGATCGCCCGTCTTGGGCATATTGCCGCCAGATGACTTGGTTGTGGTGGTCGTCGTGGTCGTAGTGGTCACCGTTTTGGAGTCATTTTGCTCCTGGACCTGGTTGTCAGCACCGCTCTTGTCGTCGTCTTCGGGCTGTTTCTTTTCGCTCTCGGTCTTGCTCTCGTCCTTCTTCTGAGCAGATTTGTCGTCCTTCTCCTTAGAGCTAGAACCCTTATCGGATTCGGTCTTCTCGGAAGCCTTGTCCTTGGAGTCGCCCTTTGAGGCTTCGGCCTTTTCCGTGGAAACCTGATCAGAGTTGTCCTTGTTCTGGGTCGAGCCGATATTGACGCCAGCCATCAGCGAAGAGCCCAGCGTAGAACCAAGCTGCACGGAGAAAGAAGGCTTCTTGTCCGTCGAAATAACGGGCGCGTCCGTTGCCGTATTTGAATCGCCCTTGGAAGCGCCGGAATCAGAAACGGCGTCAGAGTTAGAGTTATTGCTAGAACCAGTATCGGCGGAAGAATCGCTCGAACCAGTGGAAGAATTAGAGGAACCAGCGTCGGTCGAACCAGAGGCGGCGCTGTCCGTATTGCCGGTAAAGTTTGAAGACGAATCGCCCGCAGCAGAGCCGTTCGAATCGGAGCCATTCGAGGTAGAGCCGTCGTTGGTAGTGCCACCAGCAGAGCCATTACCGTCAGCATCGGTCGAGGGCGCATCCATCCTGTCATCGTTGGGATCGTCACTCGGGTCGTCATTCGAATCAGGCGTCGGTGCAGGTTCCGGCGCGGGTTCCGGCTGCTCGGGCTGCTCGGGCTTGTTGTCCTTCGCAGCGGCAGCCTCGTCCTCGGCGATATAGACCAGGCAGTCCTTGAGCTCATTGCGGTAGCGGTTCTTCCAGCCCTCGTGGTACTGGGGCTGGCTTGCATACTTGGTCGCCACGTTATTGACCACGCTGTTGGAAAGCGCCGTCACAAACTCGCGGTCGGACATATCGTTGGAAAGATTCGCCCAGCGGAAAAAGTCCCTGCAGCCACCAGTGCCGCACATGTTGGTAATGCTCCACACCATGCCCTTCACGCAATCGGCGCGGCCCGAAATATCAATACCCAGGCCGCTCTTGAGCCACGCCTCGGTCACCGCATAGTACGAGTTGTACGCATACGCATCCTGCAGAGCCGAAAACTCAGCAGGATCGGTGTTATAAGCACCCTGGAAGGCCTCCTGCGCGATATGGCCCAGCTCGGTAAGCTGGTCGTTCTCGTACATGGCATTGCTCGCGTTGGAAATCTCGCTGCCGCGATCAATCGCATCCTTGAGCATGCCGTACTTGGCAGAATCGTAGTTGTAAACCTGCTTCATAAACGGAATGAGCGACCAACGACGGTCGAACTGGTAATAGCCCAGCGCGTTGTAGCCGTCACCATACGAAAATCCCTGGTTATAGTTACCATGGCTCTCATATTTGGTGAAGTACTTCATCTCGGGAGTCACGTTGACAAACGAGACACCCTGAACCGACCTCAACACGCCCGAGAAGGACTGTTGGGTGTAAAGGCCCTTATCGATATCGGTGGCATCCGAGGCAATGCCCGGCGTGGGCTCCTCGGCAGCGGCGGGTGCCGGCGCGGAAACGGCGCCAAACGAAAGCGCCAGCGTCAGGCCCGCGACAATAGCAGAATGCTTGGGCTGCATAAGATCCTCCCTGCATTGGTGTAGTTAAAGTTCAGTTTGCAAAGATAAAATAAGTATTGCAGCTCGCCTGTTGTTACACAACAACCCCTCGGTAAACGGCAACAACCCTCCGCGAAATCTTAAGGAATTAGACAAACTGGTCGTCGGGCGCCATCAGAAGCTCGCCGTATCGCTCCATCAGCCCGTCCCTCAACTGACAGAAAGCGGGGATATAGACGTTCAAGATGCGCTGAATCAAATCTTGAGCGAGCTTGTTGTCGTAGATATGGACGTTCGTATTGCGGTCTCTGAGCATGTCTAGCCAGGCCGCCTCATCAATAAAGTCGTAGAATCGGTACGACTCCTTCAAGATGGCACGAGGAGACCCCGACGCGGCAAGCGTGGCGCCCTCATACTCGAGCAGACGCTTAAGGAGCTTCCAGCTCAGTTCAAATTGAAGATTGAACTTATTAATCAATCCACTCTGAACAAAATCATTGTTGAGATCCTGATTGGGCGCATCCTCAAGATTCGCCAAGGCGCTAACAAAGTTCTCATATTTTTTCATACAGAATCACACCATCCCTGGCAATCTCATCGAGCAATTGCTGCGATAGGGACTCGTCGAGATTGACGACATCTACATCTAAAAGAGTATCAAGATGTTCCTCGATCAAATATGAGAAACGGCCGAAATCCCGGCAACCTGCTACGGCGATGTCAATATCGCTCTTGGGCAAGTTGTCGCCTCGAGCACGAGAACCAAACAACACGACCTTCTCGGCGTCACATTCCCGAGCAAAAACTTCAATTTGCTTATACACCTTGTCGAGAGATGCCATTTGCAGCCCTACAGCTTAATGTCAAAGTTGATCTCGGGGACGGCGGCCAGGTCGGCCAACGTCACGCCGTCGACGTACTTTTCGATCACGTCGTCCAAACCGCGCCAGAACTTGACGGTCGAGCACAAATCGCTGCGGGTGCAGCTGTTGTCGATGCCATCGCACGCCACCGGAGCCGTGCTGCCCTCGACGGCACGCAGGATGTCGCCGGCGCGCACCTCGGCCGGGTCCTTCGCCATCATGTAGCCGCCGCCCTTACCGCGCACGCTCCTAAGCAGGCCCGCCTTCATGAGCGGACGAACCAGCTGCTCCAAATACTTTTGTGAAATATGCTCGCGGTCAGCGACCTCGCGAAGGGCAATCTTGCCCTCGGCGTCACCAAGCGCTGCGATATAGATCATCAGACGGAGGGCATAGCGGCCCTTAGAAGAAATGAGCATACCTACCCTCTCATCGTAGCCGAGACAAAATACCAGGCTTGTTTGTCCCAAATCTTATGCACGCGGGGCAAACAAGCCTGATTATTATGTCCCACATCTAAAAAGTCGAGTGGATTAGTCGGGTTTTCCCTTGACTAACGCCGAACCCATAGTAACTTTATTCCGAGAAGATTCCTAGGGTTTAGTACACCTATGAGTACACCATATACAGAGAGGGACAGCATGAGCGCAAATCCGCTGCTTTCCATCGAAGGTCTGACCGCCTCCGTGGACGAGAAGACCATCCTCCACAACGTCAACCTCAACGTCGCCGCCGGCGAGACCCACGTTCTGATGGGACCCAACGGCGCCGGCAAGTCCACCCTCGGCCACCTGGTCATGGGCGACCCCGTTTACACGGTCAACGACGGCCGCATCGTCTTTGACGGCCAGGACATCACTGAACTCACCACCGACAAGCGCTCGCGCGCCGGCCTGTTCCTGAGCTTCCAGGCCCCGGTCGAGATTCCGGGCGTGCCGCTGTCGAGCTTTTTGCGTGCCAGCATCGCCGGCCGTCCCGGCCTGGAGATGAAGGGCAAGGAATTCCGCCGTCGCGTCAAGGAGCTCGCGGCCGAGCTCAACATGGATACCGCCTACCTCAACCGCGAATTGGGCGTAGGCTTCTCGGGCGGCGAGAAGAAGAAGGTCGAGATGCTCCAGCTTCTGCTGCTGCAGCCCAAACTCGCCATCCTGGACGAAACCGACTCCGGCCTGGACGTCGACGCCCTGTCCACCGTCAGCCACGGCATGGACGCGTACCGCAAGAGCTGCGACGGCTCCATGCTCATCATCACGCACAACACGCGCATCCTGGAACACCTGGATGTCGACCGCGTCCACGTTATGGTCAAGGGCCACATCGTACGCGAGGACGACGCCTCGCTCATTCCCTGGATCGACAAGAACGGTTTTGAGACCTTCGAGCGCGAGGCCGCCGAGCAGCGCGCCCAGGCCGAGGCCGCCGCTGCCGAGCAGCAGGCGTAAAGGGGCGACGCAATGACCAAGAACCGCACCGAGGTCGCGGACATCGACCGCAGCCTCTACGACTTCACCTATGGCGAGGAGGGATTCGAGCGCCTCGACGCCGGCATCACGCCCGACATCGTGCGCGAGATCAGCGCCAAAAAGGACGAGCCGCAGTGGATGCTCGACCTGCGCTTAAAGTCCCTCGAGATCTTTAATCGTTTTCCCGACCCGACGTGGGGCCCCTCCATCGAGGGCCTGGACATGGATAACATCGTCACCTATGTCAAGCCCAACACCGACCAAAAGCACGACTGGGAGTCGGTGCCCGACGACATCAAGAGCACCTTTGAGCGCCTGGGCATCCCCGAGGCCGAGCGCAGCTATCTGGCAGGCGTCGGCGCGCAGTACGACTCCGAGCTCGTCTACCACAACATGCAGGACACCGCGTCTAAGATGGGCATCGTCTACTCCGGCATCGAGGAGGCCCTGCACGACCCGCAGTGGGAACCGCTCATCCACGAGAAGTTTATGACGCTCATCCCGCCCACCGACCACAAGTTTGCGGCCCTGCACGGCGCCGTGTGGTCGGGCGGCTCGTTTGTCTATGTGCCCAAGGGCACCAAGCTCGACTTCCCGCTGCAGAGCTACTTCCGCCTTAACGCCAAGGGCGCCGGCCAGTTTGAGCACACGCTCATCATCGTCGAGGACGACGCCGACCTGCACTTTATCGAGGGTTGCTCCGCGCCCAAGTACAACGTAGCCAACCTCCACGCCGGCGCCGTCGAGCTCTTTGTGGGCAAGCGTGCGCACCTGCGCTACTCGACCATCGAGAACTGGTCCAAGAACATGTACAACCTCAACACCAAGCGTGCGCGCGTGGACGAGGACGG
>UQIL01000040.1 GCA_900541025.1 uncultured Collinsella sp. | reverse complement strand
GCCCTCCCCCGCTGCAGCGGCGGCGGCCTTCTCGGCCGCGGCCTTGCGCGCCTTGGCCTCGGCGGCGGCACGGACCTTCATGGCCTTCTCGCGCGCAGTCTTCACCTCGGGCGTGATCACACTCATGGGCTCGGCCGTCGAGACCTGATAGAAAAAGCCCTTAAAGTCGATTTGCATATCGGTGATGGCAAGGCCAAACAGGTCGTGCGCCTCGTTCTCAAACGGAAACACCGCCGGATAATACGAGCTGATGGACGGAATCTCCTGGTACTGGTCGATACCCTCGACCACCAGGTTCTCGATCGCATAGCTGCCGTCCTGCGCAATATGTTCCTGAGCAGCGTGAACGTTGATAAACGTATAGACCAAGCGATACGAGCCGTCGTCGACGTTGCGCTCGGTGTGCATTTGCACAAAGCGCGCGCCGACGCCCTTGAGCGCCTGGACATGCGACAGGAGCTCGTCGATCCCAACGGTGGTATAGATAGCCTTTTGCATTACTCGGCCTCCTTTGCAGCGGCGGGTGTCCCAGCAGGTGCGTCGCCAGCGGCGGTCGCGTCGCCGGCCTCCGCAGCAGCCACAAACCCATCCTCGCCCAGCTCAACGCCACCGTCCCAGGTTGCGGCACCGCCCACGCTGAGCGGATTGCCGCCGGCGCGCATCACGGCCTCCTTCTGGTCCAGGATGCCGCATGCCTCCGCGATGGCGTCGATCACGGTCTCGGGGCGAATGGCGCATCCGGGCGCATACACGTCCACGGGAATCGCGCGGTCCACGCCGCCGATCACGTTGTAGGCATCGCGGAACACGCCGCCCGAACACGCGCAGATACCGCAGGCCACCACGCACTTGGGCTCGAGCATCTGGTTGTAAATCTGGCGCACGACGGGCAGGTTCTGGGCATTGACCGACCCCGTCACCAAAAAGATATCCGCATGCTTGGGGTTGCCGGTGTTGACCACGCCAAAGCGCTCCGCATCGAACAGCGGCGTGAGCGAGGCCAGCACCTCGATATCGCATCCGTTGCAGCTCGAGCCGTCGTAATGAATAACCCACGGCGAGCGCGACATTTTATGATCCATGGATGCCGCCTCCTAAATAAACACGTCGACGAGGATGGGCATAAGGTTGAGCAGGCCAAACACCAGCGCCACGCCCCAGCCGAGCTTAAAGCAGCTGCGCCAGGTGCTGCGTGCGAAGGTGTTGTCGATCAGCACCTCGACAAAATACGTCGCAGCCATCACGACCAGGGCGACCAGCCAGCTCACCGGGTTGTCCCAAACAAAGAACATGCCCACCCACATCAAAAACAGCACGGTCTCGCACCAGTGCATAAGGGTCATCTTGGCCAGCGTGCCGCCGCTCATCTCGGTGGCGACGCCCTGGACGATCTCCTGATGCGCGTGATGCGAGTACGAAAGGTCAAACGGCGACTTGCGCAGCTTGATGGTGAGCACCGCGAGCAGCGCGAGGAAAATGGGCGCGCTGTACACGATGATGGGGGCCGACTGCCCCGTCACGGCGATGGAATCGAAGCTGTCGGTGGCAAGGTACAGGCCCACGCTCATCAGCAAAACGGCGGGCTCGTAACTCATGACCTGCAGCAGCTCACGGTCGGCGCCGACCTGGGCAAACGGGCTTTGCGTCGAGGCGGACGCCAACACCACAAAGATCGCAGCGAGGGTCACCATAAAAGCGCACAACAGCGTGTTGGAACCCGACACAAAGATGCCGCCGCCCACCACGGTAAAGATGAGCGCGCACGCCATGTAGGTATCGTCCATGGTGTTTACGCTGGCGGGGGCCTTGCGCAGCAGCTTGGCCACATCGTAGAAAGGCTGGAGCAGGCGCGGGCCCACGCGGCCCTGCATGCGGGCCGAAAGTTTGCGGTCAACGCCGTCGATCAGGCCGCCCACAAGCGGCGCCAGTAAGGCAAATGCCACGGTGCCAATAAAAATGCCCACGACGCCCGAACCTTCAAAATACTTGCCGCGCAGCACCGAGGGCGCACTCATGGCAAGTCGCTCGGGCCCAATCCACGCGCAACACAGCAGCGCAAACAAGATAATGCTGCAGCACACGACGCTACCCGCGGGGCCAATACGCTTCTCGCCAAGGGCGTCCTCCGAGTACCAATTGCGCTTTTCGGCCTTCACCTCGTGTCCCATCGAGCCGCGGAAATGGCGATATTTGTCGGTCCCCACGCCCGAAAGGTACACGTTGACGTGCGGTTTGTTGCTCACGCGGAATGAAGTCAGCAGCACCACGGCGATAAACGCCACGATAACCACCATCAGGTACATGGCGTCCTTGCCAATAACGTACGGCACGCGGCCAAACACCATGGCCAAGTAAGGCGACACCAGACCGCTCGAGATAACCGGGAACGCCACGCAGCACAGAATCAGCAGCGCGGCGATGGTGTTGAGGGCCATCCATTCGGTCTTATGGACATTGACCTCAACGTTTTGAGCCGTGGGGTCGACGCCCGAAAGCTTGGCAAGCCACTTGCCCCAGAAGAAGAAGGTCGCGGCCGAGCCAAAGGCCAGCACCATGATCATGAGCACGTTACCGGTCTGGGCAAACGCCACCAGGGCGCCCCACTTGGACACGAGCATGCCAAACGGCGCCACAAACATGCCCATAATGCCCAGCATCATCAGACGCGTCAGGTGCGGCATGCGGCTGAACATACCGTCCATGTCCTCGATATTGCGGCTGCCGATATGATGCTCGGCCGTGCCCACGCACAGGAACAGCAGCGACTTGGCCACCGTATGGAACAGGATCAGGAAGATGGCCGCCCATACGGCCTCGGGCGCGCCGACGCCCAGGCAGGCACTGATAAGGCCCAAATTGGAAATGGTGGAGTACGCGAGCACGCGCTTGGCATTGCTCTGCGAGATGGCCATGAGGGCGGCCAGCAAAAACGTGATGGCGCCCACGCTGGTGACCATAAAGCCCGTCACGGGATAGGTGGCGTAGAGCGGGCTGAGCTTGACCATCAGGAACACGCCGGCCTTGACCATGGTGGACGAGTGCAGCAGGGCGCTCGTGGGCGTGGGGGCGACCATGGCGCCGAGCAGCCAGGTGTGGAACGGCATCTGCGCGGCCTTGGTAAGGGCGGCGAGCGACAGCAGAACGACCGGCATCACCAGCAGCGCGGACTGCGCGGTGCCGGCGCCGGAAAGCTCAATCATGCCCGAGATGGTGAGCGGCATGCCGTTGAAGTGCAGGAACATAAGGCCCGCCAAAAACGCGATGCCGCCCAGCATGTTGAGGATGATTTGGGTAAAGGCGTTTTTGATGGCCTCGGACGTGCGCGTGTAGCCAATCATGAGGAACGAGCACACGGTGGTGATTTCCCAACCGCAGAACAGCCACTCCAGGTTGTCGCTCGTCACGATGACGAACATGGCCGAGAGGAACAGGAACATAAGCGCCAGGAACTGCGGGCGACGGTCGGGCGCGGTCTGCCCGCGCAGCGCAGCCTCGTGCTCGTCGTGGGCCTGGAAGTCCTTCATGTAGCCCAGGGCGTACACGCAGATAAGGCTGCCGACAATGCCGACGGCAAGCACCATGATCACACTCATGTAATCCAGGTAGAGCGGCGTCGCCGTGACGGCTTCGGCCGCGGGCAGCGTCATGGCTGCAAAGGCGAGCGAGCCCACCAGCTGGGCTATGCCGAGCACCGTGGTGAGCGCGTTCCTATATTTGTACGCGTTGTACAGGATGACGGCGCACAGGATGACATCGATGGCGGAGCTGATGATCGAGAGCACATGCGAGGTGCCGGGGGCAACCTCAAAGCTCTGCGGACCCGTGCCAAAAAACATGACGGCGACTACAACTGTCACCGCCATAATAATGCCGGAGCCTATGAGCCCCACCGCATCGCGAGCGCGGTCACCGCGCGCGAGCAGCATGCCCAGCGCCGGTACCAGCGGAAACAGGGTAAGGAAATACAGTAGCGTCATACCATCACTCCCCCATGCAAAAACGCTGCAATTGTTTAACGTTATAGCTCAATTGAGGAGTAGCGGCGGCAGGTTTTCGGTCAACTGGGGAGTTTTAGGCGTACAGGGCAAGGGCGCGTCCGCATTGGAGTAGAGGCGCGGCAAGAAAAAATGCGCCCCTGTGGGCGCACCATCCCGTTTGCTATTCCGCCTTTTTAACGCGCGGCTTGCGACCGCGCGGCTTATCGACCAGTGCGGCCTCACCGCTCTCGCGGTACTGACGGCACCAAGCCTTGACCGAAGACTCGCTGGGAATTTTGTGCTTGATCATGGCCTCGCGAACCGTCAAGCCGTTTTCCAGACGGTCCTTAACCACAGCGAGCTTTACGTCGTACGAATAGGTGTGATGATGCGAACCAGCATTGAGAACGGCGTCGGCACCGCCCACGGCATACGCGCGGGCCCACTGACGAGCCGTGGCCTGGGGAATGCCAAGCTCCGCGGCGAGGGCGCGATGACCGACCCCATCTTGGAGGATCTCGACGGCGCGCTGCCTAACCTCAGGCGCATGCGTGCGAGTCCTAGTTGCTTCCGACATACCTGCCACTTCTTAGCCTTAACCGTTAATCTGCTTTCTTACGTGCAAGTTAGATAGTAGCATTTTACTGTTTGCTCAAAGCGGTTAATTAAAATAGACGCGGCGTTATCTGGGCATTTGGCACCAAATTACGACATTTCTTTATCGATTATTTACGCTGGTAGCTGACTCGCAGCTAATCGTCATTCGCTTGTCAACAAAATTGGCATCTCTTTATGTCCTTTGGTATAGAAGATATAGTTATTAACCCCTCTCCCAATAATTTTGAGTAATCTGCAAGGCAGTAGACGTCCTCACTCCTCATGATTACCGCGCATTGCCATCCACCGGAGCAAAACAAAAGGGCGGGACCTGCTGCGCTTGCAGGCCCCGCACCGATTGACACCCGACGGGACACAGCCGGGCGAGACGGATCCGTGCTACCGCCCCGCCTGGCCGCGATGTTCAACTACAGCTCGTTGGCCGCGTGATACGCCGTGCGAATGGCGCTCGCAATGTCGGCGGTGCGCTCACCCGAGCAGTCGCCCACGCAGGTCACGGGCACCGTCACGCCATCCAGGTCAAACGCGTTGGCCTTGGAGCCCACGGCCATCACCACGTAATCGCAGGCGATCTTCACCGGCTCCTCGGCGCCGTCCTCGGTGGTGCGAACAGCCTCCACGCCCTCGTCGGTAATGGCGGTCAGGCGGGTCTTCACGTGCTGCTCCACGTTGTGCTCTGCAAAGTCGCTCATAATCAGCGGCAGAATGGTCTCGGACTCGCCCGCGGCAATCTTGTCGAGCATCTCCACGATCGCCACCTCGCAGCCATGCTGCAGCAGGTACTCGGCAGTCTCGGTGCCCACCAGGCCACCGCCAATGACGGCGACGCGCCCGCTGAGCTCCACCTTGCCGGCCAGCACGTCCCAGCTCGAGACGACCTTCTCCGAGTCGGCGCCCGGAACGGGGATGACCACGTCGTGTGCGCCCACAGCCACAATCGCGGCGTCGGCGGCGTTGAGGTCCTCAGCGGTAGCGGCATGGTTGAGCTCAACCTTCACTCCCAGGCCGGGCAGAATCTTCTCGTAGTACTCAACCGAGCGCATGATCTCGTCCTTGCGCGGAGGCGCGGCCGCCAGCACAATCTGGCCGCCCAGATGACCGCTCGCCTCGTAGACGGTCACACCGTAGCCGCGCTTGGCCGCCACGCGTGCGGCCTCCAGGCCGGCAATACCGCCGCCCACCACGGCGATCTTCTTGTCGCCCTCGCCCGGCTTGATGGCGATGGTCGCCTCGTTGCCGTTCTCGGCGTTGAGCACGCACGAGATGTACTTGCGATTTTGAATCGCGTCGACGCAGCCCTTGTTGCAGTTGAGGCACTCGCGGATGGGCTCACCCGTGGCGGCCTTCAGCGCAATGTCGGGGTCGCACATGAGCGAGCGGCCATAGGCGATAATGTCGGCCGCGCCGTCCTCAAGAATCTTCTCGCCGGCCTCGACCGAAACCACGCGGCCGACGGTTGCCACCGGCACGGAGACCAGGGCCTTGACGCGCTCGGCCACCGGCAGCGTCCAGTTGTAGGGCATGGCGCCCATGGGCGGAATGGTGTCGCCCATGTTGCCGGTGTGGTTGGCCTGTGCGACCTGGATCATATCGATGCCCGCGCCCTCGAGCAGCTTGGCGAACTCGCAGGCCTCGTCGGGTAGCAGGCCGCCCTTGCCGCGCGGCGTGCCGTCGGGGTTCTCCATGATCACGGGGAGCTTGTACTCCACCATCAGCTGCGGCGCGGCTTCCTTAATGGCAGCGACGACCTCCAGCGCGTAGCGAACGCGGTTCTCGAACGAGCCGCCGTACTCGTCGGTGCGCTGGTTGAGGATGGCCGAGCACAGCGAACCCACCAGACGATCGCCGTGGACCTCGATGGCGTCGATGCCGGCCTGCTGCGCACGGGCGGCCGAGGCAGCGATGGCCTCCTTGATCTGGGTGAGTTGCTCTACGCTCGCCTCGTTCACAAAGTGCTGCATGTCGTGATGCAGCTTGGCGTAGGCCTGGTTGCGGATCTCGTTGGACTCGGCCATCTTGGCGGCAAAGGTCTCCTCGTCGCCGGCGGCCTTGGCCTCCTGCGCGGCCTTGGCGGCAGCCATGGAGCCCATGACCATGCGGCCGACACCGGGCACATCGTACTCGGGGTGGAACAGCTGCAGCGCGACCTTGGCGCCGTGCTTGTGGACGGCATCGGCCAGCGCCTTAAACGTGGGGATCTGGGCGTCGGTTGCCAGCTTGGGCGTGGGGCTTGCGGTCATGACGGGAGCGACGTCGCCGATGACGATGTAGCTCACGCCGCCACGGGCCAAGCGCTCGTAAAAAGCCAGGCTGCGCTCGCCGATGGAACCGTCACGCTCCTCGTAGCCGGTGGTCAGCGGCGGAAACATAATGCGGTTTTTGAGCTCAAGGGGGCCAACCGTAATGGGCTGAAGCAGCTTGGATGCAGGTGCGGTCATGGACATTCCTCTCTTGTAGGCGCGGCGGCGATGATGCCGCGTAGTTGTCTAGAGGATATGGCATGGGGGTACAGCGGCACAACGAAAATCGGCGGATAGCAGGTGGCGGCAGGTGGATGGGGATGGGCGGGGCGGCCCGTCGATTTATCTCAATCTGTAACAGTTACGCGACAAAACCGGGTCTTACTGTTACAGATCGAGACATTCCTCTCGGCCCATCCTCAACAATCTAGATCTGTAACAGCTAGGCCCACTTTTGGCCCCTATCTGTTACAGATCGAGACAAACCAAACCCGCCTGCTAGAAAATCTCAATCTATAACAACAACTCGGCAAAAACCGTCCCTCGTGTTACAGATTTAGACAAACACGACCAAGCCCACCGGTATATCTCGATCTGTAACACCTAGCCGCCCAAATCGGGTCTAGATGTTACAGATCGAGATTTTGTTTGAGAGGCCGAGAATTGGATCGAAAACACGGTCCCGAAATAACAAAAAAGCTCGCCGGCTAGGCCGACGAGCTGCAAGTTCTTGGTCGCGGGGGCAGGATTTGAACCTACGACCTCCGGGTTATGAGCCCGGCGAGCTACCAGACTGCTCCACCCCGCAATGTCTGGGCGCTTCATGTGCGCAAGAAAGAATATTACGCGGGAGTTCGGTAAGCGGCAAGGAAAATCTCGTAGAGCATAATTCCTTCATATTTAAAACCCCTCAGCCCCTATCACCGTAAACGAATCGCAGCCGAGCGCCGTCGGCGGCGCGTATACAATGGTGCGCGTCCTTTTATGCCAACACTGGGAGTAGACATGCTGCTCGCTATCGATATGGGAAACACGCAGACGGCCATGGGCCTGTTTGACGGAGACGAGCTGGTGCAGTCGTGGCGTATGCCCACCGACCGCTCCTATACCGCCGACGAGATCCACGTGCGCCTGATGGGTTTCTTTAAGATGTACGGCCTTTCGCTCGATGCGGTCGACGCAATCGCCTTTGCGGGCGTGGTGCCGCAGCTCTCGCGCGAGTGGCACGCCGTGGCCGACCGCATTGCCGCGGACGCCATCGTCATCGGGCCGCAGACGGCCGCGGTGACCAAGCTGCGCGCGGCGCGCCCCCAGGCCGTAGGTGCCGATCGCGTCGCCAACGCCGTTGCGGCCGAGACTTTCTACGGCGCGCCGGCAATCGTGGTGGACTTTGGCACCGCGACCAATATCGACGTCATCGATGAGGACGGTTATTACATTGGCGGAGCGATTGCGCCGGGCATCCGCATTTCGATGGACGCGCTCGCCGCCCGAG
Source organism: uncultured Collinsella sp. (assembly GCA_900541025.1). Taxonomy (GTDB): domain Bacteria; phylum Actinomycetota; class Coriobacteriia; order Coriobacteriales; family Coriobacteriaceae; genus Collinsella. The sequence continues at coordinate 3,577 of UQIL01000040.1, read as the reverse complement.
CCGCCAAGCTCGCCAGCGTTCCGCTCGAGGCGCCCGAGCACGCCATCGGCCGCGATACCGAGGAGTGCATCAAGGTCGGCGCCGTAACGGGCGCCGCCGCCATGGCTGAGGGCCTGGTCGCGCGCATGAAGCGCGAGCTGGGCCGCGAGGATGCCACCGTTATCGCCACGGGCGGCCTCGCCAGCATCGTCGCCGATTCGACCGACGCCTTCGACATAGTCGACGGCCAACTCACCATCAAAGGCATCTGCGAAATCTACCGCCGCATGCAGAAGCTAGGGTAGGACAGGGGCCTAAGCACGAGCGCGAGGGGCGAACTAGGCAACGCATCGGTCCTATTCCTCAAAAACGAATATTTTTCAGTTTTGAGGAATAGGACTTTCTGCTAGGCCTCGTCGCACAGCCACCTCGCCAGGTCCACGATCTGCACCCCATTGCGGTCCGTGGCCTCGTGATGCGTGCGGGCGAGAATCATCTTGGGGTACGCGTCGCCAATGCTCAGCAGTGGTGAAATCTCGCGTTCAAATGTCTTATCCGAGCTGATGTCGTCGCTCACCTGAATGTAGAGCTTCTCGCTTCGCTTGATTGCTACAAAGTCTATTTCCTTTTTATAGAGTACGCCGACGTATACCTCATATCCGCGGCGCAGCAGCTCGATGGCCACCATGTTCTCGTACACGCGACCCCAGTCCATATCGCGTGTACCGAGCAGCGCGTATTTGAACGCATGGTCTGCCAGGTAATACTTCTCGCCGCTCTTAAGGTGTTTCTTGCCGCGGATGTCATATCGACGAACTTTATAGAAGGCAAACGCATCGCACAGGTACCCCATGTACGCGCCGACCGTCTTGTTCGTTATCTTTAGCCCATCCGCATTCAAAACATCCGTAATGTTGCGTGCCGACGTAATGTTGGAAACGTTGTCCATCATGTAATCGGCAATGCGCAGCAGCGCCGATTCGTTTCTCACGTTATGCCGTTGCACGATATCCCTCACAATGAGCGTCTTAAAGACATTGGAGAGATATTGATAGCGCTGCTCCTGCAGTGGATAAGGGTAAGAGCCAGACATGCCGCCGGTTCTAGCGTACTCATCGAAGTCGCGGTCGACCTCGCCCTCGTCGCCATAGAGACGATACTCCTCAAACGAGAATGGAAAAACCTCAATCTCGAACGTGCGCCCCGTAAAGAGCGTCGACAGATCGCTCGACAGCAAAAAGGCGTTCGATCCGGTAATGAAGATGTCGTACTGCTCGGATGCGTGAAGGCTGTTAATCGCGCGTTCAAAACCGTCGCACATCTGAACTTCATCGATAAACAGAAAGTTTTGCTTGCCGGCCACTCGATGCTCTTTTACATAGGCGAGCAACGCGTGATACTCGAGCAGGTTCTCGAACTCATCGAGGTTGTAGTTGATATGGATGACATTCGAATTGGACAGATTTGCCTCCACGTAATCGCGGAGGGCCTCGAGCAATTTTGATTTACCGCTACGCCGGATGCCCGTGATGACCTTGATGTCCGGCACGCCAATAAGGCTCGTCAACGTGTCCATATATGACATTCTATTGATGAGTTTCATTGGGGCCTCCTCGCGGTCTTTTATCGCTATTCCTCAAAAACGAAAATTTTTCAGTTTTGAGGAATAGGCTCTGTAACGAATATACCTCGCTAAAGGCCGAGCTGGCTTAATTCTATTCCTCAAAATCGAAAGATTTTCAGTTTTGAGGAATAGGACCGAGATGCCACCCTGCAGTCACGCGAAAGCCCTCCCCGGTGCAGGCCGAGAAGGGCTTCGTTGTCATCGTTGTCTTTGGGTGCGGGCGCCTCGCGCTACAGACCGCGGATGCGTACGGCCTCGGGCGGAAACTCTTGCTCGCCGGCGTCGGTCTTAATGGTCGCGCGACCCCAGATGTCCAGGCCCGCAAACACACCGACCGCAAGTGGCAGGCCGTTGGGCGACACCGCCGCAACTTGGCGACCGAGCAGCGGCACCATGTCGAAGTACTCGCCCAGCACGGGAGCCAACGGACCGGCAGCACCCTGTGGCGTGTTGGCGACAACCGCCCAGGCGTCCACGCGGGTCAACACGGCGGTGGCTAATGCCTCGACCAGCGCTTCGTCAGCAACATCCACGCCAAGCTCGCCCAGCGCCGCGCGCTCAATATCCACCGTCACGGCACCGAACATGCCCGCGGCACCGGCGCCGCCGTTGACGGCGACGCGGGCGAGCGACGTCTCAAACGCAGGCGCGCCACACACGATGTCGCTCGGCCACTGGATGCCCACCTTGCCGGCAAGCCCCAGGCCCGGCGTTGCGGCCGTGCCCGCGAGCGCGTCCATCATGCCCATTGCGGCCACAAACGGCAGGCCGTGGAAGGTATGCATGTTCACATCGGGGCGCACGACCAGCGAAAACGTTAGCGATGCATCGCCCGCGCTCCATGCGCACCAGCCCTCGGACATGCCCTCGCGGCCCGCGTCACGCGCCGCGTCGAGCTCGGTACCGGCGGCAACAGCATTTATCTCGATCATCTACATACGCCCCAATTCGCCCACGATATGGCCCACGCGATCCTCGGGCTCCTTGACCTCGACGCCGTTGTAGCGGAAGAACCGCGCCGGATCGTGCATCAAGTCCTCGAGCGGCACCAGCACAAAGTCGCGCTCGCCGATCAGCGGATGCGGCAGGCGCAGTTTCTTGCCGCCGTGGGTCTCGCCGTCCATCCACAGCAGGTCCAAGTCGATGGTGCGCGGGCCGTTTGCCTTGGCCTTTTTGGAGCGGTCGCGGCCCAGCTCGGCCTCGATCTTCATAAGCTCATCGAGCAGCACCAACGGCGCCAGCTCGGTCTTGATCTCGATGACGGCGTTGGCAAACGCATCCTGGCGCGTCTCGTAGGCCGGCTCGCTCTCGTAGATGCGCGAGCAGTTGGACACGCAGGTGAGCGGAATCTCGGCAATCATGTCGCGCGCAGCGCGGATGTTGTCGCAGCGATGCCCCAGGTTGGAACCCACGGCCACAAACGCGCGGCGCGGCTGCGGCTTGGCAACGGCCCAGTAACCGTTCAGGAACTGCGCAAAGCCCGCAACGTCATGTACGCGCACGATGTTGGCGCCGGCCTGGATGGCGCCCAGGCACACACCAAACGTGGCGGCATCGCGTGCGGCGGCCTCGGTCACGCCCGAGACGGCGCCCACAAAGCGCTTGCGCGACACGGCGCACATGAGCGGATAGCCCAGCGACGCCATCTTGGCGGTCTCGCGCTGGATGACGATGTCTTCGTTGGCCGTCTTACCAAAGCCCGGGCCGGGATCGATGCAGATACGGTCGCGCGACACGCCGGCATGGATGAGCGTGCGGGCTTGGTCGGACAGAAAGCCCATGACGCGGCGCATGATGGGCGCCGAATCGGGCAGGGTAAAGCGGCGGAGCTGCGAGGTGGGCACATAGGCTTCCTCACGGCGGGCGCTGCGGCGCATCATGGCGGCCAGGTGGTCGCTGGGCTCTGGTGCGGCTTCGGTGGCCGCGGGCACGGTCTCGGGTGCAGCGGCGGCAGGGGCAGCCTGCTCGGCAGCC
>UQIL01000039.1 GCA_900541025.1 uncultured Collinsella sp. | reverse complement strand
TCAACGATATGGCACCGTGGGGACACATGTATGTCAATCCTGGTCTAACAGAGCCAAAGCCAAAGCCAAATAGAAACACGCCAAAAAGAGGTACCGGAACAACCGGTACCTCTTTTTTATTAACCGGTGGTGAAGATGAGTCGACATGGGACGCAGAATAGGTTCCCAGCTGATGAATTTTGCAGCAAGCGTGCCCCTACCATGTATCCTAAGTTCCGAGGGCTTTAGTATTTGGTCGATCGCGAGTTCCGCACGAGCCGGAGGCCACTTAATGTGGCCTCCGTGCGAGCAGGACTGTCCGAGCAGGCGACCAAATACTAAAGCCCTCGGAACGGCGGGACAGAGTATGCCCCGCCCCTCGGGACGATGGGATAGAACAGGAGCGCATATGGCAGGCAAGCCGCAAACACTAGCTACGACCTCGGCATTCGAGATCTTGGGCCCCGTCATGGTCGGCCCCAGCTCATCGCACACCGCCGGCGCCCTGCGCTGCGCCCAAGTTGCCGCCAGCCTGCTGGAAGGCCGCATCACCAAGGTCACCTTTGGCCTGTGGAACTCCTTCGCCCACACCTACCGCGGCCACGGCACCGACCGCGCGCTCGTCGCGGGCATCCTGGGCCTCGATACCGACGACGAGAACATCAAGCAGGCCTTCGACCTCGCACGCGAGCAGGGACTCGAATATCACTTCGACATCAAGGGCGACGACGCCTCCATCCACCCCAACACCGTCGACATCGACATGGTCGACGACACGGGCGCCACGGCACAGGTCCGCGGCGAGAGCCTGGGCGGCGGCAAGATGCGCATCAGCCGCATTAACGGCGTCGGCGTCGACATCTCGGGCATGTATTCCACGCTCTTCGTGGCGCACAAGGACGTCCCCGGTGTACTCGCCGCGCTCACCAACCTGCTCGCCTACGCCCACGTAAACATCGCCTTCTGCCGCACCTACCGCACCGAAGTGGGCGGCCAGGCCTACTCCGTCTTTGAGACCGACGGCGCGCCCGACGACACCGTCGACCCCATGCTACGCAAGCTCGACAATATCGATTACGCGACCTTTATCGAGCTCCCCGGGTCTGCCTCGTCGCTCTCTCCCGGCGTCTCGGCCAAGGAAATCTTCGACGACGGCGAGCAGCTGCTCGATGCGTGCGAGGAACTGGGGCTCAGCATTGGCGCCGTCATGGCCGTTCGCGAGGCGCGTCTGACCGGCGAGGCCCACGCCGTCGCTGCTATGCGCCGCGTGCTCGACGTCATGCGCGAGGAGACCACGGCCCCCATCGCCAATCCGCAGCGTTCGCTCGGCGGACTTATCGGCGGCGAGGCCAAGCTTGTCGAAGCCACCGGCCGCAACGATTTGAGTGAAAGCCTGATGGGCCCCGTCCAGACCGAAGCCGTGGCCCGCGCGATGGCCGTGCTCGAGCGCTCCGCCACGATGGGAGTGATCGTCGCCGCCCCCACGGCAGGCTCCGCGGGTGTCGTGCCCGGCTGCGTGTTGGCGCTCGCCGATCACCTTCAGCTCGACGACGAGCAGGTCATGGACGCGCTCTACTGCGCAGCCGCCATCGGCCTCAACCTCACCACGAGTGCCTGCGTCGCCGGCGCTGAGGGCGGCTGTCAGGCCGAGGTGGGAAGCGCCGCCGCCATGGCGGCCGCCGCGCTGGTGCAGATGCTCGGCGGCACGCCCGAGCAGGCGCTCGACGCCAGTTCCATCGCGCTGAGTAACCTGCTGGGCCTCGTTTGTGACCCCGTCGGTGGCCTCGTGGAGGTGCCCTGCCAAAACCGCAACGCCATCGGCGTAGCAGCGGCCTTTAGCTCGGCACAACTCGCCCTCGCCGGCATTAAGAGCCTGGTACCGTTTGACCAGATGGCACACGTCATGCTCTCGGTGGGCCACGCTTTACCGGCCACGCTGCGCGAGACGGCAAAGGGTGGCATCGCGCAGGCTCCGGCCGCACTTTCGGCCTGTGCAAAATGCGGTGTGTGCGGATAGCGGCAAAGAACGACTCAAAGGTGGGACAAATGTCCCACCTCTTTTGAATGCCACCGTTTCCGTACCACAAACAGCAGGGCAATCGCTATAATGCAAGCCCAGTAAAAACACGATGAGCCGCAAGGCGAAACTCGAAGGATATAGATACGATGTCGCAAAACGACCGAACTCAACTGATTCCCGATCCGCAGCAGCCGAGCAGGCACACCGGCGGCGTTCAGTCGCCGCGTCCCATCGCGCCGAGTCACGGTCAGCAGCGTGGTGCAGCAAACGCCTCGCCGCGCCCAAACCAGCAGCGTCAGCAGCGTCAAGGAAACGGCAACGCTCCCAAGCAGGCCCCCTCGCATGCTCGAGGAGACCGCGGCCCCGTAGGTAAGCCCGCCGACAACAAAAAGTCCGGTAAGAAGACGACGCTATTTGTCGTCCTGGGTCTTATCGCCATCGTCTACATCGTTGGTGTTGTAGCATTCTCTCAGGTCGCCTACCCCAACACAACCATCGCCGGCGTGGATGTCTCGTTCTCCAACGCCTCGTCTGCCGCCACCAAGGTCAACTCGGCATGGAAGCACTACAAGCTCACCGTCACGGGCGATGACTTTAGCTGGACCTATCAGCCCGAGTCCGATGAACCCATCGTCGACGGTGAAGCCGCCGCAAAAGAGATCATTAGCCATAACGAGTTCTTTATGTGGCCCGTCCGCCTCGTTGAATCCTTTGGCGGCAAGACCAAAACCACCATCACTTCCGACGAGGTCGATTTGGATCAGGATGTCGACCTTTCCATGCTCTCCGATGCCTTTGATCAAAAGCAATTTGAGGAGGACCTGGGGGCCGCCATCGATGACTTCAACGAGGGCCGCTCGGGCACGTTCGAGGCATCAAGCTCCTATGACGAGCAAGCGGGCAAGTTTACCGTCGAGAAGGCGCGCTCCAACGAAAAACTCAACCGCGAGCATGTCATTAAATATGCCGAGCTCGAGCTTGCCTCGCTGGCCGAGACCGTAGATCTTTCCAAGCTCGGCAACGATGCCTATGAGCCGCTCAATGGAACGCTGACCGATGATCAGATTCAGGCCGCATGCGATGCCGCCAACAACTTCCTGGGCGTCAACGTGACCCTCAAGCTCAACGGCGAGGATGCCGGCAAGGTTGATGGCAGCTCCGTGTTGCAGTGGATCAGCTTAGCCGATCCCGCCAACCCCACGCTCGATACTTCGCAGATCAGTAGCTGGGCAGCCGAGCTCGCCAACGGCTTTAATACCGTGGGCTCCACTCGCTGGTGGACGCGCGCCGATGGCAAGCAGTGCGCCGTCGAAGGCGGCGACTTTGGTTGGTCCATCGACAGCAGCTCGCTCGCCAAGCAGGTCGAGGACGCCATTAGCAACAAGCAGACCGGCGAAATCGAGATCAAGTACTCCCAGAAGGCCGACACCTTTACCGCAAAGGGAGAGCCCGACTGGAAGGCATACATCGACGTCGACCTGTCCGAGCAGCACGCGCGCTACTATGACGAGAACGGTAATATCGTTTGGGAGGCCAACTTTATTTCCGGCAAACCGGGCGAAGACGCCACCCCCGAGGGCGTGTGGCAAATCAACAGCAACGACGGCGGCAGCACCCTGATCGGAGCCAAGGACCCCGAGACCGGTAAGCCCAAATACGAGAGCCCGGTGAGCTACTGGATGCCATTTGAGGGCAACATGATCGGCTTCCACGACGCTACATGGCAAAACGACAAGAGCTTCGATAACGCCGAGTCGTACAAATGGTGCGGCAGCCACGGTTGCATCAACCTGCGCCTGGCCGACGCCAAGGCACTTCACGACTGCATCAAAGTCGGTCTGTGCGTGGTTGTCCACTCGTAGTGCAACGCGCGCATTCCTACAACATGGAACCGCTGCGACCAATCTAACAGTTCCGAAAGAAACCGTCCTATGCGCCCGCCCCAACCGGTGGGCGCATATAATTATCGAGGTTCTTTCTATAAAGGAGACGCTATGCCGAATGTCCCCACCATTACCCCGGGCCCGGATGATACCGAGCACACGCCCGAAGGTGCCACCGAAACGATTCCTCTGATTACAAACGTACATGCCGATAAGCAGAACGGACGCGCGAACGATGCGGCCGAGATTTCCGATGAAGAGGCATACGCCAAGCTCAAGGCAAAACGTGCCGAACGTCGACGCAAAAAGCTCATCCGACGCGGCATTGCGGCCGGCGTCGTGGCCGCCATTGTGCTCATCGCCGTTGTCGTGACCTTAGCCATCAACGCACGGCCCGCAGGCAACAACGGGCCGGTGACCGACATGGTGACCGAGGGCACGTTTACCACAACGGTCGAGGCGAAAGGCCAGCTCAAACCCATTTCGTCCTCAGTGGTCTCCCCTTCTGTCGACGGTACGGTCGATTCGATCAACGTGCAGGCAGGCCAATCCGTCAACGAGGGCGACGTGCTTATGACCATTAAAAACGACGAGCTCGATCGCAACGTTGCCGAGGCGCAACGTGCAGTTGCAGCCGCTCAGGAAGACCTCGCCAACGCGCAGAAAGCCTCAGCTGCCGCGCAGGCCACCCCAACGACGGACGTCGAGGGAGCTTCCGCAGCGGCTGGCGTCTCCGCCGCATCAGCGGACACGAACGCCGTATCGGCCGCGCAGCGCAGCCTCGCATCAGCCCAGGCAAACCTCGACCAGGCGAACGCCAAGGTCTCCAGTCGCACGGTCACGGCCCCGAGCTCGGGTAGCATCGTGGAGCTCAATGCCAAAGTGGGCGCCACGGTTACAGGCGGCATGATCATGGGCGAAAGCGATACGAGCGGCGGCAAGCAGTGCATGCAGATCGCCGACCTGTCCAAGATGAAGGTGACCGTGCAGGTGGGCGAAAAGGACATCGCCAAGATCGCCGTTGGGCAGAGCGCCAACGTCACGTATCCTGCGTTTCCCGATATCGTGAGCCAGGGCACCGTCACGGCTATCGCGTCGGTGGCAAACTCCGACGCCGCCAACGGTGGCGGCGGCAGCGTAACCTTTAACGTCGACATTCTCATCGAGGCGCCCGACGCGCGCCTGAAGCCGGGCATGACGGCCGAGGTATCGGTGGTGACCGAGCAGCTCGACGACGTGGTGATGGTGCCGACGATGGCGCTCATGACCGAAGACGGCGAACACTATTACGTCAACGTGGCGACTGATGACGAGGGCAAGCAAACCCGTCGCGTGAAGGTGACCGTCGTGACGCAAAACGACAACGAAGCCGTAGTCGGCAAGACACAGGTCAAGCGCGACGACCAGGGCAACGAGATCAACCACAACGTGCCGGTTACCAAGCTGCGCGATGGCGACACCCTCGTCATGGACACCGGACCGGACGCAACGGCTGACGGCGGCTACGGCGCGGATTCGGGCAGCATGTCTACCGACGAGGGTATGTAATGCGTCCCGTCATCGACATTCGCAACGTGCACCGCATCTTTGAGAGCGAGGCCGGCTGCGCCCATATCCTGCACAACGTGAGCCTTGCGGTGATGAGCGGCGAATTCGTCGCTATTACCGGCCCTTCGGGCTCGGGCAAGTCAACGCTCATGAACATCCTGGGCTGCCTGGACAAACCGACGGCGGGCGACTACTACCTGCAAGGGCTCAACGTGGCCGAGCTTGACGATGACGAGCTCACCGAAGTTCGCGCCCTGAGTATTGGCTTTGTCTTTCAGAGTTTCAACCTGCTGCCGCGCCTGTCGGTTATCGAAAACGTCATGCTGCCGCTGACCTACACCAATGTGCCCCGTAGCCAGCGCGAAATGCGCGCCGTGCACGCGCTGCAGGCTGTCACGCTGCCCGTCGACCACTGGGACCACCGCATATCCGAGCTCTCGGGCGGCCAGATGCAGCGCGTCGCAATCGCGCGCGCCCTCGTCAATGACCCGCCCATCATCCTGGCCGATGAGCCGACGGGAAACCTAGACTCCGCCACTGGAGCGCTTGTGATGGAGACCTTCCATAGGCTCCAGGAGCGCGGCAAAACCATCGTGCTTATCACACACGACCCCGGCATCGCCGCCGAGGCCGACCGTGCCGTGACCATCCGCGACGGTCGCATTCACGACGGCGCGTATATTCCACATGCACCGCGGACCCTGCGCAGCGCCGTAGATAGCCTGCCCATGATTTCCGCCTCCGCCAACCCGCCGAAAGGAGTGGTGGCATGAGCGCCCGCGATCTCATCCAGGAAGCCCTTCACTCGCTCGAAGCCAACAAGGGGCGCAGCCTGCTCACCATCCTGGGCATTGTCATCGGCATCGCCTCGGTTATCGCCATGACTTCGCTCATCGGCGGTATCCAAAACAGCCTGGTTAACAGTCTGGGCCTCAATGCGGCACGCATGGTGCAAATCTATTCGTCGCAAGAACTCACCGAGTCGGACATCGAGAAGCTTCAAAAACTGGTGCCGCAGATAGAGCAGATCGGCATTGTCGACAGCGCGTATACCGAGTATAAGACCGGCGATAAAAGCTATACCGTCATGGCACAGGGTGTCGATAGCGACATGCTCGACGCCGTGGGGGCCAGCAAGCTCGTTGCGGGGCGTACCTATTCCCAGGCCGAGTCTCAATCAGGCTCGCGCGTGGCGCTCATCAGCCGCGGCGGCGCCGATCAGCTTTACGGCAACGAACAGGACGCGGTGGGCAAGACTATTAAGGTGTCCAACGGCGAAGTGCAGATTGTAGGCGTGATTGATGGCGGCAGCGACTCCATGGGCTCGCTCACGCTGTATATGCCACGCGAAACCATCTCCGGGCTGTTTAGCGACGAGAATCCTTCATTCCCCAGCGTGACGGCACTTGCCGCCGAGGGCACGGACATGGATGAGCTTTGTAAGACCATCGAGTCCAAGGTGCGCGCGATGAAGGGCATCGAGGAGGAGGATGAGTACGACAGTGTATCGGCGACATCCATGAAAAGCGCCATCGATGCACTCAACTCCTTTATGGGCGCGTTCTCACTCATCATGGGCGCTGTCGCCAGCATCTCGCTGCTTGTCGGCGGTATCGGCATTATGAATATGATGCTCACCAACGTGACTGAGCGCATCCGCGAGATCGGTATTCGCCGTGCCCTGGGCGCCAGTCGTCGCGATATCACCGCGCAGTTTTTAGCCGAGTCTTCGGCATTGTGCATCACCGGCGGTCTGCTGGGTGTCCTGATTGGCTATCTGCTGGCCTGGGCTCTTGCGATGTTTGCCGCAGGATCAGGGGTTCTCGGCGAGCTCGGTGCCAGCGGGCAAATCACACCGAGCTTTTCAATCGCCACGGTGCTGCTGGCCTTCGCCGTCTCCGTCGGCATCGGAGTAATCTTTGGCTTCTACCCCGCTCGCCGCGCGGCAAAACTCGACCCGGTGGAGTGCCTACGCTACCAGTAAGCCACCACCAACAAGTTGCGGTGAATTAGGGACTGAATATGCTATCAAGCAGCAAAAACAGACACTATTTCACCGCAACTTATTAAAGGGCCCTAGGCGCGGCGAGCGCCTAGCGCGTGAACTCCCGTAAGAGCGCGTCTTCCACTTCCCGAAGCGAAAGGCCCCCGCCTCCCTCGGCGGGACGGGCGACCACGATACAGCGCGCTCCCACGTCGCGCGCGGAGGCGATTTTCTCGGCCGTGCCACCTACGGTTCCCGAGTCCTTGGTCACAAGCCACTGGGCGCCCACCTGCCGAAGCATCGCCTCGTTGAGCTCGCGGGTGAAGGGCCCCTGCATGCCGATGACGTGCGACGGCGAAAACCCCGCGTCGATGCACTTCGTTATAGCACCGGGCAGCGGGAGAACACGCACGAAGAAGCGCTCCGCGAAATCGGCGACGCGCGTGTAGGGAGCAAGCTCCTTGCTCCCCGTCGTGAGAAGCGCGCGACCCGGGTTCTCGGAGAGAAAGCGCGCCGCGCAGGCGATCGACGCGACCGACACGACGCCTTTGGGTAGCGCCTCGACCGGGCGCGCAAGGCGCAGGCATCGTGCACCCACGGCGAGCGAAGCGGCCCGGATGATGCCGCTTGCGAGCGTAGCGAAGGGATGCGTGGCGTCGACGACGATGCGCGCGCCGGAAAGCTCGCGCTCCATGTCGGCCTCGTCGAGCCTGCCCGCATGCACCTCGATGCCCGGAAGCTCGCCCAAAAGCTCGCCTCCGTACTCGGTTGCCGCGTAGGCACGGGCGGGGATGCCCGCCCCGCTCGCCCATTCGCACAGAAGGCGGCCCTCGGTGGTGCCGGCGAAGATGCGCAGCGCCGGCGCGGATGCGGGCGCCGTCACTTCGGGCCGCCTGGGCGCGTGATCTCGTAGAGCAGCGCGTTCATAATGGCGGCCGCCACGGTCGAGCCGCCCTTGCGACCCCTCGCGACGATGGCCGGCACGCGTCGCGCGAGTAGCTCCTCTTTCGCCTCGACCACGTTCACAAACCCAACCGGCACCCCAACGACGAGCGCGGGCGAGATCTTCCCCGCGTCCATGAGCTCGGCGAGGCGCAGAAGTGCTGTGGGAGCGTTGCCGACGGCCACGATGAGCGGACCCTCGATGCCACAAGCTTTGTCCATGCTCGCAACGGCGCGAGTCGTGCCCGCGGCGCGCGCCGTTGCGGCGACATCCGGGTCGGCCATGTAGCACACGGCCTGGCAGCCGATCTTAGCGAGCGCGGGCTTGCTTATGCCTGCGAGCGCCATGTTCGTGTCGGTGAGCACCGTGGCCCCTGCGCGCAGTGCGTCGAGCGCACAGTGCGCGGCGTCATGGGTGAACACGAGGGAATCGGCGTACGAGAAGTCAGCAGTGGTGTGGATGACGCGCTTCACGACGGGCTCTTCGAGCGGCGGGAACGTGCGGCCGCCGAGCTCTTCGGTGATGATCTCGAAGCTGCGCCGCTCGATGTCGCCGGGCGCCATCTCCTTGGAATCCATCTAGTACTCCACTCCTTCCCTTGCACATATCCCCTGCTCGTAGGGGTGTTTCTCGCACCGCATCTCGGTTATGTAGTCGGCCTTCTCCACGATCTTGCGGGAAGGCGCGCGCCCGGTGAGCGCTACTTCGACGCCGCGCGCGGACATATCGAGCGCGCGGTCCACGAGCGCCTCGTCGACAAGCCCCTTCGAAAGCGCGTCGAGCGCCTCGTCGAGCACGAGCAGCCCCTCCTGCGCGCCCTCGAGCTCGGCGAGGGCGGAAGCGAGGTTCCCATCGTGCAGCTCGCGCGTCGCGGCAAGTTCTTCCGACGTCATGGACCAGGTAAACTTGTCCGACGCCTTCCCCGCGAACACGGGCACGCCGAAATGCTCGGCGAGCAGGCGCACCTCCCCGCTTTCGCCGTCTTTCAGGAACTGCACGACGACGACGCGGCGGCCTGCGGCGAGCATGCGAAGGGCGAGGCCCATCGCCGCCGTGGTCTTGCCTTTGCCGTCGCCATGATACACGTGGATCATACGCCCTCCTCGATAATGCGGTAGACATACTCCATGTCGAGCGCCCCGCGCACGGAGTCGGCCAGGCGGTCGAACTCGCGCGCACGGTGATCGGCCGCGGACGCCGCGCCCGCAGCACCCACGACGCTCTCGGGCAGGCCACGCATGCGCGCGAGCGAGCGCGCGAGGGCGAGCGCCACCCCCGGTTCGTCGAACAGGCCGTGGAGATAGGTTCCGAACACGTTTCCGCAGGCCGCGCCTTCTGGTTTGCCGCCATTCGTGCCCGCAGGGGCGCAGGAGACGGTCGTTTCTCCGTCGTGAATCTCGTACCCACGCGCCGTCATGCCGTTCCACACCGAGAACGCGCCTTGGGCGCCCGTGATGCGCAGCTCCGACTGGGCGAGGCGCTTTTCCTCCTTGAACACCGTACTTGCAGGGATGAGCCCGAGCCCGCGCGCGGTGCCAGCGCCTTCCCTGCCGTGCGGGTCCGAAAGCTCGTCTCCCAAAAGCTGGTAGCCTCCGCATATGCCGAGCACCGGCGTGCCCGCGCCCGAAAGCGCGCGTACACAGGCTCCGATGCCGCTAGCCGCAAGCCAGCGCGCGTCGTCGACCGTGGACTTCGAGCCGGGAAGCACCACCAGGTCGGGTCGGCCCAGATCGGTCGTCGAGGAAACGTAGCGCACGCCCATGCCGGGCACGCGCGAAAGCGGGTCGAAGTCGGTGAAGTTCGACAGATGCGGAAGGCGCACGACGGCGACGTCGATGACGCCGCGCGCCTCGCGGGCAGTTAGGCGCGGCGCGAGCGAGTCCTCGTCGTCCAGGTCGAGCGTAAGATACGGCACGACCCCCACGACGGGAACCCCGCACATTTTCTCGAGCGGAGCCAAACCCGGACGCAGGATTTCCACATCGCCGCGGAACTTGTTCACCATAAGCCCCCGCAAAAGCGCGCGGTCCTCGGGCGCAAGGAGCGCGACCGTGCCGTAGAGCTGGGCAAACACCCCGCCTGGGTCGATGTCGCCCGCGAGCAGCACGGGGGAGGACACGGCGCGCGCGAGCCCCATGTTGACGATGTCGTTTTCGGCAAGGTTGATTTCGACGGGACTGCCGGCGCCCTCGATGACGATGACGTCGTTTTCCTCCGCGAGCGAATCGAACGCCTCCAAAATCTGCGGCATGAGCGCCTTCTTTCGCGCGAAGTAGTCCCTCGCAGCGAAGGCTCCCTGCGCCTTGCCGGCCACGATGAGCTGGCTTCGGTGATCGCTTTCGGGCTTGAGCAGGATGGGGTTCATGCGCACGTCGGGCGCGATGCCGCACGCCTCGGCCTGCATGATCTGAGCGCGCCCCATCTCGAGCCCGTCGGCCGTGACACCGCTGTTGAGCGCCATGTTCTGGCTCTTGAAGGGAGCCACGCGCAGGCCGTCCTGCGAAAGCACACGGCACAGCCCCGCCGCAAGCAGGCTCTTCCCGGCGTTCGACATGGTGCCCTGGATCATGATGGGCTTCGCCCTACCCACGGGTATCGACCTCCTTCGCCGAGCCTCGGCCATCCGCGCCCGCCATAGCGCCGCTGCAAGAAGCGCCGCCCCGTTCGTCGGGTTCGCCTTCGCCCGATGCGCCTTCCGCCCGAAGCGCGCGGCTGAACGCCATCGCAAGCCGGGCATTCTCCTTGTGCGTGCGCACGGCGACACGGCACCAGAAACGGGACAGTATCGAAAACGAGTCGCACGTGCGGACCAAAACCCCCTGTTTATACAGGCGCTCGGGGATGTCTTTCGCCGGCGTGCGGACTAAAAGGAAGTTCGCATCCGACGGCACGACGGAAAGCCCGAGCGAGGAGAGCTCGTGGGAAAGCCACGCTCGCTCGCCCGCCAATACATCGCGCGTGCGCGAGACGTATTCGACGTCTTCCAGGGCGGCGATGCCCGCGGCCTCGGCGACCGAGGAGACGGGCCACGCCTGCCCCGCCCGACGAATCCCCTCGATGAGTTGGGCGTTTCCGCTGATCAGATACCCCAACCGCAACCCTGCCATTCCGTAGAGCTTGGTGAACGCGGAGAGCACGGCCACATGGTGCGAACACGCGGCGCGTGCGGCCACGCTCCTTTCGCGGGCGTCGGGCGCAAATCCGAGGAAGCACTCGTCCACGACGAGCAGTGCGCCCACCTGCTCGCAGCGGCAAGCCGCGGCATCGATCACGCGGGGGTCGACGAGGCGCCCCGTCGGGTTGTTCGGATTGCAGAGGTACGCCACGTCTCCCGGCCCCTCGATCGCGCGGGCGAAGGAGGCGGGCACGTCGAAGTCATCCGCCTCGGAGAGCGGGAACTCCTGCACGCATGCACCGTAGTACGATGCCGCCTCCGCATATTCAGAGAACGTCGGCGCGCACACGACGATGCGTTTCGGGCGTACCGCCGCGGCGAGCCGCCAGATGATGTCAGACGCGCCCGCGCCGCAGACGATAGTATCTTCGGGAATGCCCTGGGCGCGCCCTAGGGCGCGAACGAGTGCGAGGCTTTCCCTATCGGGGTAGGCGTCGATTCGAGAAAGCGCCTTGCAAGCTGCGGCGACGGCGCGCGGCGAGGGGCCTGCCGGATTCACGTTCACCGAGAAGTCAATGAGGTCGGAGGCGCCCCCTTCGCAAGCGATGCCGAGCGATTGCGAGCTGCCCCCATGCGTACGGGCGCGCAGGATTCCCCCGGCAGCCTGGGGCGCGGCGTGGTCTTCCCTCATGCCATCGCCCCCACGGCGAGCACGACCGCCGCGCGCGCGGCGCCGAAGACGACGAGCGCGCATACGGACGCGGCGAGCATGAGCCTTGTCGCCCGTGCGATGTCGCCCCACTCGATTTCGCGGGACGCGTCGCCTATCGTCGGTTTCTCAACGAGCTTGCCGAAATACACCGCGGGTCCCGCCAGGCGCAGCCCGAGCGCGCCCGCGCACGCTGACTCGGTCTGCGCCGAGTTGGGGCTCGCATGGCGACGCCTGTCGCGGCGCCAGATGCGCGCCGCCCCGCGCGCGTCGAGCCCGACGATCGGGCACACGGCGATCATGAGCAGGGCCGATAAGCGCGAGGGAATCCAGTTCACCGCATCGTCGAGGCGCGCCGAGGCGCAGCCGAAGTCGATGTAGCGCTCATTTTTGTAGCCCACCATGCTGTCGAGCGTGTTCACCGCCTTGTACGCCATGCCCAAGGGCGCACCCCCGATCATAAGGTAGAAAAGCGGCGCGATGACGCCGTCGCTCGCGTTCTCCGCCACCGTTTCCACGGCGGCGCGCGCAACGCCCTGCTCGTCGAGAACAGACGTGTCGCGTCCCACGATGAGCCCGACGGCTTCGCGAGCCGCGACAAGGCCGCCCTTCGAGAACGCGCGGGCCACGGCCAGGCTCTGGCGGCGAAGCTCGCATGCCGCGAGAATCTGATAGCTTACCCATGCCTCGGCCACGAAGCGCAAGCCGGAGTGAACCATGCCGCAAAGATGCAGGATTCCCCAGGTCAAAAGCCCACACGCAAGCGGAAGCGCCACGGCGAGCACAAGCCCTGCGGCGCGCGTGCCCGCGGACGTTTGCGGGCACGCGCCCCGCAGGCGGCCTTCGGCCC
>UQIL01000038.1 GCA_900541025.1 uncultured Collinsella sp. | reverse complement strand
ACGAGCCGGAGAGCACTTAATGTGCTCTCCGTGCGAGCAGGACTGTCCGAGCAGGCGACCAAACCCCGCGCCCCGCCCCGGCGAGCGCTCGGGGACCGGTAGCTTACAGGTGCGAGACGATCAGTTCCATCTTGCCTTCGAGGTCGATGGAGCCGACGGTGCTCGGAGCCAGCAGGTGGCTGCCTTTGTGGACGGGGTCGCCGCAGACGGTGCCTTCGCCGTCGATGACCGACAGGCACATGAAGGGCCAGCGCTGGTCCAAGGTCTTGCTGCCGTCCACGCGCACGCGATCGACGGTGTAGCAGGGGTTGGACTCGAGCTCGGTCACACCGTCGACCTCGGGTGCGGTCACGGTGCCGTCGGTCGGGGCCTGCGCGTTAAAGTTAATGCAGTCCAGGCTCTGCTCAATGTGCAGCGGGCGCAGCTTGCCGTCGGTGCCGGGACGGTCGTAGTCGTACAGGCGATACGTCACGTCGCTCGACTGCTGCGTCTCCAAAATGAGCGTGCCGGTCTTGATGGCGTGCACAGTGCCGGAATCAATCTGGAAAAAGTCGCCCTTGTGGATCGGCAGTACGTTGAGCATGTCGCCCCAACGGCCTTCCTCGATCATCTGTGCGGCCTCGGCGCGGTCATGCGCGCGCTGGCCGACGATGATTGTGGCGCCGGGCTCGCAGTCCAGCACATACCAGCACTCGGTTTTGCCCAGGCTGCCGTTCTCGTGCTCGGCGGCGTACTCGTCGTTGGGATGAATCTGGATCGAAAGGTCGTCCTTGGCGTCCAGAATCTTAATGAGCAGCGGGAACTCCTTGCCCTCGCAGTTGCCAAAGAGCTCGCGGTGCTCGGCCCACAGCCACGAAAGCGTGTGGCCGGCGTACGGTCCCTCAGCAATCTGGCAGTCGCCGTTGGGATGGGCCGAGATGGCCCAGCACTCACCGATGGGACCTTCGGGAATATCGTAACCAAATACGGTTTCGAGCTGGCGGCCGCCCCAGATCTTCTCGTGGAAGATCGGCGTCAGTTTAATCAAATCGGACATGTTCATACCCCCATTATGTTGCGCGGGCGTTGCACAAAACAGCTCAAAACGAGCGCCCGCGTGACTACAAAAACCTATGCCAACGTTACGTTGTGCAACTCAAAGCGGTCGCCAACGTTGCGCGAGACCGAATACTCAAAGGCGGCGCCGCTGTCCAAAAAGCCAATCTGGGTGAGCTCGAGCAGGGGAGAGCCAGGTTTGGTGTCCAGACGCTCGGCTTCTTCCTCGGTTGCTGCCACGGCGCGAATGGTACGGTGAAAGCTCGAAATCTTCAGCCCGCATTGCTCTCGGATGAAGCGGTAGAGCGATCCGTACAGGTCCTTCTTTTTCAGCCCCGGAATCAGCTCGAGGGGCATGTAGGTGTACTCGATAACGATGGGCTTCTCATCGGCCTGACGCACGCGCACGACGTGATAGGCAAAGTCATCCTCGGCAATTCCCAGCTGGGCTGCGATGTCCGCCGGTGGATTAACGATCGAGAAATCGTAGACCACCGAGGTCACCTTCTCCCCGCGGTGCTCATACGAAAAACCTTGGGCACGGTCGTTTTTGCCCTGGAAAAACGCCTGGCCGGGAAGTCCCGCCGTGTCCTTAACGTAGGTACCCGATCCGCGCCGGCTGGTAATAAGGCCTTCCTCGGTGATTTGTTCAATAGCTCGTTTGACGGTGATTTTGGAAACGCTATAGAGCTCGCAGAACTCAACGACGGTGGGAAGCTTGTCGCCCGGTTTAAGAGCGCCATCCTCGATACTTCGACGAATATCTGCAGCTATCGCCTCGTATTTGGGAATCAAGGAACCTCCTTTCCAACTTGATTGAGAATAAAAGAAAGTATAGTCAACGCCTAAGTATCTCTATTGAGTTATTGAAAAGTTCGAGAACGATAAAATCAAAAGACGCCCCGCTTGTAAAATCAGAGCGTTTTAAATGATAAACATCTGAGTAGTGTCGTGTTGAGGAATGATCGGTCCGAGGACAGGACCGAACCGATATAGCGGCCAGCGAACCGAATCTCATGCTCTGCATTTCCCCAGATAAAACCTGCAAAAACAAACCTGTCCCTTTTTGGTAGGTTTTTGCCTTGGGAGCGGTACCATACAGGCAATGTTTAAACGAGAAAGGTGGGCTCCCATGGAACCTAAGCAATACTACATCGGCATTGACGTCGGCGGCACTTCGGTTAAGGAAGGACTGTTCGACGAGGACGGTAACCTGCTGGCCAAGGCCAGTGTGCCTACGCCTCCCATCGTTGACGCTGCGGGCTTTGCCGCGGTGACCGAGGCTATCGACCAGGTGGTCGCCAAGGCGCAGATTCCGCGTGCCTTTGTGGCAGGCATTGGCCTGGCCGTTCCGTGCCCCATCCCGGCATCGGGCGATGCCAAGGTCAAGGCCAACATTGCCATTAACCTGCCCGAGCTGAGGATCGCCATTCAGGAGCACTGTCCCGACGCGGTCGTTAAGTATGAGAACGATGCCAACGCCGCTGCCATGGGCGAGGCCTGGCTCGGTTCTGCCAAGGGCGTGCAGAACGTCGTGATGGTCACCATCGGTACCGGCGTGGGCGGCGGCGTTATCGTTAACGGCGACGTGGTATCGGGCGTTGTGGGCGCCGGCGGCGAGATTGGCCACATGTGCCTGAACCCGGCTGAAGAGCGCACCTGCGGCTGCGGTGGCCATGGCCACCTGGAGCAGTATTCCAGCGCCACCGGCGTGGTGAGCAACTACCTTGCCGAGTGCGAGAAAGCGGGCGTCGAGCCCATTGAGCTCACCGGGCCTTCTGATTCCAAGGACGTGTTCCAGGCCTGCCGCGAGGGCGACAAGCTCGCGTTGGCAGCTGCCGATACCATGGCCGACTACCTCGGCCGCGCACTGGCGCTTATTGCCAACGTGGTTGATCCCGAGATGTTCCTCATCGGCGGCGGCGCCTCCGCCTCGGCCGATGTCTACCTCGACAAGGCTCGCGAGTACTTTAAGCAGTACGCGCTTTCCGCCTCGCGCGAGACGCCCATTAAGGTCGCTTCGCTCGGAAACGACGCCGGCATCATCGGTGCCGCCTACGTAGCCCTGCGCGCCGCCGGTAAATAGCTGGTGCAAGGGGGACAGGTTACTTTGCACCAACATGGTGCAAAAGGGACAGCCTTGGCCCCCGTGCCTGCGCCCCAAAATATACCGTGGCCCTTCCGTCTGCGAAGGCTCGGCATCGGCGTGCTACCATAGCTACGTCCAAGTACACATATCAAGTGGAGGATATCCATGGCAAACGTTCTTGTCTTTGGTCACCAGAACCCCGATAACGACGCCATCATGAGCGCCGTCGTCCTGTCCCAGCTGCTCAACCAGGTTGAGTATGCCGGCAACACCTACGAGGCTTGCGCCCTAGGCCAGCTTCCGGCCGAGTCCGCCAAGCTGCTCGCCGACGCCGGCATTGCCGAGCCCCGCGTGATTGATTCCGTCGAGGCCGGTCAGCTCGTCGTCCTCACCGACCACAACGAGTCTGCCCAGTCCGTCGCCGGCCTTAAGGACGCCACGGTCTTTGGCGTTGTCGATCATCACCGCATCGGCGACTTCGAGACCGCCGGCCCGCTGCACTACATCTGCCTGCCCTGGGGCTCCAGCTGCACTATCGTCACCAAGCTCGCCGGCGTGCTCGGCGTTGAGCTTTCCGACGTTCAGGCCAAGCTGCTGCTCTCGGCCATGATGACCGACACGCTCATGCTCAAGAGCCCCACCACCACCGATGTCGACCGCGCCGTCGCCGCCAAGCTCGGCGAGCAGGTGGGCGTCGACCCGGTCAAGTTTGGCATGGAGGTCTTCCTCACCCGTCCGTCCGGCTCCTTCACTGCAGCCGAGATGGTCGGCAACGACATCAAGATGTTCGAGCCCGCTGGCAAGAAGCTGCTCATCGGCCAGTACGAGACCGTCGACAAGACCCGTGCACTCGGCATGATCGACGAGATTCGCGAGGCCATGCGCGCCTACGCCGCCGAGAAGGGTGCCGACGGCATTGTCCTGTGCATCACCGACATCATGGAGGAGGGCTCGCAGGTCCTGCTCGAGGGCGAGACCGAGGCTGCTCAGAAGGGCCTGGGCATTGCCGACGAGCACGACGGCGTCTGGATGCCGGGCGTCCTCTCCCGTAAGAAGCAGGTCGCTGCCCCCATCATGGCCGCCTGCTAGGTTTAGTTGACCGAACGCCACGACCGGATCGCGGACGCCCCGCGCTCCGGTCGTTTTTTGTGCACGGCGCCGCGTCGTCTCTCGGACAGGTGTGCCCGTGCCGTTGAGCAAATAATGTTCAACCTGTGGTTCCGCTTTTCGGCCACGCCTGCGTGCTTGTCGTGCAGGGTAGGCTAGATGCAAGCGTAATACGTTAGAGCGCGGCGCCGCCACTTGGGCGGGCCGTGCTTTTTTAAGACGGGAACTTTCCCGTGAAAGGAGCCGCCCATGGCAGCAACTGAGCAGCTGTTCAACGTTCGTGAGCGCAAGCGCTTTGAACGTCACGACATTTGGGAGCGCATCGCCGAGAACGGCACGATTTCCGCCGCGGTCATGGTGATTGCCGCCATCGCCGCCGTCATTTGCGCCAATACCGATGCCTACGAGGCCATCCATCACTTTTTGGAGACCCCGCTGTATGTGGGTCTGGGCAACCTTACGGCTGGTCTCACCGTTGAGCTTTTCGTCAACGACTTCCTCATGGCGATTTTCTTTTTGTTGGTGGGCATTGAGCTTAAGTACGAGATGACGGTCGGCGAGCTCAAAAACCCGCGTCAGGCCATGCTTCCCATGCTGGCAGCCGTGGGCGGCGTCGTCGTTCCCGCCTGCATCTACCTGATCTTTAACCATGCCGGCGCGCACAACGGCTGGGCCATTCCCATGGCAACCGATATTGCCTTTGCGCTGGGCGTGCTGTCGCTTTTGGGCAATCGCGTGCCCAACGGCGTGCGCGTGTTCTTCTCGACGCTCGCCATCGCCGACGACCTCATCTCCATCGCCGCCATCGCCATTTTCTACGGTCAGAGCCCCAATCCGTTTTGGTTGGGCGCCGCCGCGCTTGTGACCTGCGCGCTCGTGTGGCTCAACAAGACGCAGCATTACCGCCTTGCCCCGTATTCGGTACTGGGTCTGCTG
The DNA here is from genome assembly GCA_900541025.1 of uncultured Collinsella sp. Lineage (GTDB taxonomy): Bacteria > Actinomycetota > Coriobacteriia > Coriobacteriales > Coriobacteriaceae > Collinsella. The sequence goes on along the minus strand of UQIL01000038.1, from coordinate 8,581 downwards.
TTGTGGTTCTGCATGTTCAAGAGTGGTGTACATGCCACGCTTGCTGGCGTCATCTTGGCCTTTACCATCCCGGCCAAGTGCGGCGTCAAGCTCGATAGCCTCACCGATTGGTTGGGCGAGTGCCTGCCGCTGCTCGATGACCGTTACGATGACGAGGCACACATCCTGGGCCAGCATGACTTTACCGTCTCGACCACCAAGGTCGAGCGCGTCATGCACCGCGTGACCCCGCCGCTCATCCGCATGGAGCGTCTGATCTCCACGCCGGTCAACTTTGTGATCCTGCCGATCTTTGCGTTCGTAAACGCTCAGGTTCGCTTAGTGGGCGTGGACATGAGCACGCTGCTCACCGACCCGGTGACGCTCGGCGTGTACTTTGGCATGCTGCTGGGCAAGCCGATTGGTATCTTTGGCATGACGTTCGCCTTGGTCAAGCTCAAGATCTCCGAGCTGCCGCATAACGTTAACTGGCACATGATTGCCGGCGTGGGCATTCTGGGCGGCATCGGCTTTACGATGTCGATTCTCATCAGCGGCCTCGCCTTCCCGACGGCCCAGTTTGAGGTTCTGGCCGCCAAGGCCGCTATTCTCGCCGGCTCTGTTACCGCGGCCGTACTTGGCATGATCTACATGAGTGTGATCTGCAAGCATCCCGCGCCCAAGGACGAGTAAGAGCGCGAAAACCGGCTCCAGAACCGATTCGGGCGCGTTCAAAATGCGGATTCGGGTGGTGCTTGCCGCCTGCCAGACACGCCAGTGGTCAAAAAACGCCGTTTGTGAGTACTGTCACAAACGGCGTTTCATTTTAGGTGCGGAAAATAATGAACACAATCATGCTATCTGTATGTTAACGAGTAATCGCTTGACTCCAATTTGGCGATAGCTACTACTCGGAAAGAAAATCCAGGCGAAAAAACGCCGATTTGGGGGCTTAATCGCTGCTACTAAAAAGGTAACAGTACTCATATTTGCCCTTTTTTGGCCACAAGCCCTAAAACAAGCCTCGCCAGGGTCGGGAAACGGGCCAAATCGTCGGCCTCGAGGCTCATTCCACGGTGCCGTAGATGGCGCCCCAGCCGTGGGCGGCCAAAGCGGAGTTGAGTTGGTCGCAAAGTGACTGGCGGTCGTAATAGCCGGGCGGCAAAAGGTTCACGATTTCCATGAGATCGGGTGCCAGGTCCAAGATTTCGGCCTGTACGATCAGATCCAGGCGGTCGATGGCGTGACGGTCGTAAAACAGTCCGTCGACTAGGCGCTGCAGGTCGCCGAATTCCTCGGCCTGGAACGATCCGTACTCCATAGTGCCTCCTTGGGCGCTCCACGCCGGCATGCGCGGCGATTCGTAATTCATTGCGATAGACTTAATCTATCACGGCTTCATAACGTTGCGACGGTGGCGGTCTATACTTAGAAGAATTGCAACGTACCGCTTCGTGAAAGGTCGCACCCATGCAGACGATCTACCAGAAGGTGGAAACCACCGAACTCGATGCCGCCATCGAGGCGCTCAAGGCCGAGGTCGCCGAGGTCAAGGCCAAGGGCCTGGCGCTCGACATGGCCCGCGGCAAGCCGTCGCCCTCCCAGGTGGACATCTCTCGACCCATGCTCGATATCCTCAATGCCGATGCCGATCTGCACGACGGCAATGTCGACTGCTCCAACTACGGCTGCTTTGAGGGCATTCCCTCGGCTCGCAAGCTGGCAGGGGAGTTTTTGGGTTGCCCCGCCGAGCAGACGCTTGTGCTGGGTTCGTCGAGCCTTTTGATTGAGCACGACATCGCCGGCATGTTCTGGCGCTGTGGCTCGTGCGGCAGCGAGCCCTGGGACGCCTACGAGGCCGCGCACGACGGCAAGAAGGTCAAGTTCCTGTGCCCCGTTCCCGGCTACGATCGCCACTTTGGCATCACCGCCGATCTGGGTATCGAGAATGTCCCCGTTGCGATGACCGACAACGGCCCCGACATGGACGAGGCCGAGCGCCTGGTTGCTGCCGACGACTCCATCAAGGGTATCTGGTGCGTGCCCAAGTATTCCAACCCCACGGGCATCACCTTTAGCGAGGACACCGTGCGCCGCCTAGTCGAGATGCCCACGGCCGCGCCCGATTTCCGCATCTTCTGGGACAACGCCTACTGCGTGCATGACCTGTACGACGAGACCGACGAACTTGCCAACATCTTTGACCTCGCTCGCGCGGCGGGCACCGAGGACCGTGTGGTGGCCTTTGCCTCGACGTCCAAGATCACCTTCCCGGGCGCCGGCATCGGCTTTATCGGTGCGAGCCCCGCGGTTATCGCCGAGTTCTCCAAGCGCCTGAAGGCCGGCCTCATCAGCGCCGACAAGCTCAACCAGCTGCGCCACGTGCGTTTCCTTCCCACCATCGAGGCGGTTAAGGAGCACATGAAAAAGCATGCCGAGTTCCTGCGTCCGCGCTTTGAGGCCGTCGAGCGCAAGCTCACCGAGGGCTTGGGCGACACGGGCTGCGCCACCTGGACGCACCCCCGCGGCGGCTACTTTGTAAGCTTCGATGGTCCCGAGGGCTCGGCCCAAAAGGTCGCCGCGCTTTGCGCCGACCTGGGCGTCAAGCTCACGCCGGCCGGTGCCACCTGGCCCTATGGCAAGGACCCGCGCGACACCAACATCCGCATCGCGCCGAGCTATCCCACGGTCGAGGACCTGGAGGCCGCGCTCGATGTGCTGGTGCTGGCCGTCAAGCTTGTCGCTGCCGAGCTTGCGCGTGCCGAGCGCGCCTAACGCGCGGCTTCCCGTACTATCCGCACTTTCGATACACAAAGGAGCGTATACATGGATTTGGGTATTTCCACCAACCCCACGCCAGAGCTCTACACCATTAAGGTAACCGGCGAGATCGATATCTCTAACGCCGATAGCCTGCGCAATGCCATCGACCTGGCGTTCGAGCAGCCCACTGAGGCCGTTGAGCTCGATTTTGCCCAGGTGAGCTACATCGATTCGACGGGCATTGGTGTGCTCGTGGGCGCCGCGCACCACGCGGCCGACCACAGCAAGCGCTTTAGCTGCACCAATGTGCAGCCCCCGGTGATGCGCGTGGTCCAGCTGTTGGGTGTCGACCAGGAGATTTCGATCACCGCTGCATAATCTTTGCCCCCAAAAGGGCGTGCCGTTTGGCATATGTTTGTGATGCGCTCGGACGTTTTGGCGTCCGGGCGCTATACTTGACCGAATGAATAGACGAGTTCCGGCCGAATGGCGCGGTGCGGGCTCGACTCACATCGAGCCTTGGAGGTATGTGTGTTTGGTATTGGAGAGGGTGAGCTCGCGATCATCGTGGTCTTCGGCTTTTTGCTGTTTGGCCCGGATAAGCTCCCGCAGATGGGCCGCACGATCGGCCGTGCCATCCGTCAGTTCCGCGAGACGCAGGAAAAGATGACGGCCGTTGTTCAGTCCGAGATTATCGATCCGGTGAGTGAGGCCGCTTCGGCTCCGGTCAAGCCCAAGAAGGCTGCTGCGACCGACGACGATTCCGATGCGGACGAGGATGCCGCCGAGACGGCAGCTCCCGCCAAGAAGGAGACCTTTGCCGAGCGTCGCGCCCGTCTTGCTGCCGAGAAGGCCGCGAGCGAGGCTGCCGCCGAGGGCGAAGGTGTTGCCGAGGAGGCCGAGGGTGCAGAGCCTGCCGTTGCTGCTGATGCCGCCGAGCCCGAGCCTGCTGCAGAGCCGGAGCCCGAGCCGACAGAGCCCACGACGGCTGACCTCTATGCCCGTCGTCCCCGCAAGCGCAAGGCCGTCGTCGACCAGCTCGCCCGCGAGCTCGAGGCCGAGGACGATGCCGCTGCCGACGCCCCGAAGGGAGGCGATGAGTAATGCCTATCGGACCTGCGCGTATGCCGCTCTTCGATCACCTGGGAGAGCTCCGTCGCCGCCTGACCATCGTGGTCGTATCGGTCTTTGCCGCCGCTATCGTGCTGTATTTCGCCACGCCCGTGGTGCTCGACATCTTGGAAGACCCCATCCGCTCCTTTGTGCCGGACGGTAAGTTCTACATCACCACCACGCTCGGCGGCTTTGGCTTGCGCTTCTCGCTGGCCATCAAGATGGCCGTGGTCATGTGCACGCCCATGATCATCTGGCAGATTCTGGCGTTTTTCCTGCCGGCGCTTCGCCCCAACGAACGCAAGTGGGTCGTGCCCACGGTGCTCGCCTCGACGGTGCTGTTCTTCCTGGGCGCCATCTTCTGCTATTTCATCATCATTCCCGCGGGCTTTGAGTGGCTCATCGGCGAGACCTCGGCCGTCGCTACGGCGCTGCCCGATCTGGAGAACTACGTCAACATGGAGCTGCTCTTTATGATCGGCTTTGGCGTGGCGTTTGAGCTGCCGCTCATCATCTTCTACCTGTCCGTCTTCCACATCGTGTCCTACGCGGCCTTCCGCAGTGCCTGGCGCTACGTGTACGTAGGCCTGCTCGTGGGTTCGGCTGTGATCACGCCCGACGGCTCGCCTGTCACCCTGGGCCTTATGTACGGCGCCCTGCTTTCGCTCTACGAGATTTCGCTCGCTATCGCGCGCGTGGTCATTACCGCGCGCGAGGGCAAGGAGGGCCTGTTCGTGAGCCGTCTGGACCTGTTCTCGGACGACGAGGGCGACGAGGAGTAAATCGGTATGCACGAGGTTGGCATTGTCAACGGCATACTCGATACAGTGATTCGCGCGGCGCGTGGGGCGGGGGCCTCGCGCGCCGTTTTGGTAACGCTGCGTATCGGGGATATGACCGAGGTCGTGCGCGAGGCGCTTGACTTTGCGTGGGAGACGTTTCGCGACGAGGACCCGCTCACGCGCGGCTGCGAGCTTGCCGTGGAGGAAGTCCATCCACAAAGCGAGTGTCTGGACTGCGGCGAGGTTTTCGACCACGATCGCTTCCACTGTCGCTGTCCCCAGTGTGGTGGTGCCAACGTGCGCCTACTGCACGGCCGCGAGCTCGATATCGCGAGTATCGAAATCGAAACCCCCGACGATTAGCCCGCTAGCCATCTAGTGATGGGGTATAAAGGGGCCAAAGTAAGGAGCGCTAAGTATGGCCGAGAAAACGATTGATATCGCGTCGCCGATTCTGTCGCGCAATGAGCGCCTGGCAGATCAACTGCGTCAGCGATTTAAAGAGACAAACACCTATGTGATTAACGTCTTGTCGAGCCCCGGTTCGGGCAAGACCACCACGATTTTGGGCACCAACGAGCGCCTGCGCGACAAGGCCGGCCTGCGTTGCGCCGTCATCGAGGGCGATATCGCCTCGGACGTCGACGCCATCACCATGAAGGAAGCCGGCATGCCCGCCATCCAGATCAACACGGGCGGCCTGTGCCACCTCGAGGGCAACATGATCATGGAGGCTGTCGATGCCTTCGACCAGGCTGTGGGTCTGGAGAACATCGACGTCATCTTTATCGAAAACGTGGGTAACCTGGTCTGCCCGGTCGACTTTGACCTGGGCGAGAACCTGTCCATCATGATTCTCTCGGTGCCCGAGGGCGACGACAAGCCCATCAAGTACCCGGGCATCTTCCAACATGCCGGCGCGCAGCTGCTCAACAAGGTCGATGTTGCCCCGGCTTTCGATTTTGACATGGATAGGTATACTAAGACACTCGATGACCTCAATCCGCAGGCGCCGCGGTTTGCCGTGAGCGCGCGCAAGGGCGAGGGCATGGATGCCTGGTGCGATTGGCTCATCGGGCAGATCGAGCAAGCAAGGGCGTAAGTCGGCCGCCATACGGGCGGGCGTAGCCGCAAAGACACGAGATAGGAGCCTCTTTTGAAGCTCATCATCGCCGAGAAAAACGACGCCGCGCGTCAGATCGCCGAGCGTCTGTCCACGGGCAAGCCCAAAAAGGACAAGGTGTACAACACCGCCATCTACCGTTTTGAGTGGAAGGGCGAGGAGTGCGTGACCATCGGCCTTGCCGGTCACATCCTGGCGCCCGATTTTTGCGACAGCGTGCTGTTCGATAAAAAGCTGGGCTGGTATTCGGTGACCGAGGACGGCGAGATGCTGCCGGCCGACATGCCCGATGGCCTGGCTCGTCCGCCCTACGACACCAAGCGCAAGCCGTTTCTTGCCGACGGTATCTCCATCAAGGGCTGGAAGCTCGAGAGCCTGCCCTATCTCACCTGGGCGCCCGTCATAAAGCTGCCGGCCGAGAAGGAGCTCATTCGTTCGCTCAAGAACCTCGCTAAAAAGTCCGACAGCGTCATCATCGCCACGGACTTCGATCGCGAGGGTGAGCTGATCGGTTCGGACGCTCTCAACAAGGTGCGCGAGGTTGCGCCCGACTTGCCGGTCGCCCGCGCCCAGTATTCTTCGTTTACCAAGGCCGAGATCACGCACGCCTTCGATAATCTCGTCACGCTCGACCAGAATCTGGCCGACGCCGGCGAGAGCCGTCAGCACATCGACCTCATCTGGGGCGCGGTGCTCACGCGCTATCTGACGCTCGCCAAGTTTGGCGGCTTTGGTAACGTGCGCTCTGCCGGCCGCGTGCAGACGCCGACGCTCGCCCTGGTGGTCGAGCGCGAGCGCGAGCGCATGGCGTTTGTGCCCGAGGACTATTGGCAGATTCGCGGCATGGGTGCCGCGCAGGGCGCCGCCGAGGACGACCGCTTTAAGATTGCACACAAGACGGCGCGTTTTACCGACAAGGATGCTGCCGAGACGGCGTACGGCCATGTTGACGGCGTCGCGACGGCAACCGTCGCCGCGGTGACCAAGCGCTCCCGCAAGCAGCAGCCGCCCACGCCGTTTGCGACCACCTCGCTGCAGGCCGCCGCCGCTGCCGAGGGCATCTCGCCTGCGCGTACCATGCGCATCGCCGAGTCCCTCTACATGGCGGGCCTCATCAGCTACCCGCGTGTCGACAATACCGTGTACCCTGCGACGCTCGATTTGGGCGCCGTGGTGAGTGACCTGGCAAAGATCAACCCGGCGCTGGCGCCCGTGTGCAAAAAGGTACTCGCTGGGCCCATGAAGCCCACGCGCGGTAAAGTCGAGACCACCGACCACCCGCCTATCTATCCCACGGGCGAGGGCGATCCGTCCACGCTCGACGGCGGCCAGCGCAAGCTCTACGACCTCATCGCCCGTCGCTTCCTGGCGACGCTTATGGGTCCCGCGACCATCGAGAACACCAAGCTCGAGCTCGACGTGAACGGTGAGCCGTTTGTGGCTTCGGGCGATGTGCTCGTGACTCCGGGCTTCCGCGAGGCGTATCCGTATGGACTTAAGCGCGATGAGCAGATGCCGCCGCTGGAGCAGGGCGATACGGTCGACGTGTTCGACATTAAGCTCGAGGCCAAGCAGACCGAGCCGCCCGCGCGCTATAGCCAGGGCAAGCTCGTTCAGGAGATGGAAAAGCGCGGCCTGGGTACCAAGTCCACGCGCGCGAGCATCATCGAGCGTCTGTACGCCGTGCGCTATCTCAAAAATGATCCCGTTGAGCCGAGCCAGCTAGGCATCGCCATCATCGACGCGCTGACGCAGTTTGCCCCGCGCATCACGAGCCCCGATATGACCAGCGAGCTCGATGGCGATATGACCCGTGTGGAGCGCGGCGAGGATACCGAAGAGCATGTCGTGACACACTCGCGTGCGCTGCTGGCCGGTGTGCTCGACGAGCTGCTCAAGCATACGCAGGAGCTGGGCGACGCCATCAGCGACGCCGTCACGGCCGATGCGCGCGTGGGCGCCTGCCCCAAGTGCGGCAAGGACCTGGTTATGAAGACGAGCGCCAAGACCCGTGGCAGCTTTATCGGCTGCATGGGATGGCCTGACTGCGACGTGACCTATCCGGTGCCGAGCGGCGTCAAGGTGAGCCCGCTCGAGGGCGAGGCCGCCGTGTGCCCCGAGTGCGGCGCGCCGCGCATTAAGTGTCAGCCGTTCCGCCAGAAGGCCTTCGAGATTTGCGTGAACCCCACGTGTCCCACCAACTACGAGCCTGACCTTAAGGTGGGCGAGTGCAAGGTGTGTGCCGAGGCCGGACGCCATGGCGATCTGATCGCGCACAAGAGCGAAAAAAGCGGCAAGCGCTTTATTCGCTGCACCAACTACGATGACTGCGGCGTGAGCTATCCGCTGCCGGCGCGTGGCAAGCTCGAGGCGACGGGCGAGACCTGCCCCGAGTGCGGTGCCCCCATCGTGGTGGTCAACACGGCGCGCGGTCCGTGGCGCATCTGCGTCAACATGGACTGCCCGACCAAGGAGAAGAAGCCGGCTCGCGGCCGCAAAACTGCGACCAAGGCGAGTACGGCAAAGAAGACGACGGCGGCAAAGAAGACTGCTGCCAAGAAGACGACCGCCAAAAAGACGACGGTCAAGAAGTCGACTACCAAAAAGACCGCTGCCGACAAGTAGCCGCACGGTCGAAACATCACCTAAAACAAAAACGAGCGAGGACCCCGCGATCCTCGCTCGTTTTTTAGGCAGTCATTGGGGACGTTCTTTAATGACTAGTCGTTTAAGACCGTCGCATGTGACTAGTTCACCTCGACAGGCTTGGCGCCGGGATAGCGCTCCTCAAAGTCTAGGCGGTACTTATTGTCATTGGTGC
>UQIL01000037.1 GCA_900541025.1 uncultured Collinsella sp. | reverse complement strand
GGCGGTGGCGACGCCGGCGGGCAAATCGTCTGCGCCGGCACGCCGGGCGACATCGCAGCCTGCTCCAAGAGCATTACCGGCCGCTATCTATAGCCAATGTGACAAAGGGACAGCCCCTTTGCCTCATTGATGTCTATTTCACGCATTGAGCCGCGAGATAGTCGCGGAAGAATGGCAATTCAAATGCGACGAGCCCTCGTCCTCGTTCCCCGATGATGCCGGCATCTATCATGCGGCGTCGGTAGCGGGAGACCTGCTGTGGCGAACGCTTAAGGCGCTCGACAAGGTCAGCGGTGGTGGACTCTTCCTCGTCATCGAGCATGGCGATGAGGAATCGCTTGTCCTCTGCAGTGAGTTCCCGATAGGTTGCCGCGAGGATTCGGTCGTCCATCTCGTCGCGCGCGATTTTGATTCCCAGGTCAAAGTCGCGCGACGAGATTTCCTTCGAATCGCTTGTGAGATCCCAGGCACGGTAGCCTACGAGTTGCAATAGGAAGGGAAAACCAGAGATCGAGCGAACGGCTCTATCGATTCCCTCGGCATCTGCCAGGCGATCGTTTTCCTGGATCGTGCGAATCAAGGCCTCGCGTACGTCATAGTCGGCAATGCGACCCAGATGATATTGTTGGGCGCGGCGAAGGAACGAGACCGTCTTGTGGTTCAGCAACGTCGAGACGTTGTTGGGAAGTCCCGCCATGAGCAGTGCGACGCGTTTTCCATCGGTCACAAAGTGCTGATACGTCGCTGCGAGCTGAATCATCTCGTTGAGTGTCGGGTCCACCTCGTCAACCGTGACGAGCAGACCGGTGCCCGCCTCGTTGAGCTGGTCGATGATGTCGCTCATGCGATAGCGCCAGGTTGAGGCATCGTGAACGCGATTGACCTCAATGCTGCCGAGCGGTGCAATTCCAAGCCCAGTGACTTCGAAGTTGTTAGACGGGTCGATGAAATGGCCGGCAGCACGTTTCGCCCCGAACTCGATTTCCTCAAGCATTCCCGAGAGCGCGGTCGTCTTTACGGCTATCCAGCCGTGGGATTCCGCCCTTGTCGCGAGCGACGACATGAGAGCGGTTTTACCGGTTCCACGCGCGCCTGAGAAAATCGAGGTCAATTCTGGGCGCCTGCGCTGGCTCAAGAAGGCACGGTCCAAATCCCGAATAATCTGTTGTCTGCCAGCGAGATGGGCAGGAACCTCGCCAAAACTGGGGGTAAACGGGTTCTCGAGATATTCCACAAGGCTCTCCTTTCGCACCGCCGTTTAACTTCATTTTATTCTAGTTAATTCTGATTAAAAGCAATGGTTCGTTATTTAGAGCATCAATGTGACAAAGGGACAGTCCCTTTGTCACATTGATGCCAAAACCAGCTTGTCAAGAGCTAGAGGGTTTAAAAATCTGCCATTTCTACCCCGTCCCCTAATGGCAGGTTTGTCACATTCCCGGAAAGCCTGCCTGGCGCAGGGCTTCGTAGAGGACGATGGCGGCGCTGTTGGAGAGGTTGAGTGCGCTGATGCGGTAGTCGTCCGGATTGATGAAGTTGCCGCAGATGTCCTGTTGAAGAATGGCCTCGTGGCTGTTCTCGGTATGCCCCAGCGATTCCTCGTGAGCTTCCCAAGCCTCGGCGTTATCGAGTGAGTCGCAATCGCGCAGCATCGGGATGCGCTCGCAGCGCTCGGGCGCCGCGGCAAGCAGTGGCTCGGGAATGCCCGAGCTCTCGCTGCCAAAGACCAAGTAGTCGCCGTCGCGGTAGGTGCTTTGCGCATAGGTGCGGCGTGCCTTTTTGGTCAACAGATGTAGGTGCTCGTCGGCAGGGGAGAGGCCGTTGCGCGCAAGGAAATCCTCCCAGCCGGCATAGGTCGTCACGTCCAAGTTTTGCCAGTAGCCCAGGCCGGCGCGACGTACCGTTTTGTCGTCGAGCGAAAAGCCCAGCGGCTCCACCAGATGCAGGCGGGCGCCGGTGACCACGCAGGTACGGCCGATATTGCCCGTATTGGCGGGAATCTCGGGCGCATACAGCACAATGTTGAACATGAATCTCCTTGGCTCAGAACGAAAAACCACCACGAAGGGGACAGGCACCTTCGTGGTGGTTTGGCGGTTACGTAGCGGAAAAATGCCCGCTTGGATAAACCTAGGCGCGGTGCCAGTCAGTCAGGCAGGCATCAAGGGAGGCGATGAGCGCATCCTTGTCCATGTGACGGCCGATGATGCACAGGCTCGTCATGCGGTCGCCCGTCTCGTCGTCCCAAATCTGCATGATCTCGGGGTTCTCGTCGATGATCTTCTGCTTCTCGCCCTCGGGCGCCGAGTCAACGAACAGGCCGTTCTCCATCAGGCGCATCTGGTGGCCGGCCTGCTCAAACATGTAGCACATGTCCGGATCGCCGGTCTGCCACAGCGGACCCTTAACGCGGATGACCTCGTCGGGCCACTCCTGCTCAACAAAATCGGTGAACTTCTGCAGGTCAAACGGCTTGCGGCGCGAGTATACAAAGGTCTCGATGTCGTACTCGAGCACCTCGGGGTCGTCGTGCTCTTCGGGATGCTCCATGGCCTCGATCCAGGCGGCGGAGTTGTAGGCGCGCATAAAGTCGAAGCGGTCGGTATCGAGCAGCTCCTCCATGGGGACCTCGCCGTTTTGAGCCTCGACGATCACGGCGTCCTTCTGCAGGCTGCGCACGATGGCCTTGAGCTCGGCGATCTGCTCAGGGCTCACGGTATCGGTCTTGTTGAGGATCAGCGTAGAGCAGAACTCGATCTGCTGGATGAGCAGGCTCTCGATGTCGTCCTCGTCGATATCCTCGGCCAGCAGGTCGCGACCGCCGTTGAACTCGTCGTACATGCGGGCACAGTCGACCACGGCCACGATGTTGTCGAGCGCGAGCTTGGGCTCGCCGCCCACCTTGGCCTCGTCGCAGAAGCTCGAGATGGTGTAGGCGATGGGGATGGGCTCGCAAATGCCCGAGGCCTCGATGATGATGTAGTCGAAGTTGCCCGAATCGGCGATGCCCTGCAGCTGGTTGGCCAGGTCGTCCGAAAGCGTGCAGCAGATGCAGCCGTTGGTGAGCGGGATGAGGTCATCGGTCTCGGAAAGGCCGCCGTCGGCGATAAGGCTGGCGTCGACGTTGATCTCGCCGATATCGTTGACGATCACGGCGGCGCGGATGCCGCCGTCGTTAGCGAGGATGTGGTTGAGCAGCGTGGTCTTGCCGGCACCGAGGTATCCGGTAAGCATGATGATCTTCACGGGTTTGTTGGGCATGTGCCCTCCTTTGTTAGACATGGCTTACAGTTGAATCTTATGCCAAACGCCTGCTCTTATACCCACGCGCCGGCAAATAACACAAGCTACTCCCAGGCTCCCCATACATCGGGGCAATAACCGACGGTGGCCTTCTTGCCGTTGCGCACGATGGGCTCGGCTAGAACCTGCTGGTTCTCGAGCAGTTTGTCGAAGCGCTGGCTAGGGGTGAGGTGCTGGATGAGCGCGAGCGTCTCCTCGTCCTTGGCTTTGGGGTTGAGCAGCTTGTCGATGCCACCGACCGCCTGCATCACGCTCGTGAGCTCGCCCTTGCTCATCTCCTTTTCCTTAAGGTCGATAAACTGCACCTTGATGCGGCGCTCTTTGAAGAAGCGCTGTGCTTTCTTGGTATCGAAGGACTTTTTGGTGCCAAAAATCTGCACGTTCATGTATTTGTTCCGCCGTTCTACCTGATGAAGTTGGTCGTTGCGCGATCTGCCTCGGGTGCGTTGATACCGGCGGCATGGCCTGCCTCGATGCAGCGCAGGAGCCAGGCCATGTTTTTGCCGATGTTTCGCATGGTGGCAAGGCCCTCGGCATCCCCATCGGCGTCGCCGGGCACGCGGCCAAACACGTTGTTCCAGTAGGTGGAAGCAACTACGGGCATCTGGTTGATGGTGAAGTACTTGTTGAGTACATCGAAGGTGGTCGACGTGCCGCCACGGCGGGCGACGGCGACCGCGGCGCCCGGCTTGTGCGCAAAGGCCTTGCTGCCGGCATAGAATGCGCGATCGAGTGCCGAAAGGATGCGGCCGCTGGGGTGCGCGTAGTAGACGGGCGAGCCAAAGACAAAACCGTCGGCCTGTTTGGCGGCAGCGATGAGCTCGTTCACCACGTCGTCGTCAAAGGTGCAGCGACCGCCAAGCTTGCCGCACTGGCCACAGCCAATGCAGTCGCGAATGGGCTTGGCGCCCAGTTGAAACACCTCGGTATCAATGCCTTCGGCATTGAGCTGCTCGGCGACCTCGGCGAGTGCGCGGGCGGTGTTGCCGTTTGCCTTGGGGCTGCCATTGACCAAAAGAACCTTCATCACAAACTCCCTCTGCTTTTGGTGACTTCTGCAGAGGATTATCGCACGATGGGGGAGGCGGCGCGGGCGCGGTGCTAATCCAGTTTGGTACCTGGCACCTGCACGGCTTTCCCGAGCAGCGCTTTGAGCTCGTTCAAGATGGAAACGGGCTGACGGTCGACGCCGTCCAGATGGAGCGTGGCCACGCGAATGGGTGGCTGATATTCAAATGGGCCAAAGAGCACGGGCGAACCCAGGAACCGCTCGATTTCCTCTGCAATCGCATCGGTTTCTTCGGGATCAAAGTCGTCGAAAAGAGCCACGAACATCGGCCCCGTCGAGCGGAACATACGACCCTTACCGCGCGAGCATTCCACCAGACAGGCGGCACATTCTGCCAAAACGCGGTCGCCCGCATCAAAGCCAAAGCGGGCATTGACCTGAGCGATATCGTCGATTTTGATGGCGATCAAACCAGCCTTGCGCGCCACGCGACGCATTTCGCCAATGGCGTTGACCAGGGCGTGAATATCGCCCAAGCCGGTCACGGAATCGGTCGTATCTGCCAAGCTTCGGTTGATGATAATGCCCACATACATGCCGGGCTCGGTATCGGTGCCGTCCAAGCGGTAGCCCGTGCAGTCGCAAAGCACGTATTTTCCGGTGGCATCCATTACGCGATACTGCATGTAGTGGAAGTGCCACGTGCCGTTAATCACCATGTCGAGCTCGGCACGTACGTTGTCGCGGTCCTCGGGATGAACGCGGGCGAGCCACATGTCGAGTGAGTTAAAAGGGTGCTGGGAGGGCAGGTCAAAATCGCGCACGGCGTTAACCGACCATTGCGATTCTCCCGTATCGAGATTGAGGATAAACGGATAGCGCGTCTCGGAGCTCATGGAGATCGCTTGGAACACCCGGTCGTTGCAGGGAAGCTGATCGACGATTGGGCGTTGCGGCGCGTCACTGTCTTTCGGTTGCTGCACACGATGCATAAGCTTATAGCGATACATCTTGCGATCGGCATCCATTGTCATCTGGCGACGCGTGTCGCCAGCAAGTGGATCGACGCGCGAGCAGCCAAAGCTAAAGCTGCCGATCATGGGCGCCTTGCCACCTGAGCTCGCCTCGATCAGCCTGGTACGTACCTGCTCCAAGCGCTGCTCGAGTTCAATCTCGTTTGCGGAGAGCGAGATGAGCACAAACTCGTCTCCACCGATACGGAACAGCATCTCATCGTGCTCCATGGTTTCGGAGAGCGTGCGGCAGATGCTCAGAATATAGCGATTGCCTTCGGCGTGGCCAAACCTATCATTGCAATGCTTGAGATGGTCGATGTCAATATAGGCGCAGGTGAAGGGGTCGCCTTTGCGCCAGAGTTGCTCGACGTGACGGTCGAATCCGTTGCGGTTGCCCAAGTTGGTGAGCGGATCGATATAGGCGTTGCGCTCAAGCAGCTGGCGCTCTTGTTGCAGGATGGCATGCGTCTTTTGCAGTTGCTCGCCAACGGCGCGTAGCCCAGCAGGCAGCGCGGCAACATCGAGTTCGGCGGTCGAGACGCCGTTCGCAAGTCGCTGAAGATAGGCAATAATCGATTGCTCGCCCAGGCGATACGACTCGTTCATGATGGATAACCTCCTTGGGCGGAACAACGGTTTGTATCATATCCCCAATTCGGTTTGAATTGGGGATATAAGTTAGCTAATGGAGACAAATATCCCCTTCGACGGTGGCGTTTTGCGCGCGAGCGTATCAGTTGTTATTGCCGCCATCGAGCAATGCCTCAAAATCCTTCGCCTGCATGGGGCGGTAGTAGAGGAAGCCCTGAGCGTAGCGGGCGCCCATTTGTCGTAGCATGTTCGCCTGCTCATTTGTCTCGACGCCTTCGACCACGACGGGCAGATGGAGCGACTGCGCCATTTCGAGCATCGATGAAATGATTTGCGTGCTGCGGCCTTGATCGCGGTCGGTGGGCACAAAGGTGCGGTCGAGCTTGATGACGTCGACGTTGACGTTCTTGAGCATCGCGAGCGTGGACTGGCCGGTGCCAAAATCGTCCATGTAGGTCGAGAAGCCACGGGTGTGCAGATCCGCGGTCAGCTTATCCACGGCCTCGGATTCTCCCGTATAAGCCGTCTCGGTGATCTCGATACGCATGAGCTCGGGCGGTAGGTTGTATTGGGCGGCGAGCGCCCCCATATGTTCGGCAACGTCGCAGGCAAGGATATCCACGCGCGACACATTAAGCGAGACCGGAACCACGCGAAGACGGCGATCGAGGCGCTCGCGAAGCCATATGGCGACACCCTGCCAAATGTACTTGTCGAGCGTCACTACAAAGCCGCTTTCCTCGAGTGCGGGGATAAACGTTGCGGGAGAAATGAGAGAGCCGTCCTTGTCAATCCAGCGGGTGAGTGCTTCGGCGCCAATAATCTCGCCGGTTTCCATGTCGACCTGGGGCTGAAGATAGTACGTGATGCGACCATTTGACAGCGCGTACTGGAATTCGGTCAGCGTGCGGTGGAACGCGACTTCGCGCTCGTACTCCGCGGGGCAAAAAATGGCAATGCGCTCCTTAAAGTCGTTTTTTGCGCGTCGATTGGTAAACATGGCCTTTGCCTGCGCATCGATGGTGATTTCCTCATTGGAGTCGATGGGGTAAACGCCCATGGACGGCCAGAAACCTACGCCGCCATCATACCTGGCTACTGCCTCACGAACGCGGTTGTAGATTTGATGGACGGTGATGTGCTTAAAGGGGATGAGTACACAAAAGTCATCTTGGCCCCAGTACCCTGCGACGCCCATATCGGCATTCTCGATGTCCTTGAGGACCGTGCCTACATCGGCGAGTACGCGGTCGCCCTCGGCCTGGCCGTGCCATTCATTAAACAGGCGCATGTGGCCCATGTCGACCGTGGCGATGCACCAGGTGCCGTTGCGCCTTGCCTCGAGAAATGCGTTGGCGCGCCGCATAAATTCGCTGGGTCGATAGAGGCCCGTGAGCGAGTCGATACGTTCGGCTATGGCGCTTTTGCGCTCCGCCTCGGGTATGGGGAGGCTGTCGTTGGGAACAAGCCCGCCGGCCGTGCGAAGGCGACGGTCGAGTTCGCCTAAAACGGCGGTCGCTTGATGGGTTAAGTGCTCGTAAAAGGCCGGGACGACAAGGCAGACGGGAGTAATGGTGTCGCCTGCGATTCGAACAGGGGCGAAAACGGCCTCTTTAAGGTGGCGGGTCAGTTGCTCGAATGCCTCGTGGTCTAGGTCGTTGCTGAGCACGACGAACTGGACGCTTCGTGAACGGTAGACCCGGCTCCTGCCGCGGGTGATCGACAGCATGCGGCCTGCGTATTCGGCAAGTATGTTGTCGACAGCCTCGGCCCCGTAGAGCTCGTTGAGCTTTGTCGTGCCACGAACGCGCACCGCTATAAGCCCTGTCTCGCAACGATCGCGGCGGCAGGCGTCGATGGCGTTGGCCAGCATGCGCTGCGTTCCGAGGCCTGTGGCGGCGTCGACGGTTTCGGCAAGTGAGTGGTTGACGAGCTCGCCGACATAGAGCGAGGGGACATTTCCGTCGCCGTCGATACGAAACCCGCGAGCACGGCAAAGGACGTAGTCGCCGACGGCGTTGCGCACACGATACTGCATGACGCGACGGTGCTTGGTGCCGTTGTAGACTTGGTCGATGTCGTTGATGCAGGCCTCAAGGTCGTCGGGATGGACGCGCGTTTTCCAGTAATCGCGACAGTTGTCTATGTGCTCCGAGGGAAGGCCAAGATCGCGCAAGGCACCTTGTGACCAAAGGGTGCGATGTTTGTCCAAGTTCTCGATAAAGAAATAACGGCCCTCGTTGAGCATCGAAAAGGCGTCAAAAACACGATCGCTTATTTCGAAGTCGTCGGCGTGAACTTGCGTGATATTGCGTCGATCGAGGTGCATGGCATGACGTAGCTTGTAGTCGTACATGCGATGGTCGGCATCGAGCGTCATGCGATTGGAAGCTTCGCCCAGGGCGGGGTCGGCATGTGACACTCCGTAGCTAAACGAGCGGGGCATCTCGGAATCGTTGTTTTTGAGCAGAACCGTTCGGCAGTGTTTCAGACGTTCGGCGAGGTCGTCCTCGGTTGCAATCGTAGATAGGATGGCAAACTCGTCGCCGCCTATGCGAAACGCCGCTTCGCCCACCTTCATATACAGCTTAAGATAGAGACTTACCTGCAAGATATAGCGGTTGCCCTCGTCATGCCCAAAGACGTCGTTGCAGTGCTTGAGATTGTCGATATCGATGAACGCCATGGTAACGGGGGCGTCCTGCTCCCAGAGCTCCTCGAGGGAACGGGCAAAGCCGCCACGGTTGCCAAGCCCAGTAAGCTGGTCGGTAAAGGCAGTCCTGATCAGATCCTCCTGCCGCTCGAGAAGGTCACGGACGGTCTTTCGAGCGTTTCGGTGTAATTACTGACAGTATCCATGTTCTAAGCGGCTTTCTGAGGTCGGGGCGGATTGCGTCGGGCGAGCTCGTTGTGTACATGCATCGTTGCTCAGCGCTTTGCATGTATCCAGGCCCCCGCCTTGCCGCGTTGTTGAGTTAATTTGCCGGCTAATGTTCGCTGTTGATAACAGCTGAGTAGTGTAAACAATAGTGCACAATTATATATGGGTGCACATGCTGTGGGCGGCTATTATTCGACAGGCGGTAGCGCGACGATGCGATGTTCGATAAAAATGCGACTGGGACGATATATGTTGACGGGTATACTTGTCCCGTTTGAATTTGTGGGGACGGAGATGGTCGCATGGCACAGTCAAATACGACGCGCACGGTGGGGCTGGCACTCGAGGGAGGCGGCTACCGCGGTATGTATACGGCGGGCGTGCTCGACGTTTGGATGGAGCACGGCTTAACTTGCGACCATATGGTGGGTGTCTCGGCGGGCGCGGCGTTTGGCTACAACTTTAAATCGCGCCAGATCGGCCGCGCCATTCGCTATAACAAGGCCTATTGTGCCGATAAGCGCTATGCGGGTGTAGCAAGCTGGCTGCGGACCGGCGATATGTTCAATGCCGATTTTGCCTATCACGAGGTGCCCATCGAGCGCGATCCCATCGATTTGGAGACATATCGCGCCTGCCCCATGCGGTTTACGTGCGTGTGTACCGATATCGAGACGGGCAAGGCCGTCTACCACGACCTGCCCTATGGCGATGAGCACGATATCGAGTGGATCCGGGCGTCATCGGCGATTCCCGTGGCGACGCGCCCTGTCGCCATTGAGGGCCGTAAGTACCTGGATGGCGGCGTGGCTGATTCTATTCCCAGCGCATGGCTGTTTGCGCAGGGGTATGACCGCAATATCGTGGTACTCACGCAGCCGGCGGGCTTTGTGAAGCAGCCCAACAGCGTGATGCCCATGCTGCGTCGCGTGTTCCGTCACTATCCGGAGTTTGTCGCAGCGCTTGAGCATCGGCATGAGGTCTACAATGCCACGCTCGATGACTTGGCGCGTCGTGAGGCTGCCGGCGAGGTCTTTGTGGTGCGGCCGAGCGAATCGGTGAAGGTGCCGTCGCTGTGCCGCGAGCCGGATGAGCTCGAGCGTATCTACCAGGTCGGCCGCCACGATGCGGAGGCGACCTTGCCGGCGCTGGAAGCGTATCTGGCAGAGTAGAGCAAACTGCCGTGGACTCGGCGGAAAGCGCATCCCGGAATCGGCGCTAAAAATGGGATGAGGTTTCCGCGAGAGGCCCGTAGCGGAAAGCGCGCCCCGGAATCGGCATCCAAAACGGGATGCAGTTTCCCCGACGGCGGGTTTTGGAAACGGCGTCCCAGAATTTGCGCCTGGAATGGGATGGGGTTTCCCAACGGAGCCGCATGCGGAAAGCGCATCCCGGAATGGAGGTCCAAACTGGGATGCGCTTTCCATTGCTGAAGATATGAGGCCGCGGATCGGCTGCTCGGCCTAGACTTATGCCTGCTGCCAGGTGTCGACAAGCTCCTTGGCGGCGGCGTAGGGGTCGTCGGCGCTGCAGACGGCGCTCACCACAAAGAAGCCGTCGACGCCGGTGGCCTTGAGCTGCGGCAGGTCGGCCGTCTTGACGCCGCCGCCCACCACGATGGGCACGGGGCTTGCCGCGTGGAGTGCGGCCAGGTCCTCAAAGCTCTTGGTGATGATGGAGCCATCGGCTGCGCGTCCGCAGTCGCGCTTGGTCTCGGTCTCGTGGAGCGGGCCGATGCCCAGGTAGTCGACCAGGCTCATGTCGGCGGTCTTGACGTATTCGAGCATCTCCTCGCAACGGGCCGAAAGGCCCACGATGGCGTCGGGGCCCAGCAGCTTGCGACAGACCTCGACGGGAATGTCGCTCTGGCCTACGTGCACGCCGTCGACGGCAATGCCCTGCTCGCGCGCGGCAAGCACACAGTCCAGGCGGTCGTCGATCAGCAAGGCGACCTGACCGGTCTTGCCGGCCCGAGCGATAGCCTGCGCGGCGTCGCCGGTCAGCGCAATGATCTCGCGGGCGCTTGCCACCTTGGAGCGCACCTGGATGCAGGTAAAGCCGGCGTCGAGCGCCTGGGCCACCACATCGCCCACGGGGCGCCCGAGGGTATTTTCGGGGCCGAGCACCAGATAGGCTGAGATATCAAGGTTGTCGCGGATACTCATCGTGCTTCCTCCTGCTTTTTGATCTGCGCTTCCATGCGCTCGAGTTTGCCGGTCATGGTGTCGGTAAATCCGGGACGAATATCGGCTTTGAGCACGACTTCGGTTCGGATGCCCTTGCTCGCCAACACAAAGGTTGCGTCGCGCACGACCTGCATGACCTCGTCCCAGTCGCCCTCGATCTCGGTGAACATCGAGGTGGTGCGGTTGGGAAGGCCGCTCTCGCGAATGACGCGCACGACCTCGGCGACCTCGGCGGATAGCTCATCGCCGGTGCCGCATGGGGCGATGGCCACAGCGACGAGCGTGTTCATGCCGGCATTGGTTGCGGGCTCGGACATGGCTTATGCCTCCTCGAGCTCGAGTCGGTTATCGGCGATGTCCTGGGCGCTCGCGCGGTAGAGCTCGTCGATAAAGGCGACCTTAAAGCTCGCCGGGGCATCGACGACGGCGGCAGCACGCGTGCCAGCGACGTTGTAGACGGCGGTACCGCAGACGGCTGCCGTAAACGGATCGGCGGCGCAGGCATACACGGCCAGCACGCCGCCCTGCGAGCAGCCGCAACCGGTGATCTTGGACATGAGCGGGCTGCCGCCGTGGGACTTGGCCACGGTCGTGCCGTCGGTGATCAGGTCGACTTCGCCCGAGACGACTACGGCGCCACCGGTGTAGCGGGCGAGCGCCACCGCGGCATTGCGGGCGGCGTCTACCGTGTCGGTGGTATCGACACCGCGTACGCGGCTCAGATCGGCCGCCTCGCCCTCAAGACCCCATAGGCCGGCGAGCGCGATAATCTCGGAGGCGTTGCCGCGCACGATGGCGGGCTTATACTGCTTGAGCTCGTTTACCAACTGGGTGCGCAGGCTACCGATGCCCAGGCCCACCGGATCGAGCACCCAGGGCTTGCCGGCGTCGTGTGCCGCCTTCGCCGCGCGGGGAATCGTCTGCTCGTAGATGGGGAAGAGCGTGCCCATGTTGAGATAGATGGCGCCGCCGCCGGCAACGAGCGCCTCGCCCTCGTCGGGCAGATAGACCATGGCGGCCGATCCGCCCACGGCGAGCTGCGCGTTGGCGACAAAATCGATCGTCACCGTGTTGGTGATGGAGCCGGCCATCGGATTGGTGGCGCGAATCTCCTCCACGGCCTTGACCATATGTTGCTTAAGCTGTTCCGAATCAATCACTGCACATGCCTCCTTGGCATAGAAAAGGGGCGCTGTGCATAGACAGCGCCCCTGTAAAGGCGGCATGCTCCCTACGCCAGCATTAACTGACAGGTTCAAAGGATTGGGCCCCATGCCCTCTCAGCCTTGTGGTTTGCACCGCCGGCACTCCCGCATCGAATCTGTTGTTCCCTATACTAACGCACCTGCCAAAAAGGGACAGGTTTATTTTGGCAGGTCGTTACAATAGGTAGGACCGATACGAATGGGGGCCTTATGATTAAACTTGTGCTGACCGATATGGACGATACGCTGATTCCAGCCGGGCATGACGGCGTCAGCGACTACGCCATCGAGGGCATTCATGCCATGCAGGCGGCGGGTCTGCACTTTGGCCCGGTTTCGGGTCGCCAGCCGTCCGCGATGGGCTGGATGTTCAAAAATCGTTCCGAGTGCTTCTCGACCGGTGCGTTCTGCAACGGCCAGGTCATGTTTGTGGACGGCGAGGTGGTAGCCTCGCATGCGACCGGCAACGCCGCCCTTATGCGTTTGGCTGACTACTTGGAGCAAGAGACCGACGATACGTACCTGAAGGTCTACAGTCTGGGTGATGATTTTTGGGACAACGATGCCTATTGCGTGACGAGCGATCCCGAGCGCGTGCGTCGCGCCATGGAGTCGGGCGGCAACGCGTGGCTCAAAGGCGAAGAGGCCCCGTGCCGTCCCGTCGTCGATGAGACGCCGGTGTTTAAGGCGAATATCTGGAGTGCCCGTTCACGTGAGGAGCTCGCGGAGCTACGCGAGCGCGTTGCCGCTGAGGTGCCGGAACTCTCGCTTGTGTTTCCCAACAACCGTGTGCGCCTGTTTGACATCCTTCCGGCCGGTTGGGACAAGGGCTGCGCTGCGCTGGAGCTGGCGCGCGCTTTGGGCCTGACGCCCGATGAGGTGGCCGTATTTGGCGATTCCGATAACGATTTGCCCATGATCGATGCCGTTCCCAACTCCGTTGCAGTCGCCAATGCCAACGAGGCCGTCACGGCTGCCGCGCGCTGGCATATCGGCGCTGCGGCAGACGATGCGGTTGCCGGAGCCCTGCATCAGATTGCCGCCTGCGCCGCGACGGGGGAGATGCCGCCGTTTATGCGCCTGCCGGGTGCTGCCGACGCGAATCTCACGAACAGCTAAGGAGACAGCCATGAAGCTTCAGCAGCTCAGGTATGTCGTCAAAGTTGCCGAATGCGGCAGCATCACCGAGGCCTCGCGCCGGCTCTTTGTGTCGCAGCCTTCGATTACCGCGTCGATTCGCGATCTCGAAAACGAGATGGGTGTGCACATCTTTGAGCGCACCAACAAGGGCGTCATTGTGTCCGAGGAAGGTGAGACCTTCTTGGGCTACGCGCGTCAGGTGCTCGACCAGGCCGACCTACTCGAGGGCAAGTACAAGGGCGCATCCGAGCAGGTGCCGCACTTTAGTGTGAGCTGCCAGCATTATTCCTTTGCCGTTGACGCGTTTGTAGACGTGATCCGTGAGTTCGATGCCGCGCGTTACGACTTTACCCTGCGCGAGGAGCAGACCCACGAGATTATCGAGGATGTCGCGCATATGAAAAGCGAACTGGGCATCCTGTATTTATCCGAGCATAACCGCGAGGTCATCGAGCGCATGCTGGTGGCCAACGAGCTCGTGTTCGAAGGACTCTTCTGCGC
>UQIL01000036.1 GCA_900541025.1 uncultured Collinsella sp. | reverse complement strand
CCCGCACCATTGATTGAAAGAGCTCCCAGCAATGGGAGCTTTTTTGTTATGGGCCCATCACGGGGACTTGAACCTGCGAAGGAGCGAGCGGCAAGAAAACGCGGAGCGTTTTTAGCGAGTTGGCGAGGGCGCCGGCAGGCGGCCGAAGCCGGTGCGGATCCGCGCAGCGAATACGCGGACGTCCTTTCGCCCGCACCATTGATTGAAAGAGCTCCCAGCAATGGGAGCTTTTTTGTTATGGGCCTCTTGTTGATGTCACGTTGCTGCTTCGTGCGGGTATCCTAATGCCAACGTGTGCCTATCAGAGGAGAGACCATGCTGTTGTCCGGTATCATCGCCGCCCTTACCAGCCTTTTGATTCCCATCATCATCCTGTTGTTGCTGCTTCCCAACGCCTGCTATGTCGTTGAACAACAGCATGCCGTGATCATCGAGCGTCTGGGCAAGTTTAACCGCATCGTCAACGCGGGCTTCCACATGAAGGTGCCCGTGATCGACCGCAAGGCCGCCACGGTGAGCCTGCGTACCATGAAAAACGGTTTTGGCATCGACGTTAAGACCCAGGACAACGTGACCATCGGCCTTGAGGTCTCTGCTCAGTACCACGTGAGCTATGACATGGGCGCCGGCCCGGCAGATTCGGGTATCTACAAGAGCTACTACATGCTGCAGGAGCCCGTCGACCAGATGCGTGACTTCATCACCGACGCCCTGCGCTCTTCGATCCCCGTCTACACACTCGATGAGGTCTTTGCCAAGAAGGATGACATCGCCAAGGACGTTAATGCCACCGTGTCCGAGCAGATGGCTGCCTACGGCTTCACCCTCGTGTCGACGCTCATCACCAAAATCGCACTGCCGACCGAGGTTGAGAACTCCATGAACGACATCAACGCTGCCCAGCGCAAGCGCGCTGCGGCACAGGAGCTCGCTGAGGCCGACCGCATCAAGCGCGTCACCGAGGCGACCGCCGAGGCCGAGGCAATGGAAAAGGCGGGCGAGGGCATCGCCAACCAGCGCAAGGCGATCGCGCTGGGCATCAAGGACTCGCTCGAGATTATCCAGGAGACGGGTGTCGGCAATGACGAGGCCAACCAACTGTTCATGTTTACGCAGTGGTCCGAGATGATGACGGAGTTCGCTCGCACGGGTAAAACCTCGACGGTCGTGCTGCCGAGCGACTTCTCGCAGTCGGCCTCGATGTTCGAGCAGATGCTGGCTGTCGGTAAGGTTCAAAACGATTCGAAGGAGTAAACGCGCGTGAAATACACCGTCGTTTGCGTCGGTAAGCTCAAGGAGCGCTTTTGGAAGGACGCGTGCGCTGAGTACACCAAGCGCCTGGGTGCCTATGCCAAGGTTGATATCCGCGAGGTGGCCGATATCGACCCGGCTAAGGCGGGCGGCGTGGATGCCGCGCGCGACAAGGAGGGGGCGGCAATTCTTGCTGCATTGCCGTCTCGGGCGCATGTGATCCTGCTGGCTATCGAGGGCAAGGAGCGTTCGAGTGAGGAGCTCTCGGCGCGGCTCGACGATCTTATGCTGCGAGGCAGCAGCGACATTGCCTTTGTAATCGGCGGTTCGGACGGCGTGAGCGATGACGTGCGCGCCCGCGCCGACGAGATGCTCAGCTTTGGACGTATTACCTTGCCGCATAACTTGGCGCGCGTGGTGCTGCTGGAGCAAATCTATCGCGCCTGCAAGATCAGCCGAGGCGAGCCGTATCACAAATAGGTTGGCAATACGAAACAATGGCGTGGGACAATACCTTTCGTTTTGAGGAATGTGTCTGAAAGGACTATGCGATATGAAGATTGGATTTGTCGGTTTTGGCAATATGGCGAGCGCTATGGCCGATGGCTGGATCGCTGCCGGTGTAGCTGCGAGCGACATGTGCGCCTGCGCGGGTCGCTACGACGCACTGGTTGAGCGCTGCGAGGCGCGCGGCATGGTCGCCTGCCATGATGCCGCCGAGGTTGTCGCCGCATCCGATATCGTGGTCGCTGCGGTCAAACCGTACATGATCGAGAAGGTATTCGCCCCGCTCAAGGACATTCTTGCCGACAAGGTCGTTCTGTCGGTTGCCTGGACTTGGGACAGTGCCAAGTGGGAGCAGGTCCTGCCGGGCGTCGCGCACATCTCGACGGTGCCCAACACACCGGTTTCGGTGGGCGAGGGCGTCATCGCCTGCGAGAAGGCTTCCACGCTTAGTGATGAGCAGAGCGCAGTGGTGCTTGATCTGCTTGGCAAGCTCGGTGCGGTGGTCGAGCTCGACACGAGTCTGCTGTTTGTGGGCGGTACCGTGGGCGGTTGCGCACCGGCATTTGTCGCCATGGCGATCGAGGCCTTGGGCGACGCGGCCGTCAAGCACGGTATCCCGCGCGCCGATGCCTATCGCATTGTGAGCCAGATGGTACTGGGTACGGCAAAGCTGCAGCTTGCAACTGGCCAGCATCCTGCGGCGATGAAGGATGCCGTATGCTCGCCCGGCGGTGCCACCATCAAGGGCGTCGTCGCGCTCGAGGACGCCGGCATGCGCAGCGCCCTGGTCAAGGCAATTGACGCAACTCTCCAATAAAACCTACCAAAAAAGACAGGTATATTTTGGCAGGTTTTTCCTGCGGTTTTGTCGCATGTACGAAAAGCGCCCCGCAACTGGCTCAATTCCAGTTGCGGGGCGCTTGCATTTGCCCAGATAAAACCGACCAAAATAAACCTGTCCCTTTTTGGCAGGTTAGTCCCAGAAGCTGTCTTCCTCATCCTCGGACTTGGGCCCGCGGTCGACGTACATCTTATGGGTGCGCTTCTCCATTACAAAGGCAAGAATCGCAAATAACAGGATGCCGCCGGCGAAAAGGATGGCAAAACCGGTGCGGGTGCCAAACAAAAAGGAAAAAACTGCGTCCATTGGGTGCCTTCTTGCGTAGTTGAGTTGGGTCGTAAACGCTCATAAGTATATACTTGCCCATACATGTACAAGGTTGCAACCTAAATGGAATGTATATCGCCGGAGGATCTAATGCTTGATATCAAGTTTGTTCGCGAGAACCCCGATGCCATCGATGTCGCCATGGCTAACCGCCAGACGTCTTGGGATCGCGAGAAGTTCTTTGAGCTCGACGACGAGCGCCGTGCCGTCATCACCGAGGTCGAGGAGCTCCAGGCTACGCGCAATGCCGAGTCCAAGAAGATTGGCGCCCTGATGAAGGAGGGCAAGAAGGACGAGGCCGAGGCCGCCAAGGAGGCCGTGCGCGCCGTCAACGAGAAGATTGACGGTCTGGCCGAGCGCCGCACTGCTCTCGAGCAGGAGCAGTACGACTTCATGGCTCACCTGCCCAACATTCCTTGCGAGGCCACGCCGTACGGCAAGGACGAGGACGAGAATATCGAACGCCGTCGTTGGGGCACCCCGCGCGAGTTCGACTTCGACTTTAAGCCGCACTGGGATCTGGGCACCGATCTGGACATCCTCGACTTCGAGCGTGGCAACAAACTCTCCGGCAGCCGCTTTACCGTTCTCGGCGGCGCCGGCGCCCGTCTGGAGCGCGCCCTCATCAACTTCTTCCTCGACACGCACACCAGCCGTGGCTTTAAGGAGTGGTGGCCGCCCATCGTCGTTAAGCGTCAGACCATGTTTGGCACGGGTCAGCTGCCCAAGTTCGAGGACGACGCCTATCACGTCTCGGGCGATAACTTCCTGATTCCCACCGCCGAGGTCGTGCTTACCAACCTGCACGCCGGCGAGGTCCTCGACGCCGACACCCTGCCGCGTCGCTACACCGCCTTCACCCCCTGCTTCCGCGAGGAGGCCGGCTCCGCTGGTCGCGACACCCGCGGCATCATCCGCCAGCACGAGTTTGACAAGGTCGAGATGGTCAAGTTTGCTAAGCCGGAGGAGTCCGACGAGGAGCTCGAGAGCATGACCGCCGAGGCCGAGTACCTGCTGCAGCAGCTGGGTCTTCCGTATCGCGTGATTAGCCTGTGCACCGGCGACTTGGGCTTCTCTGCCCGTCAGACCTACGATGTCGAGGTCTGGCTGCCGAGCTACAACGCCTACAAGGAGATCAGCTCCTGCTCCAACTGCGGTGACTTCCAGGCTCGCCGCGCCAACATCAAGTATCGCGACCCCGAGAACTTCAAGGGTTCGCGCTACCTGCACACTCTCAACGGTTCCGGCCTACCGGCCGGCCGCACCATGGCCGCCATTCTGGAGAACTACCAGAACGCCGACGGCACCATCACGATTCCCGAGGTTCTGCGTCCTTACATGGGCGGCCTCGAGAAGATCGAGCCGGTCGCGTAACTTGGCTGCATAGGGGATATGCAAGGGCGCTCCTTCGGGGGCGCCCTATTTCGTGCGCAGGTCCATACCATGTCGTGCGGACAGCTCAATAGAAAACACACGAACAACTGTTCTGTATACAGCCATCTACCTGCTATGCTTTTGCTAAATAAGAGCGAGAGAAAGGGGACGCGATGGAGCTGTTTGATGATCGGGTGGTTTTGTTTGAGAGCGACGAGGGCGGGGAGTACCTGCTTGTAACGTGTGAGCCGTCTGGCATGGGTGGCCTGGTGGTTCGACAGACGAGTGAGGGTCCGTTGACCCAATGGTGCTTTGAGGAGTCGCCGCATGTGGCCGAGACCTTTGTGACGCACGAGGGGCTTGTGGCGCTGGAGCACTTCTATGGAGTTGGGACTTCCAACCAGGTCGCGCGCATGCTGAGCATCTCGTTTGCTGATTATGATTGTGCCCAGCGGGTGAGATCGCTCCTGAGGGAACTTGATGCCAAGTTTGACGTGATCGAAAAGCCAATCGATCGTACGGGGAACGGCGGTATATGCGGAGCAGCATGACAAAACTGCGTTTCACAAAAAAGTTTGAGATTGAGCTTGACTCCAATAAGCTAAAGTGGTTTTATATGTCTTGCGTTGCGGCGTTACCTCAGCTGGATAGAGGGTCTGACTACGAATCAGAACGTCATAGGTTCGAATCCTATACGCCGCACCATTTGAGATTAAAGCTCCCGGCAACGGGGGCTTTTCTTTTACGTAAGCACTGCATGGATTCGAACCTCGGTCGAGGCGCGGGCGTCAAGAAAACGCGGAGCGTTTTTAGCGAGCGGGCGAGCACGCCGGCAGGCGGGCGAAGCCGGTGCGGATCCGCGCAGCGGATGCGCGGAATCCTATACGCCGCACCAATCGAACTTCAAGCCTCCGGCAACGGGGGCTTTTCTTTTATGGCAACACCGCATGGATTCGAACCTCGGTCGAGGCGCGGGCGTGAAGCGGACGATTTCTTATCGACTCGTGTAAGATTCCGAGTAGGTGTCGCGGCCCATCCGCGACCGCTCCTTCTCTCAACGACCGATCAGGGTGATACTTCGTGGCAGAGCGTCCGACATACAAGCTCAGGTTTCTCGATCCCAAGAAGCGCTTTCCGGCGATGCCCGAGCAGCCTGCGGGACGCTCATATGGCGTGGTCTGGAAACTCTTTGGCGAGGACCAGCATGAATCTTGTTATGTCGTCGAATTCGTTGGCAAAAGTCATGTGTCGCTTTTGGGCTACGTAAGCGTTTCGGGTGAGGTGTACAAGGTGGACCGCCCCGTTAGCGAGGCTCCGCTGCCCAACGATCCCGACATGGAACTGGTCCTTGACGAGTCGGATTCCAGTATTGGTGAGATTATGGTAAGGGAAGCCAGCGGTGCAATGCGTACGTGCGCGCGAACCGTCGGCTCTCCCGAAGGCCCCATGCGCGAGCAGTCCGATCACGATACATGGAATTCGGCCCGCTCCCTTCCTTACGGCGAGTTCATGGCATCGATGTTCCTGCGCTACGTGATATTTGCCAACTCCGAAAGCGCTGTTGCGAACACGGCGGACGCCGACGGTCTCGATGCGGACATGCAAAACGTTGTCGACAAGATCAAGCTCGTAAAGTTGCCCGAGCCGGTCGAGGTGTTTTTGGGCTTTAACACGGCACCGCTACCTGACGCTATCGAGACGTTGCTCTACCGCGTTGACCATGCCGAGAATCCGAGCGGTATCGAGCGTTATGCCGCCGCCCTTATGAGCGAGGTCGACTTGCCCCGACTGCGCACCATCGCCGCCAAGTCCGAGATGAGCCTGGCTCGCATCGATCGCTCAAAGCTTTTCTATCTCAATTTTGATCGTAGCCTGCTGGACCAGGACGAGATTGACATGCTGCTTGCCATCGAGTGCCGTCTCAACCGCCTCTCTGGCATCCTCGAGCGCATCGGGGCCGGATTGGCCCCTGCGGCATCCTCGCCGAGCCTTGAGGGCTGCGCGCTCTTTGATGCGTGGCATATCGCCAAGACGACCAACGATGTTCCCCG
The DNA here is from genome assembly GCA_900541025.1 of uncultured Collinsella sp. Taxonomy (GTDB): domain Bacteria; phylum Actinomycetota; class Coriobacteriia; order Coriobacteriales; family Coriobacteriaceae; genus Collinsella. The sequence goes on along the minus strand of UQIL01000036.1, from coordinate 10,905 downwards.
ACTGCTCGATACGGCCTCGAGCGATAACCCGTGGGGCAAACCGGGTACGGTGGCTTGCCAGCCGGGCGGTGAGTGGGATGTGCGTACCCGCTTCGCGCGTATTGTCGAGGCGCTCAACGTGGTCACGCGGCTCGACTATACCTATCGGGCAAACGTTGCCGAGGGGATTATGCTCGTTCGGTTTGGGCACTCTGTCGTGAATGCCATGCCGCAACGTGAATACGACGCTCAAGATGACGCCTGGCGCGAGCTGGAAGAGGACACGCGTGCGATCTGGGCCGCGGAGCACGATGCGCGCGTGGCACTCACGCTTGCGGCAGCGTGTTTTGCCGCGGGCACCTGCATCACGCGCTGCTATGTGCAGATTGCTGCTCCCGACAGTGAGCAGGGCGAGCGCGTTGTCGCAACGTATTTCTTTGGGCGCGCGGCCTATCTGGCCGATTGCGTGCCTGTCGCCAAGGATCTTGAGAGCATGGACATGGACGATATGCCGTGCAAGCGTGTGCTTGAGGCGTATGAGTCAACCGCTCCGGAGACGATTGAGCCTGCGGAGGTTCATGCTCGTCCGCGTGATGACCATCGCACACTGCCGCCGGCGCTGCGCGATCTGCTGCTCGCCGATAAGGCTGACGAGTTGGAGGTCATGGAAGAGGACGATGACCCATACGTGGCCCGTGTTGTTGAATTGCGCGAGCAGGCAAAAGTCGACCGTACAGGTGCTTTTGAAGGCTTTTCCCGTCTTGTCGAGGAGTTGGAGGCTAAGTGCGCCGTCGCCGAGCTTTTGGCGACAGGTCCGGTTCAAACGCAGTTTTGCGATAACCAGCTGGTGCGCATGGTGCTACCGGTGTTGGAAGAAGACCGCTCTGTGCGAATCCTTCGTGCGCCCGATGCGCTGTACTTTGCCCAGCACGAGATCTGCAGCTTTTACGCCGAGCAAGAGGACTTTGAACGAGCGCTGCCCGAGGTGCGCCATCTTTACGATCTGGCGCGCTCGTCCATGCAATCGCACTTTGCGCTCATCAACGTGCTTGCGCGTCTGGAGCGCTTTGACGAGATTATCGAGGTGGCGCGCCACGGCCTACGTATTGCCAGCGATCGTTCTGCAATCGGCTACCTGTTCTATCGCTTGGCGTTTGCCTATTGGAATTGCGATCAGCTCGACCTGGCGCTGGCTTGTTACCGTCTCGTGCCGCGCGGCGAGGAGTCGGGCAGTAGCGCGCTGGAAGAAATGCAGGGCCTTATGAACGAGATGGGCGTTAGCGAGCCTCCGACGTTCGAGGAAGCGGTCGAGACTATCCGCAAGGCTGGACTTGAGTTGCCGCCAGTGTCCGCCGTGACGAATCAGCTGGCAGATGCCGCTGTGCAACTGGTCGACAACGGCTTCTTTTTCCTGGCACGCGGTTGCATCTTCCAAATGTGGCGCACCATGGGCAACGACGAGCTCGGCTCCCTCAACCGCTCGCTGGGGTAGGGGCGAAAACTGCAAGGAGGAAAGGCCGCTAGGCAATTAGAAAATTCCCTCTTGCTCAACTTCGGCTGTTTGGTTACTATAGAACGGCTGTTACGGAGAGCTGACCGAGAGGCCGAAGGTGCTCGCCTGCTAAGCGAGTATGCCCCAAAAGGGCATCTGGGGTTCGAATCCCCAGCTCTCCGCCAGTTTAACTTTAAAGAAGGGTCCCATTGGGGGCCCTTTTTTATTATCGAGAAAGGGCGCTGGGGATTCGAACCCTCAAAAAAAGGAGGCATCCTTTCGGACACCTCCTTTCAGCGAGTGTATTGTTCTTCGATCTTACATCTCGGGCGCCTTGGCTACGGTCTCGCTCTCGGCTGTGAGCGGGCGGTTGTCGATGCGGCGGCCCAGGCGGTCGAGCTTCACAAGGAGCCACTCAATGGGATTCGGCCCTGCGCCTTCCTCGTCGGCAACCAGGTCCATGACGGCGATTTTGGTGCCGTCCTGCTTGAGTGTAACGCTGCCCACCTTGTCGCCCACATGCACCGTGCCCGAAAGATCGTCGTAGCTAACCTTTTCGGTCACCTCGCCGGCAAGAGAAAACACGGTCGCTTGCGCCGTGGGATCGGCGAGCGTGGCGTCGATTGTCTTATCCGTCCAGTCGGTTTGACTAATGCGCGCCATAAGCGGGTTGCCGTTGGCGGTCTTTTCTTGCGTGTTGGCGATTGCGACCGTCACCTTGTGACCGTAGTACCAGTTGGCAAGGGTGGCGGTATCGGTAAAGCGCTGATCGGTGGTGGTGGAGTTCAAAATAACGGTGTAGATCTCGTCGCCGTCGCGGTTGTAGGCGCTCGTAAAGCAATAGCCCGCGTCGTCGGTGGTGCCGGTCTTGCCGCCGATGTTGCCATCTTGGCCCAGCAAATAGTTATGCGTGTCCATGGAATGCGAATGGTCGGTGCCGTCGGCGCCCGTGACCTCGATCCAGGAATCCTCGCTCGCTACGACCTCGCGGATCGTGTCGTTTTTCATGGCCTCCTGCATCATCAGCGCTACGTCGTGTGCGGTTGAGTGCATATTGCCAGCCCACTCATCAAAGTCCAGACCATGCGGGTTTTCAAAAAGCGTACCGGTACAGCCGAGCTTCTTAGCGCGCTCGTTCATGGCCTTCACAAATGTGGCCTCGGCGTCTTTGGTCTTGGGGTCGATCTTCTTGCCCACATATTCGGCGAGCACGATGGCGGCGTCGTTGCCCGAGGGAATCATCAGACCGCGTAGTGCCTGCTCCACGGTAAGCTCGTCGCCTTCGAGCAAGCCGGCGGTCGAATTACCCACGGTGGCTGCGGCGTTGCTCACCGTGACCTTCTCGTCCATCTTGCAATTCTCGACGGTTAGGATTGCGGTCATGACCTTGGTGATCGAGGCAATCTTGACCTGCTCATCGGCGCCGCGGGCATAGTAGACGGTGCCGTCTTTGCCCATGACGAGGGCATTGGTCGCATCGATATCGGGCAGGTTTTCGGCCGTGATACCGCGCACATCGGCGGTTTTGCCGCAAACATTGTCGGTCGTGAGCACTTGGGCGCCGGCGACGGTGGGCACGCCGGCGGCAAGGGCGATAGCGCAGACAAAGCCGGCGGCAAGCTGGGCTGAGCGCTTTGCAAAAGAGGTGAGGGACTTCACAGATTTCGCTTTCGACGGGATGGTCTCTTCTGAAACTAGAGTATATCGTTTGCCGGCGTCGGCGATCATCGCGTGCGCGCTTGGCCCACATCCGCACCCGAACGGGCACAAGGGTGCTTAAGGCCGACTTAATCACCCACGCTTGTTGTGTGTGGCGTGCGTCGCCTCAGGCATAATGGAGCGCGAGAGGAGCACGCATGAACGAGCGCATTTTGGTAGTTGATGACGAGAAGGCCATCGCCGACTTGGTTGGCATCTACCTTACAAAAGAGGGCTTTGATGTCCAGATTGCCTATAGCGGGGCCGATGCTGCCAAGGCGATTTTGGAGCAGGAGTTCGATCTGGCGCTGCTTGATGTCATGCTGCCCGATATCGATGGGTTTGAGCTGCTGCGTACGATCCGTTCCAGCCATACCTATCCCGTGATCATGCTGACGGCGCGCGATGCCCAGCAAGACAAGATCGGGGGCCTTTCGCTTGGCGCGGACGATTACGTGGTTAAGCCGTTCCGTCCGCTGGAGCTCATCGCGCGCGTGCACGCTCAGCTTCGCCGCTACACCAGCTACGGTAGCCGTGCACAGGCGGCCGAGTCGCCGACCATTCAGCTCGACGGCTTGGAGATCAACCGCGATGCTCGTTCCGTGACAGTGGACGGTTCACCGGTACGCCTCACACCCACCGAGTATTCAATCTTGCTGTATCTGGTCGAGCATCGCGGCAGCGTGGTGGCCGTGGAGGACCTGTTCCGCGCGGTGTGGAGCGAGGATTTTATGCCCGGCTCCAACAATACGGTGATGGTGCATATTCGCCACTTGCGCGAAAAGATCGGCGACGACGCACAAAAGCCACGCTTTATCAAAAACGTCTGGGGCGTCGGCTACATCATCGAATAACGCTTTTCGCTTGTGAGGATCTTGATATGACAAAAGACGATAGGCAAGCGTTCGAGGTGCCCGATCGGCTCTTTGAATACGTGAGGTCGGTCGTCGACAACCGCGCGCTTGCAACGGTGCTGCTCTTTTTGCTGAGCCTGCTGCTGATTGGCATCGACAACATCGTCGGAATCTTGGTGGTGCTGCTTGTCGGCTTTTTGCTGATCGATCGATTTGAGATCGTGTGCCGCTGCGTGGTGATTGGCGGCGCCGCGTGGGCCATGACGTTGGCGATTGGCGCCATGGCGCTCGGCGGCATCGAAGGGCCGGTGCTGTTCGATGCCGGCTTTGTATTCAACATGCTTGGCTTTGTGCTGGCGCTTGCCGCGTGCGTGCTGTTCTTGTGCGGCCGTGCCCTGTACTACCAGGGCTACGAACAGGGCGAGCAGCATGCCGATTGTGTGCTGGCCGCTCGTATTCAAGATCGCCTGATCGATCACCCCGACACCTGGGACAACATCGACGGCGACTTCTTGGAGGTCGAGGGCGCCCTTAACCGCGTGCGTGACCGTGAGCGCAAGGTGCAGCAAGCTCTGCGTGACGAGTCGCATCGCAAGGACGATCTGGTTACGTACTTGGCACATGACCTACGCACCCCGCTTGCGAGCGTAGTGGGCTATCTTTCGCTGCTGCAAGAGGCTCCTGAGCTGCCGGTTGAGCAACGTGCGCACTTTACGGGCGTGGCTCTCGACAAGGCGCACCGGCTCGATGCGCTCATCGAAGAGTTCTTCGATATCACGCGCTTTGACTTCCACGATATCGTGCTCACGCGCGGCTATGTTGATCTGGGGTTGCTGCTGGCTCAGGTGGCTGACGAGTTCTATCCCATCCTCAACGAGCAGCATAAGGAAGTCCAAGTTGATATTCGCGAGGACCTGACGGTGCTCGTGGATGGCGACAAAATGGCTCGCGTGTTCAACAACATCATGAAAAACGCTATTGCCTATAGCTATGAGGGCTCGACCATCACGATCGAGGCCAGACGCCGGGACGGCGGTGGCGTGCGCGTGCGCTTTATCAATCAGGGCGATCCCATCCCTGAGGCAAAGCTCAAGGTGATCTTTGAGAAGTTCTATCGCCTGGATGCGGCGCGTGCGACCAATCGCGGCGGCGCTGGACTGGGGCTTGCCATCGCCAAGGAGATCGTATGCGCGCACGGCGGTACCGTTGCATGTGAATCGACGCCCGAACACACGATATTCACCATCGAGCTGCCCGCCGCATAGCCAGTGTGCCCTTACAAACACTTGACAATGCGCTCACGTGCATATGAGCCGCGATTCCTACTATCGATACTGCTGAATTGATATCGATGTGGAGGTATGCGGTATGACGGCTGCTGCGGCTGTGGAGCCCACGGAGCTTGAAGAACTCATGAAAGCGCAGGCCGAGGCCGCGCGCGAGCGCGAGGTTGGGGATGCGACTCGCCCCACGGCAGAGGATCTTGCCGCCTCGCCGACGCGTATCGATGTCGAGGGCCTCGACCTGTTCTATGGCGACCACCATGCGCTCAAGGACGTGAATATCAAGATCCGCGACAAGCAGATCACCTCGTTCATCGGGCCTTCGGGCTGCGGAAAGTCCACGTTGCTGCGCTGCTTTAACCGCATGAACGACGGCATCAAGGATTGCCGCATCGAGGGCAAGATTGCGCTCGATGGTCAAGATATCCTGGGCGACTACGACATCTGCCGCCTTCGCCAGCGCGTGGGCATGGTGTTCCAGCGCCCCAACCCGTTTCCCATGAGCATCTACGACAACGTCGCGTATGGTCCGCGCGGTATGGGTGTGCGCGATCGCGCTGCGCTGGATGAGCTGGTCGAGGACTCCCTTCGTCGCGCTGCGCTATGGGATGAGGTCAAGGACAAGCTCAAAGAGTCGGGTCTGGGTCTTTCGGGCGGCCAGCAGCAGCGTCTGTGCGTCGCCCGCGCACTTGCCGTGCAGCCCGACATTCTGCTGATGGACGAGCCGACCTCGGCACTCGACCCTGTGTCGACGCTGGTGGTGGAGCAGCTGGCCTGCGAGCTCAAAGAGACCTGCACGCTCGTGGTCGTTACGCACAATATGCAGCAGGCGGCGCGTATCTCCGATTCGGTCGCATTCTTTTTGCTGGGTGAGCTGGTGGAGCACGCGCCCACCGCGCAACTCTTCAAGAATCCGACCGATCCGCGCACGGCGGATTATTTGACGGGACGTTTTGGCTGATACCATCTAGTAAAGGTACCTTTAGGGTTAAGATGCGGTCATGCCGGCCGCAAAGGGGTTCAACATGATCTATTACGTCGAGGACGATGACAACATCAGGGATTTGACGGTCTATGCACTGCGCAAGCAGGGGATTGAGGCCGAAGGCTTTTCGTGCGACGGTGAGTTTAAGGCTGCCGTGGCGCGACGGGTACCCGATGCCGTCCTGCTCGACATCATGCTGCCCGATACCGATGGCTTGGCGATTATGCGTCGACTGCGTGCCGATCGCCTGACGGCGACGGTGCCCATCATGATGCTTACCGCCAAGGATACCGAGCTCGACAAGGTGATGGCGCTCGATGGCGGTGCCGACGATTACCTGACTAAGCCGTTTTCGCTCATGGAGCTTGCGAGCCGCTGCCGCGCACTGCTGCGTCGCGGCGGCATGGTCAAGCAGGCGAGCGATGTGCTCAGCGTGGGCGACATCGTGCTCTCGCCCAGCCATCGCGAGGTGACCGTTGCCGGCGAGCCGCTTAAGCTCACCCTGCGCGAGTTCGACCTGCTCGAGTACCTCATGCGCAAGCCCGGCGTGGTTTTTACCCGCGAGTCGTTGCTGCAGAGCGTGTGGGGCTGGGACTTCGACGGCGGTTCGCGCACCGTTGACGTGCACGTGCAGACGCTTCGCCAAAAACTGGGCGAGCATGCCAGCGCCATCGAGACCGTGCGCGGCGTGGGCTACCGCATGGCCGAGCCTTCTGCCGGTGATGGTGCCGAAGGTGACGACACCGCGGCCACCGCATCGGAGGAGTAACCCGTGGTCTTCGCCCCCCAGGGAAAACATACGCTGTCGCACCGCGTTTTTGTGACGATCTTTGTCTGCGCCATGGCGGTTATCGTGGCGTTTACGGTGCTGGGTGCGTTCTTTGTGCAAAACACCTTGGCGGATGCCACGAGTACCAATCTGGCGCAGGAAACCGAGCTCATTGCTGCCGCTCTCGACGAACAGCAGGAGCCCATCCCGTTCTTGCGTAGCCTTGATCGCGAGGACTTGCGAATCACGCTGATTAACAAGGATGGATCGGTTGCCTACGACAACGAGGCGTCGCCTTCCGCACTGCCCAACCATGGCGATCGCCCCGAGGTCATCGAGGCCTTTGAGAGTGGTTTGGGTTCCGCGGAGCGCGCAAGCTCTACGCTCGACGAGATTATGCTGTATCGCGCCGTCGCCCTTGATAACGGCCAGGTTGTCCGCTTGGCGCAGGCCCAGCCTGGCGTTACGGCGATTTTGCTGTCGATGGTGGCGCCGATGCTGCTTATCGCAGCAGCGGGTGCGGTACTCTCGTTTTTTATGGCGCGCCGCGAGTCCCGTGCCATCATCGCGCCGTTGCAAGAGGTGGATTTGGACCACCCACGCCGTAGCTATGAGCACGCCTATGCCGAGATGGTCCCCATGCTTGAGCGTATCGAGTCGCAGCGCCAGGAACTCAAGCGCCAAATGGCGGTGCTAGCGGACAACGACCGTATGCGCCGCGAGTTCACGGCGAATATCACCCATGAGCTCAAGACGCCGCTTACGGCGATTTCGGGCTATGCCGAGCTCATCGCAAACGGCATGGTCGAGGGCGAGGGCGACCTGCGCAACTTTGGCGGTCGCATCTATCGTGAGGCGGGCCGCTTGGCAGCGCTTGTCAACGATATCCTTACGCTGTCTAACTTGGACGAGGCCGAGCGTGCAACTGAGGGCGAGGCGGTGCCCATTGGTTCCACGGAGCCTATTGAGCTCTCGCGTGCCATCTACGCGGTTGAGCAGCGTCTTGAACAGGTCGCCCGTCAAGCGAATGTGACGATAAGTCATGAGACCAAGCCTGTGGTCATCGAAGGCGTGTCGCGCTTGATTGACGAGCTCATCTATAATCTGGCGAGCAACGCCATCCGCTACAATCGACCCGGCGGTGCGGTTACGCTGCAGTGCGGCACCAACGACGAAGGCCATCCGTTCCTTGCGGTCGCCGACACGGGAATCGGTATCGCGCCTGAAGAACAGGGCAAGGTATTTGAGCGGTTCTATCGCGTGGACAAGAGTAGGTCCAAGGCGCGCGGCGGAACCGGTCTGGGGCTTGCAATTGTCAAGCATGCGGCCCTGTATCATCACGCCACGCTCGATCTGTCGAGCGAGTTGGGCGTGGGAACCACCATTACGGTGACGTTTCCCATACAGCAGGACGAGCCATTCGCATAGCGATACAACATAGATATTGATGTAGACGCCGCATTTGACTTTCGGGTGCGGCGTTGTTGTGCAATTTTACGATTGCTTCCGACATTTTTACAGGAGAGCCTGTTTCTTATGTATAGAGTTTGGTCTCGGTAAAAAGATGCGATAACATACGGACAGTTTTGTCAATCCGAACTGGGGAAATGAAAGGCAAGCTGCATGACCCTTCTCGAACTGTTCCAGCTGCTGAAGAAGCACCTTCAGCTGGTCATCACCCTTCCGGTGGTCTGCGCGATCGCCATGGGCATCGTGTCCTTCGTTGCGATGGACAACACCTATACCGCGACGACGAGCATGTACATTCTCGCCAAGGCCGACGATAGCGGTCAGATGAGCTACAACGATCTCTCGGCGAGTCAGATGCTTTCCAACGATATCGCCACGCTGCTGGATAGCGATAGCGTTAAGAGCGGCGCAGCCAATGAACTGGGCCTCACCGATCTGGATGACTACAAGGTGTCTGTTTCCTCCGAGACCACCACGCGTGTCATTACGCTTTCGGTTACCGGCACCGATGCCAAGGAGACGGCTAAGGTCGCAAAGGCCATAGCTAGCTCGGTGAGTACGGTCGCTCAGAACGTCGGCGCTGCCCAGAGCATCAACGTTATCGACGAGGCTAAGACCCCCGAAGCCCCCAGCGGCCCCAAGCGTATGCTGTACGTTGCTGTCGCGTTCCTCGCGGGCATCTTTATCGCAGTTGCCTATGTCGTTTTGGCAGACATGCTCAACACCCGCATCCGCGGTGCCGAAGAGGCAGAAGAGCTCCTGGGCATTCCCGTTGTTGGCCGAATTCCGGCTATGAAAGGTGGTAAATAGGCATGGCTAAGGCAAAGAACACCGATAAGCTCGTTGTACAGAATGCCGCCAAGACCCTTCTGGCCAACATCCGCTTTGCGAGCGTGGACGACCCCATTCGCACCATCACCGTTACCTCCTCGATTCCCAACGAGGGCAAGTCTACGGTTTCCATTAACCTTGCTCAGGCAATTGCCACGAGTGGCAAGTCCGTGCTCCTGGTTGAGGCCGATATGCGCCGCAGGTCCCTTTCCGATATGCTCGGCGTTCGTTCGCGCGGCGGACTCTATGCGGTTCTTTCCGAGCAGATCTCCATTGACCAGGCAATTGTCGAGACGGGTCAGAAGAACTTCTACTTCCTTGATGCCGAGCCGCATATTCCCAATCCTGCCGACATCATCGTCTCTCACCGCTTTGCCAAGCTGGTAAAGGCACTGTCTGCTAAGTTCCAGTACGTCATCTTCGACGCTCCCCCGGTCGGCACCTTCATCGATGCTGCCGAGATTGCCAGCCTGACCGACGGCACGCTGTTCGTGGTGCGCGAGGACTTCACCAAGCGCGAGGAGGCGCTCAACGCCATCGGTCAGCTTAAGAAGTCCGAGAAGGTCAAGCTCATCGGTACCGTTATGAACTACTGCGAGACCGAGACCAGCGAGTACTACTACTCCTACTACACCAAGGACGGTAAGAAGGTTAAGAAGGGCTCCGACGATCAGGGGACTTCCAAAAAGGGCATCTTCACCAACCGAGCAAACGTTTAGTTGATTAAGGCTGACCTATGCGTGACATTCATTGCCATATCTTGCCGGGTGTAGACGACGGCGCCGCCGATCTCGATGAGAGCTTGGCGATGCTCGAGGCTGCCAAGCGGGCCGGTGTAACCAGAATCGTTTGCACTCCTCACTGCCGTGATCCCTATTTTGATTACGACAAGATGTGGGATGCCTTTGAGCTGCTGCGTGATAACGCTGACGGTTTTCCGCTCCAGATGGGCTTCGAGGTCAACCATCGAAAGCTCGTTGAGCTTGGTATCGATGCCGCGGAGCACTTGCATTTCGATGGGACCAACGAGTTTCTGCTCGAACTTTCGACGCATGCCGATGCGTATGCGTTTAGAGAGTACGAGAACACGATTTACGATTTGCAGTGCCGTGGCTACCAGGTGATCATCGCTCATCCTGAGCGCTATCGTGCGGTTCAAAAGGATGTAAGCGTGGCGGAGCGTCTGGTCGATATGGGCTGCAAGCTGCAGGCTTCGGCGGACTTTATTGCCGGCGGTCGCTTTGGTCGCGAGAAAAAGCCGGCACAGCGCCTGTTCGATCAGAACCTGTACAGCTTCATCGCGAGCGATGCCCATAACGTGGGTCATTACGACTGCCTGGCGAAGGCTCGCGCGAAGTTTAGCGTACGCGGAGCTCATTTTCGCTAAAATCTGTCCCTAACGTTCGCATTGAATGAAAGGGCAGCCATGGATATCCAACTTAAGACGGGATGCTTTGATGACGCGGCGTTGGTGCGCCGCGTCGTTTTTATTCAAGACTTTAGTCTGCTGGCCGCGCAGCGGCCAGCTTTAAACCACCCGCTAC
>UQIL01000035.1 GCA_900541025.1 uncultured Collinsella sp. | reverse complement strand
AGTTCCGCACGCAAAGAAGGCCACTTAATGTGGCCTTCGTCTTGCGCAGGACTGTAGAGCAGGCAACCTTATGCCTCGCCCCCAGTCCCGGACCAACTTGCTTCAAACCGCAGCTACGACAGCGCAATACCGCCAAGCCAGCCCCAACGCACGCCAGAGCCAGTGCCATAGAAGCTAATAAACGAATCAAGCGACTTAGACGTAATGGCACCCTCGTTGCTCATAACGATACCGCCGCCAACGTAGATACCCACATGACCGTAGATAAGGCCCGGAGCACCCGTGCCGCTGTGCGAGGAATCGGCCACGATCATGCCCACCTGCAGCGCCGAGCGATCGGAGCTATAGCACCAGGCGTTGAACATGTCACACGCGTTGCCGCCAAAATAGCCCACGCCGGCATTGCGGAAGACGTTGGTAACCCAGGCAGCACACCAGCCCTGGCCGGGAGAAGGCGTCGAGTAGCACGCATTGACGACGGCCTGCTGCTTGCCCGAACCGCCCGTCTGTTGCGGGGTGCCGCCGGCATACGAGCCGCCACCCGAGCTCGAGCCACCCGAAGAAGAGCCCGTGTTCGCAGAGGCCGCGGCTGCCGCAGCCGCCTTCCTAGCGGCCTCCTCGGCCTGGGCGGCAGCGAGGATCTCGGAATCGCGCTGAGCCATGAGCTCCTTGACGTCGTCGGAAAGACCGTTCAGCACGGTCTGGACTTCTTGCTGCTTGGCCTGCATATCCTGCATCTGAGCCGTCTGCTGGTCCTTGAGTTTCTCCAGGTCGGCCTTTTGTGCTTCGAGCTCGGTCTTCTGTGCGTCGAGCTCAGCCTGAATCGTCTGGATATCCTCGATGGCATCGCGGTCGCTCTTGTTGATCTTCTCAACGTAATGCGCGTTGGCGACGAGTTCCTCAAACGAGCCAGAGGCCAGCAGCAGCGACAGGATGTTCGTGCCGCCGGACTTGTAGCTGGCGGCCACGCGATCGGAAAGGTCGTTGCGCTTCTTCTTGAGCTCGGCCTTCTTTTCATCGATCTGGGCCTGCGTGTCGTCAATCTTGCCCTGGACATTCTCGATGTCGTTGAGGGTCTGGGCATTCTTGTTGGCCAGCGCCGCATACTCATTTGCGATGCTGTCGAGCTGGGCCTGAACCTCGTCGAGCTGGGCCTGGGCGGCATTCAATTTATCGGTGGTTTCTTTGGAAGCCTCCGCCGCATGGGCGCGAGTGGGCAGGCCAAAAAGAACTGCCGCAGAAGCGGCGCCGAACAGGGCCTTGAGGGCGGTACGGCGCGAGAACTCCCGGGAAAGGATGGAATCGCTGTTTGGTGACATATGTACTCCGTTACATGCTTATTTATATGTCGCTCAACTCATACATATTAGCGTACATATGGCGCGTCCCAACGATTTCCACGAACGGCAGGAAACTACAAGGTCGGCGGCTCGTAAGCAATTGTCAAATTTGAGGTAACAATTGAGCAAGCTCTTATATGAGTACGTTAACATAATCCTCTGCTTTTCCTACAGTGCACCATTTGGGCGCCCCTGCCTGCGCTATACTCCCCTCAAGAAGTGTTCCTGATTCGATAGGAGACTACATGTCCAAAGCACTCGACCCCAAAGACACCTGCGTCCTCGTTACCGGTGGCGCCGGCTTTATCGGCTCGCACACCGTCGTTCAGCTGCTCGAGGGCGGCTACCAGGTCGTCATCGTCGATGACCTCTCCAACTCCAGCGCTGTCGCCGTCGACCGCGTCAAGACCATCGTGGGCGAAGAGGCCGCCAAAAACCTCACCTTCTACGAGGCCAACGTGCTCGACCGCGAGGCCATGAACAAGATCTTCGATACCCATCAGATCGACCGCGTCATCCACTTTGCCGGCTTTAAGGCCGTCGGCGAGTCGGTGAGCAAGCCCGTCGAGTACTATCACAACAACATCGAGAACACCCTGGTGCTCGTCGACGTCATGCGCAACCATGGCTGCAAGTCCATCATCTTCTCGAGCTCCTCGACCGTCTACGGCGACCCGGACAACCCGCCCGTCACCGAGGAGGATCCTAAGAAGCCCGCGACCAACCCCTATGGTTGGACCAAGTGGATGATCGAGCAGATCCTTATGGACGTCCACACCGCCGACCCCGAGTGGGACGTCGTGCTGCTCCGTTACTTCAACCCCATCGGCGCTCATCCGTCGGGCCTAATCGGCGAGGACCCCAAGGGCATCCCCAACAACCTGGTGCCCTATGTCGCCCAGGTCGCCGTGGGCAAGCTCGAGGCCGTTCAGGTCTTTGGCAACGACTACCCCACCCCCGACGGCACCGGCGTGCGCGACTACATCCACGTGTGCGACCTGGCCTCTGGTCACGTTGCTGCCCTTAACTGGATGAACGGCAAGACCGGCGTCGAGATCTTTAACTTGGGCACCGGCACCGGCACCTCGGTACTCGAGGTCGTCGCCGCCTTCTCCAAGGCTTGTGGCAAGGAGCTGCCCTACGTGATCCGCGAGCGCCGCGCCGGCGACATCGCTGCCAACTGGTGCGATGCCTCCAAGGCCGAGCGCATGATGGGCTGGAAGGCCCAGTACGACATCGCGGACATGTGCCGCGATAGCTGGAACTGGCAGAGCCACAACCCCAACGGCTTCGCCGACGCCGAGTAGCAAAAACCTACATACCGTTCTTGCCCCGATCTCACGTTGTGAGGTCGGGGCTTTTTCATGGCATGTAGCCATTCGCCGAAAATCGACCAACTATTTTATCTTGCCTGTACATGTTTAAACAACATGTTTTACAATAGGCGTATCGAATCAGAACATCGGAGGCGGACTGCACACCCATCGGCAGGCCGACCCCACAACAAGAAGGTTGGTGAGCGCATTCATGGAGCGTGCAAGCGGCGTCCTCATGCCCGTCTCATCTCTGCCCGGACCATACGGAATCGGCGGCTTTGGCTGGAATGCCTACGACTTCGTCGATTTTCTCGCCTCGTGCAAACAACATTACTGGCAGATTCTGCCCCTTACGACGACCAGCTATGGCGATTCGCCCTATCAGTCGTTCTCGGCCCGCGCAGGCAACCCCAACTTTATCGACTTTGCCGAGATTATCGAGGCAGGGTATCTGGAGCAGCGCGATATCGATGGCGTGTATCTGGGATCCGACCCCAGCAATGTCGACTACGGTGCTATCTTTGACGGCCGCCGTCAGATTCTCGACCGCGCCGCTGAGCGCTTTGCTGCCGACAAGCCGGCCGATTTCGATGACTTTATCCAGGCCAACGAGGACTGGCTCATCCCCTACTGTGAGTTCATGACCGTCAAAGAGGAGTGCGGTCTCAAGGCGTTTTGGGAGTGGCCCGCGGAGCTCCGCACCCGCGGCGAGGCTTCCGCCAAGGTCTGCGCCGACCATCCGGCGCATATGCTCTACCACCAGATGACGCAGTACTTTTTCGATCGCCAGTGGAGCCGCCTCAAGGCCTATGCCAACGAGCGCGACATTCTCATCATCGGCGACCTGCCCATCTATGTCTCGCGTGACTCCGTCGAGATGTGGGCGACACCTGAGCTCTTTAAGATCGACGCCGCCGGCAATCCGGTGAGCGTCGCCGGCACGCCGCCCGACCAGTTCTCGGCCACCGGCCAGTACTGGGGCAACCCCATCTACGACTGGGACGCCATGGAGTCCGACGGCTTCTCCTGGTGGGAGGGCCGCATTCGCGCCGCCCTCGACATGTACGACGTCATCCGCCTGGATCACTTCCGCGGCTTCGAGGCCTATTGGGAGGTGCCGTTCTCCTCGCCCGATTCGTCCTACGGTTCGTGGACGCAGGGTCCCGGCCTCAAGTTCTTCAAGACGCTCGAGGAAAAGCTCAGCACGCTGCCCATCATCGCCGAGGACCTGGGTTTCCTCACTCCCGGTGTCATCGACATGCGCGACAACTCGGGTTTCCCCGGCATGAAGATCCTGCAGTTCGCCTTTGAGGGCACCAACTCGTACTACCTGCCGCATAACTACATCGCCAACACCGTCGCCTATGTGGGCACCCACGACAACGAGACGGCGCGCGGCTGGTTTGAGGGAACGGCCACCCCGCGTCAGCGCGAGCAGGCAGCCCTGTACACCCATCAGCAGGCCGGCGAACCCATGGCAGATGCACTCAATCGCACCATCGCCGCCAGCGTGAGCGACACGTGCATCTACACCATGCAGGACCTGCTTAACCTGGGCAATGAGGCGCGCATCAACACCCCTGCCACCCTGGGCGGCAACTGGACCTGGCGCATGCTCGACGGCGCCATCACCCGCGAGCTCGAGCACAAACTCACCGACTGGACCGAGACCTACTTCCGCATCCCGTCGGAAGCCGAAATCGAGCTTCCTCAATAGGAGCTACCGCGCCCGACCCCTCCCCACCGTGCGGACGCGCTTGCTTTTCCCGCGCGAGGCCACCCCAATCCCCTCGCGCGGGCTTCTTATGAATTGCAGACATGAAACAACCCATCACAGGAGAAAACATGCCCCGAATTAACCTCATGGAACTCGCCGAGCAGTCCTTTGGAACTTCGCTCGAGCAACTCGATGACCGCCGCATTTACAAACTGCTGGTCAAGCTCGTGCAGGAGCGCTCTGCCGCCTGCCCGCTCAACAACGGCAAGAAAAAGCTCTATTACATTTCCGCCGAATTTTTGATCGGCAAGCTGCTCATCAACAACATGATCGACCTCGGCATCTACGACGAGGTTAAGGACCAGCTCACCGCCGCAGGCCACGACCTCAACAAGATCGAGGAGTTCGAGGTCGAGCCGTCGCTCGGCAACGGCGGCCTGGGCCGCCTGGCCGCGTGCTTCCTGGATTCCATCGCCACGCTGGGCTTGACCGGCGATGGCGTGGGCCTCAACTATCACTACGGTCTGTTCCGTCAGCGCTTTGTCGACAACCAGCAGAAGGCCGTCCCCGACGAGTGGCTCGGTGAGCAGGACATCCTAGTCGACGATGACCGCTCCTACACCGTCGAGTTCGGCGATTTTGCCGTTACCTCCAAGCTCGTCAACATCGACGTGCCCGGTTACGGCCAGCCCACCAAGAACCGCCTGCGCCTGTTCGACCTGGCGAGCGTCGACGACGGCCTGGTCCCCGGCAGCTCCATCGACTTCGACAAGACCGAGATCGCCAAGAACCTCACCTTGTTTCTCTACCCCGACGATTCCGACGAGCAGGGCCGCCTGCTTCGCATCTACCAGGAATACTTCATGGTGAGCAACGCCGCCCAGCTCCTGATCGACGAGGCCATCGAGCGCGGTAGCAACCTGCACGATCTGGCCGACTACGCCGTGGTCCAAATTAACGACACGCACCCCACCATGGTCATCCCCGAGCTCGTTCGCTTGCTCACCACCGAGCATGGCATCGAGTTTGACGAGGCCGTGACCATCGTACGCTCCATGGTCGCCTACACTAACCACACGATCCTTGCCGAGGCGCTCGAGAAGTGGCCGCTCGCCAGCCTGCAAAAGGTCTCCCCTGCCATCGCCGACATTATCGTCAAGCTCGATGAGATCGCGAAGGCCGAGCACGATGACCCGCGCGTCGCCATCATCGACGAGCACGACACCGTCCACATGGCTCACATGGACATCCACTTTGGCTTCTCCATCAACGGCGTAGCCGCCCTCCACACCAAGATCCTGGAGGACACCGAGCTTCATCCGTTCTACGAGATCTATCCCAAGAAGTTCTCCAACAAGACCAACGGCATCACCTTCCGCCGCTGGATCCATGGGGCCAACCCCGCGCTCGCCAGCCTGCTCGACGATGTGATCGGCACCGACTGGCGCAGCACCGGCGATCTGAGCAAACTCGCCAAGTTCGCTGACGACAAGGACGTTCTTGAGCGCCTGGCCGCCACCAAGGTCGAGGCCAAAGCCATCATGCGCCAGTTCATGGCGCTCGAGCAGGGCGTGACCATTCCCTCCAACGCCATCATCGACGTCCAGGTCAAGCGCATCCACGAGTACAAGCGTCAGCAGATGCTCGCGCTCTACATCATCTGGAAGTACCTCGATATCAAGAACGGCAACAGACCTAAGCACCCCGTCACCATCATCTTTGGCGGCAAGGCGGCACCTGCCTACACTATCGCGCAGGACATCATCCATCTGATTCTGACGCTGTCGCAGTGGATTGCAAACGACCCCGACGTGGCTCCCTACCTGCAGGTTGTCATGATCGAGAACTACAACGTCACCGCCGCCGAGCGCGTGATCCCCGCCGCTGACATCTCCGAGCAGATTAGCCTGGCCTCCAAAGAGGCGAGCGGCACATCCAACATGAAGTTCATGCTCAACGGCGCCCTAACCCTGTGCACGCTCGACGGCGCCAACGTGGAGATTGCCGAGCTCGTGGGCGACGAGAACATCTATACCTTTGGTGCCTCGTCCAAACAGGTCGAGCAGCTCTATGCCGACGGCACCTATGACGCCGGTGTGCTCTACCGCAAGCCCGGCATTAAACTGCTGGTGGACTTCATCACCAACCCGGCCTTTATGGCGACCGGCAATGCCGAGCGCCTGCAGCGCCTGCACGACGACATTAAGGGCAAGGACTGGTTTATGGCCCTGCTCGACATTGAGGAGTACATCCAGACCAAGGAGCGCGTGCTGGCAGACTACGAGGACCAGGACGCCTGGATGCGCAAGGCGCTGATCAACATCGCCAACGCCGGCACCTTCTCGTCTGACCGCACGATCTCCCAGTACAACGACGAGATTTGGCACCTGAGCTAATTTCGTTTCCTTTACCCATCCTCTTGAAAGCGGAGTCGTGGCAACGCGGCTCCGCTTTTTGTGCCCGCACGCTACCCTGTGACCCGACTCGACCAAACAATCTCGATCTGTAACAGCTACTCGGTAAAAACGGCCCCAGCTGTTACAGATTGAGACATACCGGCCCCTCCCCTTGGGTTTATCTCAATCTGTAACATCTAACGTCCGAAATCGGCCCTACCCGTTACAGATCGAGACAAACGACCGGTCAGACAATCCCAACACAAAGAAAGGCTCCCCTCTCGCCCAGTGGACGGGAGGGGAGCCTTATATGTGACCGCGGCAAAAGGATGGCAATACCGCAGTCGCCCAAAGGGAGGGCCTGGATGCACCGGGCCTAGATAAGGTTCTTGCCAGAGACCTTATCGAAGAGGTGGGTCGCGTTCTTCTCGAACTTGAACCAGATGGTGTCGCCAGCCTTGAGCGCGCCCTTGGCCTCGAGGTCGACGACGGGGATAATCAGAACAAACTGGCCGTCGGGAGCGGTCACGTGGACATGCTCGGTCGAGCCCATGAGCTCGGTCACCTCGACGGTACCCTGGAGCGCGCCCTCCTCGCCCTTGTCAGCAAGCAGGATCTGCTCGGGACGCACGCCGGCCGTAATCTCCTTCACGTCGCCGCCGTCCCAGTTGAGGGCAAGTTGAGCGCAAGTCTCGGGGGCGAGTGCCACGTTCATATCCTCGGTCTTGACGGTAAAGCCGTTGCCCGAGCGCACCAGCTGGGCATCGAAGAAGTTCATCTGCGGCACGCCGATGAAGCCGGCGACGAAGATGTTCGCGGGATGGTTGAAGACCTCCTGCGGCGTGGCGATCTGCTGGACGACGCCGTCCTTCATGACCACGATACGGTCGCCAAGGGTCATGGCCTCGGTCTGGTCGTGAGTAACATAAATGAACGTGCCCTTGATCTCGTGGCGCAGCTTAATGAGCTCGGCACGCATCTGGTTACGAAGCTTGGCGTCCAGGTTGGACAGCGGCTCGTCCATCAGGAAGACCTTGGGGTCACGCACGATGGCGCGGCCGATAGCGACACGCTGGCGCTGGCCGCCGGAGAGTGCCTTGGGCTTACGGTCGAGGTACTCGGTAATGCCCAGAATCTCGGCAGCAGAGCGAACCTTGCGGTCGATCTCGTCCTTGGGAACCTTCTTGAGCTCGAGCGTAAATGCCATGTTCTCGTACACCGTCATATTGGGGTACAGAGCGTAGCTCTGGAACACCATGGCGATGTCGCGGTCCTTGGGCGCCACGTCGTTGACACGCTTGCCGTCGATGAGCACATCGCCCGAGGTAATGTCCTCCAGGCCGGCGACCATGCGCATCGTCGTGGACTTACCGCAGCCAGAAGGGCCAACGAGGACGACGAACTCCTGGTCGTGAACGGTGAGGTTGAAGTCCTCTACAGCGAGCACACCGTCCTCGGTAACCTTGAGGTTGTGCTTCTTCTCCTCGGTCTTCTTCTTTTTGCCAAAGAAGCCCTTCTTTTTTGACTCGTTGTTGGGATACACCTTCTGAACATGTTTGAGAACGATCTCGGCCATGTCTCTACCTTTCGATATGCGGCGCCGCGCTGAGGGGCGCCGCAGAAACTTGCAAAACAGTTACGGCATCAGCCCTTGACGGCACCTGCCACCACGCCGTCGATGATGTACTTCTGACAGAGGATGTACATGATAACGATGGGGATAACGACCATCATGATGCAGGCCATCATGGGGCCGAGCTCGACGTGGCCGTAGCCGCCGCGGAAGTACTGGATCAAGATAGGAATGGTCTTGTACTTGGTGGAGTCGAGCGTAAGGTAGGGCAGCAGATAGTCGTTCCAGACCCACATGGTCTCGAGGATGCCGACCGAAAGATAGGTGGGCTTCATGATGGGAAGGACGATCTTAAAGAACACCTGGACCGGGTTGCAGCCATCAATCATGGCCGCCTCCTCGATCTCGAGCGGGATGTTCTTTACAAAGCCGGCGAACATAAAGACCGCCAGGCCCGCGCCAAAGCCGAGGTAGATAAAGCAGATGTTGAACGGCGTGTTGAAGCCGATGCGGTCCGCCAAATTGGACAGCGTGAACATGAGCATCTGGAACGGCACGACCATCGAGAACACGAACAGGTAATAGAAGAAGTTCGAGATCTTGTTGTTGACACGAACCACGTACCAAGCGCACATGGAGCAGCACACCAAGATCAGCACGACCGACGTGACCGTGATGATGAGCGAGTACATAAATGCCGAGGCAAAGCCCTGCTCGTTAAGGGCGTGCATGTAGTTTGCGAGGCCGTTGAACGTCTCGGGCGTGAGCAGATCGAATGCCGTGGTGGTGCTGATTGCGGTCGCTTTCTTAAAAGAATTAAGCGCAATCATGAACACGGGGTAGATCCACGCGAGCGACAGGATCGTAAAGAAAATCGAGAGCGCGCGGTTGATAACCTTATCGCGTTTCATTACTGCTGCACCTCCTTGGACCTCGTGGCCTTAAGCTGGATCATGGAGATGGCCACGACCAGGATGCAGAAGATAACCGCCTTGGCCTGACCAATGCCCTGCCATGCGATACCGGCACGCGAATAGAACGTGTTGTAGATGTTCAGGGCGAGCATCTCGGTGGAGTGCGCGGGGGCGCCGCCGGTAAGGGCGAGGTTCTGGTCGAACAGCTTAAAGCCGTTGGTGATGGACAGGAACAGGCAGATGGTGATGGTCGGCATCAGGTTAGGGATCTTAACCTTCCAAAACGTCTGCCATGCCGTAGCGCCGTCGACCTTGGCGGCCTCGATGTAGTCGGACGGAATGGACTGCAGACCAGCGATGTAGATGATCATCATGTAGCCGACCTGCTGCCACAGGGTCAGGATGATAAGGCCCCAGAAGCCAGCAGCAGAGTTAAGAGCGATGAGCTGGGCGCCCACGTTGGAGAGCAGGCAGTTGATCAGAATCTGCCAAATGTAGCCCAGCACGATGCCGCCGATCAGGTTAGGCATAAAGAAGATCGTACGGAAGATGTTGGTGCCTTTGAGCGCCTTGCGGGTGAGCGCCTGCGCAATGGCCAGGGCGATCACGTTGATGAGCACCGTCGACAGGAAGGCAAACGCCACGGTAAAGAAGAACGACGTGGAGAACTGCGGATCGGACAGCGCGCGCACGTAGTTCTCGATACCGACAAAGTGCGCGTTACTAATGATAATAAACTGGCAGAACGAGAGATAGAAGCCCTGGATAAAAGGGATCACGAACCCGATCATAAACGCCAGGCACGTGGGCAGCATAAAGAGCGGCCACCAGCGCTTGAGTGCTTTGCCCATAAAAGGGTCCTTTCAATATGCAGGGGGCGGGCAAACCAACGTCTGCCCGCCCCCCCTGTCGCTAATCAGATAGCTTGGGCAGCAACTGCTTACTCGGAAGCGGCCTTCTCGGTCTTCCAGCCATCGACGAAGGCGTTCTTGACGCCGTCCCACTTGCTGTTATCGGCAGCGTAGGCAATCAGAGCCTGCTTGAGGTTCTTCTTCCACTCCTCGGAGGGAATGTAGACGAAGTCCCAAGCGACGGTCTTCTTGCCGTCCTTGGCCATGGCAACGGCCTGCTGCGAGAAGACGTTGGTAGTCTCCTTGGCGCTCTTGAACGGAGCGGTCAGACCCATCTTGTCGGCGATGATGCTGGTCGGGGTGTCAGCGGTGACGCACCAATACATGAAGTCCTCGGTGGCCTTCTGGGCATCCTCGGAAGCCTGGGAACTGACGCACCAGTAGTTCTCGCCGCCGGAGCACAGGCCCTGGTTCTCCTCGCCGTCAACACCGATGTAGATCGGCATCATGCCAATCTGATCGTCGGTCATGCCGGCCTTGACGAGGTCAGAGTAGGCCCAAGAGCCGTTCTGGTAGAAGACGGCCTTGCCGGTTGCGAACTCGTTGGTGGCGTCGTCGCCGGTCTTGGAAGCAAGCTGCGAAGGATCGCAGGTGGAGTCGGTGATGTACAGGTCGAAGATCTGCTTGTAGTTGTCGAGGAACTCACCCTTGATCTCGTCGTCCTCCTGGTTGTGCTCCTTCTCAAACTCGTAGTAGAGCGGCATGTTGGCAAGGTGGGTGGTGTAGCGCCAGCTGGAGGAGTCGTCCATGCCGGCGGAAGTGAAGGCACCCTCGACACCAAGCTCGTCCTTGCGGGCCTGGATGTCATCGGCACAAGCCTTCAGCTTGTCGAAGGAGTTGATGTCCTCGGCCTTGTAGCCAGCCTTCTCGAGCAGCTGCTTGTTGTAGATGATGCCGAAGCTCTCCTGGACCCAGTCGATACACACATCCTTGCCGTCGGACTGCAGAGCCAGGGAGTCGTCAATGAGCTCACCGCGGAGCTTGGTATCGGACAGGTCGGCGCAGTAATCCTTCCAGTTCTTAAGACCGGTGGGGCCGTTGACCTGGAACAGGGTCGGAGCGGAGCTCTTGGACATCTCGGACTTAAGCTTCTCCTCGTAGGTGTTGGAAGCGGCGGTCACGATCTTGACCTCGACGCCCTTCTCCTTCTTATAGGCCTTGGCGATCTCCTTCCACTCCTTGTCGACCTCGGGCTTGAATTGGAGGAAGTAGACCTCGGCAGCGTCACCAGAAGCAGAGGAGCCGGAGCCGGCAGAACCACCGCAACCCACGAGGCCCAGACCAAGAACTGCAGCCGCGGAACCAGCAAAGCCCAGGAACTGCCTTCTGCTCATTTCGTTCTTCATTACAATCCACCCTTTCACACCGTGGCGGCACCCTTTGCCGCCGCCTTCGGAGATTGGCTCGGGGACTTTGCCCCTTTTGCTGATTTGAACTATACGCTATTTGGCTAGTTGTTTGAACAAGTATTACTAGAGCGGTAGAAAAACTTCGGTGAACGGTAATTTCAACTTGATACTTGACAAGTTTTGTATAAACAATTATTTGTTATCTAATGCAGAGAAAACGCCCGGTCAAGCCGATGTACCGTCGGTTTGACCGGGCGTTTTCTCTTTGAGGCCATGAGTCTCGTCAGGCTGCGAGCTAGCCGGCTATCGCTTGGAATTGACGCGGTAATGGAAGATCTCGGGGTGTGTGCGAGTGTGCGTCACCTCAAACAAGATGCCATCCGAGGTGTACGACTGACTCTCCATGACGGCAACGCAGTTGTATTTGCCGAGGTCAAGATAGCTGCAGTCCTCATCGTTGGCGAGCTCGACACTCACCGTACGACGGCTCGCCATCACTTTGACACCGCGCTTGTGCTCCAGATAGCCGTAAATAGAATCTGCCGCGATCTCGGGAGTCAGGCCCTTGGCGATCGACGCCAAAAAATAGCCATGGTCCACTTGGCGCGCGTTGCCGTTGAGGCTTCGGACACGCACTACGCGAATCAACTCCTCGCCCACCTTAAAGCCCAGGTGACGAGAGAGTTGCTCGGTGCAAACCAGATGTTCGAAAGACTTAACGTCCGTCGATGCAACGGCATTGTTGCGCTTTGCAAACTCGCCAAACGACTCAACCTCTTCGAGTGCGCCCAACATGTCGGTTTCGCCCTTAAGCCAAATAACGCGCACGCCCTTGCCGTGTATGGGCTGCACAAACATCCCGTCGGCCAGCATGCTCAAAGCGCGGCGGACGGTATTGCGCGTGCAGCCAAATTCCGCGGTCAGCTCGGCTTCGGTTGGCAGCATCTCCTGAAACGCATAGGTCCCATTAATGATGCGCGAGCGTATTTCTCGGTAGATTCCTTCGTATATCGCTTTTGGCATTGTTTCACCTCTACATTATTCATTTCCGGCTAGGCACGATAGCATTTCTTAAAGTTGTTTAAACCGAATATCGGTAAAGCGACAGGATTTAACCGTTGACGGTTTCTGTCATGCCCAAATCGGTTTCGCTCAAAACTGCCGGTACGACAATCGTCTGGTCCTCTACAATGAATCCATTGTTTAAACGTTTCCCCACGCGCAACGCGCCTCGATATTCGGAAGGCAGAACATGCTGCAAAAAATCCAACGCTTTGGCGGGGCAATGTTCGCGCCCGCCATGCTGTTTTCTATATCAGGCCTCATGGTCGGCGTCTCCGCTCTCGCAACGACTGCGGACATCGTCGGCGATCTCGCCGTATACGGAACCCCTTGGTACGTTTTTTGGACCATCATCCAGCGCGGCTCGTGGACGGTCTTTAAACGCCTCCCGCTCCTTTTTGCCGTAGCGCTGCCCATCGGTCTTGCCCAAAAACAACCGGCTCGTTGCTGTCTCGAGGCTCTCGTCGCCTATTTTGCCTACTGCTTCTTTTTGAGCGAGATCATTAAGCTGAGCGGAGACAACCTTGGACTTGAGTACCCGTCATCTTTGACCTCCGCCAGCGGTATCACCGTCATCGACGGCATCAAGACGCTCGACACCGGCATTATCGGCCCGCTGGCGGTATCGGCAACCGTCGTTGCCATCCATGACCGCTTCTACGATGCCAAAATTCCCGATTGGCTCGGCACCTTCTCGGGCTCCTCGCTGGTCTACCTCATCAGCTTTTTTGCCGTGTTTGCCCTTGCCGCTATCTCGGCCGCCATCGTGCCCTACGTATACGATGTAACTGATACGCTGCGTCACGCGCTTGCAGGCATCGGTCCCTTTGGCGTGGGCATCTTTGTCTTTTTAGAACGAGCACTCGAGCCCTTTGGCCTGCACCACCTGCTCTACATGCCGATCTACTACGACAACCTGGTCATTAACGACGGCATCTACGCCACGTGGAGCAGTTTGCTCCCCATCCTCTCCCATAGCACGCGCCCCCTTAATGAACTTGCGCCGTGGGCCGGTTTTACCGCCACCGGCTGGGTCAAGCTCTTTGGCCTTCCTGCCATCGCAGCTGCGTTCTACTCCACCGCAAAACCCGAGCGCCGCGCCGGCCTCAGGGTCATCCTTGCTCCCGCCATCATCGCCTCGGTGGTTTGCGGCGTTACCGAGCCACTCGAGTTTCTCTTTATGTTCACCCACCCCGGGCTCTTTTTGCTCTACGCCGTCTTATCGTCTTGCCTTGCCACAACCATGAATCTCTTTGGTATCGTCGGCATCTTCTCGGGCGGCCTGATGGAGATGGCAGCCTTCAACTTTATTCCGCTCATGCGCACGCATGCCGGTGCCTATCTTTTGGCGCTCGGTATCGGCCTTGCCTTTAGCCTCATCTTTTTTGTTAGTTTTCGAGCACTCATCTTGGTCTATGACCTTAAGACACCGGGCCGCGAGGATCATGTTGCCAATCGCGCGGCAATCGATTGTTTAACGGGAAGCGACTTTGCCAAAGAGCAATCCCCCAATGACGAGGTCGATAGTCGATCCGATCAAGATCACGTCCTCGCTGAGCGGGTAATTCAGCTTTTAGGTGGCGTTGGCAATATCGTGGGCGCAACCAACTGCGCCACGCGCCTGCGCGTCGAGGTCGCAGACCCTTCCATCGTTGCAGATAACGCGTCGTTTGTCGCGGTGGGCGCCAAGGGCCTCATCATTACGGGCAAGACCGCCCAGGTGGTCATCGGCATCTCCGTTCCCCGCGTTAAAGAGCATTTTGACCAGATCATGGGCCTCGAGCCGGAATTTGTGCCCACCACCTCGGCCTCCCCTGCCGCCAGCGCAGCCCATAAGCGCGGCTCTATTTGCTTCTTCGATATCGACGGAACGCTCGCCTGGCAAGACCCCAGGCTCGCCCAAGACCTTCCCGAAGACGAGCGGGACCTCTCCCCCTATCCCAACGAGGCGGTTTCGCAGGCAATCCGCGAGTTTGTCGCCAACGGCAACATGGCCTTTATCTGCACGGGACGCACCCTGAGCTGCATCCACCCCAAACTTCTTGAGCTGCCTTGGACCGGCATCGTCTGTCTTGCGGGCGGTTACGCCGAGATCAACGGACACGCAATTCGCAATCTGTCGATGACGCCCAGTATGCTGCAGCGTCTTGCCCCCTACCTTGAGCAATCGGGCGAGGTCATCCGCTTTGAGGGCCTCAACGGCGTCGTGCGCATGAGTGCCGATGCGCCCGATGCTCCCGGATACGCGCGCACCCTGGGCGACGCAGTCACGCAGCTGCAACATTACAGTGTCTACAAGATCTTGATGTCTACATCGCTCGCCAACCACATCGCTCAAGATAAGGCACTTGAGCCGCTGCTGTGCTTTAATGAGCTCGAACTCGAGGTAACCGAAATCTCGCCCCGCGAATGCACGAAGCGCGGGGGCATCCAGTCTGTACTCGACGCCCTCGACCCCCACCACGGAACCGTATACGGCATTGGCGACGCCAGCAATGACGTCTCGCTGATGAACGCCGTCGATGTCGGCATTGCGATGGGCAACGCACCGGACTATCTCAAGGATAAGGCCGATTACGTGACCGACACCGTCGATCACGACGGTGTCGTTGCGGCGCTCGAGCATTTTAGGCTGATTTAGGCACACTCCATCAAACGCACGCCCGTTGTCCTAAATCGCCAAAACTGCCGCGCCAAACGCCCTGATGTGGCAATATGTTGTCTGCATATTGCATCAATGCAACCTCAGAAAGAATGCGAGAACCCGTGTCCAGTCCGTTTACCAGCTTTTTAGCCCAGCACTTTGACCAGATTAACGACTATCTGGCCACGTTCTTTGACGGACAGGCGACCTCTGCCGATATCGAGCGCTACCTGTATGCGCCGCTCTCGGCTTTTACGGCCAACGCCGGCAAGCGCCACCGCCCGCTTATCTGTATGCTCGCCGCAACCGCAGTGGGCGGTAGCTTTGAGAGCGCCCGCAGCGCCGCGGCAGCCATCGAGCATTTCCAGTCGGGCGCGCTGATCCACGACGACATCGCCGACAACGGACAGCTTCGTCGAGGCAAGCCCTGCATGCACCTTACCGAGGGCACGGGCCTTGCCATCAATTGCGGCGACCTGGCGCTCACCATGGTCACCAAGACGGTTCTCGACGACCCTACGCTGGAGTCCGACGTGAAGCTGCGCGTGCTCCACGAGCTTACCGAGATGATCGTCCGCACCATCGAGGGTCAAGCACTCGACCTGGGTTGGGTCCGCGACGGGCGCTTTGATATCTCGGTTGATGACTACCTGGACATGGCGACGCACAAGACCGCGTTTTACAGCGGAGCCACGCCGCTTGCCGCCGGAGCCATTATCGGCGGCGGCAGCGATGAGCAAATCGAAGCGCTGCGCGCCTTTGGCCTGCACACAGGCCTTGCCTTTCAGATTCAGGACGACCTGCTCAACCTTGTCGGCACTAAGGAAGCCGCCAACAAGGACTTCCGCACCGACATCACCGAGGGCAAGCGCACGCTTGTCGCCGTACACGCCCTCTCTGATGAGCGCCACCACGACGAGGTCGAGGCGATTCTTTCCTCGGGCACCGATGATCCCGCGCAGCTCGCACGCGCCGTGGAGATCTTCCAGGAGACCGACTCCATCGATTACGCCCACACTTACGCGCTCGACCTGACCGCTAAGGCCAAAGCGGCCATCGAGAACGTTGAGCTTGATCCGCACGCACGCGAGCTGTTCCTCTCCATGGCAGATTTCTTTGTGGAGCGCCTTAACTAACGGGGGTTATAAAACCTGTCAGCAGCGTATTTAGGCACAACTTGCTACACTGTTGAGTGCATGTTTATGCATCCCTTTGCGTTGTCTATCCGACAGACGCTCAAATAGTACGAATGGTACGCCGAAAGGGGTTCGTTCATGGAACCTATTACAACGGGCATGCAAGGAGCAGCCGTCGAGGACGTGCAGTCTCGTCTCCTGCAGCTCGGCTACACGATTGATGCCGCCGAAGTCACCGACAAGTACTTTGGAGCCACCACTGAGCAGGCCGTCAGCACCTTCAGGTTCGACAGCGGCCTTGCTGCCGGTCATGCCGTCGATATCCCCTGTTGGAGCGCCCTTGTAGACGCTTCGTATAAGCTGGGCGACCGCACCCTCTATCTGCGCATGCCCAATTTCCATGGTGCCGATGTGCAGGCCCTGCAGCGCGCTCTCAACGTTTTGGGCTTTGCCTGTGGCGAAGACGACGGCTACTTTGGCCCGCATACCGAGGCCGCCCTGCAGCAGTTCCAGGAAAATGTCGGCCTGTTTGCCGACGGCATGGCCTTCCAGGACACCTACGCCTACATCAACCGCCTGCACCATGTGTGGGAGGGCAAGCCCTCGGTCACCGAAGCCGAGTCCCGCATCGGTTTTGCTCGCGCCGCCAACGTGCTCGAGCGCTTCCAGATTGCCGTTATCGGCGAGGACCCCATCGCACGCAGTGTTGCGTCGCGCATGTGGAATATCGCCACGGCAACGACCGACAACAGCGGCATGATGCTCTGCGACTCCGAGGTCCCAACCGACGTTGACCTGGTGCTCGAGATCGCAAGCGACGAGCTGCCCGCCGACGCCGCACCGCGCGCCACGATTGCCCTCGCCGAGTGCCACAACCTGGCCCAGCGCATCCGCACTGCCAATGTCGCCGCACAGCAGAAGCCGGCACGCATTCGCATTGAGCTCACGGGCATGACGCGCTACAACGGCACCTTCACGGCCAGCGACGCGCAGACACTCGCCGTACGCCTGCTCGATGGCGTTTGCGATGCCCTCGCAGATTAGGTAAACTAAACGAGTTGCTTTTGGGCAACACCACACATTGGGACGTAGTTCAACGGTAGAACTCCGGTTTTTGGTGCCGGCTGTTGGGGGTTCGAATCCCTCCGTCCCAGCCATTAAAACTGAGCGCCCTGAGCCCATAACGGCCCAGGGCGCTTTTATGTGGGCAAGCGGAGGGATTCGAACCCGCAAGGGTGCGAATCCGAGGAAACGCGAAGCGTTTTCCAGCGCAGCACGCAAGGAGCGAAGCGACGCAGCGGGGCGCGGCCGCCGACCAGGCGGACGCGGAATCCCTCCGTCCCAGCCATTAAAATTGAGCGCCCTGAGCCCATAACGGCCCAGGGCGCTTTCTTGTGGGCAAGCAGAGGGATTCGAACCCGCAAGGGTGCGGAGCTGAGGAAACGCGAAGCGTTTTCCAGCGCAGCACGCAAGGAGCGAAGCGACGCAGCG
>UQIL01000034.1 GCA_900541025.1 uncultured Collinsella sp. | reverse complement strand
GGATATCGGACACAGGGGCCGCAAGGGCCCTTACACCAACTTTCTCGACACTACCACGGAAAGCACATTAAGTGCTTTCCTTTGCGTGCGGAACTCGCGACAAACTTAAACAGCGGGCGGCCCGTTCCGGGAATCCGACGTGCTCGTCGGGGCAACGTTCCTCATCAAAAAAGACCCGCTTCCCTGTTGGGAAACGGGTCTTTGGAAGGGCGGTTAACGTACTTGGAAGTTACTCCTCGTCGTTGTCCTTGGCCTCTTCGGCGTCGTCGGTGTCCACGAGCTGGTTGAGCAGCTCGTCGAGGGAAGCCATGTCCTCGTTGATGGCACCGTTGGCGGGAGCCTTCTTGTCGTCGATCGGGGCGCCCAGGAGCTCCTCGTCGGCGTCGGCGTGATGCGTCGGCGCAGCGGAGGTGCCCAGCAGGATGTCGTCCGGACCGTCGGGGCTAAAGACCATCTGCAGCAGCTGCGAGAGGTCTTCCTCGTCGGCAACGTCGTCGTTGTTCTCGAGGATGTAGAGCAGGTCGTGGGCCTCCAGACCGTCACGGAGCTCCTCGATCGCCTTGGCACCGATGCCATCGATGCGCAGCAGATCCTCCTCGGACTTGCCGACCAGGTCGCCGACCGTCTCGATGCCGACCTCGCTGAACTTGTTGGTCCAGCGCTGCGACACGCCCAGGTCGTCGAACAGGTACAGGCGAGCCTTCTCGGCGGAGATGGTGTGGCCGTTGCGGGTGAACGAACCGTCAGCACCACCGAACTCGTCGTAGCCGGCCCAGTCGAGCTGCTGCGGGAGCTGCTCGTCCAGGTCCTTGAGCTCCACAGGAGCCCACTCGGGCAGCGACTTGGCGTTGGGCGAAGCCGGGCCGTCGATGTCCACGTAGCCGTCGGCCGTACGATACGTCAGCTTGGCGTTAGCGTACGGCTTGAGGCCGGTACCAGCCGGGATCTTCTTACCGACGATGACGTTGGACTTAAGGTCGAGCAGGTGGTCGACCTTGCCCTCAATGGCAGCCTCGGTAAGGACGCCGGCAGTACGGATGAACGAAGCGCTCGACAGCCAGGAGTCGATGTTGGACGCGACCTTGAGCGTACCCAGGATGACGGGCTCGGCCACGGGAGCCTGACCGCCCAGACGGGCAACGCGCTCGACCTCGTCGGCGAACTCGTAGCGGTCGACGTACTGACCAAGCAGGTACTTGGAGTCGCCGGGGTTGGTGATCTGAACGCGACGCAGCATCTGACGTGCGAGCACCTCGATGTGCTTGTCGTTCAGGTCGACGCCCTGGCTGGTGTAGACGTCCTTGACGCTCTCGACGAAGGTGTGCATCGTCGACTCGATGTCGGTCAGCTTGCGCAGGTTGCGGAAGTTGACGAAGCCCTTGGTGATCTGGTCGCCGGCGCGAACCTCGCAGCCGTCCTCGATCTCGGGCATGAAGCGCACCGAAGCGGGAACGCGACGCTCGTCGAGGACACGGGTGTGATCCTCGGAGTCGGTGAGCGTCAGCACGTACTCGGACTTCTCGGGCTTAATCGAGAGGTGGCCGGAGTACGGGGCCAGCTCGGCCTCGCGACCCAGAATCTTCTCGTTGACGTTGCCGACGATATCGAACATACGGCTGACCGTAGGCAGACCCTGCGTAATATCGTCGACGCCAGCGACGCCGCCGGAGTGAATGGTACGCATCGTAAGCTGCGTACCGGGCTCGCCGATGGACTGGGCGGCAATAATGCCGACCGCGGTACCGATGGCGACCGGACGACGGGTGGAAAGATCCCAGCCGTAGCACTTCTGGCACACGCCGTACTTGGAGCGGCAGGTGAGCAGCGCGCGAAGCTTGACCTTCTTAAGGCCCGCATCGACCATCTTCTGGATGTCGGCGACCTTCTCGATGTAGCCGTCCTGCTCAAAGAGCACGGTGCCATCGGGAGCCACGACGTCCTCAATGAAGCAACGGCCGACGAGGTCGGTGTTGAGGTCGGTGGTGCCGGGGATGATGAGGTTGTAGGTGACGCCCTCGTGCGTACCGCAGTCCTCCTCGCGGACGATGACGTCCTGGGCCACGTCGACCAGACGACGGGTCAGGTAACCAGAGTCCGAGGTGTGGGATGCGGTATCGACCAGGCCCTTACGGGCGCCGTAGGTCGAAATGAAGTACTCGAGCGGCAGCAGGCCCTCGCGGAAGTTCGCCTTAATGGGAAGGTCGATCGTCTCGCCGGACATGTCTGCCATCAGGCCACGCATACCGCCGAGCTGACGCAGCTGGGTCTTAGAACCACGGGCGCCGGAGTCGGCCATCATGTACAGCGGGTTCTCCTCGTCGAACATGTCGAGCATGAGCGCTGCAACCTTATCGGTACAAGCGGTCCACTCGTTAACGACTTCGATGTGGCGCTCCGTCTCGTTGATGAAGCCCTCCTCGAAGTACTCGTTGATCTGGTCGACGTTGGCCTGGGCGCGGTCGAGCAGCTCCTGCTTCTCGGCAGGGATGAGAGCGTCCCACACCGAGATGGTGAGGCCGGCGCGGGTAGCGTAGTGGAAGCCGGAGTACTTGATGGCGTCGAGGATCGGGCCGACCTTGGCCTCGGGATAGCGATCGCAGCAGTCCGCAACCAGCTTGGCCACGTCGCCCTTGACCATCTTGTAGTTCATGAACTCGTAATCTTCGGGCAGGCACTGGCGGTTGAAGATGATGCGGCCGATAGAGGTCTCGAAGCGCGCGGTCTTGTTGCCGGTGACGTCGTAGTCGACAAACTCGTTCTTGCCGTTCTTGACGCGGAAGATACGGGTGCCGTCCTCGTTGATGACGTTGGCATCGGCAGCGGACACGCGGACCTGGATCTTGGCCTGCATGTCGACCTCGGAGCGGCAGTCATAGGCGTGCAGCGCGTCGTCGAAGCTCGAGAACACGTGGTTCTCGCCCGGCAGACCCTCGCGAACCTGGGTGAGGTAGTACACACCGATGATCATGTCCTGCGAAGGGATGTTGACCGGCTTGCCGGATGCCGGCGAGCGCAGGTTGTTCGCAGAGAGCATGAGCACGCGGGCCTCGGCCTGAGCCTGGCTGGACAGCGGCACGTGGACAGACATCTGGTCGCCGTCGAAGTCGGCGTTGAAGGGCGAGCAGACCAGCGGGTGCAGGTGGATAGCCTTGCCCTCGACCAGCACCGGCTCAAAGGCCTGGATGGACAGACGGTGCAGGGTCGGTGCACGGTTGAGCAGCACGACGCGGCCGTCGATGACCTCTTCGAGGATATCCCACACAAAGGTGGCACCGCGGTCGATAGCGCGCTTGGCGCCCTTGATGTTCTCGACCTTGCCAAGCTCGACCAGGCGCTTCATGACGAAGGGCTTGAAGAGCTCCAGCGCCATGGTCTTGGGCAGACCGCACTGGTGCAGCAGCAGCTTGGGGTCGGTAACGATTACCGAACGGCCGGAGTAGTCGACACGCTTGCCCAGCAGGTTCTGACGGAAACGACCCTGCTTGCCCTTGAGGGCCTCAGCGAGCGACTTGAGCGGGCGACCGCCACGGCCAGAGACCGGGCGACCACGACGGCCGTTGTCGAACAGGGCGTCCACGGACTCCTGGAGCATGCGCTTCTCGTTATTCACGATGATCGCAGGGGCGTCCAGGTCGAGCAGGCGCTTGAGTCGGTTGTTACGGTTGATCACGCGACGGTACAGGTCGTTGAGGTCGGACGCGGCGAAACGGCCACCGTCAAGCTGGACCATCGGGCGCAAATCGGGCGGAATGACCGGAATGACGTCCAGGATCATGTTCGCGGGGCTGTTGCCGCCCTTCAGGAAGGCGTCAACGACCTCGAGGCGCTTAACGGCCTTCTCGCGCTTCTGCTTCTGGGAGTCCTCGTCGGCGATGATGGCCTTGAGCTTCTCGGCCTCGGAGGGGAGGTCGATGGCAGCGAGCAGGTCGCGGACGGCCTCGGCACCCATGCCGCCCTTGAAGTACATCGAGTAGTAGCGGGTCATCTCGCGGAACAGCGGCTCATCGGAAATGAGGTCGCGCTCGCTGAGCTTCATGAAGGCGTTGAAGGCGTCCGTGCGGAGCTGCTTCTCGTCCTTGCACTCTTCCTCGATGTCGACGATGCCAGAGGCGATCTCCTCGGGGGTCAGCGGCTCCTCGTCGGAGAACTCGTCAAAGTTCTCGGGGTTGCCCTGCTCCTTGAGGGACTCGATCTGGCGGGCGCACTCGGCATCGATCTCTTCCAGATCGGCGGCGAGCTCCTCGCGCAGGTCGTCGGCGTCGGCCTCGCGAGCCTCGTAGTCGACCTCGGTGATGATGTAGCTGGCAAAGTACAGAACCTTCTCGAGGTCCTTGGACTTGATGTCGAGCATACGGCTCATCGGGAAGCTCGTGGGGCTCTTGAAGTACCAGATGTGGGACACGGGAGCGGCGAGCTCGATGTGGCCCATGCGGTCGCGACGCACCTTGGCCGAGGTGACCTCGACGCCGCAGCGCTCGCAGACGATGCCCTTAAAGCGGATGCCCTTGTACTTGCCGCAGGAGCACTCCCAGTCCTTGGCGGGACCGAAGATCTTCTCGCAGAACAGGCCGTCCTTCTCGGGCTTGAGGGTACGGTAATTGATGGTCTCCGGCTTCTTGACCTCACCGTGCGACCAGGAACGGATCTGGTCGGCGGAGGCAAGGGAGATCTTTACCGAGTCAAAATCAGTAGCTTCGAAATCTGCCACAGTCAACTACTCCTTATCAGTGGTCGTGGCGGCGACAGCCTCGGGTGCCTCGGCGGTCTCGGCATCCTCGGCCTCGACGTCGGCGTCAACGCCGGCGAGCGCAGCCAGGTCGTCGAGAGCGGAAGTCTCCTCGGCGGTCACAGGGGCGGAGGCGTCCTCGTCGGCATCGTGCATGGGCTCGATGTCCAGTGCGAGGGAGCGAATCTCCTTGACGAGAACCTTGAAGGACTCGGGGATACCCGGGACCGGGACGTTCTCGCCCTTGACGATGGACTCGTAGGTCTTGACGCGGCCCACGGTATCGTCGGACTTGACGGTCAGGATCTCCTGCAGGACGTTGGAAGCACCGTAAGCGTACAGTGCCCAAACTTCCATCTCACCGAAGCGCTGGCCGCCGAACTGGGCCTTGCCGCCCAGAGGCTGCTGGGTAACCAGGCTGTAAGGGCCGGTCGAACGGGCGTGGATCTTGTCGTCGACCATGTGGCCGAGCTTGAGGATGTAGGACGTACCCACGGTAATGGGCTCGCGGAACTCCTCGCCGGTGCGGCCGTCGAACAGACGGGTCTTGCCGCGCTCGTCAAGCTGGGTGACGAACTCGGGGCGCATATGATCGCCAAAGGCAGCGGTGGCCTTGTTGAGCATGTTCTTGTTGGCACGACGGATGACCTCGGCGATCTCGTCCTCCTTGGCGCCGTCGAAGACGGGCGTCGCGGTGAAGAACGGACCGGGGACGTACTTGTCGGAGTCGGCCTGCTCGGTATCCCAACCGCACGCAGCAGCCCAGCCAAGGTGGCACTCAAGCAGCTGGCCGACGTTCATACGCGAAGGAACGCCCAGCGGGTTGAGGATAACGTCGATCGGGGTACCGTCAGCCATGTAGGGCATGTCCTCGACCGGCAGAACGTTGCAGATAACACCCTTGTTGCCGTGGCGGCCGGCAATCTTATCGCCCTGCTGGATCTTACGACGCTGGGCGACGTAGACGCGCACCTGCTCGTTGACGCCGGGGGCCAGGTCGTCGCCGTTCTCGCGGCTAAAGCGGACGACGTCGATGACGCGGCCGTAAGCGCCGTGAGGCATCTTAAGGGAGGTGTCGCGGACATCGTGGGCTTTGGCACCGAAGATGGCGCGCAGCAGGCGCTCCTCGGCGGTCAGAGCGCTCTCGCCCTTAGGCGTGACCTTGCCGACCAGGATGTCGCCAGGGCCGACCTCAGCGCCGATGCGGATGATGCCGTCCTCGTCGAGGTTGGCAAGCATGTCCTCGGAGAGGTTCGGGATCTCGCGGGTGATCTCCTCGGGACCGAGCTTGGTGTCGCGGGCGTCGATCTCGTGACGGGTGATGTTGATGGTCGTCAGCAGGTCCTCGGCCACCAGGCGCTCGGACACGACGATACCGTCCTCGTAGTTGAAGCCTTCCCACGGCATGTAGGCCACGGTGAGGTTCTGGCCCAGTGCGAGCTCGCCGTGATCGGTCGAAGGACCGTCGGCCAGAGGCTCGCCCTGCTCAACGGTGTCACCGACGCGCACGAGCGGACGGTGGTTGATGCAGGTGGACTGGTTGGAGCGCTGGTACTTGGCCAGGTGATACTCGTCCATGCCGCCGGCATGCTTGACGATGATCTTGGCGGCGTCGGCAAAGATGACCTCGCCGGCGTTCTTGGCCAGGGTGACTTCGCCGGAGTCCAGAGCGGCGCGACGCTCCATGCCGGTACCGACATAGGGAGCGGCGGGGTGAACCAGCGGCACGGCCTGACGCTGCATGTTAGCGCCCATCAACGTACGCTTGGCGTCGTCGTGCTCGAGGAACGGGATCAGCGTGGCTGCGACGGAGAGCATCTGACGCGGCGAGACGTCCATGTAGTCGACGTCCTCGACAGGCACGTCGGCGGGAGCGCCGAAGGAGCCGTCGAAGTCGCGGGTACGGGCGATCACGGTGTGCGGACGGACAAGCTTGCCCTCGGCATCGGTCGTGATGAACTGGTTGGTCTTGGGATCGAGCGGCGTGTTGGCCGGCGCGATGACGTGCTTCTCTTCCTCGTCAGCGGTCATCCAGTCGATCTGGTCGGTGGCAACGCCGTTCTCGACGCGACGGAACGGAGCCTCGATGAAGCCGTACTCGTTGACGCGGGCGTAGAGGGCGAGCGAGCCGATCAGGCCGATGTTGGGGCCTTCGGGGGTCTCGATCGGGCACATGCGGCTGTAGTGCGAGTTGTGGACGTCGCGGACGGCCGTCGGCACGTTGGTACGGCGGCTGGAGCCGGACTTGTGGCCGGCAAGACCGCCAGGGCCGAGTGCGGACAGACGGCGCTTGTGGGTCAGACCGGTCAGGGGGTTCGCCTGGTCCATGAACTGCGAGAGCTGCGAGGAACCGAAGAACTCCTTGATGGAGGCCACGATCGGACGGATGTTGATGAGCGACTGCGGGGTGATCTCGTCGATGTCCTGGGAGCTCATGCGCTCACGGACGACGCGCTCCATACGGCTCATGCCGATACGGAACTGGTTGGCGACGAGCTCGCCGACGGTGCGGATGCGGCGGTTGCCAAAGTGATCGATGTCGTCGACCTTGAAGCCCTGCTCGCCGGCAGCGAGGGACAGCAGGTAGCGCAGCGTCGCGACGATATCCTCGTCGGTGAGCACCGTGACCTCTTCCTCGGTGGTGAGGTTGAGCTTCTTGTTGACCTTGTAACGACCGACGCGGGCCAGATCGTAGCGCTGCGGGTTAAAGAGCAGGCCCTCGAGCAGGCTGCGGGAAGCATCCACGGTGGGAGGCTCGCCCGGGCGCAGGCGACGATAGATCTCGATAAGGGCATCCTCGCGGGTGAGGGCGGTGTCGCGCTCCAGGGTGCGCTTGATCACATCGGAGTTGCCGAGCAGCTCGATGATGTCGTCGTTGGTGACGGCAATGCCAAGGGCGCGCAGGAACATCGTGGCGCTCTGCTTGCGCTTACGGTCGATGGAGACCATGAGCTGGTCGCGCTTGTCGACCTCAAACTCGAGCCAGGCACCGCGGGACGGGATGATCTGGGCCTTGTAGATCTGCTTGCCCGAATCCATCTCGGAGCTGTAGTACACGCCCGGGGAGCGGACGAGCTGCGAGACGACGATACGCTCGGTACCGTTGATGATGAAGGTGCCCTGATCAGTCATCATGGGGAAGTCGCCCATAAAGACGAGCTGCTCCTTGATCTCGCCAGTCTCCTTGTTGGTGAGACGGACGTCGGTCAGAAGCGGAGCCTGATAGGTCATATCCTTCTCGCGGCACTCCTCGACGGTGTGCGCGGGGTCGCCGAACTGATGCTCGCCGAAGGTAACCTCGAGAACATGGTTCTGGCTCTGGATGGGGCTGGATTCCTTGAACGCCTCACGAAGGCCCTCGTCCTTAAAACGCTCAAAGGATTCCCTTTGAACAGAGATAAGGTTGGGGAGCTCCATGGCCTCCGGGATTTTCCCGAAGCTGACGCGCTTGCGCTCAGTGGCAGTGTATGCGTAGGTCACCAGGTTTTTCCTCCTTCACGGAAATGCTCGGTGGGTTGGCGAGGCATGGCTTCGCCAGTTATCGCAACCTAATAGTTTATCAGGTACCGACCGTTGGGCAAGAAAAGCCTTGACGCGATTGAGTTTTTGGAGTAGCAAAGTTTTTCGACAGAAAATGCGCAGGTAGATAGGTGTGTATCGAACACCTGTTCATATATTTTCTGTGAACAGAGAGCCGGCAATCGCAGCTCTTATAAAAAACGGGCGCGAACCGAAGTCCGCGCCCGTAAATGTCGATGCCCGAAGGCTTACTTGCGCATCAATCCGCCGCGCTCGTCGATGGCGTCCCAGAAGGCATCGGCAAAGCGGGGATCGCTTGCAGCCATGAGGGCGTTGGTGGCCATCCAGCCAGAGGGAGTGCCGGTGTCGTAGCCCGACAGCGGGTCGATGACGACGGCATACATGGCCTCACGGTCGAGCGAACGGGCCATGGCATCGGTGAGCTGGATCTCGCCGCCCTTGCCGGCCTGCTGATCTGCCAGCAGGTCCATGACCAACGGGCTCAGCAGGTAGCGACCGACGATGTACAGGTTGGACGGAGCCGCTTCGGGAGCGGGCTTCTCGACCAGACCGCCGATACGCCAGACAGCGCCCGGCTCTGCATCGGCAACGTCCTCGGCACCCTCGAGCGAACCGACGCGCTCACCGGCGATAACGCCGTAGCGGCTGACTTCCTCGGGCGAGCAAGCAGCGACGGCGATAACCGAAGCGCCACCGTGCTCCTTGGAAACGGCGAGCATCTTGTCGCAGATGTCGCGGTTAGGCACAACGTAGTCGCCCAGAAGAACCAGGAAGTTCTCCCCTGCCACAGCGTCGGCAGCAGAGCGAATAGCATGGCCGAGGCCCTTGGGCTCGTACTGATAGCGGAAGTCGACCGGCATACCGCCAGCGTGGGCGACGGCATCGGCATAGGCATTCTTGCCGCGCTCGCGCAGCAGGTTCTCGAGCGAGCGATCGGGCTGGAAGTAGTTCAGTAGCTCGGGCTTGCCGGGAGAGGTAACGATGATGGCGTCGTCGACCTCCTCGGGCTCGAGTGCCTCCTCGACGACGTACTGAATGACGGGCTTGTCGAGCACCGGCAGCATCTCTTTGGGCGTGCACTTGGTGCCAGGCAGAAAACGCGTGCCAAGACCGGCGGCGGGGATGATTGCCTTCATGTTATTCAAAGATCCTTTCGCAGGCGCAAAAGCGCCCCATGCGTGCGGCACACAGCCGCAGACCAAATTGCGATACCCAAGCATCTTACCGCTGGAACTATATGTCACTACAAGGCAGAGACAATTCTTCAGCAGGTCAACGCAAATTATTGCTCGAATGGTGCAATTTTATTGCCCAGCGGCAGGGCACCCGATACGACGCAAATCACAGAACATGGCAGTTTGAGCCACCGATGTCGAGGGACCGAAAAACAAAAAAGACGGGGCTCGCAATGCGAACCCCGTCTGCAAAGAAATCTGGCGAGAAAGCCTGATTACTTGAGGGTGACAGCAGCGCCAGCAGCCTCGAGCTTCTCCTTGGCAGCCTCGGCGTCCTCCTTCTTGGCACCCTCGAGAACAGCCTTGGGAGCGCCCTCGACGACCTCCTTGGCCTCCTTCAGGCCAAGGTTGGTGAGCTCACGGACGGCCTTGATGACCTGGATCTTGTTGTCGCCGAAGCCCTCGAGCACGACGTCAAACTCGGTCTTCTCCTCGGCCTCAGCAGCGCCAGCAGCGGGAGCGGCGACAACAGCGGCAGGAGCAGCGGCGGAAACGCCGAAGGTGTCCTCGATAGCCTTAACGAGCTCGGAAGCCTCGAGAAGGGTCATTTCCTTAAGAGCATCGATGATCTCATCGGTGGTAAGCTTAGCCATTTCTAAGTCCTTTCGGTTTCCGTGTCTGTGCACGGAGATCAGTTAAAACACGGCGCGAATGCGCCAAGGGTGCGGCGTTGCCGCCGCGGGTGAAAACAGCAACTAGGCTGCCTTCTGCTCGGAGACCTGCTGGATCGAACGAGCGAGACCAGAGGAAACGCCGTTGACGCAGACAGCGATGTCGCGAGCGAAACCGGAGATGAGACCGGCGATCTGGCCGAGAAGCTGATCCTTGGTGGGCAGCTCGGCGATAGCCTTAACATCATCAGCGGAAACGGCCTTGCCGTCGGAGATACCGCCCTTGATCTCAAGGACGCCCTTGGACTTAGCGGAGAAGTCCTTAAGGGCCTTAGCGGCCTCGACCGGCTCGGTCTCGTAGAACACATAGGCGACGGGGCCGGCGAGAATCTCGTCGATCTCGGGCTGCTCCTGGTTCTTGAGGGCGATCTTGACCAGGTTGTTCTTGTAGACCTTCATCTCGGCGCCGCACTCGCGAAGCTGATGACGCAGCTCCTGAGCCTGCTTAACCGTCAGACCGTTGTAGTTGACGACGAACAGACCGGCGTTCTCGGCGATACGGGACTCGATCTCTGCAACCTTGTCGATTTTGTACTGCTGGGGCATGAATTACACCTCCTCGAATTCTTTCCGGGCACGGTCCGCCACAAGGACGTGACGGGGGCATGTCCAAAAAGAAAGCCCCCGCGCTGCATGAGCGACGGGGGCGAGAAGACATATCTACTCGACCACCTCGGCTGGCGGGAAGTCCCATTAAGCTCGCGGGTAAGACCCGTTTGCGCCGGCTGTCTCTGGCAGCGGATTCGTGCGTGAACCGAAAGTATTATGGCGGGGACCCCGACGTCGGTCAACGGGCGCGAGGATTCGTACACAAACCCTGCATACGCTCCGGCCGGGAGGGGCAGGGCGAGTTTTCCGCTCGGTCAAGTCCTGGGCTCGCACGAAGGCCACATTAAGTGGCCTTCGGCTCGTGCGGAATCTACGGAAAACTCGCCCTGCCCCTCCCGGCCGGAGCTACGCTGCCTTTGCTGCGAATCCTCGTGTCCGTTGGCCGGCGCGCCCCACTCATAATGCTTGGGTCGGTGGGCTGATGTGTTGCGTCCCTGATGGCTACAGGGTTGAAATGAAGGTGGACAGGCGATTTAGGCCTTCGTCCAGATCTTGGTCGGAGACGCAGTAGCTTAGGCGGATGTGGCCTTCGGTTCCGAAACAGTCGCCCGGGACTAGGGCTACGTTTGCCTCTTTGATGGCTTTGATGCAGAAGTCTTCGCTGGTTAGGCCGAACTTTTTGATGCTCGGGAAAGTGTAGAAGGCTCCTGCGGGCTCTACTACGTCGAGGCCCATGGCGTCTAAGGCCGCGAGTACGCGTTCGCGACGGGCTCGGTAGACTTCGAGCATGGGGGTTGGGTCGACGGTCAGGGCTCGGGCTGCGGCGTCCATCTCGAAGGAGACGGCGCTCGATACTAGGTATTGGTGAGCTTTTGCGATCTCGGCGATGACGGGGGCTGCGGCTGCGAGCCAACCCAGGCGCCAGCCGGTCATAGCCCAGGGCTTGGAGAAGCTCTCGATGACGACCGTCTGCTCGCGAAGCTCCGGGTGACGCTGGGCAAAGCGCTCGTAGCCGTCCACGTAGACCAGGCGGTTGTATACGTCGTCGCAGACCACGTAGATGCCCGCCTGCTCTGCCACGCGCGCCACGGCGTCGAGCGAAGCCGCGTTGAGGATGCAACCCGTAGGATTGTTGGGCGTGCAGATGACGATGGCCTTGGTCGCCGGCGTCACGCAAGCACGAAGTGCGTCCTCGTCAATCTGGAATTGCGCAGGCTCCGTATCCAAAAAGACCGCCTTGGCGTGGTTGGCCACGACGATGCTCTCGTACAGGCCAAAGGCAGGCGTGGGGATGATGACCTCGTCGCCGGGGTTGAGCATAGCCATGAATGTTGCCGACAGTGCCTCGGTCGCACCGTCGGTCAGGATGACCTCATCGGCGGAAAA
Organism: uncultured Collinsella sp.; assembly: GCA_900541025.1. GTDB lineage: Bacteria > Actinomycetota > Coriobacteriia > Coriobacteriales > Coriobacteriaceae > Collinsella. The sequence continues at coordinate 5,753 of UQIL01000034.1, read as the reverse complement.
CGTAAGGCCCGCGTCCCCCATGTAGGCAGATAACGCCTCACGCAGGGCGGGGCGCCCGTTGTTGGGCGGATAGTGCGTGTCACCGCGGTCCAGTGCGGCGGTCACCTCGGCGCTAATCACATCGGGCGTGGGAAAATCGGGCTCGCCGAGCGCAAGCGCGATGCACCCCGGGTGCTGGGCGGCGAGCGCGTTGATTCGGCGGATACCGGAGGGCTTGAGCGTGGCAAGCGAGGTATTCATGGGCAGTCGCATGGCGTTCCTTTCGTAAGGGTTGCACTAGGATAGCGCGGCGGGGCGCCGCCGGACGGTGTAACCTAAACGGAAACCAACCGGAAAGGAGGCAGCATGGAGCCGACCGCGCGCAGCGATGTACCAAAAACGCTGCAAACCATTGCGTATATCAGCATTCCCAATAGTGCCGATCTTGAGTTTTTGCTCTGGGACCTGCAGGATGCCATCGCCGCCTATGCACAGCTTTCCGGCACCGCACTCCCCCGCCCGGTCAACTTGAAGGCAAATGACGCCGGCAGCGTTGCCGATGGCATCGTGCTGGCCATTGAAGATGTGGCTGACGATGAGACGTTGACAGCCATCGAGCAGGCGCTTGAGCGCTTTGGCGGTACGGGAACGCGCGTCTATGCCGCGATTCGAGCCGCACAAGAGAGCACTGAGCAGGCGCGTGGGACCGCCGTTCGCCTGCACAAGGCATGTGAGCGCCATGACCAATTGTGGTGTGGCGGCGTTGCCATCTGCGCCGGCAGCGGCATCGCAGCGCTTCGTCGCTCCCCGCGCATGGGCCTCTTGCGCCGACCGTTTTCGGAAGCGATGGACAAGCTCGTGGGCGCTGTGCGCATGGGCTGCTCCGTCAAGCACGCACAGCGACTTGGCGGCGGCAATGCCGCCAACGTCGACGCCGACGGCATGGTTTGCGCCGAGCCAGCCGTGCCCGCGCCGATCTGGCGAGGCGTTCTGAAACGTCTGGGCGCCCACGCTCAAACAAAAATCTAAATTAAATAACAGCCCAGTCAACGGCTTCGTGCCAACGCTCGACAAGACGCTCCAGGCGCCAGGCGGCATTGGCGGGACTTGTCGAGGGCAGGACGATGGCAGGCAGCCCCGTCCGATCTTGCAAGTAGCGTTTGTAGAGTCGCCCTGCCGTGCCGCCGTTACAGGCAACGACCTCAATCGGCGCGGCATCGGTAATGCGCTCGATATGTGCCGGCACAACGTTGCGGATGCTCGCGTCGCTCGAGCCCTTAATGTCGCAGCTCTCGACCACATCCCACAGGGCCACGCCGCCGTTCAGCAGCATGGCCCGCTTGGCGGCAATGGAGGCATCGAGCGTCGCGGGCTCACCGCTTGCCAAAGGATCGCCCTCGTTGGGCGGCACAGGCATACCGAGGCACGTGGCCATCACACGCCAAAAGCGATTCTGAGGGTTGCCGTAATAAAAGGCATTGGCGCGCGAAAGCACCGAGGGAAACGACCCGAGCACCAAAACGCGCGAGTGCTCGTCAAACACGGGCTCAAACCCATGCTCAATATGTTGATAGCCCTCGTCAGACACGGCCATGGGCTAGGCTCTCAACAGATAGCGCACCTCGTAGGGTGCAAGCTCAAGGGTACCCGTCAGCTCGACCGTGGGCGCATCGTCGGCAAGCAGGTCGACGAAGGAGCCGTTGAGTTCGCCGGCGCCAAAGGTGTAAGGCTCACCCACGGCATTCACCGCCACGAGCACCGCCGCGTCGTCGCAGGCGCGCTCGAACAGCAGCTGCTTGTTCTGGATCACCACGTTGCGATAGGCACCGTAGTTGAGAGCACGGGCAGCCGCGTCGTCGGCCGAGCGAAGGTGCGCAAGCTGCGTGATGAACGCCGTCAGCTCGTTGGGCGCAGGCTCATTGAGCGCAGGTCGCAGCGCCCAGTCGCCATCGGGGCCGCCCTTTTCGCCAGCAATTCCCCACTCGCTGCCATAGTAGACGCACGGGATGCCCGGCATGCCAAAGAGCATGCCATAGGCGGGACGCAGGCAGGATTTGTCGGTGAGGATACTTGCCAGGCGCGGCACATCGTGGTTGTCGACAAACGAAAGCAGATGTTTGCCGCGGTAGATGCACCAAGGGTCGCCGCCAAACTGACGGTGCAGCGAATGGGCGATCTCGAACATGTTGACCGAGTTAAAGCTGGAATACAGGCCCTTGTAGCACTCGTAATTAGTGCACGAGTCGAGCATCTCGTCGTTGACGATCTGATTGTAGTCGCCGTGGAGCGTCTCGCCGATGAGCACAAAGCCGGGCTTGAGCTCACGGGTAAAGGAGTGTAGGCGGCGCATAAAGTCGCGGTCGAGCATGTAGGCGACGTCCAGGCGCAGGCCGTCGACGCCAAAGACGTCGGCCCAACGGCGCACAGACTCGAGCAGGTAATCGACCACAGCGGGATTTTGCAGGTTGAGCTTCACAAGCTCAAAATGACCCTCCCAGCCCTCGTACCAAAAGCCGTCGCCATAGCAGGAGTCGCCGTCAAAACTGATGTGAAACCAATCCTTGTACGGCGAATCCCACTTGCGCTCCTGCACATCGCGGAAGGCCCAAAAGCCGCGACCGACGTGGTTGAAGACGGCATCGAGCACCACGCGGATGCCATGGGCGTGCAGCGTGTCGCATACGGCGGCAAAGTCGGCATCCCCGCCCAGGCGACGGTCTATATGGCGCAGGCTGCGCGTGTCGTAGCCGTGACTATCGGACTCGAGCGGCGGGTTGATGAGCACAGCGCCAACGCCGAGTTTTTGCAGGCAGTCGGCCCATTGGGCAATCTTCATGATAGGAGCATCGGGGTTGGGTTCGACATCGGCGGCCTGGGCGAGCTCATCCTCGGCAACGGGGGCGGCGTTTTCGCGCGGAGCTCCGCAAAAGCCCAGCGGATAGATCTGATAGAACGTCGTCTCGTATGCCCACATAGCAACCTCCCGGTAAGCTCAACACAACGACATCCATTGTATGCCCAGCTTGTATCCCCTCCCCCAAAATAAGTTGCGGTGGAATAGTTCCTGCTTGGGCCTTCAAAGGCCTTAAACAGGAACTATTCCACCGCAACTGATGAGGGGACGTGGCTAGGCGACGGGCTTGGCGCGGCGGATGGCTGGGAACATCACCGTGATGGCGAGGATAACGCCCACGACGGCAATCGCCCCGCCCACAAAGCCGATCCAAGCGATACCGGGACCCGAAACCACGGCGCCGCCGATTGCGGTGCCCGTGCCGATACCGAGGTTAAACAGGCCCGAGAAGATCGACATGGCGACGGCCGACGAATCTGCCGACGTGCACTTGATGAGCTCGGCCTGAAACGCCACGTAAAGGCCGTGGCGCAGCAACCCCACAGTGCGCAGACGGCAAGCACTGTCACGAGCGAAGATGCGGCCGGCCCCATGAGCAGCAGGGCCACCGGCACGCCGGAGAGCGTGATAGCCAAGAACGGGAAGCGATGCCCATCGAACAGGCGGCCAAACAGCCAGCTTCCGAGCAAACCAGAGCAGCCAAACGCCGTCAGCGTCATGGTAATGGCGCCCGCATCGACGTGCGCGACCTGCGCCAGGAAGGGCTCGATATAGCTGTAGCTTGCGTAATAGCCGGTCGCCATGAAGACCGTGACTGCGTAGAGCGCGATGAGGAGCGGGTTCTTGAGCAGCTCGGGCAGCTGTTTGACGGTAAAGCGCTCACCCGCCGGCATGGCCGGGAACACCGCTGCCTGGTAGACGACCGCGATGGCTGAGAGGCCCCCGACCACGGCAAACGTCATGCGCCAGCCCACGGCCAAGCCAATGGCGCGACCGAGAGGCAGGCCAAAGATCTGCGCGATGGACGAGCCCGTGGCGATCATGCTGATAGCGAGCGCCCCGTGGCGTGTGTCAACCAGGCGCGACGCCATGATCGAGGCGACCGACCAGAACACGGCGTGCGCGCAGGCAACCACCAGGCGCGCGCAGACTAAGATGGGATAGGTCGGCGCCAAGGCGGACAGGAACTGGCCCAGCGAGAACACGGCAAGCACGCCCAGCAGCATCCGCTTGAACTCGAAACGCGAAGCGAACACCATGAGTGGCAACGACAGCAGCATGACGCCCCAGGCATAGACCGAGATCATGATGCCCGCCTGGGCCTCGGTGAGCGAGAACGACGCGGCGATATCAGTCAAAAGGCCGATGGGCATAAACTCCGACGTGTTGAACACGAACGCACAGCAGGTGAGACCGACGAGTGGGAGCCACTGCCTGAGCGTGATGCCGTCTTGCCTTGTCTGAGTCATATATAACGTCTCCAATCGTTTTGAGCGGAGGCGATTATATAGCAACGGCCCCGCATCCGTCAGTACAGAAGCGGGGCCGAAAACAATTCGATACACAGAGGTTGCGCCGTCAATTCATAACTAAGCCAACCCCAGCAATATGCCCGCCGAATGCACGACAAACGCCACGATCCAGGCAACGGCGACCTGAAACGCGAATACGGCCACGGCATAGCGCGCGCCCAACTCGCTCTTGACAGCGCCGATTGCCGCCACACAAGGCGGGTACAGCAACGTAAAGACCAAGAACACGTAGGCGGTAAACGGCGAAAACATGGTCGACAGCGCCGCGGGCGACGTTGCGCCCAAAAGCACCGTGAGCGTCGAGATGACGCTCTCCTTGGCAATGAGCCCCGTGACGAGCGCCGTCGAGGCGCGCCAGTCGCCAAAGCCGAGCGGGGCCAACACCGGCGCGATGATGCTACCCAGACCGGCAAGCAGGCTTTGCGACTGGTCGGCGACCACGTTAAAGCGGATGTCGAACGTCTGAAGGAACCAGATGACCACGGTCGCGGCAAAGATAATGGTAAAGGCCTTAGTGATGAAGTCCTTGGCCTTATCCCATGCCAGCATCACTGTCGTCTTGACGCTCGGCAGGCGGTAATTGGGGAGCTCCATGATAAACGGCACCGGGTCGCCCTTAAATGCCGTGCGGTTGAGCACCAAAGCCGCGACGCAGCCGACCACGATACCGATCAGATAGAGCGAGACCATGGCGGGAACCGTCGCCTGCGGGAAAAACGCCCCGCACAGCAAGCCGTAAACCGGCAGCTTGGCTGAGCAGCTCATAAACGGCGTGAGCATGACCGTCATCTTGCGGTCGTGCTCGGATGGGAGCGTACGGGTCGACATGATAGCCGGCACGGTGCAGCCAAAACCGACGAGCATGGGCACGAAACTGCGGCCCGACAGGCCAAAGCGACGCAACACCTTATCCATGACAAAGGCCACGCGCGCCATGTATCCGGAGTCTTCCAGAATGGAGAGGAACAAAAAGAGCACGACGATAATCGGCAGGAAGGTCAGCACACTGCCCACGCCCGTAAGCACGCCGTCGACAGCCAGCGAGCGCACCACGTCGTTGGTACCGAACGCCTTGAGGCCCGCATCGGCCGAGGCGATGATGGCAGCGATACCGTCCTCCATGAGTCCCTGCAACGCCGCGCCGATCACGCCAAACGTCAGCCAAAAGACGAGGCCCATGATCACCAGAAACGCCGGAATGGCTGTGTAACGACCTGTCAGGATGCGGTCAATCTTGACGGAGCGCACGTGCTCGCGGCTCTCGTGCGGCTTGACGACGCAACGCCCGCACACGTCGCCGATAAAGCTAAAACGCATATCGGCCAGTGCAGATAGGCGGTCGGTGCCGGCCTCGCCCTCCATCTGGGTGATGATGTGCTCGATAGCGT
>UQIL01000033.1 GCA_900541025.1 uncultured Collinsella sp. | reverse complement strand
CGGTCGGCGGGGCCTGCCGTTGAACCCGTCCCGGTCCGCCCCCGGCATGTCGTCGGCGCCTTCGGCTCAGTCTCATATCCGCGGATACCGTTCTGTCGGCCCGCACTCCATTCCTTCGGCGGGGTTCCCCAAGTCTGTCGAGGCGCATGCGGAGGGCTCCGCGCGCACAGCGAAATAGGGGGTATCCCCGAAGGCCGCCCGGCTCGCCGGGACGGGGGCTATGTCTATTCCGCGCCCTCCCGGCACATCATGCCGAGGGCCCAGAGCCACCTCACGAGCTCGGCCGCGGTGGCCGCGTTGGCCTTCGCCGCGGGCACGCCGCGGGCGAGCATCTCCTCGCGCCGCCGCAGGAGCCGCTCGGACCCCTTCCTCCCGTGCATCCTTATCTCGAGGGGCACGCCCGTGTCCCTCGGCATGAGCTTCGGCTGGTGCCGTGCCGCGGCGTAGCACCATGAGCCCTCAACGGCCAGCTTCCTCACGAGCGCGTTGCCCGCACCGCTGATGCCCCCGAGCCGCACGGAGCCGCCACTCGACCTCTGACTCGGCGCGAGGCCGAAATAGGCCGTGACCTGCCTTCCGGAACGGAACCTCGTGAAGTCGCCGACCTCGGCCGAGAAGGCCGCGGCCAGCGCGAAGGCGCAGCCCTTGATCGACTGGAGGGCGGCCACCTCCGCGGCGATCGGGCTGGCATCCACGGCGGCCCTGTACTCGGAGAGCAGGTCCGCCCGGGCCTCCGCCGCGGCCTCGACCTCGTTCCTCAGGGCGGCGAGCGCCCGAACCCCGCCATCGTCCTCCGGCCTGACCTTGTCGAGCCACCTCAGGAAGTCGTAGGTCCAGTACTTCCTCGGGTTGCCGGCGGGCGTGGTGCCGCCGTAGACGAACCCCCGCCTTGCGAGGAAGGCGAGCAGCCGCTGCTTGGCGGTCGCCAGGCGCGCGGTCGCCCCGCCGTAGGCGCCGGCGAGGTCCCTGATGCCCTCGACCTCGGGGGAGGGGACCCATACGGGGGAGATGTCGTGGGCGAGTATCGCCTTGGCCATCCTGGCGGCGTCGTTCCTGTCGTTCTTGGAGGCCGAGTCGGCGGCCGACCTGGGGATCTTCGAGACCGCGGCGACGACGCACTCGACGCCGAGCCCGGCGAGCTCCCTTTGCGGGGCGGAGCCGAGGTAGCCGCTCTCGTAGGCCGCGAGCGACGGCCCGGGGAACCCATCCATCCACCCGGCGATCTCGCCCCAGGGGTTGCCGGGGAACCTCCTCGTCACGGCCTCGCCGGTGTCCGCGTCGAGGGCGCAGACGGTGGTCGACCTCAGGTGGACGTCCATCCCGAACGCGGTAGAATACTTTGGCATGGGAGCCTCCCAACCTCGTTGCGGCGCGGCTGCGCCTATGGCACTTCGACATCATTGTCGCAGCCCCGACCCGCGGCCACGAGCGGGGGCTCCTATCTTTTTAGTGCCCTCGGATTGGGTCATAGTGTCTGTCCGCGCCAAAACATCGGCGTTGCCGGGCCGGCACCTGGGGACACTCCTTAGCCGTTGGGGGCGTTCTTAAACGACTAGTCTGGGCGGCGGCCGTGTGCTGCTGTCCGCGTGGCGGCGTATAATCGGCGGCAGATGACTTGGACGTTAGGAAACCATGACCGATAGCATGCAGCAGATGGCGCTTGACACGCTCGGCGCCTATTTTGGCTACACCTCGTTTCGCCCGGGGCAGGACCGCATGGTGGATGCGATTCTTGCAGGCCGCGATGCGCTGGGTGTTATGCCCACGGGCGCCGGCAAGTCCATTTGCTACCAGGTGCCCGCGCTCATGCTGCCCGGCATCACCTTTGTGGTGAGTCCGCTGCTGTCGCTTATGGAGGACCAGACCCGTGCGTTGCTCGCGGCGGGTGCGCGACCCAGCTATCTCAACTCCAGCCTTACCCCGGCCCAGCAAAACACCGTGCTCAAGCGGGCGTGCGAGGGCCGCTATCAGCTTATGTACGTGGCGCCCGAGCGCCTGCTCGAGCCGCGCTTTTTAGCCTTTGCGCAGGAGGCCGCGGCGGACGGCGGCATTGGCGTGCCGCTCGTGGCCATTGACGAGGCCCACTGCGTGAGCCAATGGGGCCAGGATTTCCGCCCCGCCTACCTGCAGATTCGCGAGTTTATCGATTCGTTGCCGCGGCGCCCGATCGTGGCGGCGTTTACCGCCACGGCGACCGAGCGCGTGCGTGCGGACATTCAGCAGATGCTCGGCCTGCAAAATCCTGCGACGGTGGTGACGGGCTTCGATCGCAAGAACCTCTACTTTGGTTGCGAGGAGATGGACGACAAGGCCAAGACTGCCTGGGTGCGCGACTACGTGATTGCGCATTCGAGCGAGAGCGGCATCGTGTATTGCTCGACTCGCAAGACGGTCGATGCGCTGGCGGGCGAGCTTGCCGAGGCGTTGGGACCCAGCGGCATTCGCGTGGGCCGTTACCATGCCGGCATGGGCAACGACGCCCGCCGCCAGAGCCAGCGTGCCTTTATCGACGACGACATCCAGGTGATGGTTGCCACCAACGCCTTTGGCATGGGCATCGACAAGCCCAACGTGCGTTACGTGATTCACAACAACGTGCCCGAGAGCATCGAGGCTTACTACCAAGAGGCGGGCCGCGCCGGCCGAGATGGCGACCCGGCCAGCTGCCATCTGCTGTGGAACGGCAACGATTTCCGTATGCGCCGCTTTTTGATCGACCGTGGCGATGCGGCCGACGAGGCGCTTGACGACGAGCAGCGCGCGTGGGCGCTCCAGAACCGTTATCGCCTGCTCAGCCAGATGGAGGGCTACTGCAATACCACCGGCTGTCTGCGCGAATACATGCTGCGCTACTTTGGCGACGAGGCCGCGGCCGAGCATGCGGCTGCGGCCGGTGCGGGCAGCGCCGCCACGGACGATGCCGAGGGCTGCGGCAGCTGCAGCAACTGTCTCACGCAGTTCGAGGTTGAGGACGTCACCGATATGGCCCGCGCCGCCGTGCGCTATGTGGCCACGCGCCCCATGCGCTTTGGCAAGTCGCTGATCGCCGACGTGCTCCACGGCGGCAACACCGAGCGCATTCGCCAGATGCATCTGGACGAGGATCGCGGCTACGGTGAGCTGTCGAGCGAATCGGTCGGGCGCATCAAGGACATCATCGGGCAGCTGTGCGGTCGCGGTTATTTGGCCACCTCGCAGGGGCAGTACCCGGTCGTGGGACTGGGTCCGCGTGCCGGCGAGGTCGAGGACGAGGCGTTCGCCTTTACCGTTAAGCGCCGCGCGTCCAAGCGCAAGGCCTCGGCCCGCGCCCGCCGCGCCGTCGATCTGCTGCGCGAGGAGGCCGAGCTGGACCAGCACCCGCGCGTTGGCGACGATGCCGAGCTGTTCGAGCGCCTGCGTGCTCTCCGCAAGGAGATCTCGACCGAGCTGGAGATGGCGCCGTATATGGTCTTTTCCGACAAGGCCCTGCGCGGCCTGTGCCGCCTGCGTCCGCAGACGCGCGAGGAGCTGATCCAGGTCAACGGCATTGGCGAGAAAAAAGCCGACGCCTTTGGCGAGCAGTTTATGGCGGCGATTGAAGAATTTGAGTCCGAGCATGCGCGGGATGGAGCGTAACGATGGCATTCGACGATAAAACCGACCGCACTGACGTGCCCGCCGTGCCGCTGTACCAACAGGTCATGGATGACCTAAAGGGCGAGATCGCGCGCGGTGTGTACCCCGCCGGCTCGCGCATTCCTTCCGAGATGGAGCTCGTGAAGTACTACGGCGTGGGACGCATCACCGTGCGCCGCGCCATCGAGGAGCTGTCGCGCGCGGGGTATCTCAACCGCCAGCAGGGGAGGGGCACGTTTGTGTGCGCGCCCAAGCTCAAGCGCAAGATTGTCCAGAAGGGTGACGTTCAGAGCTTTTCCGAGGGTTGCGCTGCCAACGACATGGTGGCCGGAGCACGTCTGGTGTCACGCACGGTGGTTGCGGCGACGCGCGAGGACGCGGCGTTTTTTGGGGTGGAACCCGGCTGCGAGCTCATCGTTGTCGAGCGCGTGCGCACGGCAGACGGCGTGCCCGTCATGCTCGAGAACAACGCCTTCGTGCTGGCCGACCATCCCTATCTGCAGACGCTTGCCGACAAGGACCTCACGGACAATTCCATCTTTGCGCTCGTTGCCGAGCATTCGGGCCGCGCGCCGCTCAAATCCGACCCCTGCACCGTGGAGATTGCGCTTGCCGATGCTCAGGCAGCCCCGCTGCTGGAGGTGCCGGTCGGCGAGCCGCTCTTCTATATGGAGGCGTACTTTACCGATGCGGACGAGCGGCCCTTGCTGCTCGGACGCCAAAAGATCGTGGGCTCGCGCTACGTGTTCGACATCTAACGTCCATAGATAGAACAACATAGAACAAGTTTGGTGAAATGACTTCACGAGCGTCGTCGTGCGTGCTATAAATAGGACAACATAGAACGACCGCAGGTCCGAGCTGTCGTCGATCAAAACCGCCACACAAGGAGGAAAACCAGGATGAACGCACATGATCTGGTTCAGGAAATCATCGAGCGCAAGGGCAAGATTGAGAACGTCTTTTGGATCGCTTGCGGCGGTTCGATGATCGACCTGATGCCGGCTAACGAGCTGCTCAAGCGCGAGGCCACCACGTTTACCTCGACGGTCTACACTGCACGCGAGTTTTGCCTGATGGCCCCCAAGAGCCTTGGCGAGAAGTCGCTCGTTATTGCCTGCAGCCACAGCGGCAACACGCAGGAGGTCGTCGACGGCTGCGAGATGGCGCTGGCTGCCGGCGCCGAGGTCGTTGCCCTCACCGACTGCGAGGGCTCCAAGATCGATAACGGCAAGTGGACCACCTGGGTCTATCCGTGGGGCGAGGGCGTGTCACAGGTCGAGGTGCCGCAGGGCATCGGCGCTCTGATCGCCGCCGAGCTGCTCGACCAGCAGGAAGGCTACGAGGCACTCGCTGACATGTACGAGGGCCTCAAGCAGATGGATGCGCTGCTGCCCGCCGCCCGCGAGAAGGTCAACGCCGAGCTGGGCGATCGCTTTGCCGAGCTCTGCCAGCAGCACAAGTTCTTCTATATCCTTGGTTCCGGCCCCAACTTTAGCCAGACCTATGCCATGGCCATCTGCTCGCTCATGGAGATGCAGTGGCAGCACTGCTGCTACATCCACTCCGGCGAGTACTTCCACGGCCCCTTCGAGGCCACCGAGCCCGGCGTGTTCTACTTCGTGCAGCTCGGATCGGGCGAGTGCCGCCCCATGGAGGAGCGCGCGCTGGCGTTCCTCAACACGCATACCGATACGGTAATGGTGCTCGATGCACTCGAGTACGGCGTGGGCGAGGTGCCCGCCAGCGTGCGTTCGTACCTGGAGCCGATCTTCTTCTACAACATGAGCTGCGAGCTGCGCGCCGCCCGCGGAAAGGTGTTCGACCACAGCCCTGAGATTCGTCGCTACATGGGCATCGAGCAGTACTAAGTAACGGGAAAAGAATTCACCTTCGATTCGCAAGGGCACTGCGTGAGTCAAAAAAGCGGGCCGCGCTGGGAATTTCCGGCGCGGCCCGCTTAGTATCGCGCCTAGATTCGCAAGGTTGCGGCAGCCAACGGCCTACTTTGCGTCGTAGGCCTCGGCGTCCCACCAGTCGAGCTGGGCGATGTTGTCGCGAATGTGCTGGCAGCTCTTGTGGAAGCCCTCGAGCTCGTACTCGGACAGGTCCAGCGTGTAGACCTCCTCGACGCCCTCGGCACCGATCACGCACGGCAGGGAGGTAAAGATGCCCTCCTCGCCATACTGGCCGGTCATAAGCGTGGAGGCGGAAAGCACGGCGTGCTCGTTGTGCAACACGGCGGCGCAGACGCGTGCGGCGGAGTTGGCGACGGCGTACTCGGTGCACTGCTTGCCTTGGTAGGTCACATAGCCGCCCTTGCGCGCAAGCTCCTCGACCTCCATGTGGTCAAAGGCGTACTTGTCGGGGTTCTCGGCCTGAAGCTCGTTAAGGCTCTTGCCGGCGATGGTCGCGGCCTTAAAGGCTGCCAGTTGGCTAAAGCCATGCTCGCCGATCATGTAGGCGTCGATGGACTTGGGGCTCACACCGACCTTCTTGGAGATCTCGGTGCGCAGGCGGGCGGAGTCCAGGCCGCAGCCCGAGCCGATGATCTTCTTGGGATCGTAGCCGGTCAGGTGCCACAGCTCGGTGCACACGACGTCGCAGGGGTTGGAGATGCTCACAAAGATGCCGTCAAAGCCAGCATCGACGATGCGCTTGGCAAAGGTGCGGGCGGCGTCGGTGGTAAAGAACAGCTCGCCGTCGCGGTTGCCAGCGGCCAGCGCGACCTTACCGGCGGCGTTGACGATGACGTCGCAGCAGGCCAGCTCCTCGTAGTGGTCGTAGCAGTTGACGATTTTGGTATTGTACGGGACAAACGAAAGGGAGTCGCGCAGGTCCTGGACCTCGGACGTCACCTTGGCCTCGTTGATATCGCACAGGTACAGCTCATCGGCAATGCCCTGCATGAGCAGGCTGTTGGCGACATGTGCTCCTACGTGGCCCTGGCCGACCACACCGATCTTACGCGTCTGGTACATATATGTATCCTTTCGGCCGAGTTTTTCGCGTCGAACCATTGTAGCGTCCTGTTGCCACTTTGCTAGGCTAAAGCGCCACAGATTTTTGGGACATGCCGTAATCTCTACTTTTGGAGTGATTTGGGCCGCTGACGGCATCGCTGGGCGATGCGCTCGCGCGGATGGGGCCGGTCGTTGTACCATAGCTGCAACTGACTCGTAAGGAGCATCCATGCCCATTCGTATTCCCGACGCCCTCCCTGCCGCCGCGCAGCTCGAGAGCGAGAACATCTTTGTCATGACCGAGTACCGCGCGCTGCACCAGGACATCCGGCCGCTGCGCGTGCTCATCCTCAACCTCATGCCCACCAAGATCGCCACCGAGACGCAGATCATGCGCAAGCTCTCCAACACGCCGCTGCAGGTGGAGGTGGACCTGCTGCGCACTAAGACGCACGAGGCCACGCACGTGAGCGCCGGCCACCTGGAGACGTTTTACCGCACGTTCGACGACATCCGCGACATCCACTACGACGGCCTGATCATCACGGGCGCGCCGGTGGAGCAGATGCCGTTCGAGGAGGTCGACTACTGGCCCGAGCTCTGCCAGATCATGGATTGGTCCACCACGCACGTGCACTCTACGCTGCACATTTGTTGGGGCGCGCAGGCCGGCCTGTACCATCATTACGGTATCCAGAAGCACGACCTGCCGGCAAAGGCGAGTGGCGTGTTTGAGCATTATCTGGTGAAGCCGCAAAGCCCGCTGGTTCGCGGCTTTGACGACCGTTTCTATGCCGTGCATTCGCGCAACACCGATGTGCGCCGCGAGGACGTGGAGGCCGAGCCGCAGCTTGAGGTCGTGGCCGTGTCCGACGAGGTGGGCCTGTACATCGTCAAGTCGACCGACAGCCGCCGCTTCTTTGTATTTGGCCACCCCGAGTACGATACCGACACGTTGCGTCTGGAGTACGAGCGCGACGTTAAGCGCGGGCTCAACCCTCAGGTGCCGGCGCATTACTTCCCGAATGACGACCCCACCGCCGAGCCGCGCAACGTCTGGCGCAGCCAGGCTCAGCTGTTCTACACCAACTGGCTCAACTACTACGTCTACCAGACCACGCCCTACGACCTGGCCCGCGCCGGCGAGGAGCACTAGGCTGCGGCCGTGGCTGTGACTGTGCTCACGGCATGACGAGCGTGGATTATCGGACACGCGAGCGTGGATTTTCGGACGTTTACAAATCGAGCGTGGATAATCTCCCACTTTTGGCTTGAAACTAGGCTCAAAACGGGAGATTATCCACGCTCATTTTTTAGGTATGTAGATGCCGATGGCTCGGCTAAGAGACGGTGCGTGAAGAGGCCAAGTCGCATTCGGCGTGGTCTTGAATCTCGACGGGTTTTTCTTTCTGATAATCCGATGGACCAAGGCGCCAAATTATGGAGACGGGGACCTCTCGACAACCACCCTACCTGCAGATATAAGTCATCAGCCTAAAACGTCCAAAACCGTCAAGCATTTGGTCAGCGCCTGGACAGCATTTGGTCAGACTTCGCATGAAACCGTCTGGTACGTTTGCGCCGTTCCAAGAGTTGGGAGGCGACATGGGAAACATGACGGCGAATCAAAGGCTTACAAGTCACATTAAAGCATGCGAACAGCAGATGAGCTGCGTGTACGCACGCACGGCGGCGGAGGCAAAGCAGATTGAGCGGCGGGTGGCGGCGGGAAGTCTAGAGGCGGTCATGCCGGGGCTGTATGCGCGTCCGGATTATTGGTCCGAGCTCAAGTTTCGGCAGCGTTATCTGCATCGGGTGCGGGCCCTTGCGCAAAAGCATCCCGACTGGACGTTTTGCTCCTATACGGCGGCTGTTATCTATGGCCTTTCGGTTTCGCATGCCAATTTGACGCACATCCATATCGCCGCGGCGCCGGCGCAATCGACGACGCCCGGCTCTCAGGTGATTCGTCATCGTTATGCTCGTCAAACACGGGCAATCCAGATGGATATTGCCGTGACCGATATCGATCAAACGATTACGGATTGCCTGGTCGACGCATCGTTTGTCGAGGGGCTGATCATTGCGGACTCGGCGCTTCATGAGCAGCTGTTGTCGAGGGAACATCTCGTTGAGGCAGTCGACAAGCTTGGCCTAAATCGTCGCGGTGTTGTGACGGCGCGAAGTGTTGCGCGGTGTGCCGATGGCCTTTCGGAAAGCGGTGGCGAGTCCAAGGCGCGTGCCCTGATGATCGAGCGCGGCTGGCAGACGCCGGAGCTGCAAGTTGAGCTGTTCGACCCGGTTGAGCCGGGACGACCGTATCGCGTCGACTACCTGTGGCGCGTGGGCGACCGGCTGATTATCGGGGAGTTCGACGGATTTGTTAAAAGCGAGAAGGCGGCGGAGGAGGGCAAGCTCGCAAAGGCGCAATTTGATGAGCGCCAGCGCGAGTCGAGGCTTTCGCTGCTTGATAACTGCAAAATCGTGCGCTTGTGCTGGGATGATTTGAGGGACCCGTCAAAGCTCGATCGCAAACTCAGAGTCGCCGGCGTGCCGCGTGAGCGCTGAGGCAGTTGCGGGACGTTTGGCTTGCACGAGCGTGGAAATCCGGACGGACGAGCGTGGATTTTCGGACGCTTGTTGAATGAGCGTGGATAATCTCCCACTTTTGGCTCGTAAGGGGGCTCAAAGTGGGAGATTTTCCACGCTCATCTTGCGGGTGCGATACAGCGGCGATCAGGCGCTGATGATGTGGGGCAGCGGCAGGTCGTGGGCGTCGGTGGGAACGTGGTCGACACGCTGCTCGTCAAAGGCGATGCCGATGATTTGACATGCGGGCGAGAGCGTGGGCAGGTAGCGATCATAGCAGCCGCCGCCGTAGCCCAGGCGCGCGCCGGCGCGGTCGAAGGCTACGAATGGCACGATGGCCATGTCGAGGGCCTCGGCAGGCACGATAGGGAAGCGGTCGCTGTCGATGTCCATGGCCGCGAAGGCCCGCGTGGGGTGGGCGATAAACGGCGCCGCGGACGCATCGTCGGCGGCAACTGCCCGCATGCACATGCGCTGGCCACAAGCTGCGGCGTCTGTTGCCGAGAACATGCACGGATAGGCCACGCGCCAGCCGCGCGCGGCGGCCGCTGCGGCAAACGCGGCAGGGTCGACTTCGGAACCCATCGCGGCATAGACGGCAACGATGCGCGGCGCCGCGGCACCCAAGCGATCCAACAGCTCAACAAGCCGCGCACAGACAACGGCGGACTTTGCCGCCCGCACATCCAAATCAATCGCATCGCGCCGGGAAATCACCGCCCGTCGCAGCTCAACCTTGTCCATCCCAACCTCCTCTAGCAAACCTGCCAAAAAGGGACAGGTTTATTTTGGCAGGTTTTATCTGGGCAAACGCGATATGGGCAGTAAAGCCACCGCAAATATGCCTGTGAACTGCGCCCTTTGTGGTTGTTTGGGCCTATGCGTTAATGCTATAACGCCGCAGCGATTGCTTCAGTCACAAACTTATTGAGTGACTCACCCTTCTTTGCCGCTGCCAGCGCCGCTTGCTTGTGGAGCTCAGAGCCCGTTCTTACGTTGAACGAGCCCTTAAAAGCCCGCTCGGGTTCCTTGCCTTTCTCGGCGCAAAACTCAAGGTAATCGTCGACGGCGTCGTGGAAGCATTGCTCCACCTCTTCAGCTGTGGAGCCTTCAAATACGATTGCGTCCCTAATGCCGGTGACCATACCTGTTAGCACATGCTGTTCGGCATCGAACTCGACTGGGGCGAAATAACCCTTGTATGCCAAAACGTTACTCATGACTACCTCCGACATCTTGCAGAAATCGAACGATGTTTCGAATGGTCCCCGCCGTCAATTCGTCAGATGGATGTGGCGCGTGCATTACGAACATCCTGCCATCTGATGGCCTGTAGAAGCGAATGCGCGATCCGGATGTCTTGCCTTTGTTGTCCATTTCAAAGCCATATGAAGCCATGACTTTTAAAAAATCGGTATACCGATACGTCGAAGGGCAGCTAAGCAGTTGGGCGATGAGTTTATCGGTCCGAGTCATCCCACCTCACATTCTGCAACTATATCCTAGTTGCAATTTAAGTCCAATGCAAGCACCCCTACTATAGAACATGTGTACGTATAGAACAAGTGTTCGAACCAACGCAAAGGCACCTGCCCCTTCGTGGGGGTTTTGCTGGTGGGGCGGGTGTCTGCGGCGGTTTGTCTCGATCTGTAACAGTAACTCGGCAAAAATGGGCCTAGCTGTTACAGATTGAGACAAAGGGCCGGCGTCATCCGGAAACGTCTCGATTTGTAACATCTGGAGCCGATATTGCCGCCTAGATGTTACAGATTTAGACAAACTGGTGGGACGGGCTGAGCTGACCCGTCCAAGCAGCGGCAAAAGAAAAAAGGTAGATTTTCAGGCATGTCCCAAAAATCTACCTTTGCTGTGCGTTAGCCCATCAGGTCGACGACGTTAAAGCCGGCGTTGCTCTTGGCGATGACGTCTCGGCCGCCAAAGACGCAGGTGGGCGAGGCAGCCGCAATGCGCGTCACGTCGGCGCCAAGCGAGCGCAGCTCACCGGGCGTGGCGGCGAGCATCTGGGCGCGGCGCTCCTCGCGTGCGTGCGGATCGAGTCCGGCCAGGTAGGTCGTGTTGCGGCGCTTGGTGAGCGCGTACGGCTTCACCGGCGCGTCCATGCCGCTCACGCAGCTCACGATAAAGCCCTCAAAGGCGGACTCGTCGGGTTCAAAGCTGCCGAGCCATTCGCCTGCGCGCGCCACGCGCTCAATTGAGGGGTCGATTGCCGGGTCGCGGTAGGTGTAGAACGCCGCCTGACGCTCGCCGGCCGCGCGGAATCCGCAGCCGTACGCACCGCCCTTCACGCGGATCTCGTTCCACAGGTAGTCGTAGGAGAGCGCGTTGGCGGCAACCGCCCAGGCGCCCGTCACGTCAATGCCCAGGCGACGCGGATCGCACGCGCTTGCCGCAAAGCAGATGTCGCTGGGGATGACAAAGGCCTCGTGGCGGTCGCACGGCGCCGGCACCACGAGCGCGTCGCGGCCGGCATCGGTGCTGTCGCCAGCGTCCAGCCCCAGGTCGCCCGCGGCGGCCCAGTACGCGTCAAAGTCCTCATCGCTGCCAGTAAAGCTCGCCAGGCAACCGTCGGCCACAAAGATGCGGCCCGCCATCTCGGCAAGCTTGGCGCGCAGGTCGTCCAGCCGCTCGTCAAAGTGGTCGAGCAGATCGCGCAGGAACAAGTAGAAGTCCACGCCCGAAAGCTGCTCGCGCACCACGGCCGAAGGCGAGCCGTAGCTCATCGCGCGACCGAGCGCCGCCGAGTGACCGTTGTTGATAAAGCCCTGCTCAAGTCCAATGCGAATCTGCGTGAGCACGTCGCGCACGCGGTCGGCGTCGGCATCGAGCAAAAGCGTGCTCGACCACACCTCGCGCGGCAGGCTCGCCAGCGCATCGATCTTCTCGGACAGGGCGCCGGCGCTCACCAGCAGGTAGGGGCGCACGCCGTCCACGTCGGGTTGGGTCATGACCTCGGTCGTAAAGCTCAAAAAGCCCAGCTTGCCGGCGAGCAAGTTGTCGAGCTCCTCGGCCGAGTGCTCGCTCGTGGGCAGCTGTTTGAGCAGACGGCAGAGCAGTGTCACATAGGGCAGGTCCTCAAACGCGATGCAGCTCAGGTCGAAATACTGCATGGCGTAGGCCAGGCGGTTGGTGGGGATGCCGTGGCGCAGGCAGGGGATGGGAGCAGTGGTGTCCACGACCAGCGGCGGCTCGGGGCACGCCTCGCCAATGTCGGACACACGCAGGCGCGGCAGCGTGGCCTTGGCCTCGGGTGTGTCTTCCGCCTCCTGCGCGGCACGCAGTACGGCCGTGCGCTCGACCACATCGGCCAGCTCGGCATCGGTCATGGCATCGCGCTTGGCTGCCAGCTCGGCGGCCTCGGCACCCTCCGTACCCTCGGCAGCGTCTACCGGAACCAGCTCGACCAGCGCCATGTGGTCGTTTTCCAGCACGAGCTCGCGCAGCAGGTCCTCAAAGTAGCTGCCGTCCAGCTCGCCACGCAGCTCCTCGTACACCGGGCCGTACTTGAGCGCCAGCGTCGCGGCGTCGTCATCGTAGAGCCAGGTGCTCAGCGCGTCGCACGCAATGGCCACGCCGTCGGCGATACCGTAGTCGCGCTGGCGCAGGTCGTATTCGTTGCTGCTGATGATGGCTTCCAGGCGCTCGCGCGGAACGCCGTGCTCGCACAGGTCGCGGCAGGCGGCCTGGAACACGCGGCGCAGCTCGCGCGCCACGCCGGGCTGCGCGTTTTGCAGCATGATGAGCTCGTAGGGCTGCAGACTCTCGGCCGTGGTGTAGCTCACCACGTTGCCGCCCAGGCCGGCGGCCAGAATGGCCTTCTTAACCGGCGCTTCGTTGGAGCCCAGCAGCGCCTCGAACAGGATATCCGCCGCGATCGTGCGCTTGCGGTCGAGCGCGCTGCCCAGCACGAGGCCCAGGCCCACCAGGGCGTTCTCGGGCGTGGTGGCCATCTCGACGCGCTTATACTCGCAGCTCACGGACGCTTGCACGCCCAGCGGATTGGGTGCCAGCACGGACGGGTCCTCGCCGGCGGCAACGGCTGCATCCATGCGGCGGCTCGCGGCACTCGGCTGCGACAGATAGCGCTCGTCCAAAAAGGCCAGTGCGCGGTCCACGTCCAGGTCGCCGTAGAGCGTGATATAGGAGTTGGAAGGATTGTAGTGGCGCGCATGCGTGTCCAGGAACTGCTCGTAGGTGAGCGCGGGAATCGCGCGCGGATCGCCGCCGCTCTCGTGCGCATAGGCAGTGTCGGGATAGAGCGCGGCGTTGACGGCGTCGTCCAGCACGCTCATGGGGTCGGACAGCGCGCCCTTCATCTCGTTGAACACCACGCCGTTATAGCGCAGCGTGCCCTCGCGCAGGCTCGCGGGGCTGTCGCCGCCCTCGCCCTCGGCGCCCTCCGGCAGGTCCAGCTCGTAGTGCCAACCCTCCTGCTCAAAAATGGTGGGCTTGGTATAGATGGCCGGGTTGAACACCGCGTCCAGGTACACGTCCATCAGGTTGTACAGATCCTGCTCGTTGGTGGTGGCAACGGGGTAGATGGTTTTGTCGGGGTAGGTCATAGCGTTGAGGAACGTCTGCATGGAGCTCTTGATCAGGTCGACGAATGGCTCCTTGACGGGAAACTTGGCCGATCCACACAGCACCGAGTGCTCAAGGATATGGAACACGCCGGTGGAATCGGCCGGCGGCGTCTTAAAGCCAATGGCAAAGGCCTTGTTCTCGTCGTCGCACGCCAGGTACAGTAGGCGAGCGCCCGAGGCGGTGTGGCGCAGCACGTAGGCGTCCGAATCGAGCTCGGGCACGGTCTCGCAGCGCTCGACGGCAAAGCCGTGGCAGGTGGTGCCAGGCACCAGCAGTGCGGCGGCAGCGGCGCGCGGGTCGGTTGAGGTGGTGGGCATATGCAGTCTCCTTTGACGCCCCAGCGGGGGCGAATCGAGTCGAATCCTCGAGAGTATACCCATATGGGGCTCTCGACCAATCTGCCGCACGAGCGTGGATTTTCGGACACACGAGCGTGGAAATTCGGACGCAAATTGAACGAGAGTGGATTTTCGGACGGAAACAGCCCCAAAACGCCAAAAAACCGTCCGGAAATCCACTCTCGATTCCTGACCGTCCATCACTCATGCATTTTTCATCTCTCACTCATCTCTAATATGAGAGATAACAGAAAGATGAGAGATAAATATGAGAGATAACTGAGCAGCAAAGAGACAAGCAATCATGGTATTGTCTCAATACCGATTGTTCTACCAGTAAAAACATGTTTAAATGAAACAGATGGTAGACATCTTATCTTCCATCTCTCACTCATCTCTTATATGAGAGATAGCAGTAAGATGAGAGATAATTACGAGAGATAATTACGAGAGATAACTGAGAGATGAAGGAAATCTATTCGCGGCATTCTCCGCCGGACTGAGCGAAAGGACGTGCAGATGAACGAAAACGAGCTGACCGGTCTGCTCGAGTCTTTAAGGCGCATGGGCTCGGACGATTTTAACGTCGAGGTCAAGGAGAGCGCCACGACGCTTTCCCGCGACGTATGGGAAACGGTTAGCGCATTCGCGAATACCGCCGGCGGCATTATCGTGCTCGGCGTGAGCGAGCGCGCGGGCTTTGTCCCGGTTGAGAACTTTGAGACCGAGAAGGTGCTCAACCAATTCGTAGCGGGCATGGGTGATGCCGGCGGCCGCGGAAAACTGGCCAATCCGCCCAAATACACTATTGAGCGCGTGGAGCTTCGGGGCACCGTGGTTCTCGCTATCACGATTGAGGAGCTCGACCCGTCGAGCAAGCCCTGCTATGTAATAGAGCGCGGCGTCCAGGGCGGCAGCTACAAGCGCATCGATGACAAAGACGTGCCACTTTCATCGACCGAGGTTTTGGCGCTGTCGTCATACGAGCGGACGAGCCCCAGTGATCGCGATGCGGTGCCCGGCGCGGCCGCAGGCGATCTTGACGAGGCCCTGGTCGACCGCACGATAGAGCGTGCTTTCTCGCTGACACCCCGGGCAATGCGCGGCGCGCCGGACAAGAAAACGAAGCTGGAGCGCCTGAATTTCCTCGACTCCCAGGGCAATGTTACTAAGGCCGGGCTCCTGGCTGCGGGTGCCTATCCTCAGCAGTTCTATCCTAAGCTCTTTATCGATGTGGCGGTCTATGCCGGAACGCAGAAGGGCGCGGCGGGGTCGTTGAGGTTCATGGACCGTACAATCTGCGAGGGAACGTTGGGCGAAATGATCTCGGATGCCGTCGCGGCAGTCGCCAAGAATTTGCGGCGAACCTCGATGATCCAAGGCGTCTCGCGTGTCGACTCGCTGGAGATTCCCGAGGAGGTCCTGCGCGAGGCAATCGCCAACGCCGTAATCCACCGAGAATACGGAGATCGGTTCTGTGGGCAGTCGATCGCCGTTGACGTCTTTGATGACCGTATCGAGGTGACGAACCCCGGCGGCCTATACGGAGGAAAGACTCGCGAGAACCTGTTTGACGGCAGCTCCCGATGTCGCAATGCGACGCTTGTGAAACTGATGTCGATTGTTCCGCTGCCGGATGGTGCAGGTTCGCCGGCTGAGGGCAATGGCTCAGGCATCCCGATGATGATCGATGCCATGCGCGCGCATGGTCTCGCCGAGCCCCTGTTCTGCCCGGGGTTCGATCGGTTCAAGGTCGTACTTTACCGTTCAAAGATCGAGCCGGTCGATCATGGCGGGGGCTTAATTGTGACGGCACTCAAACATTACGGCGAGCTGGGGACGCGTGAGCTGGCAGAGCGCACGGGGCTCACAATTTCCCAGGTTAGGTCGCGCGTCAACGCGCTCATTGCTCAAGGCGAGCTTGAGCCCACGGCGCCGGCGACAAGCCGCAACCGCAAGTATCGACTGTTGGAGCGCGTGGAATAAATGCGTTAGCGGACGAGGCGACCCAATAATCGACCCTCGATTGGCGCCCACTAAGGTTAAGCGGTTGTTGCCCAGTTGACGGTGATGCTAAAGACTCGGCTTACGCCGGCATGGCCGCGAACCCGTCCATCAAGAACAGCCTAAGAACCAGCTTGATGACATATCCCGGTTTGACTTCAGCCGCGTCAAAGACATGGCGCTCGGCGAGCTCGCTGCAGTATGTATAGATGTCGCGGATAAGGTCCGCGCCCGAAAGCGTAAACATGTAGCCTGCGTCCGAAAGCGCATTGGGCGCGGCGGGCAACTTGGCCATGTGGCAGAACGTTTGCAGGTCGGGCGCCATAACATTCTGGTAGTCGAGGTGGCCGCTGGCATCCTGTGCGGCAAGCTCCAATTGGCGCACAAAATCCAGCGCCGCTGCCAGCACAAAGCTCGGCGTAGGCGCGTTGACGTCCTGAGTGGTCGCCACGAGCCTGCCCGCCGCCTGCGTGACAAGCCAAGCGACCTCGCGCTGGCAACGCACGGCCTTGCGCGTAACCGGCTTGATGGACGAAGAAGAAACGCTCCCCTTAGGCGGATTCGAAGCAGCCATAAGACCCTCCCATGAACAATCCGGCCCAACAAGCCCGGATGAAACACGTGTTACATCAGTATACGGGGAAGTGGGGTAGCGGGGTACAAGCGCGCCAGCGGCAAACCGAGAGCATCAACGATGTGCCGATCGCGGAATGAGATCTCGTAATAATTGACTCTCGGCCATATTATTGAGGGGCATGACTCGCGTTCGTATGGTTGTAGGTGCTGGCGATGAACGACATTGACCTTGCTGTTCCGTTGATGGATGGACCAAGCTATGACCGCGCCTGCAGTCTCGTGCCTTCCGAATACGTTGAGGCATGGGAGTGGTTTCTGGGTGAGGAACAGCGCGGCGGCGTTTGGACCAGCCTTCCGCACCACACCAAGGAAGATAGTCCTCAGTATCAGTACCGTTTGAGAATTGGCTCGGACTTCTTTCCCGTAACGCGGGATTCAGGGATCTTCTGGCCGGGCCAGGATCGGGTGAAGCAAGATCCCAATAAG
This sequence comes from uncultured Collinsella sp., assembly GCA_900541025.1. Taxonomy (GTDB): domain Bacteria; phylum Actinomycetota; class Coriobacteriia; order Coriobacteriales; family Coriobacteriaceae; genus Collinsella. The sequence continues at coordinate 2,268 of UQIL01000033.1, read as the reverse complement.
ATCTTTGCGCTTTCGGTCCATAACTCTAAAAAGAGCTTCTACACCGATGTGCCTCCGCTCTATTTGGATGACGGTACGTGGGTCATTAAGTATTCGGTCCAAGCGCCAGGAGCCGTTGGTTCTCGAGACCAGAATTACAACCGTAAAATGCTCAACTGCATGGAATGTGGCGTCCCAGTCGGAGTCATATTTGCAACCGAGGTGGGCTATAAGGTGCTCGGCCTTGCGTTTGTTGAGCGGTTCGAGCCCGAAAATGGATGGTTTGTTCTGCACGGTCCTGTTCATAAAGGCGGACCGGACCCTCGTTTTGCGCCCGACATGAGTTATCTGAAGCACATACCCGTCGATATTGAGTTTGCCGGACAGGGTGCGACCGACGACGAAAAGGTCCGCTATGCGTTAAGGCGCGAGCGATTGGGGCAGCAATGGTTCCGCAAGCAGCTCGTTGCCGCCTATGATGGCCGTTGCGCGGTGTCGGACTGCGGCGTCAGTGAAGCTCTGGAGGCTGCACATATCGAGAATTACTCGGGACCCAAATCGCAGGTTGCCAGCAACGGTATTCTGCTTCGGCGCGATCTTCATTCCCTATTTGATGCTCACCTGATTTCGTTTGAGCCTGTTTGCGGCGAATATCGGCTGTGCGGATCGTACCTGCTGGATAAGACCGACTACGCTTCCTTTGCGGGTGCGACGCTAAGGCAGCCGGATGAGCGTCAGTGGCGACCCGATACGGTGTTTCTTGAGGCCCATCGCATTGAGTTCGATCGCTCGGAAAAGAAGCGTGAAAAGGCGGGGCTTCTGCCGTATTAGCGTATTTGGCTTTGGCATTCTTTGACGATCGTGTTGTTTGATCGGATCGCGTGGCGATGCAATCTCGCGCACGCCCGCCGGTGCATGCTCTTCCTGATTTGTATAGCGAGAGGGGAGCGTATATGAGCTGGCGAGGCGATATTGCGATGGGGAAGTACGGAAAACTGCCGTGTGCCCTTATAGACAACAATATGTTTCCGAGCGTAGAGGTTGATTGCGCGTCGTTTGTCGTCACCTGCCCTTGCTGCGGCTCGCAAATACCGTGTCTCGACATTCGGTTTATCGATGCGCGCGACAGACTCAGCGACGAAGTGAGAAAACGGACAGGCGTTCATATGCCGGTGTATCCGGAGAAATGCCCTGTTTGTGGCCTCGATATCGTGTACGACGCCGGCGACGAGGGATAGGTGATGCGGAGGAGTTGGCTGTGAGTGTCTTTTGCCTCTACAAATAAATCCCCTCACCGAGTTGCTTGTGGAACTCGGCGTGATGGTCGCGTGCCCAGGTAAAGAGCGCCTGGTCAAAGTCGGTACGCGTGACCGGGACGCCAAAGACGCCGGCAACTTCGACGCGTATAAACTCCAGTGCCGGCAGCTTGTTGATGGCAGTGAGGGCAAACGGGGACGAGGGCTCCTCGAACAGATAGCGGCTGCCTTGCAGCGCGTCGCAACTGGTGCACGTGTTGCCGAGCGACGGGGCTTTGGAGGCTCGCGCGCCTACGGGCTTGTAGCCGCAGCGCTTATGAAGGTAGTCGCGGATCTCGCCCGGTACGCAGCCAAGAGCGGGCACGATGGCGAGTGCGTTGGCGTTGGCCGTGTCGATGGCAATGTACCCGGCTTCGTTGGGCGCGTGCGCGATGGCGATGCTGTCGTCGTTATCGGTTCGATAGGGAATGCCGAAGGCCGCGACTGAGGTCTCTTTGTGACACTTCCAGCATTCGCGCTTGCCCAGTACTAGATATATATACGGCGCTGAGGGGTCGGATCGGTCAACACCGGGCAGCCACTCGGCAAAGGGCTCGGGGTTGACGCCGCTGGGTACATACCAGATCTTCTTGGTCCGGTCCCATTTGGCGCCCAGCGCCTTGGCTTCTTCTTTGTGCGAAAAGGGGACATCGAGCTCGGTGCGCATGGCGGCTCCTTGGTGCTGCAGGTGCAAGTGGCTCAAGGATACCGCAGGACGCAGACATCGCGGCGTTTTGCTGAGAAGTTGCGGCTCGGATGGGTTCGAGACGCGTTGGTCTCGGCCTCGGTGGCTATTGAGCGGTTGGAGCAGCTTGCGGCGCAGTTTTCTGCCTGGCTATTGTTGCTGTTGGGGTATTGAATTTGTTTGGCAGCCATTCGTCAGGTGAATTGATGTTACGTTGCGATGACGGTTGGAGCTGCCAGCGGATTTGGCGACATAAAACAAAACAGCCCAGAGGACATAGCCTCTGAGCTGCGAACATTTGGTGGGCGT
>UQIL01000032.1 GCA_900541025.1 uncultured Collinsella sp. | reverse complement strand
TCATCGAGCGCATGCTGGTGGCCAACGAGCTCGTGTTCGAAGGACTCTTCTGCGCCACGCCGCATGTCTTCGTCTGCGCCGACCATCCGCTGGCGGACCGCTCCAGCGTGACGCTCGAGGATCTGGAAGACTACCCGTTCCTGTCCTACGAGCAGGGCAGCTACAACTCGTTTTACTATTCCGAGGAGCTGACCTCGACGTTCGAGCGTCGCAAAAATATCCGCGTGCGCGACCGTGCGACGTTGTTCAATTTGGCCATGGGCCTCAACGGCTACACGGTATGCTCGGGCGTGATCAGCCACGAGCTCAACGGTCCCGGCATTATCTCGATTCCGCTCGACGTGGACGAGTACATGGAGATTGGCATCATCACGCGCAAGAACACGACGCTCACGCGCTACGGTCGGGCCTATATCGACGCGATTCGTCAGCATATCTAGGCTGCTGTGCTCCGCACAGTTCAAGTCTCTTTATGGCAGCCCAGACTGATATAGGAAGCATCTATATCAAACTGTTATAAACGTATATTTTACGATGGTCATATGAGCGCTCATACTCTGTCCCAGTAAAGCATCCAATGCAAAGGGAGATATCTATGAGCACTTCGATTCAACCGAACGCGCCGTTTCGCGCCGATATCGTCGGCAGTTTTCTTCGTCCGCAGGCTGTAAAGGACGCCCGTGCCGCCTATGTCGCGGGTAAACTTGACGCTTCCGGCCTTAAGGCCGTCGAGGACGATGCCATTCGCGATTTGGTGGCCAAGCAGAAGGCCTCCGGCCTGCGGGTGATCACCGATGGCGAGTTCCGCCGCAGCTACTGGCACCTCGATTTTATGTGGGGCCTTAACGGCATTGAGCGCCGCACCTCACGCACGGGTTATATGTTCCATGACGAGGAGACGACGGCCGACACCGCCGTGGTTACTGGTCCCATTAGCGGCGAGAACCACCCGTTCGTCGAGCATTTTAAATTCGTCAAGGCGCTTGAGGGGGAGGGCCAGGTCGCACGCCAGACCATTCCGGCGCCGATCCAGACGTTCTCTGAGGTCACGCTCGATCGCTGCGACGGCCAGCAGGAGAGCCTGCGCGCTGTCTATAAGACCGATGAGGAACTTGCCGACGCCATTGCAGCCGCTTATCGCACGGTGATCGCCGACCTGTACGCAGCAGGCTGCCGCAACATCCAGTTTGATGACTGCACCTGGGGCATCTATTGCGATACCGACTTTGTGTCCAAGACCGGCATGAGCCCGGTCGACCTGCAAAAGGTAAGCGAGCTGGGCGTGGCGCTCAACAACGCCGCCATCGAGGGCAAGCCCGACGATCTGGTTATCAACACGCACGTGTGCCGCGGCAACTACCACTCCACCTATGCCTTTGAGGGCGGCTACGATCCCATCGCGCCGTACCTGTTCGCACATGAGAATGTCGATGCGTTCTATCTGGAGTTCGACACGCCGCGCGCCGGCGGCTTTGAGCCGCTCAAGTACGTCGCTCCCGGCAAGAAGGTCGTGCTGGGCTTGGTAACCACCAAGGCGGCAGAGCTCGAGAACGAGGATGCTATCGTCGAGCGCATCCGCGAAGCCGCAAAGTACGTGCCGCTCGAGAACCTGTACCTGTCGCCCCAGTGCGGCTTTGCCAGCTGCGAGATTGGCAACAAGCTGACCGAGGACGAACAGTGGGCAAAGATCGCGCTGGTCAAGCGCATTGCCGAGCGCGTTTGGAAGTAACGCTACCGCTTGCAGGTGACGGCGCGCGCGAGACATGACGTATCACGTACAATGGTCCGGATCGTATCGTTCGGGCAGGTTATCCGATATGCCTGATCGCCCTTCCATCATGAAAGGACTTCCATGTCCCAATCCTCGACGCCCGCCGTATCTGAACTCGAGGAGACTGCTGAATAGTAGCTGCGTTCAGCCAAATTAAAAATGGCGTCCATGCGTATGTACGCGTGGACGCCATTTTTAATGCGTCAGTATCCAGTGGATGCCGCGCGCCATGCGCAGGTCAGTTTGGGCAAAATGATTGCCGGGGTTGAGCTCCAGCGTTGTTGGGATGTCGCGATCGATAAACAGCTCTTCCATCGCACGCGTATCGTCGAGTACGTGCCGCATCATGCGGTTGGGCGTCTTGGTTTCCTTTTTACCGAGCGACAGATAGGCGACGTCGGGCGTAGCCGTCATCGTGCGCTCGCGCGCGTAGTCGATAAAGCCGGGGAACCACAGCGACCCCGATGCACTCGCCACGCGCTCAAAGACATCTGTTTGCCAAAGTGCCCACAGTGCAAAAAGACCCGCCAACGAGTAGCCGGCAACGCCGCGCCAGGCGGGCGGTTGCGGGAGCGATGATTCGGCCTGGGGGATTATCTGCTTCAACAACTCGTCAAGAAAACCAGCAGCCTGTCCGCCAAAGGGCTCGGCATCTCGTATAGTTCCGTCGCATTCCCAGGGGCTCAGCTCGCGATTCCAATCGAGCCCTCCAATGGCGACAAGGGTGAACGGCGGGCAGTCGAGCTCTCGGCAGCGCTCGTAGACTTCACTACCGTTGCCCATAATCACGGGGAGATAGATGACGGGCGCGCCTTCCGCACACTCTGAATAAACGGTTATCTGCTTATGATGCGCTTCCAAGGCAGGCTTCTCTCAGTGTTGTGATATTGACAGCCTCAATTGTCGCACGCTGACACGGGGGCAGACGCTAAAAGAAAGGCGCGGAGCCGCTCGATGCGATTCCGCGCCTTGTTGTTTTGCTTCAGCAGACTATGCCGTTACGCTACGAAGAAGTAGACGAGGAAGGCAAGGGCTGCGATCCACATGAGCGGCTTGATCTTGGAGGCCTCGCCCTTAAAGAGCGCGACGATCACGTAGGCGATAAAGCCCAGGCCAATGCCGGCAGAGATGGAGTAGGTGAAGGGCACGCCGGCGACAATCATGAACGCCGGGAAACCCTGCGACACGTCGGACCAGTCGATCTCGGAGGCTTCGCTCATCATGAGGTAGCCGACGTAGACCAGAGCACCGCAGGTGGCGGCGCTGGAAACGATGGTGACGATGGGGGAGAAGAACGCGGCGAGAATGAACAGCACGCCGGTGGTGACGGAGGTGAGGCCCGTGCGGCCACCGTCGGCAGCGCCAGAGGTGGACTCGACGAAGGTGGTGATGGAGGAGACGCCCATGAAACCGCCCACAGCAGCGGCGGCGGAGTCGACGATCAGGATCTCCTTGATATTCTCGACGTTGCCGTCGTCGGTGAGGAACTCGCCCTGCTTGGCCACGGCCATCGCGGTGCCCATGGTGTCGAAGAAGTCACTCATGAGCAGCGAGAACGAGATGACGAGGAGCGTGGGGTCGGTAAGGACCTTGACGATGGCGGGCACGCCGCCGGCGTCGGCGATGGGGCCACCGATGCTCGAGAAGTCGGGCGGGGCGATGATACCGGTCGGAGCCTGGGTCACACCTAGGGGGATACCGGCGATGACGGCGATGACGATGCCGATGAGCAGCGAGCCGGGGACGTTGCGGCAGGCGAGGGCGACTGTCACCAGGATGGAGATGATGCCGACGATGAAGGTGGGGGAGGCGATGTCGCCCAGGCCGACGAGCGTACCGGCGCCAGCGGTGATGATGCCGGCGTCGCACAGGCCGATCATGGCGATAAACAGGCCCAGACCCACCGAGATGGCGTGGCGCAGGACCACGGGGATGGCGTCCATGATGGCCTCGCGCAGGCCGCACAGGACGAGCAGCAAGATGACGATACCCTCGAGGAAGATAACGCTCATGGCCACGTGCCAGTCACCGCCGCAGACGGTGGTGGTGATTCCGGCGATCATCGCGTTGACGCCTAAGCCCGACGCGCAGGCGAGCGGGCGGTTGGCGAAGATGCCCATGCAGATGGTCATGATGCCGGCGCCCAGGCAGGTGGCGCAGGCGAGCGCTCCCGCATCGATGCCGGCGCCCGAGAGCACTGCGGGGTTGACGGCGATGATGTAGGCCATCGCCAGGAATGTTGTCAGTCCAGCGCGAAGTTCGGTCCCGATTGTGGACTTGCGCTCACTGACGTGAAATAGTTCGTCCATGCATACCCTTTCCTTGTTCGGCCCCGAGTTTAGGCCGATTGACACGAACTCACCCACTATATCGCCTTTGTGAAGTTGGTGTTCCTCACATGTTGATGTTCGGCGGTTTGTTGCGGACGGGCGGTATCTTTCGCATGAAATTGTGTAGGTACCGTATACTTAAGCGGTTACAACGACCCCTATGGAGGAACGTATGATTAAAGAGCTCTGCCGCGACGAGGCTATCCTGTCTCAGCGTTGCGAGGTCGCGACTGTCGAGGACGAGTCGGTCGCTCAGGATCTGATTGATACCATCAAGTCGCTCGATGATGCCGGCTGCTTGGCCGCCAACCAGATCGGCGTCACCAAGAAGGTCTGCGTCTATCTGGACGACGCCGGTGAGCCCCACGTGCTTTACAACCCCCGTCTGGTGTTTGGCCTGGGCGCCAGCAAGATGGAGGAGAGCTGCCTGACGCACGAGGAAGTCACCAAGTCCACGCGCTACATCAAGTGCAAGGTTGCCTTTGACCAGATCGTCGACGGCAAGATGAAGGAGTGCCGCCGCGACTACGCGGGCTTTGAGGCACAAATGATCCAGCATATGATCGACCACTGTCTTGGAAAGTTGGTCTAAGGGGACCAAAGCACCGCACTTCGTCTCTTTTGGCCCGGGCGTGACATTGTTGTCATGTCCGGGCTTTTGTGTTTAGCGCCTTTTTGTTTGGAGACAATGAGCTTAGCAAGGACGTATGGCTAGGAGGCGCTATGTGTACGAGTATTCGATTTACCGATAATTCTGGCCACATGTATCTGGGCCGCAACCTCGACTGGAGCTTTGACTACGGCCAACAGGTTCGCGTGATGCCGCGCGGGTTTCACATTCCGTATTCGTTTATCGACGACGCGACAGCGGCACACGCGATAATCGGCATGTGCATCGATTACGAGAACTATCCCATGTTTTTCGACTGCGGCAACGATGCGGGTCTGGCTGTGGCGGGGCTCAACTTTCCCGGCTATGCCGCGTATGCCGAGGGCCCTGTCGACGGCAAGAACAATATCGCGGCCTATGAGTTTCCCCTGTGGGTGGCAGCGACGTTCTCGACGGTCGATGAGGTCGAGGCCGCGCTGCGCGACACGGTGATTGTCGCCAAATCTGCCGGAGAGGGGCTGGGCGTGTCGCTGCTCCATTGGATTATCGGCGACAACCAGCGTAGCATCGTGGTCGAGATGATGGCTGACGGCCTGCATGTATACGACGATCCGGTCGACACCCTTGCCAATCAACCCACCTTCCCGTGGCATATGGAAAACCTGCGCACCTATATCACGGCCACAAGCGATTTTCCGCAGACGGCGACATGGCGTGGCGCCGAGCTCAAGCCCTATGGCGCGGGTGCCGGCATGCGCGGTATTCCGGGTGACTGCTATTCGCCGAGCCGTTTTGTAAAGGCGGCGTACCTCAATGCCAATTACCCGCAAAAGGAGAGCGAGACCGAAAACGTTGTCCGTATGTTCCGTTCGCTCGAGGGCGTGGTGATGATCGAGGGAGCGTCCAGGATGGGCGATGGCAAGTTCGAGAAGACTATCTACACCGGATGCTTTAGCGCGCGCACGGGCAATTATTACTACGCGATGTATGGGGATCCGTCGATTCGCTACGTGAGCCTGATGGATGCCGAGGGCGCGAGCCCCGATAGGCTCGTGGTTCCCGAGCCGCGTCGTTCGTAGTTCACTGGTCCGTTGCGACATAAAACGGCCTCGCACCTCCTATGAGATGCGAGGCCGTTGTCGTCAATGGCTGGTGGCGTGTTAGAAGTTGGCGTCGTTGAACTGGGTGCTCTCGAGTCCGTCGAGTTGCTGTTCGGGCGTATCGGCGACGCTCTCGAGCAGCTCGGTGGGATCGGCGTTCATGTCCCTACCGGCCTCGTTGCCGTTGACCAAGTCGTCCGAGAAGATGTCGACTTCCATTTCCTCGGCCTCTTCGATCTGAACCTCGAGCGGCACCTGGGTGCGCACGAGCTTAACGGCCGGGCGCATGCGGGCAAACAGCGGCACGTACTCGATGATGATGGCCGAGTTCTCGAGACCGTACCAGCGTGCCGGGCTTCCGCAGGCGCGGCGGACGGCGTACTTGATGGCCATCACGCGGTGGTCATTGCGGTTGATGTCCGTTTCGGGGGCAAGCATCTTGCGCAGCATGCAAAAGCGGAAGTCACCCACGTTGCCGCGTGTCTCGTAGATGGAGTAGGTGTGATGTTGCGGCGGCAGCTCGCCCGATGCCATCAAGTCGCCGACGATCTGACGCAGATAGGCGTTGACGCGCTGGTTGACTTTAAAGCCCAGGTCCAGGCGAACGCGGAAGAGGAAGTCCGTGCCAAAGGTCTCGACGGAATACTCGTGCGTATAGGGTTCGTCGGTAACGTGCACGTTGATGAACCAATATGCCTTGGCGCGCTTGGGATGCTTATCCAGGATGGAATAGAGCACGTCGCGGTCGAGCGTGAGCGGGTCGGGGCTGTTGGTGAGAAATACCAGATTGTCGGCGAGCACGGGATAGGTCTCGTCGTTGCGCAGGCGGTTGAGCTGATCGATGTACTTGGAGACGGGCAACAGAATCGTCTGCGTGCGCTCGATGGCGGTGCCACGGCGCCACACGTACATAAGGCCAAACAGCAGTGCGGCCAGGAAGATCATCACATAGCCGCCGTCAAAGAACATGGTGAGGCACGAGGCAAAGAAGCACAGCTCAATGGCACCGAAGAGCAGGGCGAAGACGCAGGCGCCCAGCTTGTGCTTGAGAATGCCAGCGATATAGCTCGTCAAAAGCGTCGTGGTCATGAGCATGGTCACGGTAATGGCGAGGCCGTAGGCGCTCTCCATGCGCTCGGAGTTTTGGAACAGCAGCACGATGAAGATGCAGCCGACCCACATGATGTTGTTGACGAGCGGAATATAGAGCTGGCCCTTGGTGTCGCTGGGGTAGTGGATGCGCAGATGCGGCATAAGGTTGAGGCGCGTGGCCTCGGATACCAGCGAGAACGAGCCGGTGATGAGCGCCTGCGAGGCGATGATGGCCGCTACGGCCGAAAGCACGATGGCAAAGGGGCGCAGGGGCTCGGGAAGCATCATATAAAACGGGTTGACGATATCCATCGCGAGCATCTGGGGGTTGGAGTTATTGGCGAGCAGCCAAGCTCCCTGACCCAGATAGTTGAGGATAAGGGCCGCCTTAACAAACGGCCAGGATGCATAGATGTTGGCCTTGCCAACGTGGCCCATGTCCGAGTAGAGGGCCTCGGCGCCGGTCGTCGACAGGAAGACAAAGCCGAGCACCATGATGCCCGAGTGGTTGATGGGCGAGAACAGGAACATGATGCCGCGGATGGGGTTGAGCGCGCGCAGGATGGACAGGTTGCCGAGCATGTTGAACAGGCCGGCGCCTGCCAGGAACAGGAACCACAACGTCATGAGCGGGCCGAACAGCTTGCCGATCGACGAGGTACCGGCGCGCTGCATGGCAAATAGGCCGCAGATAATGATGATGGTGATGATGATGACGTTGGTCTGGCCGTCGCCCAGCAGCGCGTGGCCCCACTCGATGGTACGCAGGCCCTCGATGGCTGTGGTGACCGTGACCGCGGGGGTGAGGATGCCGTCGGCGAGCAGCGCCGCGCCGCCGATCATGGCGGGGAGAATCAGCCATGGTGCCACTTTTCGCACCAGGCTAAACAGGGCGAAGATGCCGCCTTCGTTGTGGTTGTCGGCCTTCATGGCGATTACCACGTACTTGACCGTGGTCACGAGTGTCATGGTCCAGATGACGAGCGAAAGCGCGCCCAGGATCATGTCCTCGCTGACGGTACCGATGCCGCCGTTGTTGGCGACGATTGATTTCATGGTGTACATGGGGCTCGTGCCGATGTCGCCATAGACGACGCCGAGCGTTACAAGCAGCATGCCAGCGGAGAGGGGGATGGCTCCGTGCCCGCCTTGACCACGCTGGTCTTGGGGGCTTGCCTCCAGTTTGTTGTGTGCCACGTGGACTCCCTTAGACATCCGGTTATCTGTTTAGGGCAGATTATCTTTATGCCGTCTTTATACATACAAGAGCAGTTTGGCACATCAGGTTATTTTAGACAATAATCCCCAGCTGGGGATTATTTATGTACGTAGGTAGCATTTCAAAGCAGGGGCTTTTAAGCACGTGCTGTCTGGGCGATGCCAGCCTTGGCGTTTGCGCGTTTGCCGGCGAGTTCGCAAAAAATCGCGCCGCCGATGATAAGCGCGGCACCCATCAGGCGGACCGGTGTTATGGCTTCGCCCAAAAAGACGGCCGAGAACACGACGGCCGAAAGCGGCTCGAGGTAGCCGACGACCGCGACGGTCTGGACGGGCAGCTTGGCGACGGCACTAAAGTAGAGCAGGCAACCGATGCCGGTGTTGACGACGCCGAGCATGACGACGGCGTGCCAATCAATACTGGCGGCGACGCCGACGGACAGGAATGAGGGAGCGCCCTGCGTGATGAGCGTGAGGACCAGCGCGGTCACAAAGGCGGCGCTCACCTGGAGCGTGGAGTTCTCGAGGCCTTCGATGTGTGGCGCACCCTTGCTAGCGATGACCATCAGCGCATAGCAAAATGCCGAGGCGATACCGCAGACGATACCCGCAATGGGCATATTGCCGCCTAGACCTTGTGCTGCAATGAGAAAAGCACCGCAGGCGACGGCGATAAACCCGGCGATTTTGCCGCCGGTCAGTTTTTCACCAAAGATGAGTGGGGAGAGCGCCATGACAATGATGGGGCCACAGTAGTACAGCAGCGAGGATACGCCGACGCCGATCGTCTGGTAGGCACGGAACAGAAAAATCCAGCTGGCACCCAGCGCGGCTCCCGACAGAAGGAGTGCTGCGGCTTCGCGGGGACGAGATGGCGCCTGCAGTTTATGGCGTTGGGTGATGGCAAGGATAGTGACAAGCGAGAGGGCGCCCAAAAACGTGCGCAGTAGCACGATATCGGAGCTCGGCAGCGCGATGGCAGCGGCGATGATGCCGTTGGAGCCAAACAATAGCAATGCTGCTAAGTACGTAAACAGTCCGTTGTCCATGCGCTTCCGTCCCCTCTATATTCGAGCATGTTCACTATGGGTGAACTGGCAATAGAAGAAAAGCGAATATAATGCATGGCTAACATGACAAAAATTCATGTAAAGGTGGAGGCGTGTCGTGGAAACGAATATTCAAAAGATGCAGGTGCTGCTGGAGACGGTGCGCGCCGGAAGCTTTACGCGTGCTGCCGAGCGCCTGAGCTATTCGCAGTCGGGCGTGAGCCGTATGGTGGCCGATCTTGAGGCCGATTGGGGCTTTAAGGTGCTCGACCGCAGTCGCGAGGGCGTAGTGCTTTCTGCCGACGGGCGGCAGGTCATGCCGGCTGTCGAGGCGCTCTGCGAGGAATTCACTCGCTTGCAGCGACGGGTGGATGAGATGCGCGGGCTCATGCGCGGCAAAATCTGAATCGGTACGTTTTCGAGTGTGGCGACCCACGTGCTGCCGCCGGTGATTGCGCGCTTTCGCGCCGATCATCCGGATGTCGATTACGAGCTGCTGATGGGTGATTACTCCGAGATTGAGCAATGGGTGGCGGAAGGCCGCTGCGACCTGGGCTTTATCCCGCGTGAGCCACGAGAAAACGGCATGGCATCGCGGTCTTTGGTGCGCGACGAGTTGATGGCGGTAGTGCCGGCAGATTCTTTGCTTGCCACGGCGGAGGTCGTTTCTCTTGCCGATTTAGCCAACGAGCAGTTTATTCTGCTAGAACGCGGCACCGATGACGAGATTACGCCGCTGTTCCGTCGGGCGGGGCTGACGGTGTGCTCCAAGCTGTCGACCTGGGATGATTATGCGATTATGGCTATGGTCGAGGACGGCCTGGGCGTGAGCATTCTTCCCGCGCTCATCTTGCGCCGTTGTCAGTTCGATGTTGCCGTGCGTTCGCTCGAGGGACATCCCCATCGGCAGATCAATGCCATATATCGAACGGCCGACGTTTCGCTTGCCGCCGCCCGTTTTCTCGAATACCTCTAAACGTGTACACGCCATTGTTTGCTTTGGGCAGATCTCGGAGTCCGATACATTTTCTTATGAAATTGAACTTTCGAATGAAGCGCCGCGTTATACTGCTTGCTAAATTGAACCATGGTTCAATTCGTGTTCTATAAATTGAACTTTGCCAGCAAGGAGGTTCTAGTGGCCCAAGAGACGTTTAGCGATCGCCTGCGACAGGCTATGTCCGATCGCGACGTTCGCCAGTCGGACGTGATCCGCGCATCGGAGATGCTCGGCAAAAAACTCGGCAAGAGTCAGATGAGCCAATATGTGAGCGGCAAGACGATCCCGCGGCGCGATGTGGCTGAGCTGCTCGCCCGTATTTTGGAGGTCGATGTTACCTGGCTGCTTGCCGGCGACGCCGATCAAGGCGAGGCATCATCACCCCGCAACGATTCCAAGCCCGAACCCCATCCCTCAGCTCAAATTGCAAGGAGCACCACCATGCGTACTTTTTCTAAATCCACCAAGCTCGATAACGTCCTGTATGACGTGCGCGGTCCCGTCGTCGACGAGGCCGCCCGTATGGAGGACGAGGGCGAGCGCATCCTCAAGCTCAATATCGGCAACCCGGCGCCCTTCGGTTTCCGCACGCCCGATGAGGTCATCAAGGACATGCGCCAGCAGCTGCCCGACTGCGAAGGCTATTCCAATTCGCGCGGCCTGTTCTCCGCGCGCAAGGCAATCATGCAGTATTCGCAGATCAAGGGCCTGCCCAATGTTCAGATGGAGCATATCTACACGGGCAACGGCGTGTCCGAGCTCATTCAGCTTTCGATGAACGCGCTGCTCGACAATGGCGACGAGATTCTGATCCCCAGCCCCGACTATCCGCTCTGGACGGCGTGCGCAACCCTTGCTGGCGGTCATCCCGTACATTATCTGTGCGATGAGCAGGCGGATTGGTATCCCGACCTGGAGGATATGGAGTCCAAGATCACGAGCGCGACCAAAGCCCTCGTCATCATCAACCCCAACAACCCCACGGGTTCCGTCTATCCGCGCGAGATGCTCGAGGGCATCGTCGAGGTTGCACGCAGGCATCAGCTGATGATCTTTGCTGATGAGATCTACGACCGCCTGTGCATGGACGGCTACGAGCACGTCTCGATTGCCTCGCTCGCTCCCGATCTGCCCTGCGTCACCTTTAGCGGTCTGTCCAAGTCGCACATGATCGCGGGCTATCGTATTGGCTGGATGGTGCTTTCGGGCAACCAGCGCTGCATGAGCGACTTCATCATGGGCATCAACATGCTCTCCAACATGCGCCTGTGCTCCAACGTGCCGGCTCAGTCGATCGTTCAGACGGCGCTCGGTGGCCATCAGTCCGTCAACGACTACATCCGCCCCGGCGGCCGTGTCTACGAGCAGCGCAACTTTGTGTATGAGGCGCTCAACAAGATTGACGGCATCTCGGTGGTTAAGCCGCGTGCGGCGTTCTACATCTTCCCCAAGATGGATGTGAAGAAGTTCAACATTACCGATGACGAGCAGTTCGCCCTTGACCTGCTGCACGAGAAGAAGATTCTGATCACGCGCGGCGGCGGCTTCAACTGGGCTGAGCCCGACCACTTCCGTATCGTGTACCTGCCGCGCATGGAAGTGCTCAAAGAGTCCCTCGAAGATCTCGCCGACTTCTTCGATCACTACCGCCAGTCGTAACGACAAAGGTAGCCTGTACTAAAACGGCCGGCCCGCAACGGATGCGGGCCGGCCGTTTTCTGTCTAAGCCCGTGCTGCTAACGCTTTGTCTCTTTGAGCGAGCAAGGTTCGCATGTGAGCGGTAAGTTCTATTCCAAAATGGAATACAGTAGGCTTAAGCTGGAATTGATGCCCGGGTACCCGCTTTTCTAGAATGTTCTCAACAAGATGAAAGGCGGTTCCAACCAATGATTATCGATGCAAATTCCTACTGGTTCGACGAGCGCATCTTTCATGACGAGACGCTCTGCGAACAGTTTTTGGCCGAGGTGCCCCGCGCCTACGACACCGAAGGCTATCTGACCGTGAATTCCGTCGGCAAGCGACAGATCGTGATCGAGATGCCCGCCGGTTCTCCGGGCCTTAATTACATCGAGGGCGACTACACCCTCGAGAAGCGCTTGGCCGATATGGATGAGGCGGGGGTCGACAAGGCGATCCTCAAGCTCCCCGGCTGCCACGAGTGGATGTCGCTCGAGATGTGTCGGCGCTTCAACGACGGTATGGCCGCTGACGCGAAGGCGTCAAATGGCCGCCTGATTCCGCTTGTCGCTGTGCCACCCTTTGGCACCAAGGCAAATTTAGAGGAGCTCGACCGCAGGCTCGACGATGGTTTTGCTGGTGTGCAGCTCTGCGCTCACTACGGCAAGCGCTATCTCGACGACCGGGTTTTCTCGAGCTTCTTCGAGCACCTGAACGAGCGCAACGTCACCGTTTACGTCCACCATGTTCCCGTACCGGTCGAGAACGAGTCGCTTCTCGCGTACGACAACCTTCGCCGCTCTTATGGTCGCTGCGTCGACCAAACTACGGCGATCGGCCGCGAGATCTTTGGTGATTTCTTCGAGCGCTATCCTAATATCAAGATGGTCCACTCCATGCTCGGTGGCGCATACTTTGCGTTCAAGGAGATGCTGCTGCCTCACGGCCCCAAGCGCCCTGATGCCTCTGGACGTTTTCAGGTCGATACCGAGACCGTTTCCAAGCGCCTCGAGAACAACATCTATTTCGACATGTCCCATGCCCAGCCTTGGGGCGAGACGCTTCTTGCCTGTGCGGTTGAAGTCCTTGGTGCAGACCATATTGTCTTTGGTACGAGTTATCCCGTTAAACGCGAGTGGCTAACAGAGGGTGTCGCCTGCGTCCGCGCCACAGATTTAAGTGATACGGACAAGGACCTTATGCTTGGCGGCACGGCACAGCGCTTGTACGGCATCGAGTGAGCGACAGATAAAGGAGGGCGTTCGCCATGGATAAGGGAGAGATGAAGGCCGGAGCCGCCCGGGTGGCCATTAACTTAGAGGACGTATTGCCGTTCGACGGTTTCGACGCACTCCGTCATGAAATCTTTGCCCGTGCCTTCGTGGTCGAAGGGATGGGGCGGCGCGCTTGCATCCTTTCACTTGAGGTTACCTCGATCGCTCCGGCCCTACTCGTCGATCTGCGTGAGGTTGTCAAGGATGTCTCCAATTGCGACGGCGCCTTTTCTTGGGTGGTCCCGACCCACACGTTTTCTGCGCCTCACGTGCGCACCCCTGGGCATCTGGCCGACACCGATGCCCGCGATCGAAATGAGCGCTATCGTGCCGCGCTCATCGCCGCGACACGCGCGGCCGTTGAGCAGGCGGTTGCGGGCATTCGCTCTGTCACGCTCGCCTCGGCGGAGGGCTACTGTCCTGTGAACGTTAACCGCGACATTGAGACACCGGCCGGCTGGTGGCTGGGAGTAGACCCCAAGGGGTTTGCCGACCACGCGATGCCCGTACTTGTCGCGAGGGATGCCGAGGGCGGGTTCGTTGCCATGCTTGCGACGGCTGATGTCCAGTCTTCCGTGCTCGACGGATCGCACGATTCTCAGGGGAAGCGCTTGGTGAGCGGGGACCTCTTTGGCTTTGCCGCCATGGCTCTCGAGCGCGAATTGGGCGGAGTCGTGTTGCTGCTACCCGGTGCCGCGGGAGATCAGAGTCCGGCGGAGCGCGCCGTGACCGTTGCGTTCGATTCGACCGGGGCGAAGCAAACGTTAGATGCTCACGAGAGTGGATATCGCATGCTGCATCGACAGGGTCGCGCTATGAGCGATGCGTTGATTGAGGCCGTCCGTGCGGCGCGTGAGGACGATGCCATCGGCGTCGATGCTCGCACGGTCGACGTCCTTTTGCCCGCCCAGACGCGCGCCGACTTCTGCTCATTGGCCCCGCATCGAACTTATGAGTTTCATGCGGCAGGCGAACAGCGTACGAGGGTCTATTTACTTCGGCTGGGAAATGCCGAGTTCGTTGGTATCCAGCCCGAGGTTTCGAGCTCGTTTGGCGCCGCCGTGCGCGCCGCCCGATTCTGCCCCGTGCTCTTTGCCACGCTTGTCAACGGAGGGCAGAAGTATCTGCCAGCCCCCGATGCGTACGAGAAAATCACCTATGAGGCCATGAACTCCGGTTTTGCCGCCGGCTCCCATGAGCGCCTCCTCCAAACCATCCTTGCCGCTTTGAACGCGGCGCGACAAAAAGGAGAACTTGCATGAATATCGGACATGCACGCCGCAAGATCACCCCGCAAGGCGACATCTATCTAATCGGATACCGTAACCTCCCCAACCGTCTGGAGCCTGCGACAGGCGTCCATGACGACGTCTTCGCCAACGCGATTCTTTTCCAACAGGACGACCGCGAAGTTTTTCTCTTCAACGCCGATGTTCTCGAGTTTGAGGAAAGCATGGCCGAGGAGGTTAAGACGATGCTCGCCGAGCGCTACGGAATCGACCGTGACTGCGTTCTGCTCTCCGCGACGCACGACCACACTTCGATCGTCGCCTACCATCGCAGCTGGTGGACGGGAAAATTCAACGAGGACTACTATCGCTGGTTCCTCGATACCATCTGTCAATGCTTCGAAGAGTGCCGCGCCAACGCGCGACCTGCGACCTGCCGCATGGGCAAAAAAGTCATCACCGGTTTCTACGACAACCGCATCATTCCCGGAGAGCTTGCCGATAATGAGGTTATCGTGGTGTCGTTCTTCGATGACGAAGGCAAATCGTTTGCGGGCTTTGTGAACTGGGCGGTGCATTCTGCCTGTGTCGGACCCGACTGCACGGAGCTCACGAGCGAACTCGCCGGTCTTACCGGCAAAAAGCTCGCTCAGAGTCTTGGTTATTATCCGGCCATGGTCGTCGGTGCTGCTGGCGACTGTAGCGACCGCAATTTTCGCCAGGGACGCGGCATTCCCGAGGTTGAGCGTGCTTCGACCGGTCTTGCCGAGGCGATTTCCCAGATCAAGCTCGATCGCGAGGTCGTTCTTGACCGCATCGAGCCTCAGACGTTCTATCACACCGTTGCCCATGACGACTTTTCACTCACGCTTAAGTGTGCCGTCATCAGTCTGGGCGGCCTGCATCTCTTTGTGTTCCCGAGTGAACTCGGCAGCGACCTGGGCATTCGCATGAAGCGCGAATGTCCGGTCGAGGGAATAGTCTGCGGTTACACCAACGGCTATTTTGAGTATTTCCTTCCGGCACGCGAGTACGGCCTCTCCTTTGAGACCGAGCGTACTCAGATTCCCCAGGGCGAACCGGAACGTCTGTGTGACAAGTTCTGCCAGACGACGAGACTTCTAGGCGCAGCAGCTTCGCGTCTGTAGGCCTGATTGCGTGGCATGGGCCAATGAGGCTCACTGCCATGTGATCGGCATCTTCCATCTTCTCTGCTGTTTCCCATCCCGGGCGTACGTGTGTCCGCGGATTTCAAAGGGGGAAGCGGGTTCCTTGTCCTCCCACGTCGACTACGGAGGCATGAAATCTACGCTATGCCCCGCTCAGAAAAGGAGAATTCCATGAAATACCAGAAGCTTTGCGATGAAATCATCACAAAGGTCGGTGGT
Organism: uncultured Collinsella sp.; assembly: GCA_900541025.1. GTDB lineage: Bacteria > Actinomycetota > Coriobacteriia > Coriobacteriales > Coriobacteriaceae > Collinsella. The sequence continues at coordinate 5,349 of UQIL01000032.1, read as the reverse complement.
CGAGACAATGTGTTAGACGTGAGCCACTGCATTACGCGTCTCCGCTTCCACCTCAAGGATGAATCGCTCGCCCAGACCAATGAGCTTAAGGCGACGAAGGGCGTCGTTGACGTCATCCAGGCCGGCGGACAGTATCAGGTCGTGATTGGTGCCACTGTCGAGGCCGTCTACAACGACCTTGTTCAGATTGGCGGGTTCGACTCCAAACCCGCGCTCGATATCGATGAAGGCGACGACGTCAAAAAGGGCGATCCATTCTCGCGTCTGCTTGCCATCATCTCCGAGATCCTGCAACCGGTTCTTGGCGTGCTTATGGCCGGTGGCTTTATCAAGTCGATGCTCGCGCTCTGCACGGTTGCCGGTTGGCTTGCCAAGGACAGCAATACGTATGTGACGCTCTCGGCAATCGGAGATTCGGTCTTCTATTACTTTCCGCTAATCATTGGCTGGACGTCGGCCAAGAAGTTCGGACTTAAGCCCGTTATGGGAATGGCGCTCGGCGGTATCCTCGTCTACCCGACGCTCGTTGCCCTTATGGGCGGAGATCCGCTCTACACGCTCGGCGCCGGCACGGTCTTCGAGTCCAATGTCTATGGTGATATTTTTGGCATCCCGCTGATCATGCAGAATTACTCATCGACGATTCTGCCTGCGATCTTTATCGTCTGGATTGCCTCTAAGGTGCACAAGGCCCTTTCTAACGCGCTGCCCGCGCTTGTGAGCTCGTTCTTCTCCAACATCCTGACGCTCCTCATTTGCGGCATCCTTGGCCTGCTTGTGGTCGGTCCGGTCATGACGGTCCTCTCCAACATCGTTGCCCAGATCATTCTGATGCTCATCAACGTCCAGCCCGCCCTCGCCGGCTTTGTCATCGGCACGTTCTGGAGCCTGCTCGTCATGTTCGGCCTGCACTGGGGTATCATCCCGCTGTGGTTTCTCGATGTCGCAACCTACGGCTATGACCTCATTAACCCGCTCGTGTATGCAGGCGGTTGTGCCATCGCCGGTGCTGTGCTTGGCATGGTCATCCGAACCAAGGATTCCGAGGAAAATGCTGCCGTCAACATTCCCGCCCTTGTCTCTTCGATTTTCGGTGTCAACGAGCCTGCGCTTTACGCCATCTTGCTGCTGCGCAAGCGCCTTATGTGGGCAACCTTTATTTCAGCTGGTGTAGGCGGCGCCATCGCCGGCCTCATGGGTGCCAAACTCTATGCCTTCGGTGCCTCCGGCCCGCTCGGTTTCCCGAGCTTTATTAACCCTGCCGGCATCGACACGGGCTTTATCGGCCTTGTCATCTCCGGTGTGGTCGCTTTCGTTCTGGCTCTTGTCGCCGCTATGGTGATCGGTACCAGGAAGGACGAGGGCGGTAAGGCGCTCAACATCTCGGTGGACTAGTCTGTCTGCGCACTTTAACTAAATATGCCTCGGACGGCGACGTGCCGCCCGAGGCATATTTGTGTTTCGTGCCGTTGTCAGCGTGTTTGCGGACGCAAGTCTGCGGTTGTGGAGCAGTGGGGATTATGACGGTCGTGCCGCGGTGGAAGACGCACGGTCGCCCTGCAGGAGCTGACGGTAGGGGAGGAAGCCAATGAACGAGACGACCGCCTGCGAGTGCGTGGCGTTCCGCTTGAGGTAGAGCCTGACCTCGGAGGTCGTCGCGGGCTCAAGCGGCACCAGGGCTACCTTTCCGCTGGCGAGCGATTCCGTCGGCTTGCGCATGAGGAATGAGACGCCGGCGCCGCGCGCGACAAGGGAGATGATGTTCTCGGCTCGTTTGCCGGTGAACGTAACACGTGGGCCAAATCCAGCTTCGCGACAAAGGGAAAGGACGAGCTCGCTTACGAACGAGCCTTGGGGAAGCATGAGGAAATTCTCGTCGATAAGGTCGTCTATCTCGACGGTGTCACGTTCGGCGAGCGGATGGTCGAGTGGAAGGACGGCCACGAGCCGGTCGGTCGTAAAGGGAATCTTTTTGAACTCCGGCTCGATGGCGCCGCCGTCACGGATGAAGGCCAGGTCAATGTCCTCGTGCAGGAGCATGCGCTTGAGTGTGTCGCCCTCGCCCTCGATGAGCTCAACAGAATATGAGGGGTTCGCCTGCTGAAAATCGATGACGGCGTCCGTGATCCCATAAGGGGCCATAATGGGGATAGAACCTACGGTGAGGTGCTCGAGCGGCTCACCTGCGCCTATTTGAATGGCGGCAAGATAGCGGTGCTGAAGCGTCGCAATTTTTTGCGCATAGGGGAGGAGCGCTTCACCTTGCGCGGTGAGTGTTACGTGGCGCTGGCTTCGATCGATGAGCTTGCAGCCGAGTTCGTGCTCCATTGCCATGATGTGCTTGGAGAGGGTTGATTGCGACATGAAAAGCAGTTCCGCTGCATCAAGAAACGTGCGTGACTGCGCTAAGATGGCGAATTCGCCAAAGCGGCTGATATCCATAGGGAGGCCTCCGGTACCCTCATTTTGGCGGGTGGCCTAAACCACGACGCCGTTGCAGTGGTCGATTTCGTGCTGGATGATCTCGGCGGTGTAGTCCGAGAAGTTTTTGATGCGGTGGACGAAGTTTTCGTCCAAATACTCAACCTTAATGCGGCGATAGCGGGTACAGGGACGCTCGCCGATCAGCGAGAGGCATCCTTCGCTCGTCTGATAGGCATTGACCTGCTCAAGAATTTGCGGGTTGTACATGAGCAGCGACTTGCTGCCGTCCTTTACGCAGATGATGCGTTTGCGCACGCCGATCATGTTGGCGGCGAGGCCCACGCACTCGTGCACATGCTCGTGGAGCGTATCCAGGAGGTCTTGCCCGGTCACGGCATCGTCGGGTCCCGCGTCTTCGGAAGGCAGGCGCAAAAAGAACTCGGATTTCATGATGGGCTTAATCATGGCGGGCTCCTCATGTCTCATGCTTTCGTGGACTTTTAATAATAGCGCGGAAGGGAAGCTGTGCGTCCGCGTTACAATCTTTCGACGTTGGACCATGTTGCCAGATTCGTCGTGTACGGCGTCTGGCGTAAGTCTAGGGCTCATTTTTCGCCCTGGACTGTCCCTCTGGGGCGATGCGACTGTCGTTCCAAGAGGAAGGAAATGCATGGGGAGCAAATCTCAGCAACAAGTTCAAGTAACGCCATCGGCCACTGCGGCGATTCTCGTCGTTATGTATATTGCAGCCTTTGTTGCCGCGTTTAACGAGAACATCATTAACGTGGCGTTGCACGACATTATGGCAGCCTTTTCGGTGAGTGCCACCACGGCGCAGTGGCTCGTCTCGGGCTACATGATCGTGACGTCGATCTTTACGGCCATCATGGCCTTCCTGTCCGGCCGTTTCTCGACGCGCAAGCTGCTGTTTTTCGCATGCGGATGCATGGTCGCCGGCGAAGTCCTGTGTCTGATCGCTCCGTCGTTTAGCGTTTTGCTGCCAAGTCGTATTTTGCAGGCTGCGGGATCGGGCATCTTGTTTCCGCTCATGATGAACGTGGTGCTGTCTTGCGCCCCGCGCGAGAAGCTCGGTCTGTATCTGAGCCTGGGCGGTGCCTGCATTACGCTAGGGCCGGCGTTTGGACCCGTAATCAGCGGTCTTATGTGCACGTTGTTTGGCTGGAGGGCGGTGTTCGTAGTGCCGCTGGTGGGCGGCATTGTGGTCGCTGCGGCGGGCGTTAAGCTTGTTCAGAATGTCGGAGAGCGCTCGAGCGCCACGCTTGATATTCTGTCGGTTGTTTTGCTCGCTGCCGGCATTACGGCATTTGTGTATTCCGTAGGCGAGTTCTCGACCAATCTGATTGCCGGCATCGTGACGCTTTTTGCCGCCGTTGTGCTGCTCGGCCTGTTTGCGGCCCGTCAACTCAAGCTCGAGCATCCGGTGCTTAACGTGCGTCCCATGGCGAGCGTTCGTTTTTGGCCTGCGTGCCTGCTTGTGGTGGTGTCGATGATGACGACGTTCTCGATGAGCGTTTTGTTGCCGCTCTATTTTGAGGGCGCATACGGCATGACCGCACTTATTGCGGGCTTGCTCATTTTGCCGGCGATTGCCTGCAACGCCGTGACCTCGATTGTGGGCGGACGTGTGATGGACGCCCGCGGCGCATGGCCGCTGCTGCCGGTCGGCTTTGCCCTAATTACCGTGGGACAGACTGCCATCTCGATGACGGCGGCAAGCATGAACATCGACGTCGTCGTGGCGCTGACCGTTGTGGTGTATGCCGGAGTAGGTTTGGTGCTGAGCCCCTCGCAAACGGCCGGCTTGGAGACGCTGCATGCCGCTGAACATCCTCACGGAACGGCATTGCTTAACACGTGGAACATGATTGCCGCATCGTTTGGTCCGTCGCTGTTTATCGGTCTGCTTTCGAGTTCTGCGGCGACTGCCGGCGCCGCTGGCGTTGCGACGGACGTTGCCCAGGCGATTGGATTTGCAGCTGCCGTGCGTGTGGCGGCTGTAATTGCCGCGGTCGGGTTCGTGGCGTCGCTGGTGTACGCTCGTCGCGAGTCGCACATGTCGCATTAATGTGTGCACATAGATTCTGCAGCTAGATTGGATGGCGACACCATAAACTAATGGACGTTTTGCCGAGAGGCATGAATGTTCAAAGCGCAAAGAGTGCGCGACGGGCCCCGCGAATGGGGCGATGATGCCCGAGAGGGCCAAGAAGGAGTCTCATGTCCGAGAACGAAGAGATCATGAACGAGACCGAGAACGAGACCATGGCTGCCGAGGTCGAGGCAGTCGAGACCGTGGAGACCGAAGCTGCCGAGGTTGAGGCTGCTGACGAGGTTTCCGCCGAGGAGGAGGCCGAGGTTGTCGAGGCCGCCGTTGATTACGATGACGAAGAGCTGATGGACAAGATGCAGAAGGCCGCCCGCCTGCTGCGTAGCCGTCGCTTTGCTATTTCCAAGGAGGAGGAGGCCAAGGCCGAGCGCATGGCGAACATCGAGCGCGCCATCAAGCTTCTTGACCTCAAGCCCAAGATGGAGCAGAAGGAAATGTCCGACCTGCTGGGCATGCGCCTTCGTGAGCTCGATGGTCTGATGGCCGAGGCCGAGGCTGCCGATCTGGTCGGCCGCATCGACGACGCCGAGGGCGATATGCGCAAGATCGTCGTCTTCGCTGCCGAGGATGCCGCTGAGGGCCTGGTCGAGCTTGCCAACAAGAAGGAGAAGCTCCTGCCCGAGCTTTCTTATGAGGAGGCCACCGAGCTGATGGCCGCTCTCGATAAGGTTATCGCTCCGCTCGTCGCCATGGGCCTGGACGAGGATCGCGGTCCTCGCGGCGGCCGTGACGACCGTGGTCCCCGCGGTCCCCGTGACGACCGTGGTCCCCGTGGCGGCCGTGGCGGCGACCGTGGC
>UQIL01000031.1 GCA_900541025.1 uncultured Collinsella sp. | reverse complement strand
TCAGGCTGACGGCAGGTTTGCCTTCTTCCTGGAATTGATAACGCCTTCTATATTTTCATATAAATACCACAACAATAGTACAACAATAGTACAACACAAACAGGATTTAAGGCAAAGAGCTGCAGGCAGTATGATGCGGGAATAATCAACCAGCAGGGTTCCGGCTGCTCCGGCGTGATGAGTGCATCGCGCCCTACAATCGGTCCAATGCCTTATCGCAGTATGTTAAGCATGTAACCATCATATTTTTTCAAAACCCCTTATCGAAAAAACTGCCCGCACAACGGCTTATCATACCGTGTACGGGCAGTTGATTTATTTTCTCTCAGGTCTGGGTCGATAAGCGCAACCCCACCTGGTACCCCAGCAGGGTGCGGGTTTCCACCGGCTGATGGCGGATGAGGGAAAGCAGCTGCTGTGCGGTACGGCGGCCCAGCTGTTCGGCATCAAAAGAGACCGCCGTGATCTGTGGCGTACACCCCTGCAGCGCTTCGTCGTCATACAGGGAGGCAAGACGGATATCCTGCGGCACGCGCAGGTTCAGCTGTCTCAGGGTGCTCAAAGCCAGCAGGGCAACCTGGTCATCCATGCACAGGATGCAGTCCGCCCCACGCTGTACCGCGAGCTCCACAGCGCTGGTGCGTAGATCGTCGCTTTCCAGCTCCAAAAACAGCAGGCTCTCATCAATCTTGCAGCAGGCGCGGTCATGCGCCTGCTTATAGCCTTCCAGGCGGGACTGGTTGACGGTGTACAGCATGGATCCGCCCAGCAAAGCAATGCGGCGCAGGCCCTTCATCAGCAGCAGGCTGACCAGCTCGCGGCAGCCGCCCACCTGATCATGGTCCACCGAGATGACATCCTGGTCAGCCGGGCGGCCAATGGCAACAAAGGGGATGCCGCTTTTTTGCAGCATGGGGATCAGCGGATCACGCTCCAGCGTGCGGGCCAGAATCACGCCATCAATCTTGCGGTTGACCAGCAGACGCTGCATCGGGCTTGTTTCCTGCTCGCCCACCATCGTCATCAGCACATCATAATCATTGCGGGTGGCAATATCGTACACGGCGCTGACGGTTTTGCGCAAAAATGGTGCGGCAAGGTTGCCGAACTGGCGCGAGAACACCAGTGAGATATTATAAGACTGCTGGGTTACCAACCCGCGTGCCAGCATATTGGGCACATAGTTTTTTTCTTTGGCGTACTGGACCACGCGGGCGCCGTCGCCGGTGCCGCCGTGGTCGCGGATACGACCGAGACACCGCTTTCGCTCATGCACGACGCCATGACGCTGGTCGGTGAGCTGCGCCGCGCGCCCGAGCTTGCCGCGGCACCGGTCGCCGCGCTCACCCGCGACGGATTGCTGGCCCGCGCGCTCCACGCCGAGCCCGAGCGCTCGATTGCCGTCATGCCCAACAACGAGGAAGCAGCTATTGAGGTCTGGCCTTCGCTCGACCATGCCGCCGCAGCGTTTGAGGCTGCGACCAGCGCGGATACCGAGGCCGAGGTTACGGATGCCAACGAAACCAACGATGAAGCCGCCGCCCCCATGCCCGAGCCCGCCGCCACGCTCGACCTGGGCGACGGCAAGCCGCTGCCCGTGCTCATCCCCGAGTCGGAGCAGTTCGCCAACCGCCTGCGCAAGAATGCCCGTCTGCGTCGCAAGTGGGCAAAGCGCGAGGGCGTGAGCTGCTACCGCGTCTACGATGCCGACCTACCCGACTACTCCGCCGCCATCGACCTGTACGAAGGCTGCCCGCAGACGCCGGGCCGCTGGCTCGTCATCGCCGAATACGCCGCGCCCAAGACCATCGACCCCGCACTGGCCCAGGCCCGTATGCTCGACATCTTGGCCATCGCGCCGCGCATCCTTGATGTTCCGGCCGAGCACGTGCACGCCAAGGCCCGCATGCGTTCGCGCGGCGGCTCGCAGTACGGCAAACAGGGCGCCGGCAAGGGCGCATCGGGCGAGCGCGCCAACATCGCGCGCCGTCGCCTGCCGCTCATCGAAGAGGGTGGACTCACCTTTGCCGTCAACTTTGATGACTACCTGGATGTGGGCATCTTCCTGGACCACCGCGTCACCCGCAACCTGGTGCGCGAGCACGCCAAGCAGGCGCGCCGCTTCCTCAATCTGTTCGCCTATACCGGCACCGCCACCTGCTATGCGGCAGACGGCGGCGTCGAGGAAACTGTGACGGTCGACCTTTCCAACACCTACCTGGACTGGGCCGAGCGCAATATGCGCCAGAACGGCTTTGTTGGTCCGCAGCATCATTTTGTGCGCGACGACGTGCTTGCCTGGATTCGCGATCAGCGCCAGACGCGCAACCGCTGGGACCTGATCTTTGTCGATCCGCCCACGTTTTCGAACTCGTCCAAGATGGGCCGCCGCACCTGGGATGTTCAGCGCGACCACGTTGAGCTTTTGGCCGGTGTATCGCGCCTGCTCGCACAGGGCGGACATGCCATCTTTAGCTGCAACCTGCGCGGTTTCCGTCCCGAGACGCGCAAGCTCGCACGCGCGGGCGTCGTGCTGGAGGACATTACGGCGCAGACCATCCCCGAGGATTTCGCGCGCAACCAGAAGGTGCATCATTGCTATATCGTGCGCCGCCTACCCATCGAGGACGCCATGGCCGAGGTCGGCTTTAGCGCCGAGGAGATTGCCGAGCGAACCGAGGAACTGCGCAACCCCGAAGCCCACAAGCCTCGTGCAGCAGCGCCCACGCACGCGCAGACCGGTGACCGAGGACCGCACTGCGACGACAAGCCTGCCTGCTCAGGCAAGCCCAAAAAGAAGAAGTTCTACGCCAGCAAGCCCAAGGGCAAATAGACAAAGTTGCGGTGGAATACGGACTGTTTTGCCTGGAATTAGGCAAATTTAGACCGTATTTCACCGCAACTCATAATGGGATGGCGGACGCCGTTCTACCCTTGGGTGACCAATCGGTAACCGATACCCACATGCGTCTGGATATAGCGCGGGTGCGCGGGGTCGGACTCGATCTTCTTGCGCAGCGTGCCCATAAAGACGCGCAGGCTCGCCAGGTCGCTCTTAGTTGCCGTGCCCCAAATCTCGTGCAGGATAAACTGGTGCGTTAGTACCTTGTCGGCGTTATGTGCCAGCAGGCACAAGAGCTTGTACTCAATCGGCGTCAGATGCAGCTCCTCGCCATCCATCGTGGCAATGCCGGCATCAAAGTCGATATGCAGCTCACCGGTATCGAACGAGCCCTCGGAGGCAACACCACCCGTTTGCGCATACGAAAGGCGCCTGAGCGTCGTGCGAATGCGTGCAAGCAGTTCCTCGACCGAAAACGGCTTGGTCAGATAGTCGTCGGCACCGGCATCGAGCGCGCGGATTTTGTCCGCATCCTCGCTGCGCGCCGAGACCACGATAATCGGCATGCCCGACCATGCGCGCACCGACTCCACCACCTTGACGCCGTCCATATCGGGCAGGCCCAGATCGAGCAGCACAATGCTCGGTGCCTGCGATGAGGCGGCGGCGATGGCGGCATGGGCGGTCTCCACGGCCATATGACGCAAGCCGTGCGCCTCGAGCGCGGCAACAATAAGGTTGCGGACGGCGGGATCGTCCTCAACGACCAAGATGAGCGGTTTTACGGCAGAGTTCGGCACAGCGCTACTCCTTATCAAACGAAACGTCGGCGACGGGAAGCTCAATCGTAAAGACCGAGCCGTGCGGGTCCGCCGCGGCAACCTCTATGCTACCGCCATGCGCCAGCGCAATGGAGCGGCAGAGCGAAAGACCCAGGCCCACGCTACGGTGGCTGTCGGCAAGACCGTGGTTGGCGGTGTAGAACGACTCAAAGATCCGCTCGCGGTCCTCGGGCGCAATGCCCGGGCCATCATCGGCCACTGAGCACGCCACGCATCCATCGTCAACGCCAATCGAAATCACGATATGCGAGCCTGCGGGCGTATAGGTGACGGCGTTGTTCACCAGATTGACCACCAGCTGCACCATCAGGCGTGCATCGACGTTGACGAGCGCCGGCTCATCGCACGCCACCACCTTAAGGTCGTGCTCGCGCACGGCAGGGTTCACGTGGCGCAGCGCCTCCTCGACGATATCGTCCATGAGCTCGAGCGTGGTCGACAGGCGCATGCCGCCACCCTCGAGCTTGGTGATGGCGAGCAGGTTCTCGACGGTGGCGTTGAGCCACAGCGCATCCGAGCGAATGGATAGAAGCAGGCCGCGGCGCGTCTGGGCATCGAGCACTGCAGTGCCGGTCGAGCCCTGGTCGAGCAGCACGTCGGCATTACCCGAAATACTGGTAAGCGGCGTGCGCAGATCGTGCGAGATGGAGCGCAGCAGGTTGGCGCGCAGCTGTTCGTTTTTGGCGAGCACCGCCGCTTCCTCGCGGGCCTCCATGGCGCGGGCGCGGTCGAGCGCCAGCTCGCCTTCGCTCACGATGGCATCGGCAAGCGTCCGCTCCTCGTGCGTCAGCACGTCGGGCTCGGCAACGATGGCCAGCACGCCCACCACCGAGGCGGGGTCGCCCGAGCGGACGAAGCCGTCGCCCGTGCGAACCGTCAGGTAGATGCCAAAAAACGCCGAGCCGCCATAGGTGGCATCGAGCGGCGTTCCCACATAGGCGGACGCCGAGAGCCGCGGCGGCATCTGCGGCGCCAGTTCATGCACCGGCGCGGCATCGCCCACGGCCGTGTATGTCGCGCGCGGCAGCAGGTCATCGCCCTCGGCGTCGGCGCTGTACCACACGACCGGACAGCCCGAAAGACGCGCCAGCTGCGTTGCCATGGCATGGACAATCTGCTGCTGATCGGCGCAGCGCTGCAACATGCGGTTGGTCTCGAGCACCATATGCGTGCGGCGGTCGCTGGCGGCAGCCTGTGCCAAGGCGCGGCGCAGGGCCAACGCAATCGAGCTCGACACAAGCGAGACCACGAACATGATGAAGAACATGCCGGGATAGACGCGGTCGATAAGCGACAGCGAGTAGCGCGGGTCGACAAACAAGAAGTTGTAGAGCGCCACGGCGGCAGCCGAGCTCAGCAAGCAATACAGGCGACTCCAGGTAAAGAATGCGCACAGCTGAACGGCGAACACATAGACGATCATGATACTCGGCGCGAGACCCGGATGGTCGAGCAGCGCGCCCACAATCGTCGCCGCGACCAGCAGCCCCACTGATACGCAGGCGTCATACAGAGGAGTGCGGCGCGTCAGCGTTGTGCGCCGCCACCAAAAGCTATCGGCAATATCGCCGTCCGTACAGACGTCCATCAGCGCCCCGCCCCTCTCTCAAAAACAAAAACCACCACAAAGGGACAGGCACCTTTGTGGTGGTTCTCCCTCGTGGTGGTTCTAAGTGTAAAGCCTTCTACGACCGGCAGCCGCTAGACAAACAGCACGTGCGCGAGCAGGGCACACACGCACACCGCTCCAAATACCAGTGCCACGGCCGAAATCACACGATCGGCCATGTCCATGTTGGCACGATTCGTAAAGAACCGATCTTCGGCGGCATCGACGCGCGCCTCACGTACCAGCTCGGCCGCAAGATCGCGACCGTCAAGCACCTTTGCATCCATGGTTTCCTCCCAGGACTCAATCACTGTCATTGCAAGCCTGCCTGTTCGCAGCCAAATCTCAAGCGTCGACTACGGCCGCTCGTTGGGGGCCAGGCGCTGCATCTTGTTCACGGCCTTGAACTTGGTGAACAGCGGCACGTACTCAAAGCTCACGTTGGAGTTCTCCAGGCCGTACCAACGCGCAGGCGTGCCGGCGGCGCGGCGGATGATGTACTTGAGCGTGATGGCCGTACGCTCGCTCGGCTCCACATCGCTTTCGGGCGCCAGAAGCTTACGGATCAGGACGAACTTGAACGTGCCGATGTTACCCGGATCCTTGTAGACCGAGTAGTCATGCGTCTGCGGCGGCAGCTCGCCGGTGGCAGCCAGGTCCTGAACGACCTGACGCAGGTAGGCATTGACGCGCTGGTTGATCTTGTAGCCCAGGTACAAATGCACGCGGAACACGTAATCGGTGCCGAACGTCTCGACCGAATAGGCAAAGGTGTGCGGTTCGTCCATGGTCTCGACATTCACAAACCACCAGGCGCGGGCGCGCTTGGGATGCTTGTCCAAGATCGAATAGACGATATCGCGGTCGATGTAGTCGGTATGGGTGTCCTTGGTCAGGTACACGACGTTGTCGCTCATGCGCTCGTAACGGTCGTCGTCGCGCAGGCGCTTGAGCTGCGGCAGGTAGCTGCGCAGCGGCAGCAGCGTAAACTGGCGCTGCTCAACAGCCGTACCGTTGTACCAGCACACCATGATGCCCATGATGAGTGCAGCCATGAGGATGGTGAAGTAGCCGCCGTGGAAGAACTTGGTGAGCGAGCTCACGAAGAAGAAGCCTTCGAGCAAAAGGAAGAAGGCTGCGAAGATCCACGGAGCAACCTTGAGCTTACGCTCCTCGTGCAGGTAGAAGAAGAGCAGCAGTGTGGTGCACATCATAGTCAGCGTAATGGCAAGGCCGTAGGCGGCTTCCATATGCGCCGAGTTCTGGAACAGCAGCACCACAATGACGCAGCCGACAAGCATGACATTGTTGACCATGGGGATGTAGAGCTGGCCCTTGGTCTCGGCAGGGTAGAAGACCTGCATGTGCGGCATGAGGTCCAGACGGCTGGCCTCGGACACCAGCGAGAATGCACCGGTGATGAGCGCCTGCGAGGCGATGATGGCCGCGACGGTGGAAAGGCCGACGGCAAACGGGCGCAGGCCCGGGGCGAGCATCTGGTAGAACGGGTTGAGATCGGCAATGCCCATGAGCTCGGGGTTGGCAGCGTTGTTCATAAGCCAAGCGCCCTGGCCCATATAGGACAGCAGCAGGCAGCACTTAACGAACGGCCAGGTAGCGTAGATATTGCCGCGGCCGACGTGGCCCATGTCGGAGTAGAGCGCCTCGGCACCGGTGGTGGCGAGGAAGCAGCTGCCCAGAATCATGATGCCCGCGTGGTTGTTGGGGCTCAACAAAAAGGCGATGCCGCGGAGCGGGTTGAGGCACAGCAGCACGGCGGGGTGCTGTAAGACAAAGAACAGACCCGTGCCGCCCAGGAATAGGAACCACAGCGTCATGATGGGGCCAAAGGCGTGACCGATCTTGGCCGTACCGATGCGCTGTACCAAGAAGAGCACGATGATGATGGCGAGCGTAATGGCGACGACGCGGCCCTGGTCATCGCCCAGCACGGCATGAACCGCCGGGATAGTGCGCAGGCCCTCGATGGCCGTGGTAACGGTAACGGCCGGCGTCAGGATGCCATCGGCGAGCAACGCGGCGCCACCCAGCATGGCGGGGATGATAAGCCACTTGCCGCAGCGCCTGACCAGGCTGTACAGGGCAAAGATGCCGCCCTCACCATGGTTATCGGCGCGCAGCGAGATGAGCACATACTTGATGGTGGTCAGCAACGTGACCGTCCACACGACAAGGGAGAGCGCGCCGAGCACGAACTCCTCCGTGACGCTTCCGATGCCGCCGTTGCCGGCGACGAGCGCCTTGGTTACATACATAGGGCTGGTGCCGATATCGCCGTACACCACGCCCAGCGTGACGAGCATCGCCGAGATGCTCACAGGAATCGCAGCGTGCGAGGCTGCCTCCTTGGCCTTTTGTTCCATAAGCCGGTTTCCTCCCAACTTTAATGTTCGAAGGGATTATAGGTAATCGGCCCATGTTTTAATGCACTGTTTTCCCAGCTAAATAAACATTTATACGGCCTTTAGGCCACCTCGGCGATATGGAATGTGACAAAGGGACTGTCCCTTTGTCACATCGCCGCATTCGTTACTTGCCGAGCCAGTTTTTGAACCACCACTCCATGGAACGGCTCATCTCGGCCATAAAGGGGCTCGTGTGCTTGCGGGTGTAGATATCCACCACGCGCTCGCCTACCTCGCGGGCATGCGGACGGAACATCGCGTCCATCTCGGCCACCTGCGCGTCCATGGTCGCAGCATCGGCGCGGCAGTAGCGCTCCTCGTGCACCAGGTTCACCACGGGATGCGCAATAGCCGGGCGCTCCTTGCGGGGCGTGCCGATGATGAGCATCGACAGCGGCATGGTATAGGGCGGCAGATCGAGCAGCTCGGCAACTTCCTCGGCATTCTCGACGATATCACCGATATAGCAGCTCCCCAGGCCCAGAGCCTCGGCGGCAACCACGGCGTTTTGCGCGGCGATCACGGCATCCTGGGCCGCGATGGCAAAGTCGCCCAAACCCGGCGCGCGGCGGGGCACCTTACCCGTGCGCTCGACAAACTCGGGCTCAAAGCAGCCCACGTGCTCAAACAGATCGATCCACTTGGCATAATCGACCACAAATATCAGTGCCCAGGGCGCCTTGGCGATCATGGGCTGGTGGTCGCACAGGTCGGCCAGGCGGTCGAGCGTTGCCTGCTCGCGGATGCTCACGATGGAATACATCATCATGGCGCCCGCCGACGGCGCACGACTCGCCGCATGCAGAATCGCCGCCCGCTGCTCGTCGGTCACCGCCACGGGACGGTCATCGTCATCACGCGCGAAGGCACGCGTGGAGGAACGGTGCTCCAACGTGTCCAGCACCGCATTGCCCGTCGTCTCGACCGGATAGCCGCACGTATCCACAGCCTTGGTGCAAACCTGCTCGTTCATCGCCTCATCCTCGCTAATTCTTTAAGAAGCCTTTACGTTTCCGTGTAATTCCCGTCCATTATCGCGCAGGTCGCCACTCCATTGCGCCACACCGCCACACGTGCGCGTTAATATGGCTGGTTGTTGTGCGCAGCCACCAATTGCAGCGCATATCTTGGTAACAATCGGGTAAACCCCCGCTTTCGTAGGTTTTAGTTTGTGAGGAGTCTCAGCATGTTCGCTGCCGCCATCTCGCTCGTCGGTCTTGCGGCGACCGTCTACCTTGTCTTGCGCGAGGCCAAGGCCATTCGCGCTCAGTCGGGCACCGTTGCCAAAAGCGCTCTTGGGTGGAGCGTCGCCTTCGGCCTGTTCCAGCTCTTTTTGACCATTTGGGGCGCCATTGGCCTCGTCGCCCAAAACGAGCCGCTCGCCTTTGTGATGCTCATCCTAACCAACGCCATCCTCACCGGCTGCGCTTGGGCCAGCATCGCACGCGACCGCATCGCCCCGCGCGTCTTTGCGTTCGCCGCGCCCGACGCCCCCGCCCCCACCGGCAAGCTCGCCCGCCTGCGCGGCGCCTTTGTGGGCAAACCGCTCGTCGCCGCCGTCTTGTGCCTGCTGCTCGCCGGCGTCTTTGCGCTGCTGGGAATGGAAGTCTCGTCCAACCACGACTTTACCTGGGTCTACCCCCTGTGCATCCTGCTCGAGTGGGCCATCATCACCGTGCTCATGACCGGCTTGTTCTTCCTATTCCAGCGCCACGGCGCAGCTCCCGCGGTCCTGGCCTTTGCCCTCTTTGTCCTGGGCATTGCCGAGTTCTTCGTCATCACGTTTAAATCCATGCCCATCCAGCCGGGCGACCTTTCGGCCATCTCCACCGCCGCCGCGGTCGCCGGCAACGGCTACACCTTCTCGATCTCGCTGTTCTGCGTGCTGTCCATGGGCTTTACCGCCATCGCCATGCTGCTGTGCGAGTACGCCGGCCTGGTGGCACCGCACCGTCAGAAGGGTGCCGCCAACGCCAAGCGTATGCTGCTCACCAACCTGCTCGTGGCAGTGCTGTGCCTGGGCGGCGTAACCGCGCATGTCACGCTCATCGACTACTACAACACCCTCGGCATCACCGTCTACACCTGGCGCCCGCTCGAGAGCTACTGGCGCGAGGGCTACCTACCCGCCTTTATTAGTGCGGCGCAGTCCATCAAGCCGCCCAAACCCGCCGACTACTCCGTCGACGATGCCAAGGCCACGCTCAAAAAGTACGCCAAGGCCTACGACAAGTCCGACGCGGCCAAGAGCGACGAGCGCGCCGCCGCAAAGGAGCAGTTCGACAGCGAGAAGCCCACGGTCATCGCCATCATGAACGAGACCTTCTCGGATCTATCCATCTACCAGAATATGCGCGCCGGCTACGAGGGCCCGCAGTACTTTATGAGCCTGTCCAACTGCCTCAGCCGCGGCAAGCTCTACGTGAGCGCCTACGGCGGCGGTACCGCCAATACCGAGTTTGAGTTTATGACCGGCAACTCCATGGCCAACCTGGGCTCGGGTGTGTACCCCTACACCATCTACAACATGGAAACGACCGGGAACCTGGCAGAGCAGTTCAAGTCGCTCGGATATTCCACCACAGCCATGCACCCCAACCACGCGACCAACTGGAACCGCGAGAACGTCTACAAGGACTTTGGCTTTGACCAGTTCCTGTCCATCAACGACTTCCAGGGAGCCGACACCCTGCGCGGCATGGTGACCGACCAGGCTACCTACGACAAGATTCTTGAGCTGCTCGACCAGAACGCCGATCCGCAGTTTATCTTCGACGTGACCATGCAGAACCACTCGGGCTACGATACGGGCCTGCTGCCGGTCGACAAGCAGATGCACCTGAATATCGACACGACCGATTTGGACGCCAAGACCGTCGAGGACGGCACGCTCTCCGATGTCGACGAGTATGTCTCGTGCATCGAGCAGTCCGACCAGGCGCTGCGCTACTTCCTCAACGCCCTGAGCAAGCTCGACCGTAAGGTGGTCGTGGTGTTCTGGGGCGACCACCAGCCGTTCTTCCCGTCCAAGTTCAACGACAAGTGGTTTACCGGCGAGGACGATGCCACGCATCAGGAGCGCCTGTGGCAGACCGACTACATCATCTGGGCTAACTACGACGTTGCCGGCTGCGACCAGACGAGCGAGGTCGACGACCTGTCCACCAACTACCTGTCCACCCAGCTGATGCAGCTGATCGGCGCACCGCTGACCGACTACCAGAAAGCGCACATGACGCTGCGTAAGTCGCTGCCCGCCATCAACTCGGTGGGCTACGAGGACGCCAGCCTGCGCTGGGCGCTCTCCTCCAACGTCACCGGTGACGACGCCGCAGCGGCAGCCGCCACCAAGGCGCGCGAGGATTACGCCAAGATGCAGTACTACGAGATGTTCCGCGACGGCAAGAACGTGTATACCGAGCACTTCCAGACCGAGGCCAACGAAACCGACCCCAACCTGGCGCCAGGTACAACCAAGATCAAGTAGCGGGACGCATCCCGATTCGCCTACCCGGGCAATCCCCAACGAGGGCGGACGGGCGCCGGGTAACATCTGCTGCTCAGACAGTCCTGCGCAAGACGAAGGCCACATTAAGTGGCCTTCTTTGCGTGCGGAACTCGCGACAGACGTTACCCGGTGCCCGCTCGCCCTCGCCTCACAGCAGAGGCGCGGCCTGTCATGCGAGTCGCGGAAACTGTGTCCCAGAAATCATGCGCAAAGTGGGATGCGGTTTCCGCCTGCGGGCCCGTTGGAAAACTGCATCCCACTTCGGCTACAAATTCCGGGATGCACTTTCCGCCGAGGTCCTTAACCGGAAACTCCATCCCATTCCAAAGGCAAATTCCGGGACGCATCTTCCGCAACCTCATCCATCCGGAAAGCCCTTCCATCCGGAAAGCCCTTCCCACTCTGAATACATCCAGCGAACGTATGCGAGCGTGTTGTCCAGAACAGCCTCGTCATCGGGGTGATGGAAAAAGTCGCCCCAAACGCTTGCAGCGGTTGTGCCCACAAGTGTCAAGAAAAAAGCCTCGAGAACTTCGAGGCTTTCACATTTGTATTGTTTTGCACGAAGGATCGCGGACGGCGAAGCTACTCTCCCAGTACGGCCTTCTTGGCGGCTGCGGCCATGTTATCCAGATCTTCCTTGGTGGGATGGTCCTTCGCAGCAATCCAGTTGTCGAGCAGCATCTTATAGCGCGCGTTGTCGGGATCTTGCTCGAGCATGGCCTCGTAGCGCTGCTTGACCGCGGGACCCATCTTGCCCTGGCACATCGCCCAGCCCGCAAGCTCGGCATCCCCAGCCAAATTGGAAGTCACGCGATCAATAATCTGCTGGTAATAGCTCTGGTCGGCCCCAAAACCGCAGGTGCCAAACAGGAAGACGCGCTTGCCGTGCAAGGCTGAGAGCAACGTCGCGACCGAAGGTGTGCTCGCGCCCTTGTCGCACCAAAAACCGACAAGCACCGTGTCGGCCGCGCAGGCGCCCTGCGCCTCGAGCGCAACCTGATCTGCATCCGCATCGTCGCTCAACGCCGCGGCATGGACAAACTCAACACCCGCAGCCTGCAGCGTGCGCTTGATCGCGCCCGAAACCATCCTGGTATTACCGCTCTTGCTGTTAACCACCAAAGAGCACGTCATAGTCACGTTGCCTCGTATCCCCCAAAACTAAAGCCACTAATGCAATTTATTAGATGAATATCTTAGTACTAACGTGACAGATGTAAACCACCGTCTGTCGATTGGCGACGCAGGCGACATCTTGGACGGATTTTGGACCGCGTGTACTTGGATTAATGCCGCCGCAAAGTGCTTCACAGATGGCCAAAAGGTGGTTTCCGAAACTTCGCCAAATTGCATCACGCGATATCATCAATTTGTTTCACAAGACATCGTCAAATTGTGTCATAGATTGTCGTCAAAATGTTTCACGCGCTGGTAGAATGCTATATAACATGACGGCTCTATGATTGGCGGGGAGTTCTATGGATGGATATATGGATAGATGCATCGATCGTTCAATCGAGCGCGATCTTGGCATTTTTGGTGCCGTGCTCATTCAGGGACCGAAGTGGTGCGGAAAGACGACTACGGCCCAGCGATTCGTCGAATCATCGCTGTCCCTCTCCGACCCAGCCGGAGACTTTGCCGCGCTGCAGCTTGCCAGGATCGACCCGGCTCAAGCGATAGTCGGCGCAACACCGAGACTCATCGATGAGTGGCAGGAAGAGCCGAAATTGTGGGACGCAATACGTTTTGAATGCGATCGTAGGGCTGGTGAGCCAGGGCAGTTTTTGCTTACGGGGTCAGCAACGCCAAATGATGCCGACCAACCGATGCACAGCGGCATCGGGCGCATATCACGCTTGCGCATGGAAACAATGACTCTGGCCGAACTCGGAGTTTCCACAAGGGCGGTCTCGCTCGAATCACTGCTTAACGGATGCGCCATCAAAGCGGCACTTGGATCCATTAACGGCATCGCCGGCATCGCCGATTTACTATGTCGTGGAGGTTGGCCTCAGGCGGTTGGCAAGACGACTGCCGATGCAATGCGAATATCCGCTGCCTACATCGATGGCGTCTGCGAATCGGACGTTTCGAAGGTTGACGGCGTGAAGCGTGACCCGGAGAAAGTCAGGGCTCTTCTGTCTTCGCTTGCGCGCAACGAATCCACTCTTGCCGGCGAAAAGTCTCTTGAGAAAGACCTCGGCGGTGATGTATCGAGAAGTACGCTGAGGCGCTATACGGATGCCTTGCGCAGGATACACATCATCGACGATATCCCGGCTTGGCATCCGGCGCTCAGGTCGCCGGTAAAGCTGCGGCAAAGTGCGAAAAGGCACCTCGCCGACCCTTCGCTTGCCGTTGCGCTGCTCGGAGCAAATCCGGAGTCATTGGCATCCGACCCGAAGACACTGGGGCTGCTCTTCGAATCCCTCGTCCTGCACGACCTTAAGGTCTATGCCGCCGCAAATGACTCATCGGTGTCCCACTACCACGACGCCGACGATCTCGAGGTCGATGCCGTTATACACAGGCGCGATGGAACTTGGATTGCCGTGGAAGTAAAACTCGGAAGCCCGCAGATCCCCGAGGCGTCTGCAAACCTGCTTCGACTCGAGCGCAAGCTGGTCGAACGCGGCGAGAGGCCTCCCGCGGCCAAACTCATCGTCATCGGGTTCGGCATGCCGGTCCACACAACGCCCGAGGGCATCATCGTTGCCCCCGTTGACACGCTCGCGCCCTAGCGCTGCGTTACATGTCCCGCGTCTTGCTCACTGGGCGAATTGGCTGCGGTAGAGCTCGGCGTAGAAGCCGCCTGCCGCGAGCAGCTCGTCGTGTGTGCCGCGCTCGATAATCTCGCCGTCGCGCATCACTAGGATGCAGTCGGCGTTTCGGATCGTCGACAGGCGATGCGCCACGACAAAGCTTGTGCGACCGGCCATGAGCTCGTCAAATGCCGCCTGCACCTGCAGCTCGGTGCGCGTATCGATGCTCGACGTGGCCTCGTCCAGCAGCAGAATCGCCGGGTCGGTGAGCATGACGCGCGCGATGCACAGCAGCTGCTTTTGGCCCTGGCTAAACGTGCCGCCGTCCTCGCCGATCACCGTATCGTAGCCGCCTGGCAGCTGCACGATAAACTTGTGCGCGTGCGCGCGCTTGGCGGCCTCGATAATCTGCTCGCGCGTGGCGTCGGGGCAACCGTAGGCGATATTCTGGGCCACCGTGCCCTCGAACAGCCAGGTGTCCTGCAGCACCATGCCAAAGGCGCGGCGCAGGCTCTCACGCGTGTAGTCGCGCGAGGAATGCCCGTCGACCATGATGCGCCCGGCATCGATATCGTAAAAGCGCAGCAGAAGGTTGATGAGCGTCGTCTTGCCGCAGCCCGTGGGACCGACCAGGGCAAACCGCATGCCGGGCTTGGCCTCGATGCAGATATCCTGCAGCAGCTTGCGATCGGGCACGTAGCTAAAGTCCACGTGCTCAAAGGTCACCTCACCCTGCGGGGCGGCAAGTTCAACGGCATCCGCCGCATCAGGCTCCTGCTCGCGCGCATCGAGCAGCGCAAACATGCGGCGCGCCGAGGCATACGCGGTCTGGATCTGCGTAATGACGTTGGTGACCTCGTTGAACGGCTTGGTGTACTGGTTGGCATAGGACAGGAAGATCTGCACGCCGCCCACCGTAAGCGCCGCGGGCACGCCCGTGATCACGCCCACGCAGCCGATCACAGCGACCACGGCATAGATGATGTTATTGATAAAGCGCGTACCGGGGTTGGAGAGCGAACCCATAAACTGCGCGCGCTCGCCCGCGGTGTAGAGCTCGGCATTGAGGGCATCGAAGCGCTGCTGGGCGTTAGGGCCATAGGCAAAGGCGTCGACAAGCTTTTGCTCGCCTACGTACTCCTCGATATGACCACCGAGCTGCCCTTGAATACGCTGCTGTGCCGTAAAGCTTTTGTTGGAAAGCTTGGCAATAGCACCAGCTGCAAAAATGGAAAGCGGCGTGATGAGTACCACCACGAGCGTCATGGCCAGGTTAATGGAGAGCATAAACGCGAGCGTGCCCACGATGGTGATAACACCGGTGAAGAGCTGCGTAAAGCCCTGCAGCAGACCGTCGCCCACCTGATCGACGTCGTTGACCACGCGGCTCATAAGGTCGCCGTGGGCATGGCTGTCGATAAAGCTGAGCGGCATACGGCTGAGCTTATCGCTCGCCTCCACGCGCATGTCGCGCACCGTTTCGTAGGACAGGCGGTTAACGCAATAGCCCTGTAGCCACTGGAAGGCCGCGGCCCCCACCACGACGAGCGCGAGTTTGGTAACAAGCGGCAGCAGCGCGTCGAAGTCCACCTGCCCGGCGGCGACGATAAGGTCGATGCCCTCGCCGATGAGAATGGGCGTATAGAGTTGCAAGATCACCGAGACGGCGGCACTCACAAACGACGCTACAAACGAAATGCGATGCGGGCGAACATAGCCCAGTAGGCGGCGGGTCACCGCACCCACGGGATAGCGCTCGGGATCGCCGGGCTGGCGCGGACCGTCGCCCAGATCGTTGAGGTTATCGTTACCGGACACGTTGGCCGTCATCGTGGCGACCGAACCGGAGGAAGTGTACGGATTCATTTAGCAGCCCTCCTTTGCGCAAGTGGATGCCGGGGCAGCCGGGGCGGACGCGGGACTTGGGACGGACGTGGGCGCCGCACTCCCCTGCTGGCCCTCGAGCTCCTCGCGGCGCAGCTGCGACTGGCAGATCTCGCGATAGAGCTGGCAGGTCGCGTACAGCTCGTCATGCGTGCCCAGGCCCGCAACCGAGCCGTGGTCGAGTACGCAGATCATGTCGGCATCGCGCACGGTCGAGACGCGCTGGCTCACGATGACAGTCGTCAGCGGCAGCCCGCCCTCGGCGGCACCGCGCACGCTGCGCTCGCGAATGGCATGGCGAAGCGCCGCGTCAGTCTTAAAGTCGAGCGCCGACGCGGAGTCATCCATGATCAGGACCTGCGGAGCGCCCACCAGGGCACGTGCGATGGTCAGGCGCTGACGTTGTCCGCCGCTGAAGTTCTTGCCGCCCGCCTCGACCGGGGCGTCGAGGCCCTGGGGCTTGTTGTGCACGAACTCGCTCGCTTGCGCCATATCGAGCGCTGCCCAGAGCTCCTCGTCGGTCGCCGACTCGTCACGCCAGGTCAGGTTGCTGCGGATAGTGCCGCTCACCAGCGACGCACGCTGCGGAACGGTCGCGACCACGTGGCGCAGCTGGTCGAGCTGCCAGGCGCGCACGTCGGAGCCCATCACGTACACGCTGCCCACGCCCGCATCGTACAGGCGCGGGATAAGCGAAACGAGGGTCGACTTACCGCTGCCCGTGCCGCCGATAATGCCGAGGGTTTTGCCCACCGGCAGCTCCAGAGTCACATCGCTCACGGCATTTGCCGCGCCGGCGCCAAACGAGAAGCTCGCATGGTCAAAGCTCAGCGCAGGGACCGGAACAGCGCCACCCGTCAGGTCGCTCGGCTCAGGCAGCGCGACCGGCTGGTTGCCCTCGTCAGCGATGCTCGGCACGCAATTGAGCACCTCGTTGATACGCGACGCGCTGGCGCTTGCCTTGGTAAAGACCACGACCAGGTTGGCGACGTACACGATGGAGGTCAGGGTCTGCGTCATGTAGTTCACAAACGCCATGACCTGGCCCTGCGTGAGCTCGCCCGCGTTGACCTGAATGCCGCCCACCCACAGGATGGCGCACACACCCAGGTTCATCACCAAAAACGTCACGGGGTTGAGAACCGACGAGAGCTTGCCCACCGCGATGGCGGTATTGGCCTGGTCATCGGCGGCTTGGGCAAAACGCTCGCGCTCGTGGTCCTCACGCACAAAGGCGCGAACCACGCGGGCGCCCGAAAGCCCCTCGCGGCAAATGAGCGCGATGCGGTCGAGCTTTGCCTGCAGCTGCTTGTAGTACGGAATGCAGCGCGCCATGACAAACCAAAACACCAGGCCAATGGCGGGCGTGCAAATCAAAAAGATCATGCCGAGCTTAAGGTCGATGGCAAGGGCCGCGCACATAGAGCCCACCGCCAAGAAGGGCCAGCGGATGAGCATGCGCACGCCCAGCGCCACGGCAAGCTGCACCTGGTTGACGTCGTTGGTGATGCGGGTGATAAGCGACGGCGTGCCAAAGCGGTCGAGTTCGGCATAGCTCAACTTGTTGATGTGCTGGTAGAGCGCACCGCGGATATCGGTGCCCATGCCCTGCGAGGTGAGCGCCGCCATCTTTTGGCAGACGAGCGTAAACGAGATGCCGATCACAGCCATGGCGCCAAGCAGCATACCGTAGTGGACGACGGCGTTGACATCGTGTGCGCCAATACCCTTATCGATCATCTGGGCAATCACCAGCGGCGTCAGCAGGTCAAAGATCACTTCGATCAGCTTACACGCAGGGCCAATCACCATATACCGGCGAAACTTACCACCAAAACGCCTGAGCAGCTCAATCATGTATAGGCGCTCCCTATCATCATCCACATTCAATTCGAACCATGATAGTACCGCCACCCCAAAAGAAGCGTAAACAACTCGTCATTTCTAACGGGATTCAGTTTTCAGAGAGGTATACGCGCGCACCCAGCCAGTGTCGGGTCGACCGCTTGGTATACTTACATTAGTGCTACCAAGTTAGTCGCCGACCCTTGAAATGAGGTGCCGAGATGAACGACATTCTCGCAAGAAGAGCAAGACGAGCAACTGTGGGCATCGCCCTTTCCGCGGCACTTGTCGCGGGAATCGCCCCCGTAGCGGCGATCGCGGCAGAAACCAGCGCCCCCACCGGTGCAGTTGCCTTGCAGACGGAAGATGCGGCCGCCGCAAAAGAAAAAGCGTATGCAGCCATGCAGGAAGCGCTCAAAAACCTCGAAGCCGCAAAAAACGCCGCAAGTCCCGAGAAAATTGCGAGATTCAATGATGACATTACCCGTTTTCAAGAGTACCGCGAAAAGATGGCGGCGCAAGCCGCCGAAGGGAGGGAACTCCTTCCCACCATGCAAGCGGACGTCGATGCTGCCCAAGCCAAATACGACGGGGCCATCAACCGGGTAAGCGAGCTCCAGGCAGAATTAGAGAAGAAACATGAGATGCTTAAGACACTCGAAGCACTCGGCTACGAGGAGTTTGTCGAAACTACTAAACAGCAAATAAAGCAGTTGCAAAATGAGATCGTAGGGGCAAAAGCGTATGTAGATCATTGTGAAACGGAGCTTGACGAGTTCCAGCGCCGCCTCAAAAGTCAGGAAAGACGAGTTAATGACTGTGAAAGTTCTGCAGAGAACTATAAAGCCCGTATCGACCAGTTCATAGCCTGGCGAGATGCGCTCCTCGACAATTTGGAAAAGGCACGGGCGGCCTATGACGACGCCTGCATGGCATACGAAGAGGCAAAAGCCACGGCAGACAAGGCCACCTCGCCCGAGATAACGAAACCCACCGAGACGACGCCTCCCTCCGGCTCGGCGCAACCGGCCGAGACGGCACAGCCCGCCGGCTCGCCCGCGGCCGGCAAAGACGCCGCACCGAGCTCCGCCAAGCAGGCGAACACGAGCAACGGCAAGCAAGCAACTACGACCGCCGACAAGCTCGCAAACACAGGCGACACAACGCCAAGCGCAATCGCACTAGCAGGAATCGCCGCCATGGGACTCGGAATAACCGCCACAGCCACCCGCCGCATCAAGAACTCAAAATAGCCGCCAGAGCATATCGCTCCCACCAATCTTCAAGCCCATAGACAAAAGAGGCCCGTTTCCCCAACCAAACCCAGGGAAACCGGCCTCTTTTCTTACTTGTAAAAACAGATGGTAATGCCGCCGTCTCTTGAAGCACGCAACTATCAATGCCCAGGCAACGCCAACAAGCAGCACAAAACACGGGATTCAATTCTGCAGCTTGCGCCGTTGAACTCCACGAGCCTGCCCGTGTAGACGAGCCCGGGCACTCCGTCCGCTAATTTGATTGAGATGGATCGCTCCTACTACGCGAGCATTGAGGTCGGGCAGCGCAATGTCAGCCTTTCAAATCTCAACAAGATTGCCGACGGCTTTCACATCACCATTTCGGAGCTCATGCGCGGTGTCGAGTAGATGATTCTCATCTGACTTGGCTCGTTCATGTTTAATCTGTCTCGTTAACCGAAATATGCAAATCTGGTTAATCAAATAATTGAAATCTGGTTAAATGAAAACTGTAAATTTAGTTAAACGCGCTGGTAAGCAATGGTGAAAACTATGCCAAAAAAGTACTACGCTAGAATTATCGAAAATGAGCTCGACCAGATGCTTGGGATATTCGGTGCCGTTCTCATCGAAGGACCTAAATGGTGCGGGAAGACAACCACGGCCGGGACCCGTGCGGCGTCCAGGCTCCTCCTCATGGACCCGTCGCGCAACTTCGAGAATCGCTTCCGTGCCGAGACGGACCCGGCGCTTGCCGTTTCCGGCGAGGTGCCGCGGCTGATCGACGAATGGCAGGAGGTTCCGAAACTTTGGGACGCGGCACGGTTTGAGTGCGACAACCGCGGCGGCGAGCCTGGCCAGTTCATATTTACGGGGTCGGCGACACCGCGAGACAATGATCGGCCGATGCACAGTGGCGCTGGAAGGTTCGCTAAATTGCGCATGGACACCATGACGCTTTTCGAACTTGGGAAATCTAGCGGTGCGGTTAAGCTGTCGGGCATCATTTCTGGCGAAAAGTTCAGGGGCGCCTTCGGATCGATGGGTTCTGCCGAGATCGCCGAGCGCATCGTTTGCGGTGGATGGCCGGCGTCGATTGGGCGTGACGCGCGAATTGCGTCCGCGACGGCAAAACGATATATCGAGATAGTCGCTGAGGAAGACATCCCCCGCGTCGATGGCTCTCGACGAGATCCTGAGAAAGTGAAAGCCGTCATCGCGTCGTTGGCGCGCAACGAATCCACTCTTGCGACGCTCAAGACGCTTGTGGCCGATTTGGGTGGCGACGTATCGAGACAAACAGCGGCATCATACATATCCCTTCTTAGCAGATTGAGTTTCGTCTGCGATATCCCCGCATGGAATCCCGCGATGAGATCTCCGGTGCATCTGAGGGAGGCGCGTAAGCATCATCTTGCCGACCCGTCGCTTGCAGCGGCTGCGCTCGGGGCGACTGTGGAGACGTTGTTGTCAGACTTCAAGACACTTGGGCTGCTTTTCGAATCGTTGGCGCTCCATGATCTATGGGTCTATGCGAGGGCAAACGGAATGGGCCTTTATCACTATCACGATTCCCGCGATCTTGAGGTCGACGCTGTCATAGCGGCTCCAGGTGGGATGTGGATTCCCGTTGAGGTCAAGCTCAGTTCCGCTCAAATCGAAGAGGCATCTGACAATCTTGTTGCCGTCGAAGAGCGGATGGTTGCTGCCGGAAACACCCCGCCGGTTTCTAAAGTAGCGATTATTGGATTTGGTTCACAAGCCTATGTTACCGACCGCGGCGTCCAAGTTGTTCCATTGGACGTTCTCGCGCCGTAACGCTGCGGGCGAAGTGAAATCGACGCATCTTTTAGATTTCTTCAATTTGTGCGTAAACCAACAATGCCGTAATTACGCTATGTCGTTAGTGCGAACATCGCATCTTCAGTAGTCGAAGCTCGTTCGCAAACGGACCTCTTTACTTGCAAAAAAGGAGACAGCACCGCCGTCTCATGAACCACGTGGCCACCGCGCTTCCGGCAACGCCAGCAAGCAGCACAAAGCACGGGATTAAATTATTCAGATAAATGCGCCTTTACGGGTGATTTTTGGACGATTTGGCCCGGCCGGCGGCACGATATTTGGTAGTCGAGCGATCCCGCAGGCGCAGCCGAGGACCAGCGAGACACCAAATGCCTCGCCGCCGGCCGGGCCATGTCGCGGTAACAAAAAAGCGCCCGTGCGTTCGATGGATTCGGATGCCCGACAGAGGCTCCTTATGGCTGCTTCCTTCCGGACCTGACCAGATTCGGAACATGTCGTCATCCGAACCCATCGAACGCGCTAGGCGCTCGGTATATCTTACCCGCTCCCGCCCAGCAGGGCAAGTGGGGCGAACCCATCGGATGGATTCGCCCCACTCGTGCATACCGCTAGCGGCGCCTGCGGTACAGGGCCGCGCCGCCCACGACGGCCAGCGCGCCGATGCCGGCCATGG
>UQIL01000030.1 GCA_900541025.1 uncultured Collinsella sp. | reverse complement strand
AGCACTTAATGTGCTTTCCGTCTTGCGCAGGACTGTAGAGCAGCAAACTTAACCCGCCCCGGCCCCCGATGGCCACAGACCGGCGGGATGGACCAGTTCAGATGGGGCTTTGATGCATGGGTGGTCTGTTGGTGGGCAAATGGGTATCATACTGTGGTTATTGCATCGACTCTGTGATGCATGTTTGTACGTTCCCGGCGGTCGGTTTGCCAGAAGCGCCCCGTCGGTTGTTCCAGACCCGTTTCGAAGAAAGGAAACCACACTAACCTATGGCAGCTAAAAAATCATCTCCCTTGAAGATCATCCCGCTTGGCGGCCTTGACGGCATCGGCAAGAACATGACGGTCTTCGAGTGCGGCGACGACATGGTGCTCGTCGACGCCGGCCTTATGTTCCCCGATGACTCCCAGCCCGGTATCGACCTGGTGCTTCCCGACTACACCTATGTTCTGGAGAACGAGGAGAAGCTCCGCGGTATCATCGTCACTCACGGCCACGAGGACCACACCGGTTCGCTTCCGTACCTGCTGCAGGACCTCAACAACAAGGTGCCCATCTTTTCGAGCAAGCTGACGCTTGGCTTTATCGAGGGCAAACTTTCTGAGTTCCGCATCCGCGCACCCAAGTTCCGCGAGGTCAAGGGCGGCAGCCATGTCAACCTCGGCGGAATCTCGCTCGACTTCTTCTCGATGACGCACTCCATCCCCGGCGCTCTGGGCGTGTTCATCCGCACCAACCAGGGCACCGTTATGCACACCGGCGACTTTAAGCTCGACCAGACGCCCATCGATGGTGTCACGCCCGACTATGCCGCTATCAGCCGCTTTGCCAAGCAGGGCATCGACCTGCTGCTTTCCGACTCCACCAACGCCACGGTTCCTGGCTTTACCAAGTCCGAGGCCGAGGTTGGTCCCAATCTGCTGCACGCCATCAAGAACGCCCCGGGTCGCGTGTTCGTCGCTTCGTTCTCGAGCCATATCCATCGTTTGCAGCAGATCTGCGATGCCGCCCGCAAGTGCGGCCGTAAGGTCGTTGTGACCGGTCGCTCCATGCTCACCAACACCCGCGTCGCGCGCGAGCTGGGCTACCTCAACATCGACGATGCCGATATCATCGATGCCTTCGATATCGATAACCTGCCCGACGACAAGATCGTCGTCATGTGCACCGGTTCGCAGGGCGAGCCGCTGTCGGCCCTGTCCCGCATGGCCAATGGCGAGCACAAGACGCTCTCTATCCACGAGGGCGATACCGTCATCCTCTCGGCAACTCCCGTTCCCGGCAACGAGAAAGCCGTTCAGCAGGTCGTCAACAGCTTGGCCAAGCTCGGCTGCGACGTGTGGGATAAGAACCGTGCTCTTGTCCACGTCTCGGGCCACGGCAGCCAGGAGGAGCTCAAGCTTCTGATGGCCATGGCCAAGCCTACCTACTTTATGCCGGTTCACGGCGAAGCCGTGCATCTGCGCGCCCATGCCCAGCTTGCCCGTAAGATGGGCATCAAGGACGATCACATCTTTATCCTCGACAACGGTGACACGCTCGAGATGCGCGGTGGTATCGTAAAGCGCGGTACGCCCGTCGAGTCCGGCGTCGTCTATGTCGACGGTCTGCGCATCGGTGACACCGATCCCATCGTCCTGCGCGATCGCCAAAAGCTCGCCAACGACGGTATGGTCACGGCCGTTGCCATCGTCTCGCTCAAGCACAAGAAGATCGAGGCTATCGAGTTCTCGGGCCGCGGCGTCTCGTTTGCCATCGACGACCAGTTCTCCGAGGATGCCTCCGCGTCTATTATGAAGACGATCGAGAAGGGCAAGTTTAGCTTTACCAGCAGCGGCTCCGATGCCATTCGCAAAGCCGTGCGCGATTCGCTCTCCAACTTTATCTGGAGCCGTACGCGCACTCGCCCGATGATCATCCCGGTCGTCATGGAGGTTTAGTTTGGCGCGCGGATCTGCACAAAACGCCAAAGGCAATAAGGCCAACAACCAACCGGCATCTGCGAAGGGTGCCGGTTCCCATCTGCGTGCCAATAAGGGCCACGAGTCCGAGTTCGATGAGTTCGAGCCCCTGGTCGAGCCTTCGGCCAATCGCGATATCGCCGGCGTGGTCATTGCCGTTTTGGCGATTGCATCCTTCATTGCCGTGATTTCGCCGGCAACGGCGCCCGTGACGGCTGCTGTCGCCGGCTTCTATCACCTCGGCTTTGGCCTGGGCGCTTACGTGCTGCCGATCGTCATCTTGCTGTTCGCCGCCACGCTCTTTTTGGGTGAGGACTCGCCGCTCAACATTCGCTCGGTCGCGGGCGGCGCCGTGGTCTTTGTGGCCATTGTCTCTATCCTGTCGCTGATGGTGCCGGGCACGAGCGATTCGTGTGACCTCATGTTTACGCCGCAGAACCTTTCCGCCTCGGGCGGCTACATTGGCGCCTTTATCGCAAGTACCTTGCAAAACGCCCTGGGTAAACCTATTGCCATGGTTGTCTTGCTGGGCCTTGTCGTCGTTGGCCTGGTCATTATCGGCTTCTCGGTGGGCGGCGTTTTGCGCTCCGCACGCGATCGCGCCGCCGATTTTGCCGAGCGCCGTCGTGCCGATGTCAATGCGAGCCCGTGGGGCGACGAAGAGGCCCTGTCGGTTCCCGGCGTCGCCCGTCCGCACCTGAGCATCCTGCGTCAGAAGGCAACTGACGCCGCCGTGACCACGGTCATGGGTGGCGATGTCGATTCGGTTTTGGATGACGACGAGGACGATGACCCGTTTGTCGATGTGTCCGAGAGCGTGGAGACCGAGCGAGCCAAGACCACGTTGCTGCCGCGCCGCCATACCAAGAAGGGCAAGGCCGCGCCCAAGCTCAACACGAGCGAGCCCGACCCGTCTTGGTCCGATAGCGAAATCGAACTCACCGAGGGCGATGACGAGGACGACGAGGCTCCGCTCGAGACCGCCAAGACAACCTTACTGCCGCGTCGCCGTGCCAAGGCAGGACAGGTCACCGGACAGTTTTCGATGGAAGACGATCCGGACAAGGCTGACGAGTCCGAGCCGCCGTTTGCCGTGAATCCCGTTTCGGCAGCTCCGCAGATCCCTGACTTCCTAAAGCATCCCAAGGTTTCCGATGCCTCCGCCCCCACGGCTTCCGCTGCTTCTGTTGCAGCCGGCGATGGGGGAGCGGACGGTACCAATGCCGATGCCGAGGGCGACCAAGAGGACGGCCTCAAGCTCCCGCCGCTCGAAATCCTGCATGCCAACCCGCAGTCGGCGTCCTCCGCGTCTTCTGACAAGGAGCTGGAACAGACTGCCGAGTCGCTGCAGTCCACCTTGCTTGAGTTTGGCCGTAGCGCCCGCGTCGTCGGCTGGATTGCCGGCCCCACGGTCACGACCTTTAAGCTGCAGCCCGGTGAGGGCGAGCGCGTGAGTAAGATCTCGAGCCTCGAGGACGATATCGCGCTTTCGCTTGCCGCCCAGTCGGTGCGCATTTTTGCGCCGATTCCCGGCACCTCGCTTGTGGGTATCGAGATCCCCAATCGCAAGCGTCAGAACGTCAACCTGGGCGACGTGCTTCCCTATGTGAAGGGCGGTCCGCTCGAGCTTGCCATCGGTCGCGATGCCGAGGGCACGCCGGTTGTCGCCGACCTCGCCAAGATGCCCCACCTGCTTATCGCCGGTACCACCGGTTCGGGTAAGTCGGTCATGATCAACTCCATCATCACGACCTTGCTCATGCGCGCCCTTCCCGAGGACGTTCGCCTTATCATGGTCGACCCCAAGCGCGTCGAGCTTGCGGGCTATAACGGCCTGCCGCATCTCTATGTGCCCGTGGTGACCGAGCCCAAGCAGGCTGCCAGTGCGCTGCAGTGGGCCGTGTCCGAGATGGAGCGTCGCCTGAAGGTCTTCGAGCGCCTCAACGTTCGCAAGATTTCGACCTATAACGAAAAGCAGGCCGCCGGCGAGTTCGAGCATTACGATAACCCGCCGCAAAAGATGCCCTATCTGGTCATCATCATCGACGAGCTTTCGGACCTGATGATGGTAGCCGGCAAGGATGTCGAGGCCTCGATCGTCCGTATCGCCCAGCTGGGCCGTGCCGCTGGTATTCACCTTATCGTGGCTACGCAGCGCCCCAGCTCCAACGTGGTGACGGGCCTTATCAAGGCCAACATCACCAATCGTATTGCCTTTAACGTGGCTACGGGCATCGATTCCCGCGTCATTATCGACCAGATGGGCGCCGAAAAGCTTACTGGTTTGGGCGACATGCTGTTCTCCAAAGTCGACTGGGGTAAGCCCCGCCGTATCCAGGGCTGCTTTGTTTCGGACGACGAGATCAACGAGATCGTCGAGTTCGTTAAGTCGCAAAGCGAGCCCGACTACCATGAGGAGATTCTCTCTGCCGTGGCGCCCGCTTCCATGTCCATGGCTGGTGGCGGCATTGTTCGCACGGGCGTTGCCGAACCGCAAGATGACGACCCGCTTATCTGGGAGGCCGCCCATATTGTGGTGGAATCGCAGCTGGGCTCCACATCTGGGCTGCAACGCCGCCTCAAGGTTGGCTATGCGCGCGCCGGGCGTATTATGGACATGCTGGAAGAAAAGGGTGTCGTCGGCCCGCCCGATGGTTCCAAGCCGCGCGAGGTCCTGCTGGACGAGGAGGGGCTTGCCGCGTTGGAGTCTGTCGACGCCGAGATGGCACGTGAAGATCGTGAGTTTGGAGGATTCTGATGGCTGCACGCTTTGGTGACATGCTGCTCGAGCAGCGTCGCCGGATGGGCCTTTCCATCCAGCAGGTCGCCAACACCATCAAAATCAGGCCGCAGATCATCGAGTTTTTCGAGACCGGTAACTTTGCATCGATGCCTCCGCGCGGCTATGCGCAGGGCATGATTTCGAGCTATGCTCGCTTTTTGGGGCTTAACCCGCGCGAGGTCGTCAACGCTTATTTTGATGACCTCATGGCATATGAACGCGAGACCTCGCAGCAGGGCGGTCGTTTTCAGGATGCTGCCGGCTACGTTAACTCGCGTTCGTCGGTCGATAACGGACGCTTTCTGATGGTTCAGGGTGGTCGCTCGACGCGGTACGGCCAGCGCCCTCCGCAGGCGGGCTATATCACCGAGACGGGCTCCAGCGAGGAGATTCGTTCTCAGCGAGATCGCTTTCGCAGTACGCCCATGCCGGATGATCGTGCGCTTCCCGCCGCTCGCGGGTTGAGTCGCGATCCCCGCGCCGGTTACGGCGACGGTGGCTACTCCGGTCGTGGTTATCGCGGAGTTTCTGCCGGGCGTTCCCACGGTGGATATGCCGACGCCGATACCACGCAGGTGACGCCGCGCCTCCGTTCTCAATCGCAGCCTTACGGGCAACGCTCTTCGGCGCCTCGCTCTGGCCAGCGTGGCTATCAGAACCGTGGCGAGCTTGCGCCGCGTTCGGGTCAGCGCGGCTCGCAGAGCCAAGGCGGATATCGTGGTCGTCCCGATAGCAGTCGCGGCCGTATGCCGCAGGTAAACGGTCGCGGTGGCTCTAATCGCGGACGCGGCGGTGGACGTGCCCCCCAGAACAATGGACTCGATCCGCGCATCATCTACGCCGGCATCGGTGCCGTGGCGCTTTTGTTGATTCTGCTCATCGTGGTCCTCCTGCGTGGCTGCGGCTCTTCTGCACCCGAGTCGACGCCCGAGACGCCCGCGGCCACCAAGACGACGACCAAGAAGTCTTCCAAGACGACCGAATCTGTTGACGAGGATGAAGGCATCGACGAGGCGACGGATTCTGCCGATTCCGATGCCGCCAAGGCGAACGCGAAAAAGAAAGAGGACGAGGTTATCAAGGTCAAGGTCTCCGTTGCCAAGGGCAAGACCGCCTGGATCGAGGTCAAGGTCGACGGTAAATCGGTCTTTGGCGCCCAGGCAACCGGTCCCTTTGAGCAGGAGTACACGCCCGAGTCCTCGATCGAGATCACCACGTCCAAGCCCTCCGATGTCACGGTTACCAAGAACGGTGAAAAGGTTCGCTACGACACCAAGACATCGGGCGTGGCGCGCGTGACCATTACCGTTCCTAAGAAGGAGACCACTGACTCCGAAGACGGTGAGAGTGCCGACGGCACCGATACCGCCGACGGCACCGACGCCCAGTCTACCGACGGCACCGACGCCCAATCTACCGACGGTACCGACACGGCATCCGACGGCCAGACTGCAAACGATTCAGATGACTATTCGTACGACAGCTACTAAGGCTCCCCGTACCGAAAGGAAGAACCATGGCTAAAGATTCCAGCTTCGACGTTGTGTCCGAGGTCAATATGCAGGAGGTCGATAACGCCTTCCAACAGACCACCCGCGAGATCTCTCAGCGCTATGACCTCAAGGACTCCGGCGCCACCATCGAGCTTTCGAAGGGCGACAAGCTCTTTACGATCAATGCCCCGGCCGATTTTGTCTCCAAGCAGATCATTGACGTGCTGAGCTCTAAGCTCATCAAGCGCGGCATCGATCTTAAGGCTGTCTCTTGGGACGCGTCGCAGGCGGCTTCGGGCGGTACCGTGCGCGTGCTCGGCCATATCGTCGAGGGCATTGACCAGGCGACCGCCAAGAAGATCAATAAGGACATCAAGGATCAAAAGCTCAAGGTCAAGGTGACCATCGAGGCCGATAAACTGCGCGTTACCTCGGCCTCTAAGGATGCGCTTCAGACGGTGATCCAGTTCCTGCGCGACCAGGACTACGGCCAGCCGCTGCAGTTCACCAACTACCGCTAATAACATTCGAAAGGACCGCTCTCCAACATGGATACACCTTTGGGCTCCGTGCTCTACATCACCCTCGGGTGCGCTAAGAACGAGGTTGACACCGACCGCATGCGTTCTCTTTTGACCGCTGCGGGCTACGAGGAGGCATTCGACCCGCAGGATGCCGATATCGCCATCGTCAATACATGCTCGTTCCTCGCCTCCGCAACGTCCGAGAGCATCGAGACCACGCTCGAGCTCGCCAATGAGGTGCAGGACGGCGTTCGCGCCTGCCCCATCGTCATGTGCGGCTGTGTGCCGTCGCGCTATGGCGATGACCTGCCTGACGAGCTGCCTGAGGTCGCTGCCTTTGTGAAGGCCGACGAGGAGGACGGCATCGTGGCGGTCATCGATGGCGTGCTGGGTTTCGAACGTGAGATCGCGGCCTATATCCCGCAGGTCAAGCGTACCGTCGAGGGCGCTGTTGCCTACGTCAAGATTTCCGATGGCTGCAATCGTTTTTGCAGCTTCTGCATGATCCCCTACATTCGCGGTCGCTATCATTCGCGCAATGCTGAGAGCATTATCTCCGAGGTGCGCGACCTGGTTGCCGGCGGTGTGCGCGAGATCGTGCTGATCGGCCAGGACACGGGCATTTGGGGCACCGACTTTGCCGACGAGGACGTCGCCGAGGGCTCGCCGCGCAATCTGGCGCAGCTGCTGCGTGCCGTCGCCGAGGCTGTGCGCCCGCATAACGTCTGGGTC
Organism: uncultured Collinsella sp.; assembly: GCA_900541025.1. GTDB lineage: Bacteria > Actinomycetota > Coriobacteriia > Coriobacteriales > Coriobacteriaceae > Collinsella. The sequence continues at coordinate 13,967 of UQIL01000030.1, read as the reverse complement.
CGCGTGCTCTATCTGCAGCCCGAGGGCATGACCGACGAGCTTATCGAGACGATTCGCGATACGCCCGAGGTGCTGCCCTATATCGATATCCCCGTACAGCACTGCGATGCGCGCATCCTCAAGGCCATGCGTCGCTCCGGTTCGCGTCAGGAGCTCGAGGATCTGTTCCGCGACCTTCGCGAGCGCATCCCCGGTATTGTGATTCGCTCCACGGCCATGGTTGGCTTCCCGACCGAGACCGACGACGAGTTTCGCGATCTTATCGACTTTATGGACACCGTCGGCTTTGACTACACGAGCGTTTTCGCCTACTCGCGTGAGGAGGGCAGCCTGGCCGCCAAGATGGAGGGCCAGGTCGATGAGGAGGTCAAGCTCGAGCGTGCCCAGGAGGCCATGGATCTGGCCGAGTCGCTCGGTTTTGCCGCCACGGCGGCCCATGTGGGCGAGCGCGCCCAGGTGATCGTCGATGGCATCGAAGAGACTGAGGACGGCGCCGAGCTGATCGGTCACGCCTGGTTCCAGGCGCCCGATTCCGATGGCGCGGTGCATCTGGACGCCAGCGAGGCGTCCGTGGGCGATATTCTGACCGTCGAGTTTACCGATAGCTTCTGCTATGAGCTTATCGGTCATGTTGTGGAGTAGGAGAGCGTCGTGGCAAACGAGAGCAATAAGGAACTGACGAGTGTTTGGACGCCCGCCAACATCGTGACGTGCGTTCGCATCGCCTTTATCCCGGTGTTCATGATCGTGTCGGCGCTTTCTCACACGAGCGTTGCCGGTACGGACTGGAGCACCTTCGACGGCCCGCTCGCCGCCGCTGCCTTCATTCTATATGTGATCCTGTCGTGCACCGATAAGGTCGACGGCTATCTGGCGCGCTCGCGCAACGAGATCACCGATTTTGGCAAGTTCTTGGACCCCATCGCCGATAAGCTGCTCGTGTTTTCGGCCCTGCTGCTGTTCCTTGATTTTGGCGCGGTGACCGTGTGGTCCGTGTTCATCATTCTGTTCCGTGAGCTGCTGGTGAGCGCCCTTCGCATGGTCGCGAGTGCTGCCGGTGTAGTCGTTGCCGCCGATAAGCTCGGCAAGTACAAGACGGCGACCACGATGGTCTCTATCTGCGGCTATCTGTGCGTCTTTGCGATGGCCGGTCTTCAGCTGGGGCCGGTGTCGCTGCTGCTCGGTGTCTATTCGGTGTCGCGCTTCCTGTACGTCATCGCCGTGATTTTGACCATTGTCTCGGGTGCCCAGTACTTCTGGAACTGCCGTAAGATCGTCTTTTCGGTCTAGGTCCTGGTGGATATGACGGAGTCTTATTTGCAGATCGCCGCAAACAACGAGGAGTTGGCGCGCGATATTGTCGAGCACGCGAGTGCCCGTGGTGTGACGGTGTCGACGGCGGAGTCGCTGACGGCGGGCATGATCGCCTCGACGATTGCCGATATCCCGGGTGCCTCGGCGGTGCTTCGTGGAGGTGCGGTGACCTACTGCGATGAAATCAAACATCGCGTGCTTGGCGTCGAGCAGGAAACGCTCGATCGGTTTAGCGCAGTGTCGCACCAGACGGCGCGTGAGATGGCCGCGGGCTCGCTGGACCTTTATCAGAGCGATATAGCCGTAAGCGCAACGGGCTATGCTGGGCCCGGTGGCGGCACCGAGCAAGACCCCGCCGGTACGTTCTATATTGGCTGGGCGTATCGCGCGGCCGATGGGGGAGCGCCGGTTGTCGAGTCTGCGCGCTGTCATTACGAGGGCGATCGGTCGTGCGTTCGTGCCCATGCGGTCGCGGAGGCTTTGGAGCGCATTGTTCGCGTGCTCAATTCTATGGAATAGACATGGTTTAAGGGGCCTTAGGGCCCCTTAATTGTGGAGATAGGGACCTTTGACGGAATTGGTGTTTGCGCTGGTATAAGGCCTAAATTTATTCGTGCACCTCTATTTGTGATTGGCGTGGTCAAGCGTTTGGTCGGTGATTGGTCGGCGTTTGGTCGGGTTTTGGAATGGTCGGGTACATATGATGAATCTGAACGGTTGACCACGAACAGCCGTTCGTTTATTATCGTTTCAGGTTGTTAAGAGGAGGGCTATTCATGGCCAAGAATTCAGGTCCCGTACGTACCGTTCATGCACGCACGACGGGTAAAGAGCGCGATGAGATGATCGCCACCACCAAGGCCGAGATTGAGAAGAAGTTCGGCCAGGGCTCTATTATGAGGTATGGCGACGGCGGTCCCGAGCTCGAGGTCGAGGCTATTCCGACGGGCTCTCTGGCGCTCGATGCCGCCTTGGGTATCGGCGGCGTGCCGCGCGGCCGTATCGTCGAGATTTATGGCCCCGAGTCCTCCGGTAAGACAACGCTTTCACTCGAGATCCTTGCAGAGGCGCAGGCCATGGGCGGCGTTGTTGCATTTATCGATGCCGAGCACGCGCTAGATCCCACCTATGCCGCGCGCATTGGCGTCGATATCGACGAGGTCCTCATTTCCCAGCCCGATACGGGCGAGCAGGCGCTCGAGATCGTCGATATGCTTGTGCGCTCCGGTGCCATCGACGCCATTGTTGTCGACTCTGTAGCCGCCTTGACTCCGCGTGCCGAGATCGAGGGCGAGATTGGTGACACGACGGTGGGTCTGCAGGCTCGCTTGATGAGCCAGGCGCTCCGCAAGCTCGCCGGCTCGCTTTCCAAGTCCAACACGACCTGCATCTTCATTAACCAGCTGCGCGAGAAAATCGGCGTCATGTTCGGCAACCCCGAGACCACCACGGGCGGCCGCGCACTCAAGTTTTTCTCTTCCGTGCGAATCGATATTCGCAAAATCGATACCATCAAGCTCAAGGACGAGGTTATCGGTAATCGCGTTCGTGCCAAGGTCGTTAAGAACAAGGTGGCCGCTCCGTTCCGCTCGGCTGAGTTTGACATCATGTACGGCACCGGCATCTCCAAAGAGGGCTCGATTCTGGATATGGCCGTCGAGTGCGGCATCTGCAAAAAGATGGGGTCCTGGTTTGCCTATGGCGAGGATAAGCTCGGCAACGGTCGCGAGGCCGCCAAGACGTTCCTGCGCGAGCACCCGGATTGCGCTGACGAGATCGAGCACAAAGTTCGCCTTGCCTGCGGTCTTGAGTATGACGATGATGCCCCCTCCGAGGTTGAGTTGACCGACCAACCCGCACCCGAGGAGTTTGATGAGCTGTACGCCATCGATGGCTCCGCGATGCTCGACGATGACGATGAGTAGCGGATGCCGACATGTCGTATACGGTGACCGAGGCCACGGTCGTCTTTCCCGATAAGAAGGCGGCTTCCTCGTTCTTGAGCGGTTATGCGTCTAAAAAGCCCTGCGCGCATATCGATTGCGATCTTGAGGGCGGTTTCGAACGTTCCATTTGGATTCCCGTGCGCGTGGCGCGCCTGTACGTTAAGAACCGCCCCGACCTTCCCTGTGATTGGGATGACTTTCGCGAGGCGGTGCAGCTTATCGAACGTAAATGTGCACTCACCATGGTGACCGAGATGCTTTCGCGCCGCGATCATGCCACGGGCGAGGTGCGCGATAAGTTGGCGCGCTATGGCTTTCGACAGCCTGCGATCGATTTTGCGGTTGCTCGAGCGACCGAGTATCGGTTTTTGGATGAGAACCGCTTTTGTTCGTACTTTATCGAAGAACGCAAACGTCGCGGCTGGGGACAGCGCAAGATCGAGGTTGAACTCAAGCGCCGTCATGTCGTACTTGACGATATCCCCGGGTATCCCGAGGCTTATTTTGCTGTGGACGACGACTTGGCCCGCGCTTCGGCTTTGCTCGCTAAACGTCGCGTTCCCGAAGTACGTGCATTCGAAAAGCTCGTCAGATTTTTGATGGGTAAAGGCTTCTCGTATCACATCGCCGCCGATGCCGTTAAGGCGCGCCTCGATGCCTCAAGCGAGGAATGCGCCGTGTAAGCGTTCACCCGTTACGCCCCTGCCGTTCACCGCTTGATTGGCGCCGTGCCGGGTGCGTTTATTTGACAGTTGTTGCGGTTCAACGTAGGATAATCACTGTCATTTGCTTTGTGATATGTGCTCATCTGTGATGAGTTTGTTTATATGTTTATCTGTATCCGACCCGTATAAGCTGCGCCCATATTACTCAAATGTCGCGAGCCGTTCGTAAGGACGGTTCGCTTTGCTGTGTAACGAATCCATAAAAAGGAGTGAGCATGCCTATCATTGCAGCGCTCGTTGGCATCGTTTTGGGTGCCATCGCCGCCATTGCCTACATGCGCACCGCCAAGCAGGGTAGTCTTCACGAGGCCGACGAAAAGATTCAGTCGGCACACGCGCAGGCAGAGTCCCTGATCGGTGATGCAAAGCGTCAAGCCGAGACCCTCAAAAAAGAGGCTCTGCTCGAGGCTAAGGAAGAGATCATTAAGAACAAGCAGGCCGCCGAGGCCGAGGACAAGCAGCGTAAGAGCGAGATTCGCACGCTCGAAAATCGCGTGATGCAGCGCGAAGAATCGCTCGATCGCCGCAACGATGCTCTTGATAAGCGCGAGCATCAGCTGTCCAGCCAGGCCGGTCAGGTCGAGAAGCGCTCTCGCGAGCTTGAGGAGCTCTGCGCCAAGCAGACTTCCGAGCTTGAGCGTATTGCCGACCTTACGCGCGAGGACGCTCACAAGGAGCTGCTCGACAAGGTCCGCGGCGAGGTTACCCACGAGGCGGCCACCATCATCCGCGAGTCCGAGCAGCAGGTCCGCGCCGAGTGCCACAAGACCGCTCAGGAGATTCTCTCCCTGGCGATTCAGCGTTGCGCCGCCGACCATACCGCCGAGGTCACCGTTACTTCCGTGCACATTCCCTCCGATGACCTCAAGGGTCGCATCATCGGTCGCGAGGGTCGCAACATCCGCACCTTTGAGCAGGTGTCTGGCGTCAACCTCGTGATTGACGACACCCCCGAGACCGTCGTGCTTTCGAGCTTCGATCCGGTCCGTCGTGAGACTGCCCGCGTGGCGCTCGAGAACCTTATTGCCGACGGCCGCATTCACCCCGCCCGCATCGAGGAGATGTATCACAAGGCTGCCGACTTGGTTCAGCAGCGTGTGCGCGAGGCCGGCGAGCAGGCCGCCTTCGATACCGGTATCCACGACCTGCACCCCGAGATCGTCAAGACCCTGGGCGCTCTGCGCTACCGCACCTCGTTTGGTCAGAACGTGCTGCAGCACTCGCTTGAGGTTTCCGACCTTTGCGGCGTGATGGCCTCCGAGCTTGGTTTGGATGTTGTGACCGCCAAGCGCGCCGGTCTTCTGCACGACCTGGGCAAGGCCATCGACCACGACGTTGAGGGCCCGCATGCTGTGATTGGCGCCGAGCTTGCCCGCCGTTATGGCGAGAAGCCCGTTATCGTTCACGCGATCGAGGCCCATCATGCCGATGTCGACCCCAACACGGTGCTCGACGTTCTGGTCCAGGCTGCCGATGCCGTCTCCGCTTCTCGTCCCGGTGCCCGCCGCGAGTCGGCCGAGAACTACATTAAGCGTCTTGAGAAGCTCGAGGAGATTGCCAACTCTCACGAAGGCGTCGAGCGTACCTATGCCATGCAGGCCGGTCGCGAGGTTCATGTCATGGTTCAGCCGGACAAGATCTCCGATGCCCAGTCCACGGTGCTTGCGCACGATATCGCCCATCAGATCGAGGAAGAGATGGAGTATCCCGGTCAGGTGCGCGTTGTCGTGATTCGCGAGAGCCGTGCCGTCGATATCGCTAAATAACATGAACGACGCGAACGAGCTCATCTCATTTATCGCGTCGATGTCGGGGGAGGGCAACCTTCGCGTCGAGGAAAACCTTGGCGAGGGGTATGTCCGCCTCCGCGTTTCGGAGGCCGAGCGCCGTCAGGCCAAGCATGACATTCAGCATGTAGAGGACATTGTCATCGAGATGCTGCGTAATGCTCGCGATGCCGGAGCCGATAAGGTCTATCTCGCCACGACCAAGGAGGAGGGTGTTCGCACCCTCCTCTTCCTGGATAACGGTTCGGGTGTGCCGCAGGACATGCAGGAGCGTATCTTCGATGCCCGTGTCACCTCCAAGCTTGAGAGCATGAAAATGGACCGTTGGGGTGTTCACGGTCGTGGTATGGCGCTGTTCTCTATCAAGCAGAACACGGATGAGGCACGCGTTGTTACATCGGGCGTCGATTTGGGTTCCGCGTTTAAGGTGTGCGTTGCCACCGATCGCTTGAGCGAGCGCGCCGACCAGTCGAGCTGGCCCCAGGCGGTTAAAGACGTAGACGGTCGCTATGTATGCGCTCGTGGACCCCATAACATCATTCGCGCAGCGTGCGAGTTTGCCCTTGAGGAGCTGCGTGGCTGCGATGTGTATCTGGGCTCTCCGTCCGAGATTGCTGCGACCCTGTACGCTCAGGCTTCGAGCCGTCTCGATACGTCGCGCTTGCTCTTTATCGATGACGAGTGCGAGCTTCCGGTTATCGATCGTTTGGGCCTTGCCTCTGATGCCGAGGACTTTATCCGGATCTGCTCCGGGCTGGGCCTCGAGATGTCCGAGCGCACTGCCCACCGTATTCTGTCGGGACAGATTAAGCCCGTCCGCGGCGTGACCGCGCGTCTGCTGCGCGAGCGCGATTCCACCTCGCATGCGCCGGCTCCCGTCGATCTTGCCAAGGACCGTCGAGGCCTTCGCATCGCCAAGGAAGACATGGCGCAGTTTTCGCGTGCTGTCGAGCGTGACTTTAACGACCTTGCCGCCCGGTATTACCTCAATCTGTGCGGCGACCCTAAGATTCGCGTTTCGCGTGATCGCATCACGGTGACGTTCGATCTCGCCAAAGAGGAATAAAATCTTTACCGAGTCCGCTCGGTACGATACAGTTATTGCAGTTAAAACGTACTTTTAAACGCAGGAGTTTCTTCATGGATTGCCTGAAGGTATCAAGCAAATCATCGCCCGCGTCCGTTGCCGGCGCCATTGCCGGCATGGTCAAAGATGGCGTCCCCGTCAACATTCAATGCGTCGGCGCTGGCGCCGTCAACCAGGCCATCAAGGCCGTCGCCATTGCGCGCGGCTTTCTGATTCCGACCGGCTTCGATGTCTCCTGCGCGCCGGTGTTCTCCGATATTCTCATTAACGGAGAGTCGCGCACGGCAATTCGTCTCTCTATCTACGTTCACCAGATTAATCGGGCTGCTATGGATAATGTCGTCATGGACGACGTTAAGCCTGTTGCGTAAGCGAGCCATCTGCACGCTCGTAGCACCTATGCGCCCGTCGATACCATCGTTAGGATGTAAGCTCATGGACCAGCGTTCCGTACGCGATATTCTTGCCGGTAAAACCTACTTTATCCGCACATTCGGCTGCCAGATGAACCAGCACGACTCCGAGCGCGTGAGTGGCCTGCTCGATTCGTTTGGCTGTCTTATGGCGCTCGATCCCGAGCATGCCGATATTGTCGTGTTCATGACGTGCTGTGTACGCGAGGCTGCCGATACGCGCCTGTATGGTCAGTGCAATTCCTGCAAGAGCCTTCCTCCTTCGCCTTCGGGTAAGCGCGTGGTCGCCGTGGGCGGCTGCATCGCCCAACGCGATGGCGAGGGCTTGCTCACCAACGTCGATAACGTCAACGTCATTTTTGGCACCCATTCTATTGCGCACGTGGCCGAGCTCATTGCCGAGGCGTTTTTGGATGGCAAGCGCCATATCCGTACGAATGAGCATGAGGATACCGACGCCATGAGTATGCCGTGGCATCGCGAGACGCAGTATCACGCTTGGGTGCCCATCATGACGGGCTGCAACAACTTCTGCACGTACTGCATCGTGCCGTACGTCCGTGGTCGTGAGAAGAGCCGTCCCTTCGAGGAGATTGTCGACGAGGTGACAGGTCTGGTGCGTCAGGGCGTGCGCGAGATTACGCTGCTGGGCCAAAACGTGAACTCCTACGGTCGCGATCTCTTTGGCAAGCCGCGCTTTGCCGACTTGCTGCGCGCTGTGGGCGATACGGGCGTCGAGCGTATCTTCTTTACCTCTTCGCATCCTAAGGATCTGCTGCCTGAGACCATTGACGCCATGGCCGAGACACCTGCCGTCATGCCGCAGCTCCACCTGGCCGTTCAGTCGGGTTCCACGCGCATCCTTAAAGAGATGAATCGTCGTTATACGCGCGAGGATTATCTGGGTCTGGTCGATCGTATTCGTAACCGTATGCCCGATATTGCGCTTTCGACCGACATCATCGTGGGCTTCCCGGGCGAGACCGAGGAAGACTTTGAGCAGACGCTCTCGCTTGCCGAGACGGTTCGTTATGCCCAGGCCTACACGTTTATTTACTCCAAGCGCGCCGGTACCCCGGCAGCTGAGATTTATGATCCCACCCCGCATGAGGTTATCCTTGAGCGCTTTAACCGTCTGGTCAAGGTTATCGAGACGACGGCTCACGAGTATAACCAGGGCGAGCTTCACACCGTGGTGCCTGCGCTTATTGAGGGTACGAGCAAGAAGAACGACGCTGTTCTTCTGGGGAAAAGCCCCAAGAACCAGACGGTGCATGCGCCGATTCCCGCTGGCTATAGCATCGATCAGCTCGTCGGCAAAATCGTCGACGTTGATGTTGATGTCGCCAAAACGTGGTATCTGTCTGGCTCCGTCGTGGGCGAGCCTCGCTAATGATTTCCACCGGTGCAAGCCTTTCTGCCGTAGCGATTGTCGGTCCGACGGCGGTCGGCAAAAGCGATGTTGCCGACCGCCTGGCCGCTCGTCTTTCGTCCGAAGTGTTGTCTTGTGACGCGATGCAAATCTATCGTGGCATGGACATCGGTACGGCCAAGATGATGCCCGAGGAGTGCTCGGTGCCGCTGCGCCTTGTCGATATCGTGGATCCGGGCGTCGCGTATTCAGCTGCGCTCTATCAGACGGATGCCCGGGCGCATATCGAGCGTTTGCTTGGCGAGCAACGTCTTCCGGTCTTTTGCGGCGGTACGGGCCTGTATCTCAAGGCTGCACTCGATGAAATGGATTTTCCTTCGGGAGAACTCGAGGACGAACGCCGCACGGGCTATCAGGAACTTGCCGAGCGTATTGGCGAGGAGGCGCTGCATGCCCTGCTTGCCGAGCGCGATCCGGAATCTGCTGCCGTGATTCATCCCCATAACGTGCGTCGTGTGATTCGTGCGCTCGAGATGCATGATGACGGTGTGTCGTATGCCGAGCAGAAGTCGAAATTCAGCGTCCCGCGCGAGCGTTATCATGCCTTGTGGTTTGGTCTGACGCGTAGCCGTGAAGTGCTCTATGAGCGCATTAACATGCGTGTCGACCTTATGTTTGAGCAGGGGCTGGTTGATGAGGTCCGTGGCCTTATGGACCAGGGCTTGGGTGATGCGCTCACATCGATGCAGGCAATTGGTTACAAAGAGATTATCGATGCCTTGCGTGGCGCTATTACCATGGATGAGGCCCGTGAGCTTATCAAGATGCGCTCACGTCGCTATGCCAAGCGCCAGCTTTCCTGGTTTAAACGTGACGATCGCATTGTTTGGTTCGATATGGATGAGTTTACGATCGATGAGGTCGTTGATGATATCTGCCGTCGTATCGAGGCTGTCTAATGGCACGTTTTCCCTTGGTCTCTACGGCGCCTGAACCTGAGCGTGCCGTCTTGGTTGGTGTTGAGTGGCGCGATAATGCCTGGCCGCTCGACCGTTCGCTCGATGAGCTCGAGCGCTTGGCTCACACTGCTGGAGCCCAATGCGTGGCACGCTTGTCGCAGCGCCTGGTCAAGCCCTATCCCAAATCGTTTATCGGCTCCGGCAAGGTCGAGGAGCTGTGCGGTTTGGTTCATCGCATGGATGCGGATGTTGTTATCTTCGACGACGACCTGACGCCTTCACAGCAGTCCTATCTTGAGAAAGCCGTGGGCGAACCGGTTAAGATTATTGACCGTACGGCGTTGATTTTGGATATCTTTGGCCTGCATGCCCAGACGCGTGAGGGCCGCTTACAGGTGCAGCTGGCACAGTTGCAGTATCTGCTGCCTCGTCTGCGAGGTATGTGGAGCCATCTTGCCAAGGAGCAGACGCGTGGCGGCATTGGATCGCGTTTTGGTCAGGGCGAAAGCCAGCTCGAGGTCGACCGTCGCCTGATTCGCAATAAGATCGCAGCTCTTCGACGCGAACTGAAACAGGTTGAACAGCGTCGCGACGTGCAATCGAAAAGCCGTATTGAATCGCCGGCGTTTCGCGTGGCGTTGGCTGGCTACACCAATGCCGGTAAGTCGACGTTGCTTAATCGATTGACGGGATCCACAGTACTTTCGCAGGATAAGCTGTTTGCCACACTCGATCCCACGACGCGCTCGTACCGTTTGCCCGGTGGCCGTGGCATGACGATCACCGATACCGTTGGCTTTATTCAAAAACTGCCCCATGGCCTGGTCGACGCGTTTAAATCTACGCTTTCCGAGGTGCTCGGCGCCGATTTGATTCTTAAAGTCGTGGATGCTTCCGATGAGGATTACGAGCGTCAGCTCGAGGCGGTTGATCGTGTCCTGGACGAGATTGGTGCCGGTGAGCGCCTAACGCTTACCGTGTTCAATAAAATTGATCTGCTCGATAGCGTCGACCGCTTGAGCTTTCGCCGGCGTTATCCCGAGGCGGTTCTGTTCTCGGCTCAGACGGGTGAGGGTCTTGATGACTTAGTCGACCGCATCGCTCGTGAAGCGGCCGCTACGGACGTGTTGCTCTCGGCCGATATCCCGTATCGAGAGGGCGCGTTAATCACGCTCGTGCACGAACAGGGAACCCTTCTGCACGAGGAATACCTCGAAGATGGCGTTCGTATTGTGGCAAAGCTTCCGGCCCGTATCGCAACGCGTCTCGAGCGCTACCGAACAGAGTAAATCAGCTCCAGCACGCCTAAGATAACGGGTTGATGAAGTAGGTAGAACGGCAGCGCATGGCGTCCGAGGCTTGCGAGCATCGGGATGGGATTCTCATAGGCCCATGCTGGCGCTTCAAGGTTTGCTTTTTGTGCCGTGCGGGCGGCAAAGAAGCCTGCGAGGTACATAAATAAGAAGGGTATGAGCGGATAGTAATCACCGGAGACAAATTCTGGACCTGGGAATCCCAGCCAAGCTAGATAGGGGATAGGGTAGACCGCTTTAGGAATGCTCCAGGTACAGGCAAAGAGTATGAGGCAAATTGTTATACCCCATACTGTCGGCACCCTATCGAGAACCGGGCGCGCGAGTGCAACAATGGCGGTGCACGCCGCCATGCAGAAAATGATGCCGAAGTTCACCGAGTCATCGACTGTGACGAGCGTCGTTGCGACCCATACAACTAAAGCGGCAGCGGCATATTTGACGGCACGCTTGATGTTGTTGCGCGAGAGGGTGCACATCCAGCCGGCAATAAACAAAAATACCCAACTGATGCTGGCACGCCAGATGTCCTGGAAGATGGTCTGGGTAAACCAGGGCATCTTCCAACCATATAGGTAGGCAAGGTCGTAGCAGGCATGAAATCCCGCCATCGACAGCATGGTAAACCCGCGAATAGTATCAAAGACAGTGATGCGTTTTTGCATTACGAAAACCGGCGCATCAAACCGACGACCTTGCCCAGAATCGTGGGATTCGTCGCGTAGATGGGCTCCATGGTGTCGTTTTCGGGCTGCAGACGAACGCGTCCCTGCTCCTTGTAGAATGTTTTGACCGTTGCAGAGCCATCGATCATAGCCACGACAATCTCGCCATTCATGGCACTCTTCTGCTCACGAACGATGATGTAGTCGCCGTTATAAATGCCGACGTTAATCATCGAATTGCCGTGGACCTCGAGGATAAAGGACCCCTGGTCCGTTGCGATCTCGGTTGGGATGGTAAAGGTGTCTTCGATATTCTGCTCGGCAAGGATGGGAATCCCTGCAGCGACTCGGCCTACGAGAGGCAGCGATACGGTGCCACGGGGCGCCGCGGACTCATCGGACTTTGAGATGGAGACGGAAGATCCGTCCTCGTCAAAGAGCTCGAGAGCGCGAGGCTTGGTGGCGTCACGCTTGAGCAGGCCTCGTGCTTCGAGTGCGGAGAGATGCGCATGTACAGTGCTAGGGGAGGAAAGGCCCACAGCCGAAGCCATCTCGCGTACACTGGGCGGATAGCCCTTCTCCTGCTGATATTCCTTGATGAAGTCGTAAATTTGCTGCTGACGCTTGGTAATTTTGCGAGCCATCAGGGATTCCTCTCTACCCATACCAAACAAATGTTCTATTTTTGCTTGACAGGAACAACTGTTCGAAGATAATAATAACCGAACACTCGTTCCCGCGCTAGACTTTTTTGTCCCCGCGGCTTGATAAAACAGTTCTCGTCAAAACAAACGAGAGGAGAACAGAATGAACGCAGCGGATATGGTCCAGGGAAACCTCGCTCTTAAGCTTGAGGTGCCCGCATCGCCGGCCTTTACGGTCGTGAAGGGTGGACGTTCTCATTTTCAGACCGTGGCCACTAAACCCGTTCGCACCCAGCGTGCGTCCGTTGCTTTGGCTCCTGTTGCCCTGAAGGCCTCGACGATTGTTGCTGTTGCCGTGGCGTTTACCCTGTTCTTTGTGCTCGCCACGTCAGTTTTTTCTGCTCGTCACGCTGCATATGCCGATTCCGTAGCCAACGTTACCTACGAGACGGTTCGCGTGCAGTCCGGCGATTCCCTGTGGTCGCTTGCCCAGGAGCATCCCATCGATGGCCTTTCCACACAGGAGACTTCCGACATGATTCGTAGCGTCAATCACCTCGATCGCGGCTCTCTTGATGCTGGTGCAGTTCTGAAAGTTCCGGCCCGTTCGTAAGATTTCGGGTCGGTCGCATGGTACCCTTGTTATCGTTTAAGAGGAGGTTCCATGCGCTGTCCCAAATGCGGCAAGGCACATACCCGCGTCGTAGATTCCCGTATGCAGGAATCGAATAATACTATCAAGCGCCGTCGTGAATGCTGCTCGTGCAATTATCGCTTTACGACATTCGAGCGTTGCGAAGATCCTATCGAGGTTATTAAGTCAGACGGAACCAAGCAACGATTCGATCGCAATAAGCTGCTTGTCGGCTTGATGCGCGCTACGATCAAGCGCGATATCGACACGAAGAAGCTCAATGAGATTATCGACGATATCGAGGTTGAGCTTCGTTCCCGCACGCTTACGGCCGTTACGTCCCATGAGTTGGGTGACATGGTGCTCAAGCGCTTGGCCAAGATCGATAAGGTGGCCTATATCCGTTTTGCCTCGGTCTACCGCGATTTCAAAGACGTCGATGAGTTTCTGCAAGAGCTCGACAAGCTAAGGTGATTTCATGTCCAACATTACCGTCAACATTAAGCGTCTCGACCCCACCGTCGAGCTTCCCAAATTCGCTCACCCCACAGACGCCGGCCTGGACCTGCGCTCCAACGAGGACTGCGTTCTGAAGCCTTTCGAGCGTCGTCTGGTCTCCACTGGGCTGGCCATCGCCCTGCCCGACGGCTACGCCGGCTTCGTCCAGCCCCGCAGCGGCTTGGCCATCAAGCAGGGCCTGTCTATAGTCAATACGCCGGGCCTCATCGACGCCCACTACCGAGGAGAACTCAAGGTTATCCTCATCAACCTGGATCCCTCCAACAATATCCAAATCAACAAAGGCGACCGCATAGCCCAACTCGTCATCCAAGAAGTCCCCACGGTCAACCTCGTAGAAGTAGAAGAACTAGACGAAACCGACCGAGGCAAAGGAGGCTTCGGCTCCAGCGGCGTCGCCTAGGGGCGCTCATATCCCTCCCGCCCGCCTCTCACACATATCATTCCATGCTCAAACATTCTCGCTTCGCTTCGCTCGCTGCGAAACTGCGCGTGGAACGATATGTGTGAGAGGCGGGCGGGAGGCTACTCGCTTGAAACAATATTTACTTTTCTAGTAAGCCGACGCTACAAAGGGACCGTCCCTTTG
>UQIL01000029.1 GCA_900541025.1 uncultured Collinsella sp. | reverse complement strand
AAAGAGAAGAGGCGGGGCATGCCCCGCCTCTTACACCACATCTCTGCGCGCTACCTTTAAAAAAATACGTATCTGAACTAACTGTTCAGAGACATGTCTCCCCCATAGCAAAAAGTCTCTTGGCGAATGAAAATTCGCCAAGAGACCCCATACAAAACGTGGGCTCTGTCGTTCGAATGAACGACAGAGCCCACACTCATTTTCTGTTCAGCCCCAATCATCGCGCAAAGCCCCTTCGGCAGCACACGGTGCAACCGAGTCACCGCAGGCCGGGGCGGGAGGGGCCGAGTTTCCTCCTGAGCGACTCTGCTTGCAGCCGGAGCGAAAGGGGGAAATCTCGGCCCCTCCCGCCCCGGCCGGACAGGTCACACTACACCGTGTACTGCGGCAGGTCCTGCAGGGCGATGACGTCCATGCCCATGTCGTTGGCGCTACCGTGACCCTGCTCGTCCTCGCGCACGGCCTCGATAGCGCTCACGTACGTGTTGGCCGCGGACATCGCGGTCACGCAGGTCACGCCGCGGCGCACGGCCTCGGTGCGCAGAAGGTAGCCGTCGCCACGAGAACCCGGGCCATACGGCGTATTGACGATCACCGCGATCTTGCCGTCGGCGATCAGGTCGCCGATGTTGGGACGCTCGCCATCGTGCGGGCCGCTGATCTTCTCCACGACCTCGCACGTCACGTTGCCTCCACGCAGCACGCGCGCCGTGCCCTCAGTGGAGCAGATGTCAAAGCCTAGGTAGCGCAGGATACGGGCGACCGAAAGGATATGACGCTTGTCGCGGTCGCACACGCTGATGAACACCTTACCGGCGCTCGGGTCGGGCAGCTTGTAGTCAATCGCCAGTTGCGTCTTGGCGTATGCCTCGGGATAGCTCTTGGCGATACCCATGACCTCGCCCGTCGACTTCATCTCGGGCCCCAGGATAACGTCGGCGCCCGGGAAACGGCCCCAGGGCATAACGGCTTCCTTCATGCAGAACCAGTCCAGCTGACGCTCGTCGCTCGGCAGGCCCAGGCTTGCGATGGAATCGCCCGCCATGATACGCGCCGCGCACTTGGCCAGCGGCACGCCGGTGGCCTTGGAGATAAACGGCACGGTGCGGCTGGCACGCGGGTTGGCCTCGATCACGTAAACGGTCTCGCCCTTGATGGCGTACTGCACGTTGACCAGGCCGCGTACGCCCAGCGCCATCGCGATGCGGCGCGTGGTCTCGCGAAGCTTTGCCTGCAGGCTCTCGCTAAAGCTGAACGGCGGGATGCAGGTCGCAGAGTCGCCGGAGTGAATACCGGCCTCCTCGATATGCTCCAGAATGCCGCCGATGTAGACCTCTTCGCCATCGCACAGGGCGTCGACATCGGACTCGATCGCGCCCTCCAAGAAGCGGTCCAGATACACCGGGTAGTCGGGGCTAATGCGCGCGGCCTCGGCCATGTAATCGCGCAGATGCTCGGCATCGTAGGCGATCATCATGCCGCGGCCGCCCAGCACGTAGCTCGGACGCACCAGCAGCGGGTAGCCGATATGCGCGGCCACGGCCTCGGCCTCCTCAAACGAGGTTGCCTGGCCCGCCGGCGGGTACATGATGCCCAGCTTGTCGAGCAGAGCGGCGAAGCGCTCGCGGTCCTCGGCAAAGTCGATGGCATCGGGCTTGGTGCCCATGATGTTGACGCCACTCTCCTCGAGCATGCGCGCCAGCTTAAGCGGAGTCTGGCCGCCGAGCGTCACCACGACGCCGTCGGGTCGCTCAACATCGATAACGTCCATGACGTCCTCGTAGGTGAGCGGCTCAAAGTACAGGCGGTCGGACGTGTCGTAGTCGGTCGAGACGGTCTCGGGATTGCAGTTGACCATGATGGTCTCGAAGCCGCGGGCTGCCAGCGCGTAGCTCGCGTGCACGCAGCAGTAATCGAACTCGATACCCTGGCCAATGCGGTTGGGGCCGGCGCCCAGGATCATCGCCTTGGGCTTGTCCGCCGGCGTGGTCTCGTCGGGAGCCACGCACTTCTTGGCATCCGGGCTCGTGCGGTAGATGTTCTCGTACGTCTTGTAGTGGTACTCCGTGGCGCTCGAGAACTCCGCAGCGCAGGTATCAACCGTCTTCATGCTGGGAACCACGCCCAGGCCCTTGCGATAGGCGCGCACAAAGCGCTCGCCCGAGCTGGTCAGCGCGGCGATCTCGGCGTCGCTCGTGCCGTACTGTTTGAGCAGGCGCATCGCGTCGGCGTCGATATCCTCCACACGCAGGCCGCGGATGCTCTCCTGGACCTGCACCATGTCATTGATACGGTTGAGGTACCACGGATCGATACCGCAGATGGCATGGATGCGAGCGATGTCCCAGCCACGGCGCAGGGCCTCGACCACAAAGAAGATGCGGTGCTCGGTCGGCGTTGCCACGGCTTGAGCGAGCTCATCGTCGCTCAGTTTGTCGGCACCTTCCTTGCCACCGGCACAAATGCCCTGATGCCCGTCCTCCAGCGAACGCATGGCCTTGCCAAAGGCCTCCTCAAAGGTGCGGCCGATCGCCATGATCTCGCCCACGGCCTTCATGCGCGTGGTGAGCGTGGGGTCGGTACCCTTGAACTTCTCGAAGGCAAAGCGCGGCACCTTGACCACACAGTAGTCGATTGTGGGCTCAAAGCAGGCGGGCGTAGCCTTGGTGATGTCGTTGACAATCTCGTCGAGCGTGTAGCCCACAGCCAGGCGCGCGGCGGCCTTGGCGATGGGGAAACCCGTGGCCTTGGAAGCGAGGGCGGACGAGCGGCTCACGCGCGGGTTCATCTCGATGACGATCAGGCGGCCGGTCTGGGGGTTCACGGCAAACTGTACGTTGGAGCCGCCGGTCTCGACGCCGATCTTCTCCAAGATGGCGAGCGAGGCGACACGCATGCGCTGATACTCAAGGTCGGAGAGCGTCTGCGCCGGCGCCACGGTGATGGAGTCGCCGGTATGCACGCCCATGGGGTCGAGGTTCTCGATGGAGCACACGATGATGCCGTTGCCGGCGTGGTCACGCATGACCTCCATCTCATACTCTTTCCAGCCCTCGATGGACTCCTCGACCAATACCTCGTGGGCAGGTGAGAGCTCCAGACCCTGGCTCACGATGGAGACGAGCTCCTCGTGAGTATGCGCGATGCCACCACCGGCGCCGCCGAGGGTAAAGCTCGGACGCAGCACGCAGGGATATCCCACGCGCTCGGCGATGGCCTCGGCGTCGGCCACGCTGTAGGCATAGCCCGAGCGCGCGACCTCCAGGCCGATCTCGGCCATGGCCTCGTTAAAGAGCTTGCGGTCCTCGCCGCGCTCGATGGCGGCAAGGTCGCAGCCGATCATCTCGACGCCGTACTTGTCGAGCGTGCCGTCCTTTGCCAGTTCGACGGCGGCGTTCAGACCGGTCTGGCCGCCCAGCGTGGGCAGCAGCGCGTCCGGGCGCTCTTTCTTGATTACGCGCTCGATAAACTCGGCAGTGATGGGCTCGACATAGGTGCGGTCGGCCAAGCCCGGGTCGGTCATGATGGTCGCCGGGTTGGAGTTGACCAGGATGACCTCAAAGCCATCCTCCTTGAGCACCTTGCAGGCCTGGGCGCCGGAGTAGTCAAACTCACAGGCCTGGCCAATGACAATGGGGCCCGAGCCAATGACGAGGATACGCTTGATGTCAGTACGTTTAGGCATGTTTAAAACCTCCTAGAGAGGCTGACTCAATGTTTTGAAAAAGTCAGCGAGGGTGCAGCTGGTGCATCAGGTTGCCGTGATGCGAGGGCGCGCTGGGCTTATGCCCGCGCGTCCGAAGCAGAACGGCAAGATGATGTGCCAGATGCAGCCGCAGCGTCGACCGGTCCGCCGTTCGGTAGAACGGCGGAACCATCGTCGGCAAAGTTCCAGCCCTGCAGGCGGTCCTTCGCGGTGTCGATGTCCAGGTAGTTCTCCTCGCCGTCCATGAGTCGCGTAAAGGCAGTAAAGAGATAGTGGGCATCGGTGGGTCCGGGCGAGGCCTCGGGGTGGTACTGCACCGAGAAGCACGGCGCGTCGAGCAGCTGGATGCCCTCGGCGGTGCCGTCGTTGAGGTTCACATGCGTCAGGCGAATGCGGCCGAAGCGCTCGTTCATCACGACTGGCGCGATGCCGCGGCGCACCCAGACGCGCAGATCCCCATCGGCCGCATGCTCGGTCTCGCCGCCGGAAAGCTCGGGGACAAGCTTGCCCAAGCTGGGGAACAGCAGACCAAAGCCATGGTTTTGCGCGGTAATCTCCACGCGACGGCTTACCAGGTTCATGACCGGCTGGTTGCCACCGCGGTGACCGAACTTAAGCTTTTCCATCTGAGCGCCGCAGGCCAGGTTGATCATCTGGTGACCAAGACAAATACCAAAGACCGGCACCTTGCCGATCAGCTGCTGCACCTGCTCGTAGGTCTCCACCACGGCGTCGGGGTCGCCGGGACCATTGGACAAAAAGACACCGTCGGGATTCATGTCGAGCACCTGCTGGGCGGGCGTATCCCACGGCACGACGGTAAGGTCGCAGCCGGCGCGGACCAGACCCTCCAGAATGCCGCGCTTCACACCGCAGTCGTAGGCGACCACTTTGTGACGGGCAGGAGCGGCAGCCGTAAGCGCAAAGTCATGCGTGGCAGGCAGGTCGGCGGCCACAAACTCGTGAGGTACGGGGCAACTTACGGTCTTGACCAGGTTCTCGCCTACCAGCGTGGGCGCAGCGGCCAGACGCTCGGCAAGCTCGTCGACGTCGAAGATCTCGGTCGAAATAATGCCCATCTTGGAACCATTGTCGCGCAGGTGGCGCACCAGGGCGCGAGTGTCGACACCCTCGATAGCGACGATGCCGTGAGCGCGCAGGTACTCCGGCACGCTGACGGCCGAGCGCCAGTTAGAAGGCGTGGCGCACATGTCGCGAACGATCATGCCGCGCATGGCCGGAGCGCTCGCAGGGCGCACGGCGTCGCCGGGGAAGGCCGACTGGACGTCGGTCTCGTCGATACCGTAGTTGCCGATCTGCGGATAGGTCATGGTTACGATTTGGCCGGCATAACTCGGGTCGGTCATGACCTCAAAGTAGCCCTCGAGCGAGGTGTTGAAGCAAACTTCGCCGGTCGCGGTGCCCTCGGCGCCGCATGCACGTCCATAAAAAATGGTCCCATCCTCAAGATACAGGATGCAGGGACCGCAGGTGCCCTTGCTGGTTTTGGCCAGCATACGCTGGCAAAGCTCGCTGGGCGCGAAGGTGCGGGCGGCAGCGCCCGCGGTATGGTTGTTCGCCATAATTCTCCTTCCCGGTCTCACAGGACCGGCTTAAAGGTGTGTAGTTAGGCCTCGCGGTATTGTAACCGCAAGCATGCCTCATGGCGTTAATTTCATCGAAATGTTTACGAAATGATAATTATGACTTTCTATGCATAATGTTTTTTAATCCCCGTCCCAGAAAAATCATCCCGCGGGGCTTGTGGCTCACGCGGGATGATGGCGTCTTATTTTTTCTTGTCCTGCTCCAGCAGTTCGGACGGTGTGCGATCGGGCTTGCCGCCACGGAAAATCTCGCGGCCATGCAGACGATGCTCCAGATCGCGCTCGGCTTTTTCCTCGTCAATCTTGGTCTGGCTCACCACCGGGTCCTCAATCAACGACGACACCGAGTTCACCTGCTTCTGAATGCGCTCGGCGATGGTGTCATCCATACTCACGATGCGCATCTTCCAGTCGATACTCGTGGCGTTGGATGAGCTCTTGGTCCACACGAACGTCAAAATGGCGCTCTGGTGGCCGCGCGCGGGGAACATGCCAAAGAAGGAATCGTGCTGAATGTTGCTATCCTCGTCGATATAGGCGTGAACGTTATACACCACGCGGTCGATCTTATCGTTGAGCAGCGCGTTGGTCGCAAGCGCCGCGGCCTGAATCTGCCCGTTGGACAGCAGCTCGAGCTCGTTGGCAGACGATGTGTCCAACACCGTCACCTCGACCGTGCCCGTACGCTCATCGGCTTCATCGACGGTAAAGTCGAGTGGGAACTGCGTAAAGCCGTTGCCCCACTCAAGGCCGCCCTTCAGCGCCGTCGAAACGGTATCGACCGAAACGCTCTCGGAGAGGTTCGCGGTGTTCAGACGACGCATCACGCCGTAGCCGATCTGCATGCCCACGATCAGCACCAAAATACCGATGACCACGGCCATCGCGGTCTTTGTAATGGTATGGCTCACCTGCGAGCCCGAAGGATCGTCCTCGGACAGCGGGTCGATATGTTTTGCCTGGCTCGCGCGGTCCTCGCTGCGCAGCTGCGCTAGCGCAGCTTTGTCACCGCGCTTGGCCGCAGCCTCCTTCTCACGCATGCGCTCGGTTCGCTTTTTGGCAAGCGTGGGATCCAAGACACCGGATGCATCGATTTCGGAGAATAACTCCGTCACTTCTTCCGGAGTCAAAGGGTTCTTGTCAGCCATAAACTTCCTGTCATATCAATCAGTCGAGCTCGTGCGCACGCGCACCTTCGAACTGCATTCGATAGTAACGGGCATAGGTGCCGCCACGGGCGAGAAGCTGTTCATGCGTGCCACGTTCCACAACGCGACCATGCTCAACGGTCGCAATCTCGTCAGCATGCTTAATGGTCGAAAGGCGGTGGGCGATGATGATTGTGGTACGGCCGCGTGCCAGCTCTTCGAGCGACGCCTGCACCGCCTCCTCGCTCTCGTTATCCAAAGCACTCGTCGCCTCGTCCAAAATCAGGATCTTGGGGTTCTTGAGAAACACGCGCGCGATGGCAACGCGCTGCTTCTGTCCGCCCGAAAGACGGCTGCCGCGCTCGCCCACCACGGTGTCGTAGCCCTGCGGAAGCGATTCGATAAAGGTATCGATATTGGCGCGGCGGGCCGCCTCGGCGATCTCTTCTGCCGTAGCACCCGGCTTGCCGTAGGCGATGTTCTCGCCAATCGTACCGTCAAACAGGTAGACATCCTGCTGCACCAGGCCGATGGCGCGGCGCAGGCTCTGCTGCGTCACATCGCGCACGTCCTGACCGTCGATGCTAATGGATCCGGTAGCCACGTCATAAAAGCGCGGCAGCAGCGAACAGGTCGTGGACTTGCCGCCGCCCGAAGGGCCAACCAAAGCGATGGTCTGCCCGGGCTTGATGGACAGGTCCATATGGTCGATAACGGGTCGCTCGTCGGCATAGCCCTCGCCCAGCTCAACGTCCTCGTAGTTAAAGCACACGTCGTGATACTCCACGGCGCCGGCAGTCACCTGCAGATCAGTGGCGCCCGGCTTGTCCTGGATATCCGGCGCCGTCGAGAGCACCTCGTCCATACGCTTAAAGCCGGCGATAGCCTTCTGATACGTTTCGGCCGAATTGACGAGCGTCTCAAGCGGCGTGCAGAACAGCGAAATATAGAGTGCAAAGGTCGCCATATCGACCGCCTGCAGCTGTCCCTGGGCGACCAGCCAGCCGCCCAGCAGCACCACGATCACATAGAGCACGCCCGAGAGCAGGCCATACGTCGCGGTATAGACGCCCATGGCGTGATACATGTTCTCCTTGGACGAAAGATAGCGATTGTTGGAGGCGCGGAACTTGAAGCGTTCGGTCTCCTCGTTGGCAAAGCTCTTGACCACGCGCATGCCCGCCAGCGAATCCTGCAGCTGCGCATTGATGCCGCTGATCTTTTTGCGGTTGTCGCTAAAGACCTCGCGCATACGCATGTTTTGCCAAAACATGATGACCGCAAACGCCGCCGTCACCACGGCCATGGCGAGCGCCAGCACCGGGGCGATGGTAAAGAGGATCACAAACGAGCCGATAATCTCGATGCCGCAGATGATGATCCACTCGGGCACGTGGTGCGCCGCCTCGCAGATATCGAACAGGTCGTTGACCACGCGGCTCATCATGTCGCCCGAGCTGTTGCGGTCGAAGTACGCAAAGCTAAAGCGCTCATACTGGTCGAACAGGTCCTCGCGCATTTTGGACTCCATGCGCGCACCCATCACGTGACCCCAATAGCTCACAAAGTAGCGGCAGGCGCAGCGGACGGCATACATCAGCACCAAGCCCACCGCGATCATGCCGAGCGCCTGCATAATGGCAGCCTGACCCTGAGTAAACAGCCCACCGGTCAAATTGCGAAGGATAATGGGGAACGCCAGGTCAATGGCGGCAAGCACCAGAGCACAAACAGTATCAGCAACAAAAAGCCCC
Source organism: uncultured Collinsella sp. (assembly GCA_900541025.1). Classification (GTDB taxonomy): domain Bacteria; phylum Actinomycetota; class Coriobacteriia; order Coriobacteriales; family Coriobacteriaceae; genus Collinsella. The sequence continues at coordinate 15,132 of UQIL01000029.1, read as the reverse complement.
ATCTGGGGCTTGTAATACGAAAGAAACCTCTTAAACATGTGATCCTCAAAGAAATATCAGCAACATAAGGCCCTGGGACAAAGTAATCAGTAGTTCTTGTCCCAGGGCTATTCCCGCTCGTTACAGCTCGGCCCCACCCAAGCGGTGCGCGATGCTGTCGCAGGCAAGCGCGCCTACGACGGTCTTGGCGTCTTCGATCTTGCCGTCGAGCACGGCGTCGATCAGCTCGTGCAGCGGCACCAGGTCCACGTTGACAAACTCGTCATCATCGGGGTTGGGCGCATCAAACTCGAGCTTGGTAGCCAAGTAGATGTGGATGATCTCATCGCAAAAACCGCAGGACGTGACAATCGACGTCAAAAAGCGAATACGACCAGCCTTAAAGCCCGTCTCCTCATGCAGTTCGCGCTTGGCGCAATCAAGCGGGTCCTCGCCCGGGTCGAGCTTGCCGGCAGGAATCTCGACCGTCACGCGGTCGATGGCGGTGCGGTACTGACGCACCAGTACGATCTTGCCGCTCTCGGTCAGTGCCACAACGGCCGCCGCACCCGGATGGCGAACGATATCGCGGGCGCTGCGGTGACCGTTGGGCAGCTCAACCTCAAGACGGTGGACGTCGAGGATCTTGCCCTTCCAGGCGCACTCCTCCGAAAGAATCTTCTCGTGCAGCTCGGCATCGTGCGGGTCGTCATCGCCCAGCACCAGCGCCGGCTCGTCAGCGACCTCGCCACCAGGCTCGCCCTCGGCGTGCCCATACACGCGGCTGTCCTCTTCGACGATCTGCGCGTCCACGAGCTCTTCGTTCTTCTCGTCCATCCGTCTCATTCCTCTCGGATTTTAGGCATCCCAGGCGTCGCGGCCGCGCAGCGCGCGCAGGCCGATGTCGTGACGCAGGGTCTTGCCCTCAAAATCAATCTTCTCGCAGGCCTCGTAGGCAAGGTTGCGGGCGTTCTCAAACGTATCGCCCAGCGCGGTCACGGCAAGCACGCGGCCACCATTGGTCACGAGCTGGCCGTCCACCACGGCAGTGCCCGCGTGGTACACGGTCACGTTCTCCATGACCTCGGCATCGGCGATACCGGTGATGACCTTGCCCTTCTCGTAGCTGCCGGGATAGCCCGCGCTCGTCAGGACAACGGCCACAGCCCACTCGTCACGCCAGTCGAGCTCAATCTGATCGAGCTCGCAGTTGGCGCAGGCGAGCATGACCTCAACCAGGTCGTTCTTAAGGCGCGGCAGCACGACCTGCGTCTCGGGGTCGCCAAAGCGGGCATTGAACTCCAGCACCTTGGGGCCGGCAGGCGTGAGCATAAAGCCGCCATACAGGCAGCCGCGGTAGTCGATGCCCTCGGCAGCAAGCTCGGCAACGGTCTGCTCCATGACCGCCACCATGGTGGCGTGCTCCTCGTCGGTCACGATGGGCACCGGGCTGTAGACGCCCATGCCGCCGGTGTTGGGGCCCTTGTCGCCCTCGAGGGCGCGCTTGTGGTCCTGCGAGGTGGCCATGGGGCGCACGGTCTTGCCGTCGGTAAAGGCGAGCAGTGAGCACTCGGGACCAACGAGCATCTCCTCGATAACCACGGTGTTGCCGGCATCGCCAAAGGTGCCGCCAAAGCACTCGCGCACGGCCTCCTCGGCCTGCTCAAGTTCGGTCGCCACGATAACGCCCTTGCCCGCGGCAAGGCCGTCGGCCTTCACGACCAGCGGAGCGCCCTGCTCGCGCACGTAGGCGAGAGCCGAAGCCTCGTCGGTAAACGAACCATAGGCTGCCGTCGGAATGCCCGCACGCTCCATGAGCTGCTTGGAGAACAGCTTGGAGCCCTCCATCTGGGCGCCCTCGGCACCCGGGCCAAAGCAGGGAATACCCGCCGCGCGCACGGCGTCGGCCACGCCCGCCACGAGCGGAGCCTCGGGGCCAATTACCACGAGTCCGCATCCGCGGCTCTGCGCAAACGCCGCCACGGCCGCAGGATCGCAGTCGTCGAGAACAACGTTCTCACCGCAGCTCGCGGTGCCGCCGTTACCCGGCGCAATGTAGAGCTTGCCGGCGCGCGGTGATGCTGCGAGCTTAGCTGCCAAAGCATGCTCACGGCCGCCGCTGCCCAACAACAGGATGTCGATGGTTTGAGTGTCCGCCTTCAAGGGTGCCTCCTCTATGGATGAACGGCCCGCTCCGCGCGAGCCCTTTGCAAGCAAATATACCCCTCGGCCGCCCGTCCGGGCTGCAAAGGGGTATATCGCAATAACCAAATAGTCCCGATTACTTCCAGAATCGGTTGATGATCTGCTCGCGACCAGCGCCGACGCCAATGAACGTCACGCGGGTGTGTGCCAGATCCTCGATAAACGCCACGTAGTCCTGAGCCTCTTGCGGCAGCTCGTCAAAGCTGCGGCAGCCGGTGATATCGCACTTCCAGCCAGGAAGCTCCTCGTAGATGGGCTTGGCATGCTCAAAGCGCACCTGGTGCTCGGGCACGCTGGTGTAACGCTCGCCATCGACGTCATAGGCAACGCACACCTTAATGGTGTCGAAGGCCGAAAGCACGTCGAGCTTGGTCAGGGCGATGTCGGTGAGGCCGTTGACGCGCGAGGCATAGTTGGCGATAGGGCCGTCAAACCAGCCGCAACGACGACGGCGACCGGTGGTCACGCCGTACTCATAGCCCTCCTCGGTCAGCGTGTGGCCAGCCTCGGACTCATAGGAAAGCTCGGTGGGCATGGGGCCCGAACCGACGCGGGTGATATAAGCCTTCATGACGCCCAGCACGCGATCGACGTTCTTCATGCCGACGCCGGAGCCGGTGATGGCGCCGCCGGCGGTGCAGTTGGAAGACGTCACGTACGGATAGGTGCCGTGGTCGATGTCGAGCAGCGTCGCCTGGGCGCCCTCAAACAGCAGGTCCTTGCCCTCATCGATCATGTTGTTGAGCAGCAGGCTCGTCTCGGTGATGTAGGGACGCAGGCGCTCGGCCATCGGCAGGTACTCGTCGCAAATCTGATCCACTGTGTAGGTGGGCAGGTTGTAGATGAGCTCGAGCTCGGGGTTCACGCGGGCGAGAGCGGTCTCCAGCTTGTCGCGGAACAGTGCCTCGTCCAGCATGTCCTGCATGCGCAGGCCAATGCGGGCCATCTTGTCCTGATAGCACGGACCGATGCCGCGCTTGGTGGTACCGATGTTCTTCTTGCCGAGCTTCTGCTCAAAGGCGCCATCCAGATCGATGTGGTACGGCATGATGACATGCGCGTTGCCACTAATCTTGAGGTTCTTGGTGGTGATGCCGTCGGCCTCGAACATGTCGATCTCCTCAAGGACAACCTTGGGGTTGACGACGCAGCCGTTACCGATCACCGACACGTGGTCAGAATACATGATGCCGGAGGGCACCTGGTGCAGGCCGTACTTCTTGCCGTTGACGACGATGGTGTGACCGGCGTTGTTGCCGCCCGAGTAGCGCACGACGGCATCGAAGTCGCCGGCGACCAGGTCGCAAATCTTACCCTTGCCCTCATCGCCCCACTGGGCACCGACCAAAACGGTTGACGGCATGTTTACTCCTTACATTCATGGACTGTCTACGCGCCACGCCGGCACGCAGAAGCACAAAACATTCCCAGTATACCCGTGCAACGGGCGCCTGTCCTACTCCTCGGCATGTGCCCCATCAAGCTCATAGAACTTGGTGGATGCCGGCAGGAACATCAGGTCGACGTCGCCGATCGGGCCCGAACGGTTCTTGGCCACGACGATACGCGTAACGCCCTCGTCGGGTCGATCGTCGCGCGAGGCCTCGGCCTCGTCGGCGGAGCGGTCCAAGAACATAACGATATCGGCGTCCTGCTCGATGGAGCCCGATTCACGAAGGTCGGAAAGTTGCGGGCGCTTGCCGGTACGGGATTCGACCTGACGCGAGAGCTGCGACAGCGCGATGAGCGGGATCTTGAGCTCCTTGGCCATGATCTTCAGGCCACGCGACATCTCCGAAACCTCGACGGTACGGCTCTCGGAGCGGCGTCCCGGCGGAGGACTCACCAGCTGCAGGTAGTCCAGGATGATGATTGCCTTCTCCTTGTTATGGAGCATGCGGCGGCTCTTGGCGCGAATCTCGGTCACTGTGGTGCCGGGCGTATCGTCAATCAGAATATCGAGCTTGGACAAGGTCTGCGTGGCCTCGTTGATATTGGCCCACTGCTCGGGGCCAATGCGGCCCATGCGGAAGTCACTGATCGAGATCATGGCGTAGGCGCAAATCAGGCGCTGGGCAATTTCCTTGCCCGACATCTCCAGCGAGAAGAAGCCGACGGTATAGCCCGCAGCGGCGGCATTCAGCGCCAGGTTCAGAGCGAACGACGTCTTACCCACGGCAGGGCGGGCGCCGATAATGATGAGCTGGCCCTCGCGGAAACCCATGAGCATGCGGTCGAGTGACGGGAAGCCGGTGGGCACGCCCGCGGCCTGTCCGCCGGCCTTACACACTTCCTCGGCCTCGTTATAGGCCTCGACCATAAACTCGGTCAGTGTCTTATAGCTCGACTTGACCTCGCGCGCCGTGACCTTGAGCAGCTTGCTCTCGGCCAGCTCCACGACCTCCTTGGTGTCGGTAGGGGCGTTATAGGCCAGCGCGTTGATCTCGTTGGTGGCACCGATCAGCTCGCGCAGCATCGAGTCGCGGCGGACGATGGCGGCATGGTGCTGCCAGTTGACGAGCGACAGGGTCTGGCCCATCAGCTCCAAAATGTACGCCTCGCCGCCCACGGCATCGAGCTTGTTGATGCTGCGCAGGTAATCGATCAGCGAGATGGAATCGATGGGAATGCGGCTGTTGTACATATCGACCATCGCGGTATAGATGGTCTTATGAATGGGCCGGTAGAAGTCATCGGGCTGCAGCTCGACCTGGGCCTCTTCGACCACCTCGGGCGACAGCAGCATAGCGGCCAGAACATTGGCCTCTGCATCTTGGTTTTGGGGAAGACCCAACTTGGAGCCGCGGTCCTCAACCGTCAGTCCAGTCTCCCTATCGTCATATGCCATGAGCATCCTCATTCATATCGCTTGCGAGCATCCATAGTATCAGCCGCGGCCTTCAAACGAGCCGCGCCTCGACAATCATCACCGAACGAAACGGATGAACGGTCCCACAAATAGGCCTCACCGCGCCGCCCCCTATGGCACTCGCATCGCGCTAAAAAGCAAAAAGGGCGCCCTGGTCTCCCAGAGCGCCCTTCTTAGAACAAGATTGTTGCGTTGCAGCAAATGCTACTCGGCAGCAGCCTCAGTCTCGACCTCGGCGGTCTCGGCCTCGGCGACCTCAGCGGCCTCCTCGACCTCAGCCTCGGCAGCGAGCTCCTCGGCGGTAACGCCAACGAGAACGACAACCTCGGCCTTGATCTCGCGGTACAGCGAGATGGCAACGGTGTGGGCACCGGCAACCTTGATGGGCTTACCGAGCTCGACGCGCTTGCGGTCGATGTCCATACCGAGCTGAGCCTTGATGGCGTCAGCGATCATAGCGGCGGTAACGGAGCCAAAGAGGATGCCCTCGTCGCCGACCTTGACGTCAACGGTGACCGTCTTGCCCTCGAAGGCAGCCTTGGTCTCGTTGGCGGTAGCCAGACGGACGGCCTCGCGCTTGGCGATGTTGTTGCGACGCTCGTCAAGCTGCTTGAGGTTGCCCTTGGTGGCGGCAACAGCGAGCTTCTTGGGGAACAGGAAGTTCTCAGCGTAACCCTGAGCGACCTCTACGACGTCACCCTCGCCGCCCTTGCCCTTGATCTCATCGAGAAGAATAACCTTCATGATGCGTCTCCCTTCTTAGCCGCGGTCGCGGTTGCCACGAGAGGAAACCACGGGGACGGTGTACGGCAGGAGAGCCATCTCGCGGGCGCGCTTGATGGCGTTGGCGATGTCATGCTGATGCTGCGTGCAAGCGCCAGTGACGCGACGGGGCTTGATCTTGCCACGGTCGGTCATGTACTTACGGAGAAGCTGAGTATCCTTATAGTCGATGAACTCAGTGTTCTCCTTGCAGAACTGGCAGTACTTACGACGCGGCTGACGTGCAGAAAAATCATTAGCCATGTCAAAATACCTTTCGTTTGGCAACTTCGGCGAACCGAAGCCGCCTCTCACTCAAAAATAGGTGAACAGCCCTTAAAACGGGATGTCCTCATCGTAGACGTCGACCGCGGGCGGCGTAGCCACCGGTGCGGCAGGACGCGGTGCGGGCGCGGGAGCTGCGGGGGCGTAACCGCCCTGATCGTAGCCACCCTGGCCACCACGGGAGCTCATAAACTCGATCTCATCGACGATGACTTCAAGCTTGCTCCGGCGCTGGCCGTCGCGCTCCCAAGAGCTGTAGCGCAGCTTGCCCTCGATCGCGACCTTGTTTCCCTTTGCCAGGAAACGGCTCACGGCCTCGGCGCGCGTGCCGAACATGGTGCAGTCGACAAAGTTGGGATAGTCCTCCCACTCGCCAGTCTGCGGGTTGCGGCGACGATCGTTCACGGCGACGCCAAAGGACAGAACCTGGGTTCCGCCGGCGGTGGCGCGCAGCTCGGGATCACGCGTGAGGTTACCGGTGATGTTCACTCGATTGATGCTCATAACTCACTACTTCCTCTTGGGGCACAAGCCCAGTCCAAAACGACAGTCTTACTCCTGGTCGTCGCGACGGACGATCATGTGGCGGACCACAGCGTCGGTGATGCGCAGGACGCGATCAAGCTCGGCGATCTGGGTAGGATCTGCGTGGAAGTTGATGAGGGTGTAGTCACCATCGGTGAGGTCGTTGATCTCGTAGGCGAGCTTGCGCTTGCCCCACTCGTCAACGGAGTCGACCTTGCCAGCGCCCTCAGCGATCGTGGTATCGATACGCTTCATAACAGCGAGACGAGTCTCGGGGTCGAGCGACGGGTCAACAAAGAACAGCAGTTCATAAGCCTTCATATTGTCACCTCCTCTGGGCAAATGTGGCTTCAGGTCGTGAAGGTGCGCCTGAAGCAGGAAAAGACTTGGTAATAATATCTTTCAACCTCCTAGGCTGCAAGAATATGCAGCTACAACCTCATGACCTCCACATATGCCCATACTCGCACGGTGTTTCATGCGCATTCCAACCAAATGCCGACCAAATGCTTGACGGATTTGTGGACAAGATACGGTGCCGCGGGGACAAGCTGAGCCAAGCCGCAGGTCAACGGGCACAAGGCTGTGGTCGCAAAATGCATACCAGTGGCCCACAGCACCAATCAAAGATTTTTAAATTCATTGCCAAGTCGCTTATGAATACCCTTTTTGAACAATTGAGTTGATCAACCACGCTGGTCGGAAGCCGTTTTTTGGCACCTCAAACCCCACTGCAACGCCAAGTGCGGCCAAGCGTTTTAAAAAATGCTAAGTTTTCGGCTTGCACCTTGCGATTCCTCGTGTATACTTACTTTCGCATTTAACGGAGAGTTGTCCGAGTGGCCGAAGGAGCACGATTGGAAATCGTGTAGGCGTCAAAAGCGTCTCCAGGGTTCAAATCCCTGACTCTCCGCCAGTTAATTCCAAAGCAGGCCTTTGAGCCTGCTTTGTTTTTACCCCACGCGGAGGGGTGGCAGAGTGGTTGAATGCGGCGGTCTCGAAAACCGTTTGGCCTGTATAAGGTCACGAGGGTTCGAATCCCTCCTCCTCCGCCATTAGATGGCATAAGCCCCAGCAATGGGGCTTTTTTCTTTTTGGGCACATTTCAATAACGCGCAGGAGGAGGGATTCGAACCCGCCAGGGCGCGGAGCGTAAAGAAAACGCGCCAGCGGCGCGTTTTTAGCGCAGCGCGGTCGGCGTAAGCCGACCGGATAAATTTTGAGCAAAGCTCAAAATTTGGACATCCCTCCTATTCAGCCACGCCCCCATCGCGGTCGATCCCAGCCCATATCTCAAACATGTACACCACCCTCCAAAGATGTCAAAAAATGTCGTTTTTGGAGTGTGATGTACATGTTTGCGTATGACGCGCACCGAGCATGAGTCGATTTGCTCGCATCCGGTATATTTCCCCACCTCAACGGACATAAGAGTTTGGTGTCAGCTCGAAGCGAGAGGTCCCCAATGGATACTCCTGTTCTCATTTCGCATAAAACGGCGTGGCTCATCCATCATGCACCGCGGAATCTGGTTCAAGCCGTCGCACAACGCGACTACCAGATAGGTGTGCGGGGCCTCTCTACCCAGCAACGCATCGCGCGCATTCGGCAGGCACTTACCGACTGCGGCATTCCGTCCACCATGCTCAAGACTATCGACATCTCCGTAGTATTTGCTTTCGAGCGAATTCGCGCCAACGGTGTCACTTGCCACGTTCTCGGCCAAAACCTACCCTACGACCATATTGTCGAGCTTACGCCCGGCATCTTTATCACCGACGAAGCCTTCACCTTCGTGCTCGCTGCCGAGTGGATGGACAGGATCGAATACCTCGAGTATGGTTACGAAGTTTGCGGCGACTATCGCATGGGGCTCAATCTCTCTGACCCTTACACTGAGCAACCAGCCACCACCTCCAAGGACGAAATTGTCGAGCTGCTCGATCAGCACCCCGGCAAACCCGGCGCCACACGCGCCAGACTCGCGCTCAGACACATCTACGACCACTCAGCCTCGCCCATGGAGACCGCATCGTCCATCGCCCTCTCACTCCCAACAAGCGAAGGCGGCGTTGGTATCCGAGGCATCGAACTCAACAAACCGCTCGAAATCCCTCAGCGTCTCTGGCATTGCACAAAAGCCCGAACGCTCAAAATCGACGCTCTTGTTACTTATCAGCGCAGGGAACTCGGCATCGAATATAAGGGCGGCTTTCACGATGAGACCGAGCGCAAGGGAGCAGATGCGGAACGAGAGGCCGTGCTCGCCCAAATGGGATATCGAATCGTTACGCTCACCTCGGCACAGTTCGCGAATCAGCTTGCCTTTCACCGCGCCATGAACAGCATTCGCGAAGCACTCGGTATGCCCCGCTGCACGGATGCCGAGTACCAGCGAAAGCAGAACGAACTGCGCAAGGCACTTATCCGCAACTGGAAGAGCGCGCAGGGCGAAGACGCACCTTCCTAGTAGCGTCATCCCAGCACGCCCCAACCAAAACATGTACATCACCCTCCAAAACCGACATTTTTTGACATCTTTGAAGGCTGACGTACACGTTTGGTACCTACGCCCCCACCCAGTCCCAACCGTTTACCGAGCAATAGGGTCGCCACGCCCGCCAACCATGTACTATGTACGGGCATTGTCTAAACCCACAATCCAAAGGACCCCATCTTGCCCGTCGTCGCCGCCATAACCGTTACCTCACATGCCTCGGATGCCATGGTCGCTATTCCGTTTTGGCTCGAGATGTTCGCCGTTGTCGCAGCATCGATCTCGGGTGTACTGGTTGCGCGCGAGCACAAGCTCGACCTGGTGGGCGCGGTCGCGCTCGCGGTGGTCTGCGGTCTGGGCGGCGGTCTCTTGCGCGACATGACGCTGCAGGTGGGCAACGTCTACATCCTCAACCAGCCAATGGCGCTGCCGCTTTCCATTGCCACGGCAGCCATCATCTACATTTTCCCGGCAATCGTCGACAAGCCCGAAAAACTCATTCCCCTGCTCGACATCATCTCGGTCGGCATCTATGCCGCCACCGGAGCGGACAAGGCGCTTGTCTACGGCTTTGCACCGGCGGTGTGCATCATGATGGGCTTTTTCACCGCGGTGGGCGGCGGCATGTTGCGCGACGGCTTTATGGGCGTGGTTCCGGGCATTTTCCAACGCACTAACTTTTATGCCATCGCGGCCATCGCCGGATCGACAAGCTATGTAAGCCTCGTTATGAGTGGCTTGGTCAGCAATGTCGTCGCGTTGGTCGTATGCGTTGTCGTGACCATGGGTCTGCGCTGGCTCTCACTGCGCTTTGACATCAAAAGCCCCACTGAGGAAGACATCGCACGCTTTTTGCACCGTAAAAAGTAGATTGCGCGGCCTCATCCTTCGAAATGCAACCGAGAGGCTCTTTTAGAGCGCCCGCACGTTGGGTACCCTGTTAGGTGCATGTCGAGCATCTGACGAAGGATTCACTATGCCCTGCAATCAATTCCCGTCGACCCAGCGCCGTAAAGCATGGGGCCGCATCACCATCCTGTTCGCGCTCATCGCGTTAGCGCTCATCGCACTTCCCACGGCGTCGTTCGCCGGCACGGACACCGCAGGCAACGTACTTGCGACCGACAATGATGCCAATTCGTCCGGCGTCGAAGGTGACCTGTACTGGGCCGGCCAGAGCCTCGATCTGGACGACGTCTCCATCGCCCGCGACATTATTGCGGCGGGCGATTCGCTTTCGATTCGCGACTGCACGGTGGGCGGTGCCGTTCGCCTGGCTGCACGCACCATCGATATCGCCCAGACCAAGGTTGCTGGCAGCGTAACCGTCGCGGGACAGCATGTCGTCCTCAACACCGATAGCACCGCCAGCTGCTTCTACGCAGCGGGCGAGACGGTTGCCCTGCGCGGCTCCGTCAAGTCGGCAGCGCTCGCAGGCGACACGGTGACCATCGATGGCACGGTCGATGGCGATGTTGAGGTTTGGGCCGACAAGCTCATCCTGGGCAAGAACGCCCGCATCTCCGGCACCGTGAACGCGCATGTTTCCGAGGATCCCGAGCGCGCCTCGGGAGCCGAGGTCGGCGCACTCAAGATCGACCGCACCGAGAACGAGGACACCTCCACCGTCAACGATGTCATCGGCGGCATCGTCGCCGGGGCGCTTTCCACCTGCTTTGTCGCTTTGCTGCTCGAGCTCGTCTTTCCGCGTGCAACCGCCAGCGCCGCCGGAATGCTCCACCAGCGCCCCACGCCGCTGTGGGTGAGTGGTCTTCTGGGCACGGTAGCCATCGTCCCCGCCGTCCTGCTGTTGATTATCTCTATTGCCGGCCTGTCGCTTGCCGGAGCCCTCATGTGCGGCGTTATCGGTATCGCGCTCGTCTCTGCGGCCTTCGCGGGTTGTGCCATCGCGCGTATGGTCGGACACAGCCAGAACCGCTACGTCATGGCAGCCGTCGGCGGCATAATCGCGGGCGTGCTCACGGCAATCCCTCTCGTAGGCAACTTCATCAGCGGCGTAGCCTTCGTCTTCACGCTCGGCTACATCATCCAGATCATCTGGCGCAACGCCCACCTCAAACCGCAGCAGCCGACCAACACGCCAGGACTCCCCACCGCTTAAGCTGGCCAAACCACCACAAAGGGGCCAGTCGCCTTTGTGGTGGTGCAAACCAACCTGACCCCATTGCACCAAAAAGGGCGCCGACCGCGATGGTCGGCGCCCTTTCTTGTTAGTCGCTATAAAGCCCAGCGCTTATTTGTTGACCTGGCCGGCGCGGACGGCAGCCTTCTTGCGGTCGGTGGCGTTGAGCAGACGCTTGCGCAGGCGAATGTTCTTGGGGGTGATCTCGACTAGCTCGTCGTCGGCGATGTACTCCAGCGCCTCCTCCAGCGAGAAGGTGCGAGGCGGCACCAGCTGGACGGAGATATCGGAGGTCGAGGAGCGCTGGTTGCCCAGGTTCTTGGTACGGGCGATGTTGACGACCATGTCGCCGGCCTTGCTGCGCTCGCCCACGATCATGCCCTCGTAGCACTCGGTGCCCGGCTCAACAAACAGCTGGCCGCGCTCCTGCAGCGTACCCAGAGCATAGGCAACGGCCTTCTCGGTGGTCATAGAGATCATTGCGCCGTTCTGGCGGTTGCCGATCTCGCCGGCATAGGGGCCGTACTCCAGGAAGGTGTGGTAGAACACGCCCTCGCCGTGGGTGACGTTCATGATGCGGTTCTTAAGACCCATGATGCCGCGGGTCGGAATCTTAAACTCGAGGTGCGTCACGATGCCCGAGGTATCCATGCTCGTCATGATGCCGCCGGAGGTGCCGAAGACCTCAACGACCTTGCCCGAGTACTCGTCCGGGCACTCGACGACGGCCTGCTCGACGGGCTCCATCTTGTTGCCGTTCTCGTCCTTCTTAAACAGAACGCGGGGACGGCCGACCTGGAACTCAAAGCCCTCGCGGCGCATGGACTCCATCAGAACGGACAGGTGCAGAATGCCGCGGCCCGAGACCTCGACGCCGCTCTTGTCCTCGAGTTCCTCGATCTTCATGGTCACGTTGTTCTCGGCCTCGTTGAACAGGCGCTCCTTGAGCTGACGGGCGCCCACGATGTCGCCGTCGCGGCCGACAAGCGGGGAGGTCGAAGCCTCAAAGACGATGGACAGGGTCGGCGGGTCGATCTCGATGGGCTCGAGCTCGACAGGGTTCTCGGGATCGGTGTAGACATCGCCGATATCGGTGCGGTCGATACCCACGACAGCGGCGATGTCGCCGGCGCCGACTTCCTGGCACTCGGTACGGCCCAGGTAGTCGAAGGTAAAGAGCTGCTTGACGGTGGCGGTAGCGCTGGAGCCGTCGTTCTTGACAACCAGGATCTGGTCGCCCTGGTGGATGGCGCCAGAGTACACGCGGCCGATACCGATGCGGCCGACGAAGTTGGAGTGGTCGATGGTCACGCACTGCATGGCCAGCGGGGCGTTCTCGTCAACCTCGGGCGCGGGCATGTCGTCGATAATCATATCGAGCAGCGGGTACATGTCCATGTTGCCGTCGTTAGGGTCAAGACGGGCAAAGCCGTTCATGGCGCTGGCGTAGACCACGTGCTCCATGGCGAACTCAAGCTGGTCGTCGGTGGCGCCCAGGTCGGCCATGAGGTCCAGGCAGTCGTTGTAGGCCTTCTCGGGGTTGGCGCCCGGACGGTCGATCTTGTTGATGACGATCATGATCTTAAGGCCGGTGTCGATAGCGTGACGCAGCACGAAGCGGGTCTGGGGCATGGGGCCCTCAAAGGCGTCGACCAGCAGCAGGGCGCCGTCGGCCATACGCAGCACGCGCTCGACCTCGCCGCCAAAGTCGGCGTGGCCCGGGGTGTCGATGACGTTGATCTTGACGTCCTTGTACTCGATAGAGATGTTCTTGGCGAGAATCGTAATGCCGCGCTCGCGCTCCTGGTCGTTGGAATCCAGGACGCGGTCCTCGACCTGCTGGTTGGCACGGAAGGCGTCCGTGGCACGCAGGAGCTTGTCGACCATCGTCGTCTTGCCGTGGTCGACGTGAGCGATGATGGCGATGTTCCTCAGATTGTCTACGCGCATGTAGTTCCCCTATCTTCTATCTATATACAACCGGCACGCGTATGCGACCCACCCAGCAATGCAACGCTCGGCGGGAATAATGAGCCTTTTACCGAAAACTCGTTTATTTTAGCGATTTTAGATGAGAGGGGTTTCCTCACCTGCAGGTTCAGGGTCGCTCCACATAAAACCATCGCCGGCGCCCATGCCCTCATACAGCACATATGCCGAAAAACCGCTCTCGAGCGTGGTTTCGAAGAAGCTCACGAGCAGAGCATCGTGATAGCCGCCGTCAATCTCGACGCAGCCGGTGTAGCCGATGGCATAGCGAGCGACACGGCCCAGGCCCTCGTTCTTAAGACCCATCTTGTGCTCGGAGATAAAGTTGGTGGCCGCCTCGAGGCACGCCTCTTCGCCATCCTCATCGAGCGCCGCCAGATAACGGTTGGAAGCGGCGTCCTCAATTGCCACGACCACGCCAGGGTTTTCACCGGCGGCAAGGTCGTCCAAGAACGCGCCGATCAGATCGCACACCATGGCGTCGAGCTCGGCGGAGACGTTACCGGCGTCCTGCATATCCTGTGCCATCTTTAGACCTTCCCATCGAGTCTGGCGTCGTTACAGTTCTTGTGCCTCAGCAGCGATCTTAGCGGCAGCGTCGCGGGCGCGCATCATATCCATCGCGCGCTTGTCGAGCACCTTGATCTGACTGGTCAGCATGACCGCATCGACCACGCCCCAGATCACCAGGCCTGTTGAAATCGAAAACCCAAGCGCACCAACTGTACCACGAAGGCGCGAGCAGATTGCCGCGACAAGGGCGGAGACGACAACCATCTTGATAAACGAGCCGCGGCGCTCGCGAAGCGTGCGGGCCTGCGTCACATAGGCAATGCGAGCCGCCTCGGATGCCTCCGAGCGCATCTGGGCCTCGCGGGCGATCGCAGCCGCCTCGGCAGAAACTCCGGCGCTCATGAGCGCGCACTCCGTCGCGTGCTTGCCGAGCATTTAAAAATCATCGGGCGAAAGCGTGTGGACGAACTCATCGAACTTTTCGAACTCTCGCTCGTCGTCGACCTCATCGGCGTGCGGCGAGACGGTGCCCAAGCGATTCATGATGTCGTCTTCAACGAACATGGGGGCATTGCTGCGTACGGCGAGGGCGATGGCGTCGCTCGGACGCGCATCGATCCTATGCTCGCTGCCATCGGCCAACACGACAACCGTCGCGTAAAACACGGGCAGCTCGGCGCGGACGATTTCGACGCGCTCGAGCTTGGCACCCAGAGCGTCGACGGTGTCGAGCAGCAGGTCGTGCGTGATTGGGCGATCGGCGCGGCCGCTGTCGATGCCGCGGCTGATTGCCGCAGCCTCAAACGAGCCAGTCTGGATGGAGAGGGAGCGCAGCGGCGCGGGGGAATCCGACTTGCCGCAGCGCTCGCGAAGTACGATAAGCGATGGCACGGGACCGGCGGCCATGACGATGGTCTCTATGTCGACACGAACCATGGAACACCTCCGGTACGTAGCGGTTAACACGCGGCAGCCTGCCGCATTGAATAGCTATACTACCCAAACTTTCGCACGGCACACAAAAACTTATTGGATAGGTAAGAAAAAAGCCCCGAGGCAATGCCCCAGGGCTCTTCACATTTTTGATGGTGGACCTGACAAGATTCGAACTTGTGACCTCCCGGTTATCAGCCGGACGCTCTAACCAACTGAGCTACAGGTCCATCATGGTGGAGGTTAGGGGGATCGAACCCCTGACCTCAGGCTTGCAAAGCCCGCGCTCTCCCAGCTGAGCTAAACCCCCACGGAGACAGTAATAAACACCCCAGCGGCGACTCGGCTCTCGCTGGGGTGTTTATTGCGAAAGAAAGTGGTGGACCTGACAAGATTCGAACTTGTGACCTCCCGGTTATCAGCCGGACGCTC
>UQIL01000028.1 GCA_900541025.1 uncultured Collinsella sp. | reverse complement strand
GCAGCTTGCCACGACGGCGGCGGCCCGGCTTTTCGGCCTCGCGCGCGGCCTCGGCAGCCGCTTCGCGCGCCTTCTCGGCAACAAACGCCGCGGCCGAGGTATCGAGCTGCACCGTCGCGTGCGTACGCGCGGGAGCAGCGACCTCGCCGGCGTGCATCACGATGACGCCGCAAGCGCTCGTCTTAACAAACTCGACCATCTTGGGGTCGGTGAAGCCGGTCACATCGTTGACGATCGAGGCTCCGCAGCGCACGGCCGCCTTGGCAACCGCCACATGACGCGTGTCAATCGAGACGATGGCGCCCTCCTTGGCCAGTGCGCGCACCACGGGCAGCACACGGCGGGCCTCCTCGTCGGGGT
This sequence comes from uncultured Collinsella sp., assembly GCA_900541025.1. Classification (GTDB taxonomy): domain Bacteria; phylum Actinomycetota; class Coriobacteriia; order Coriobacteriales; family Coriobacteriaceae; genus Collinsella. Next base: position 23,451 of record UQIL01000028.1, on the reverse strand, counting down.
TGACCGGGGTAAAGCCGGGGCGCGTGGACTCGCCGCCCACGTCGATGATGTCGGCACCGGCGTCGAGCATCGCCAAGCCGTACTCAATCGCGGCATCCGGATCGAAGTGCTCGCCGCCATCGCTAAACGAATCGGGCGTCACGTTGAGGACGCCCATGATGCGCGGACGGTCAAAGCTGAGCTCGTACTTTCCGCACCGCCATGTCTTGCTATCGTTCGCCATGAACATCCTCCTAAAATGCCCCCGCCGCCGCGCTCGGGCGCTGGCGGCGGGGTCGCTTTGCAATCAGTCTTTCTATTGTATCCGCGCACGCGGGCTAGAACGCAAACGCGGCCGCGATGTCGCAAGAAATCAGCAGGTCGGCATTTGCATCCTGATCGGTGGGCGCCAAATTGCAAATGGCCAGCGTATCGCCGGTAAAGTAGCGCGTGAGGCCCGCCGCCGGGTACACCACGAGCGAGGTTCCGCCCACGATGAGGGCATCGGCCGCGGCAATGGCGGCAACGGCGCCGGTGAGCACGCGCTCGTCGAGCGGCTCTTCGTAGAGCACCACGTCGGGCTTGATGCGGCCGCCGCACACGGGACACACGGGCACGCCCGCGGCATCCTCGTGCTCGCGCGCGCAAATCCAATCGGCACCATAGACCGCGCCGCACGCCTGGCAGATATTGCGGTGGACCGAGCCATGCAGCTCGAACACGCGCTGCGAGCCGGCCGCCTGGTGCAGGCCGTCGATGTTTTGCGTCACCACGGCACTGAGCTTGCCCGCGCGTTCCAGCTCGGCCAGCTTGGTGTGGCAGCGATTAGGCTTGGCGCCAGGCGCGATCATCTTGGTGCGGTAAAAGTCGAAGAACTCAGCCGGGTGTGCCTTGTAAAAGCTGTGCGAGAGCATGGTCTCGGGCGGATAGGAAAACTGCTGGTGATACAGGCCGTCCACGCTGCGGAAATCGGGAATGCCGCTTGCCGTGGAAACGCCCGCGCCGCCAAAGAACACCACGCGCTCGTGGGTATTGAACAGCTCCGCCAGCGCGGCGGAGGCCTGCTTGGGATCTGTTATCGCTTGCGTCATGTTTGTCCTCCGTCCATGTTGGTCGGGCAGCGTTGAGCGACGTCCCAGCATGCGTCCTTTAAGTCAGCATGCGCGGAGCCCACCCCGCCCCTGTTGCGCTAATCTTAAGCCTGCCAACCCCGTCGAAAGGACACCATGCCTCAGACTTACACTTTCGCCTCGTGGAACGTCAACGGCCTGCGCGCCGTGCTCAAAAAGGACCCGAGCTTTATCCAGATCGCGCAAGAACTCGACGTCGATATCCTGGCGCTGCAAGAGACCAAGCTGCAAGAAGGCCAGGTTGATATTGACCTGCCCGGCTATCACCAAACCTGGAGCTACGCCGAGCGTAAAGGCTATTCGGGCACTGCGGTCTTTAGCCGCCAGGAACCGCTGCGCGTGCTGCGCGCCGACGCGCTGCTACCCTACGCCGGCGAGGGCGAGGCGACCGTACTCGTCGCCCAAGCCGCAACCGAGGGCCGCGTCTGTGCGCTCGAGTTCGACAAGTTTTGGTTTGTGGATGTCTACACGCCCAACGCGCAAAACGAACTCGCGCGCATCGATGTGCGCATGGCCTGGGACGATGCCTACCGCGGCTTTTTGAGCGCGCTTGAGCGCGAGACCGGCAAGCCCGTCGTAACTTGCGGCGACTTTAACGTGGCACACGAGGAGATCGACCTTAAGAACCCCAAGTCCAACCGCGGCAACGCCGGCTTTTCGGACGAAGAACGCGGCAAGTTTACCGAGCTGCTCAACGCCGGGTTTACCGATACCTGGCGCGCGGCAAACCCCGACGTCGAGGGCGTCTACAGCTGGTGGAGCTACCGCTTTAATGCCCGCAAGAACAACGCAGGCTGGCGCATCGACTACTTCCTGGTAAGCGACGCAATCGCCGACAACGTACGCGACACCGGTATCCGCGGCGACATCTTTGGCAGTGACCACTGCCCCGTCACCCTCACGCTAGAGCTCTAGCCCCAAGTAATTCCTGGGGGACGGAGGAAAACAGATCATGTGACCCCTCTCCCCCTATAAGCTGCGGTGGAATAGTTCCTGTTTGGGCAGCAAATAGCCAAAAACGAGAACTATTCCACCGCAAGTTCGCGAGGAAACGCGAAATGCCTTACAGCCCGTATTTCACGACGACACGGTTAATGCGACGGCACCAAGGCTTGTACAAGGCGGCCAAGAACACGCAGGTCGCAAAGCCGTGCGTAATATCGAACGGCACTGCCGTGGCAAGACGCGCCACGGCACCCGCCCAAGTAAGCGGCTGCACAAAACCGATAATGTCGTACGCGTTGATCACCACGCCGTACAGCAGACCCGAGGCAAAGCCGTACGCCATCAGCGCCGGCATGCGCACGGTTCCATCCGCACGGTCAAACGCACTGGCATGCGCCAGCGCACCGCCGACGTAGCCCACCAGACCCCAGGCATACATCTGCCACGGCGTCCACATGCCCTGTCCAAAAAAGAAATTGCTGGTCAGTGCTGCCAACGCGCCGACCATGAAGCCGTTACGTCGACCCAACGTCGCCCCCGCGATAATAGCGATGGCGCTCACGGGTTTAAAGTCGGGAATGGGGCCGAACAAGATGCGCCCCGCCGCGGCCAGTGCCGCCAACACCAGCGTGGGCATAATCTGGCGCAGGCCCGGTCGCGACGCCTCGTAGCCCGCAAAGAACAGCGCGAGCACGAGCGCCACCACAATCAGCATGGCAAGCGCCGCCTGCTCAACGCCTGCCAGCAACGCCGCGGCCATTACCGCCGGCACCGCCAACAGCAGCGGAATCTCCAGTTTTGCAAGCAGGCGCAAGCCGCGATAATCCGCCATTCCATCACGCCCTATAAAACACGTTGTCGGCAAAGAAATCTGCCGGCGGCTCCATGCAGGCAATTTCGCCGTCGAACATCATGGCAATGTCGTCGGCAACCTGCTCGGCGAAGTCCAGGTCGTGCGTGGCCATGATGACGGTACCGCCGGCATTCGCATGGTCACGCAGGGCGCGAGCGATGATGCGGCGGCTGGCCAGGTCCAAACCCTTGGTGGGCTCATCAAGCAGCAGCAGCTCCGGGCCAATCAACAGCAGCTTTGCCAACGCAAGCAGCTGGCGCTGACCGCCCGAAAGATCGTACGGGTGACGCGCCTCCAAGCCCGCTAGGCCCAGGCGCGCTGTCTGCTCCTGTACTGCGGCCTCGTCGTATCCGCAGGTCGAAGCCCATTCCATCAGCTCGTCGCGCACCGTCTCGGCAACCAGCAATGCTTTGGGATTCTGAGGCAGCAGCGCCGCCGAGGCCGCTCCGCGCATCATGCGGCCGCGCTGCAGCTTGGCGGTCTTCGCCAGCACCGAAAGCATTGTCGACTTGCCGCAGCCGTTACCGCCAACAACCGCATGCACCGCGCCAGCCGAAAACGACGCATCGAGCCCGCGCAGCACCCAACCGCCCGCGCGATCGTAGCGAAACCAGCTCCCTGCCAGGGTGGTAGCCGACCCAGCGTGCATTTTTTGGAGTATTCTGCTTCCATCCGTGCGCGGGAAGGCTTCCGAGCCGTTCTTGAGCGACGTTTGCGCCACAAATTCGGACGATTTGTCCAATTCCGAACTTTTTTTCGCGCTCGATGCGTCCACGGGCGACTCCAGAGAGCCCAAACTGTCCTCACGCCTGCTGAATACTCCTGTTTTTGCACATCGGATGGCACCCCACCCCAACATGTCATCGGAAAACAGCGATTCTCGGCGTCCCAAAGAAGCCATATCCGCCACCTCGCGCACGCGGCCGCCCTCAATCCGGTACGCACACGTCGCATACTCGAGCATCGGCCGCGGCTGATGCGTCGCCACAACAACCGTGCAGCCCAGCTCACGGTTCACGCGAAACAGCGCGTGCAGATAATTCTTCTCGGCAACGGGATCGAGCTGAGACGTGGGCTCGTCGAGCAGCAGCACGCGCGGGCGTAGCGTCAGAACGGCCGCCAACGACAGCAACTGTTTGCGACCACCCGAAAGCGTGTCAGTATCGCGGTGAAGCCAATCTTCCAGCCCAAAGAAATAGCTGGTCTCAGCTACGCGACGGCGCATCTCGTCGCGCGCTAGCCCCAAGTTTTCCAGGCCAAACGCCATCTCGTGCCACACGGTTTCGCACACGATCTGGTTCTCGGGATCCTGGAACACATAACCCACGCGCTCCGCCGATGCCCGCACGTCCATGTCGGCGACGGGCTCGCCCAGCACGAGCAGTTCGCCGGAGCGCGTACCCGCCGGCGCGATCTCGGGCTTGAGCAGCGACAGCAGCGTCGACTTGCCCGAACCGGTACCGCCAACAAGCAGTGCAAACGCACCTTGGGAAACGGACCAGTCGAGCCCCTCGAGCACCGCAGCATCAGCCCCGGGGTAGGCAAAGCTCAGGCTCCGCACCTCAATCGCCGGCATATCCGGGCCGCACGTCGCACCCGACACCGGGCCCCTATCCAACCGGGTCATCAGCCAAACCTCTTCTCGTCAATCGCGTGCAGCACACAGGGCAACACCATCCAAGCCGCGTACACAATATAGCCAGGCCACGGCGCCGGCACCGAAAGCTGAGGGTAAAACGAATACTGCGTCGTCGCGGTCCATGCCACTGCCGCCGTGGCCACGCCAAACAACGCAAGCCCAACCAGCGCGGCAACATCGCCGCGCCCCAGCCGATACCGCGCATACGTCATACGACGCGTCGCGGCACCCCATCCGCGCGAGCGCATGGCGTCGGCGCGCTCCAGCGAATCCTCCATGCCCCAGCCCATCAACACGCTCGACGCCCGCAGGCGCGAGCGTACGGGGTCGGCCGGCGCGCGGCCCGGCACATCAATCGCATCCTGCACCGCCAGCACCGTACGACCGCGGCGCAAAAACTGCGGGATAAGCCTCATGCACATCGAGATCATGAGCGCAATCACCGGTGCGGCATTGCCCAGCAGCGCGAGCACCTTGTCGTATTCGAGCATCGACGCCGCCGCCTCAAACCACAGCACGCTCGCCACAAACAGCCCGCCCATGCACAGGCCGTATACCATGCTCTCCAGATACACCGCGCGCATGCCAATACGGAACAGCTCCGTCGAGCCCGAGGCGCTAAACAGCGGATTGAGCACCGCGACGATCAAAATCACCGGCAGCTGCCAGCGAAGTGCGCCCAACGTACGGGCAGCCCCGCGCGTCGCAAATCCATACGCCAGCCCGCCCGCAAGCGACAGCGCGATCAGCACCGGTTGCATCGAGAACATGGTGAGCCCCAGCGTCAGCACTATATAGAGCGCCGGCACCGCCGGATGCGACATCGAGAACGCCGCAATGGGCTCGGCGCCCGAACCCTCTCGCATGTTGTTCACGGGCACCCCCGTTCTCTCATCCAAATGCCAGCACCGGAGCGCTGCCAACACCGCCCGCAAGCAGCGCAAACACCGCGCCGGCAGCACAGGCCTCGGCCACCGCGCGCCAATCGTTACGCGCTCATCATATGCCTGCGGTATCATATTGCGCCGTGTATCGTTTCCAAACACACGTCTCTATAACGTAACAGGAGATCACATGGACGCAACCGCAATAATCCTCGCTGCCGGCGAGGGCACCCGCATGAAGTCGAACCACTGCAAGGTTTCGCACAAGATCCTGGGCAAGCCCATGGTTCAGTGGATCGTCGACGCCACCATCAAGGCCGGCTGCAGCCGTGTCGTGGTCGTCATCGGCAGCCACGCCGACGAGATGCGCGCCCTCATCGACGGCGCCTACGCCAACAGCGCCACCAAGGTCGAGTGCGTCGAGCAGACCGAGCGCCTGGGCACCGGCCACGCCGTGAAGGTCGCGCTCGAGGCCTGCGGCATCGCCGATGGTCCCGTTGTCGTGCTCAACGGCGACCTGCCGCTCATCACCGCCGACACCGTCGCCAAGTTCGCGCAGACCGTCGCCACCGGCGAGCTCGCCTGCACCGTCATGACCATGACCCCGCCCGACCCCTTTGGCTACGGCCGCATCGAGCTGGGCGCCGACGGCCAGATCGAGCGCATCATCGAGCAGAAGGACTGCACGGCTGAGCAGGCCACCACGCTGCTGGAGTGCAACGCCGGCTGCTACGCCTTCGACGGCGCACAGCTCGCCGCCCACATTAACGAGATCGGCAACGACAACGCCCAGTCCGAGTACTACCTGCCCGACATGCTCGAAATCCTCAAGGGTCACGGCCAGGCGGTCTCCATCTTCCACTGCGACGACTACCGCGACGGCCTGGGCGTCAACAGCCGCATCCAGCTCGCGCAGCTCACCGCCATCGCGCGCGACCGCATCAACGAGCACTGGATGGCCGAGGGCGTTACCTTCATCGACCCCACGCAGGCCTGGATCGGCCCCGACGCCGTCATCGGCCGCGACACCGTCGTGTGGCCGCAGACGCACCTGATCGGCCACGTCACCGTGGGCGAGGAGTGCCAGCTCGGCCCCAACAGCCGCCTCACCGACACCACCGTCGGCAGTGGCTGCATCATCGATGAGACCATCGCCATCGAAGCCGTCATCGAGAACGGCGTCGACTGCGGCCCGCGCGCCTACCTGCGCCCGGGCACCCACATGCTCGACGGCTCCAAGGCCGGTACGCACGTGGAGATCAAGAAGTCCACGATCGGCGAGGGTTCCAAGGTGCCTCACCTGTCCTACATCGGCGACACCACCATGGGCTCCGGCGTCAACGTGGGCGCGGGCTCCATCACCTGCAACTACGACGGCGTCCACAAGCACAAGACCGTCATCGGCAACGACGCCTTCATCGGTTCCGACACCATGATGGTCGCGCCCGCCCAGATCGGCGACGGTGCGCTCGTGGCCGCCGGCTCCGTCATCACCGAGCCGGTCCCGGCCGACGCACTCGGTCTGGGCCGCGCCCGTCAGGTAAATATTGAGGGCTGGGCCGCCGATTATCGCCGCCGTCTGCACGAGGACGACGAGGCATAACGTTTCGCCAAGCACAAAAGGAGCTGTTCCATGGGGACGGCTCCTTTTTCTATCGTGACCTGCGCGACCGGATGAGTGGTCGGTTCGTGTCCGTTGACGGTAAAGACGTTATCAAGACCCGATTAACCCCGCCGCACGGTTACAATGCAAAAAGGCATCTATATGGCATTCGATGTATAAAGGAGAAGGGTAATGCCGATTAATGATCCCGAGAAGTCGGAGAATATGCGCAAGTCCATCCGCGTGTATTCCGGTTCCTCCAACCGTCCCCTCGCTCAGAAGATCGCTGAGTACCTTGGGGTCGAGCTTTCGGGCCTTACGCTAAAGCAGTTCGCCAACGGTGAGATTTACGCCCGCTACGACGAGACCGTCCGCGGCGCCGACGTCTTCCTGATTCAGTCCGTGGCCGGCGGCAACGTCAACGACATGCTCATGGAGCTGCTCATCGCCACTGACGCTGCCAAGCGCGCATCCGCCCGCTCCATCACCGCCGTCATCACCCACTACGGCTATGCCCGCCAGGACCGCAAAGCCGGCCCGCGCGAGCCCATCACCGCCCGCCTCGTCGCCAACCTGCTCGAGCGCGCCGGCGTCGACCGCATCATCACCCTCGACCTGCACCAGGGTCAGATCCAGGGCTTCTTTGATATCCCGGTCAACCACCTGTCCGCACTGCCGCTGTTTGGCCAGTACTACAACGACATGCACTTCGACACCGACAACCTGGTTGTCGTCTCCCCCGACGTGGGTCGTGCCAAGGCCGCCAAGAAGCTGTCCGACATGCTCGGCTGCGACCTGGCCATCGCCCACAAGGGCCGTCCGCGCCACAACGCCGCCGAGGTCATGGGCATCATCGGTGACATCAAGGGCAAGACCTGCGTCATCAACGACGACATGATCGACACCGCTGGCACCCTGTGCGCCAACGTCAAGGAGCTCAAGGCTATGGGCGCTGGCGACATCTACGTCTGCGCCACCCACGGCATCTTCTCCGGTCCGGCCATCGAGCGCCTGAACGACGCCCCGATCGTCGAGTGCGTCGTCACCGACGCCATTCCCGTCGAGGTCGGCGGCAAGATCAAGACCATCTCGGTCGCCGAGGAGTTCGCTCAGGCCATCTCCGCCGTTTACCACGAGGAGCCCGTCTCCACGCTCGTCGGCGGCGACTTCGCGCTGTAGTCGCTCGACCCTCGCATCCCTCCGGAAACCCCGGGCACGCCTGCGGGGTTATCACGCGAACGTCCTCGCCGCTTTGCGGCTGCGGGATGTTCGCTTTGATAACCCCTCCCGGCGTGCCCGGGGTTTCCTGCTGTCTCGGGGCAGCTGTTTTCTGAAATGACTTTGCTGCAACCTTTCCTCGCCTTCGGCGGGCGTGGTAGCCTTTGTCGTTGATTGAACTATTTTATGTAACGGAGGACAAACATGGCAGCTGCACAGCCGCTCAAGATTCGCATGGTTGCCGGACTTGGCAACCCTGGCGAGGAATATGCCGAGACCCGTCACAACGCCGGCTTTAAGGCGATCGATGAGCTGGCCCGTCAGGCCGGCGTCACGTACTGGAAAAACCAGGCCGGTGCCGAGGTCGCGCTCATCAACATCAACGACCCCGAGGAAGAAGGCGGCAAGCGCCAGATCGTGCTGGTCAAGCCGCAATCGTACATGAACACCTCGGGCGGTCCCATCTCCAAGCTCTGCCGCGAGTACAAAATCAAGGCCGAGGAGCTGCTCGTAATCCACGACGAGCTCGATATTCCCGCCGGCGATGTGCGCGTCAAGGTGGGCGGCGGCCATGCCGGCCACAACGGCCTGCGCTCCATCATCGACAAGATGGGCAGTCGCGACTTTAGCCGCATCCGCACCGGCATCGGCAACCCTCCCGGCAAGATGGCAGTCGCTGACTACGTGCTCAAGCAGCTGCGCGCCCGCGAGGCCGAGGATTTCCAGGACACCTGCGCCCAAGCCGCCGACGCCGCCGGCTTGGCGATCGTGCACGGCGTGGTCTATGCCCGCGACCACGTCAACGGCGCCGCCTCCGCCAACGGCAAGCACTAAAACCTACCATTTAGGGACAGGTTTATTTTGGCAGCGTTTATCTGCGAAAACGCCGCAACGGCCGCATCGCAATAAACGCTGCCAAAATAAACCTGTCCCTTTTTGGTAGGTCAGACGGGATAAACCGTTTTCCCACCTGCCGAAGAAACACGTAAACGGCATGGCCATGAGGGTATAATTTGCACCGTATGTTTGCACAACGCCTGTGCGCGTACGGTTATATTCGGGCTACCGTCCATTTCCGTGGAGGCACGGTTCGGCAGCCCTTACAAGAGAGGGGTTCTATGTATAAGATCCTGGAGAAGACGCAGTTCTCGGAGAAGGTGTTCAAGTTCCGCATCGAGGCGCCTGCAATCGCCAAACATGCGCACGCTGGACAGTTCCTCATGGTTCGCGCCAACGAGACGGGCGAGCGCGTCCCGTTTACCCTGGCCGGCTGGAACGGTGACGAGGGCTGGGTCGAGTTCATCTTCATGGTGATCGGCAAGACCACCGAGATGCTGTCCACCTACGAGGCCGGCGAGTCGCTGCGCGACGTCGTGGGCCCGCTGGGCGTTCCCACCGAGATGGCAGAGGGCCCCTGCGCCGTCATTGGCGGCGGCGTCGGTCTGGCAATTGCCTTCCCGGTCGCCAAGCACCTGGTCGAGACCGGCCACGAGGTGCACGCCATCATGGGCGCCCGCACCAAGGACCTCCTGCTCATGGAGGACCAGTTCCGCGAGCTTCTCGACGAGGACCACATCCACATCACCACCGATGACGGTTCCTACGGCGAGCAGGGCGTTGTCACCGCTCCGCTGGAGCGCCTGCTGCAGGACAAGGCCGTGAGCCAGGTCTTCTGCGTCGGCCCCGTTCCGATGATGAAGTTCTCGACCCTCACCGCCCAGAAGTACGACACCCCCATCACCGCGTCGCTCAACCCCATCATGGTTGACGGCACCGGCATGTGCGGCTGCTGCCGTGTCGAGGTGGGCGGCGTGACCAAGTTCGCTTGCGTCGACGGCCCCGACTTCGATGCCACCCTGGTCGACTGGGATGACCTTCGTGCCCGCCAGGCCGCTTACCGTTCCGAAGAGGGCGAGTCCCTCAAGGCCTATGAGGAAAAGAGCTGCGCATGCCACTAGTTAACGGTCGTTTCGTTGCCGATATGAAGTCGCCCCGCACCCCCGATAACGAGGAGCCGGCTGCCGAGCGCGCCTGCGACTTCCGCCCCGTCGACAAGGGCTTCACCGAGGAGATGGCGCTGGCCGAGGCCGAGCGCTGCCTCAACTGCAAGAAGCCGTTCTGTGTTGAGGGCTGCCCCGTCAACATCAACATCCCCCGCTTTATCGAGCAGATCCGCGCGAAGGACTTCGGCGGCGCTCTCGATACCATCCGCGAGGACTCCATGCTTCCCGCCATCTGCGGCCGCGTCTGCCCGCAGGAGAACCAGTGCGAGGGCAAGTGCATCCGTGGTAAGAAGTCCGAGCCCGTGGCCATCGGCCAGCTCGAGCGCTTCCTGGGTGATCGCCCCGAGCTCGCCTCCACGCCCAAGATGGCCCCCAAGAACGGCAAGAAGGTCGCCGTCGTCGGCTCCGGCCCGTCCGGCATCACCTGCGCCGGCGAGCTCGCCCGTAACGGCTTTGACGTTACCGTCTTCGAGGCCTTCTTCACCGGCGGCGGCGTGCTGGTCTACGGCATCCCCGAGTTCCGTCTGCCCAAGGCGGTCGTCAAGCGCGAGATTGACGGCCTGGAGGACATGGGCGTCAAGTTTGAGTACAACTCCGTCGTGGGCAACATGGCCACGGCCGAGGAGCTGTTCGAGCAGGGCTTCGACGCCATCTACGTGGCGACCGGCGCCGGCCTGCCCAAGTTCCTCAACGTCCCCGGCGAGAACCTGCCCAACGTCTTCTTCGCTAACGAGTACCTCACCCGCGTGAACCTGATGAAGGCCAACAAGTTCCCCGAGTACGACACCCCCACCAAGCACGGCAAGAACGTCGTCGTCTTTGGTGGCGGCAACGTGGCTATGGACGCCGTCCGTACTGCCAAGCGCCTGGGCGCCGAGCATGCCATCATCGCCTACCGTCGTACCGAGGACGAGATGCCCTGCCGTCGCGCCGAGCTGCACCATGCTAAGGCCGAAGGCGTCGAGGTTCTGCCGCTCGTCTCCCCGCTCGAGTTTGTCGCTGGCGAGGACGGCTCCGTGTGCGCCGTCAAGGTCCAGAAGATGGAACTCGGCGAGCCCGACGAGTCCGGCCGTCGTCGCCCGGTGCCCATCGAGGGCGCCATCGAGGAGATCCCCTGCGACGTCGCTATTTCGGCTATCGGCACCAACGCCAACCCCTTCGCAAAGAAGATCGGCGGCAAGATGGAGCTCAACAAGTGGGGCTACATCGTCGCCGACGAGGAGACCGGCCAGACCACCGATCCCCGCATCTGGGCTGGCGGCGACATCGTCACCGGTGCCGCTACGGTCATTCTGGCGATGGGCGCCGGCAAGAAGGCCGCCGCTTCCATCACCAAGAGCCTGTTGGGCGAGTAATCACCTACAGCACTAGCCACCAAACGGCAAAGTCCCCGTCGAGCACACGCCCGGCGGGGACTTTTTCTATGCCGGCGGCCCCACCACCACAAAGGTGCCTGTACCCTTTGTGGTGGTTTTGGTCGGCTAGCCTTCGAGTTGAGCCACTTTGTAGCGGTAGGCTGCGGCGATGACGTCCTTGCAGCCCTCGCGGCCCAGCTTGGCGCGGTTGACGACGATGTCCTTGCCACTCGTCATCTTCCACTTGCCGGCGCTGTAGCGCTTGTAGAATGCCTCGCGCGCCTTCTGCTGCTGTTTGACCAGCTTGGCGCCCTTCTTTTTGTTGAGGCCACGCTTCTTACGCACAATCTCGACGCGGTCCTCAAAGGGAGCGGTCACCAACACGGCAATGTGATTGGGGTTGTTGCGCAGCAGATAATCGGACAGACGGCCCTCGATAATGCAGCTCTCGGTCTCGCCCAGGTCCAAAATCACCTGGCTCATTTTTTGGAACAGCTTGTCCGAGTACGAACGGGCATCGTAGCGGTCGGGCAGAAACGCCATGTTCTCCACAGCCAGGCGCTCGTCATAGGCCGCCATCTTATCGAGCGACTCGCCCGCGCGCAGCGACGCGCGTACCAGCAGCTCGTTGTCGTACAGCGGAATCCCCAACTCGTTGGCAAGCATGCGACCAATCTCGTGACCCTCGGCACCAAAGTCGCGCGCGATGGTAATGACCACAGGATTCTTCTTGTTCACCAGATCGCTCATCGCGATTCCTTTCTCTATGTGACAAAGGGACTGTCCCTTTGTCACATTATGCGGCTACGATTCGGCGTTGATAGGCACGGACCAACAAGGAGATACCAAAGTTGAGCACAAAGTACATCGCAAACACCAGGCCGTAGAGCATAAGCACCTGCGACAGGTCGATTGCGTGGGCCATCACGACGTTTGCCGTGTACATGAGCTCGGCCACGTTAATGCCCGAAAGATACGAGCTGTCCTTAATGACGGTCGTGCACTGGCTAAACAGCGCCGGAATGATCGTCTTAAACGTCTGCGGCAGAATGATGTAGCGCATGGTGGCAAAGAAGCCGAAGCCCTGGCTCTGCGCTGCCTCAAACTGGCCGCGCGGAATCGAGTTGAGGCCGCCGCGCACAATCTCGGCCATAACAGCGCTGGTAAACAGCGTAAAGGCGATGGTCGAAATCACAATGTCCAGGCCCTGCACCGTAAAGTAGATAAACAGGATCCACAGCAGGTTCGGCGTGCAACGGAACAGCTCGATATAGGCGCTCACCAAAATACGGAACGGGCGGGGCGCATAGCTTTTAACGAGCGCCAGCACCGTGCCAAAGATGAGCGAGAAAAAGATCGACAGCGCCGAGATCTCTATGGTCTTAACGAAGCCGCCCCAAATGTAGAGCAGGTTGGTCGCGTTGAAGATTTCCATGCGCTAGGCCTCCTCTACGTTGTCGAGCCCCAGCTCGGCCAGGCTCACGCCGCGCGGACGCTCCTTGGAGCGGCGCTCGAGCCACTGCACCAGCATGGCGAGCGGAAAGCAGATGATGAAGTACATAAGGCAGCAGACGATGTATCCCTGCAGGTAACCGTACAGACTCACAAAGTTGTCGGAACGGTACATAAGGTCGCCGCCGGCCACAAGTGCCAGCACCGACGTGTTCTTGACCAGGTTGAGTGCCTGGTTACACAGCGGCGGCAGAATGATCTTGAACGTCTGGGGCAGCACGATGTACCAGTATGCCTGCGCACGGGTGAAGCCCTGGCTCTGGGCCGCCTCCATCTGACCGCGCGGAACCGCCTCGATACCAGTGCGGATGACCTCCGAAATGTAGGCCGCGTGATACAGGCCCACACCCAAGAAGCCCAGCACGAACGGCGCGATGCGCACCGGCTGGTCGGCGCCGGTTATGGCCTGCAAAAACTGCGGACCGGCCATATACATAAAGAGCACCTGCACGGGCAACGGGGTGTTCTGGTAAAACTCCACGTACACGCGGCTGATGCCACGCAGCACGCGCGAACGGGTGGTGGAGAACACGCCCAGCAGCGTGCCCAGCACCAGCGACAGCAGCAGACCGGCAACGACCACCTGCAGCGTCACGCCAAAGCCCTCCCAGAAGGGCCCCATGTTTTGAAATGTCGTCGACCAGCGGTCGGCGTCAAACAATCCTTCGAGCATTTGATTCCTTCCTTGGACGATGCGCCTATACAAGACCCCAGGTCTTGACCTCTTGGTCGAGCCAGCCATCGGCCAGGCGATCGCAAATCACCTGATCGACCACGGCCGAAAGGTCGCAGCCCTTCTTGGTCGCCACGCCGTAGCCCTGCTCGCCAAACTTGACCTCGGGCTGCAGCAGTTCAACGGTCTCGTTCATGTAACCGGCCAGCGTGGAGCGGTCCATGGCAAAGACGTCGATATTGCCGGCGTCGAGCGAACTCTTGATGATGGGGTAGCCGCTAAAGGCCCTAAACTCGGGCTTGCAGCTAAAGCCGTTGTCCTTGATCATCTGCTCGATCAGGCCCTGCGTGGTGGCACCCTGGCTCACGCCAATGACCTTGCCGTCCAGGTCCTCAATCGAGGTAAAGCCCGAACGCTTCTTGACCATGAGTCCCACGTAGTCGGTGCGGTACGGCGTCGAGAAATCCCAGCTCTTCTTGCGCTCGTCGGTGATGGTGTAGGTCGCCGCGACCACGTCGAGTTGGCCGTTATCGATGAGCGGGCCGCGCGTCTTGGGCGTTACGTCGGTAAACTCGACAAGCTCCTGGGCACGAGCCTTCTTGTAGCTCACACCAAAGACGGCAGCGGCGATCTGGTAGCACAAATCGACTTCCATGCCCTCAAAGCGGCCCTTGGCGGTGTCGTAATAGCCATAGCCGGGAACGTCCTTCTTAACGCCGGCATTCAGATGGCCACGCGACTTGATGGCCGCAAGTTTGGACCCCTTGTCGGAGCCCTCGCCGCTGGTGGAGTTGCCGCAACCGGCAAGCGCGGTCCCCGTCAGCGCGAGCATGCCGGCGCCCGCCAGCTGCAAAAAGTGACGGCGCGATACAGCCGCCCTCGTCATATCCGTCATGTCCATCACCCGCGCCTAATGCAGAATCTTGGACAGGAACTCGCGGCAGCGCGGGTTCTCGGGGTTATCGAAGAAGTGCTCGGGGGTGCCCTCCTCCAAGATGCGGCCGTCCTCCATAAAGATGACGCGGTCGGCCACCTGGCGCGCAAAGCCCATCTCGTGCGTCACGCAGATCATGGTGATGTCCTCCTGCGCGAGCTCGATCATAACGTCCAGGACCTCCTGGACCATCTCGGGGTCGAGTGCCGAGGTCGGCTCGTCAAACAGGATGATGGGCTGCTTGGTGCACAGGGCACGGGCGATGGCGATGCGCTGCTGCTGGCCGCCCGAAAGGTTTTGCGGATACTCGCCGGCCTTATGCGCCATGCCAACGCGCTTAAGCGCGGCAATGGCGATCTGAGTCGCCTCTTCCTTGCTCTTCTTTTGCAGCTTGATGGGTGCAAGCGTTAGGTTGCCGAGCACCGTCATATTGGGATACAGGTTGAACTGCTGAAACACCATGGAGCTATATTTGCGAGCCATCTCCAGGTGATTCTTCTTGGTGAGCGGCGTACCGTCGATAATGACTTCGCCCGATGTGGGCTCCTCGAGATAATCGACGCAACGGATGAGCGTCGACTTACCCGAACCGGAAGGCCCGATCATTACGAGCTTCTCGCCGCGCTTGACGGTGAGATTGATATCTTTGAGCACATGCAGGTCGCCAAAGTACTTGTTGAGATGCTTGATCTCGATCATGTCTGCCATGAATGTCCCTTCCCTGCGTTTACACGAATTGCACTATTGTACGGAAAGAATCACGTTTCCGCAGCCCACACTGCATCACCGTAAAGAACCCGCAACCTTTTACCCACTCATTGGGGACAGACTTAAATGAGTGCCCGCTCATTGGGTACTCATTTAAGTCTGTCCCCAATAAGCACCCAATGAGTACCTAGCTCATCAAAAAGGGGCGTGACCATTGCGGTCACGCCCCCTCAACATCAACTATGTACCGCTCGGCACTTACGCAAGCTTTGCGCCGACAATCTTTGCCGCAGCCGGCTTATCGAAGTTGCCGCCAGTGGCCTTGCCCAGAGCGCCCATGACCTGGCCCATCTGCTTCTTAGAGGTCGCACCCAGCTCGGCGATGACCTGCTCGATCAGGGCCTCGAGCTCCTCGCCCGAAACCTGCGCGGGCAGCAGACTCTCCAGAATCTTGACCTGCTCGGTCAGGTTGTCGGTACGGTCCTGGTCGGTGCCGGCCTTGATGGACATCTCCAGCGTCTCGCTCGTCTGCTTAATCAGACGCTTGATCATGCTGTTGACGTCTTCCTCGGTCACATCGCGGCGCTCGTTAACCTCGATATTCTTCACCTCGGCCTTAACCTGGCGAATGATAGACAGGCGAACCTTGTCCTTGGCCTTCATGGCCGCGATCATTTCCTTCTGCAGTTCTTCGTTGGTCATCTGCAAATCCTCCTCAATAGTGCGGGCGGCACTCGCACGAGCGCCGCCCCATGATTACTCAGTCGTCGACGAATCGTCGGTCGAACTCTTGGTGACGCCCTTCAGGCTGACGTTGTACGGCACGTCCTTGGGCATGGGGTTAACGGTGATGTCGGCATCCTTCTTGTACTGCTCCAGCCACTCGCTGTACGCGGTGCTTGCCGCCTGCGTCTTCACCACGTTGGAGACGTACTTCTTGATGTCCTTGGGCACCTGCTTAATGTCATCGACCTGATTATCGACATGGAAGTAGTCGGTACACTTGATGATGTGATAACCATAGGTCGACTCGACGACGTCGCTCACATCGCCCTTATTGAGTCCCTCGAGTGCCGCCTGATAGCTGTCGACGAAGGTGGTGAGCTTGTCCCAGCCCACATCGCCCTTCTTCTCCTTGGAGCCGGTGTCGTCGGAATACTGCTCCACGGCGTCCTCAAAGCTCAGCTCGCCGGAGTTGATCTTGTCCAGACACTCCTGCGCCTTGGCCTTGGCGGCAGCCTTGTCCTCGTCAGATGCGTCGGAAGCGACCTTGATCAGGATATTCGACGAACGACGGGCATCGTTGTAGTTGGACAGGTTCTCATTGATGTAATCGACAATCTCGCTGTCCTTGGGCTTGCTGGTGGGCGCCACGGCATCCTTGAGCTTCTGCTGCGCCAGGCTCTCCTTGAGCGAATCCTTGTAGGTGTCCTCGGTGTAGCCGTAGGTCTTGAGAGTCTCCTTAAAAGTCTTGGCGCCGCCCGCGCTCTTGCACGCGTCCTTCCAAGCCTTCTCGACCTCCTCGTCCGACACCGTCACGCCATTCTCCTTCTGCGCCTGTTGAAGCAGGATCTGCTGCGAGTAGGAGTCGATGAGCTGCTTGCGGTACTTCTTGGGCGTGAGGTCGTTGTCGACCAGGTACTGTGCCCAGTCCTTGTCCTTGGTGTAGCCGTAGGACGTGCGCATGCTCATAATCTGCTTGGTCACGGTGTCCTCGGTAAGGTTGGTGCCGTTGATAGTGGCCGCCACACCACCAGTGAGCTTATAGCCCGAGCCGGCGCTTTCGGTCTGCGACATCAGGCCGGAGCACGCCATGGCCGAGACGGAGAGCAGCATCGCCAGCACGCCGATGACCACCAGGACAATCTTGACGGTCTTGGACACATAGGTCTTGCGCTGCTTCTTGCGAGAGCTGGAGGCGGCGCGGGACCGTTGCTCGGACGTCGGCGCGACCTCGGGGTTCTTTTTCTTATTTGCCATGTTTGGCCTTTCGCATCACGAATCGAACAAACGCCATTGTGTCACAACGCAGCCCCCGCGACACACCTGGTGCATGGGGGACAGGTTAATCTGCACCATTTTGGTGCAAAGGGGACAGGTCTGGCAATTGGCAGTTAGGGACGTACCTTTTCTGCCGGCGGTTAGGGACAGTCCCCCAGTGCCGGCCTTAGAAGTGGCGACGGATGGCGTCGACCATGCCCTGCGGCGTGGTCTGGCCGAGCACATCGGCTGCAGCGTCGGCATCCATAAAGATATTCATAAGTGCTTGCAGGGCCTCGACCTGGCCGCCCGGCTCGGCAATGCCCAGATTGATGATGATCTGCGCCGGCACGGGGGCGCCCATGCCTGCCATTGCGCTGAACGTCACAGGTGTGGCGGGCTTTACCACCGCGATATAGGGCTTGGCCACAAATCCCGGATCGGTATGCGGAATGGCGATGTTTGCCGCCGGCATAGCGAGACCCGTGGGATAGGCGTCCTCACGCGTGCGGACGGCGTCGAGCCAACCGGGCGCAATGTAGCCGCGCGGAGCGAGCTCACCCTCGAGGCGCGCAAACACCTCGCCCGGCGTCGCGCACTCCCAATC
Source organism: uncultured Collinsella sp. (assembly GCA_900541025.1). GTDB lineage: Bacteria > Actinomycetota > Coriobacteriia > Coriobacteriales > Coriobacteriaceae > Collinsella. Next base: position 5,428 of record UQIL01000028.1, on the reverse strand, counting down.
AAAAAACACCAGCTCAGGCGTAAACAGCGCTTCGTTATCCGCCATGCGCTCACCTCTCTCACCTAGTCACCTGGGACGTTCTTAAACGACTAGTCATTCAAGAACGTCCCCGATGACTACCTAAAACAAAGGATGGCCACTTGCGCCTTGGCGCCAATGACCACCCTGACTACTCGGCTAAATTGTACTGTGCGCCACTAGCCGCGAGGCGCATCAATTGCGACCTTGCCGTTCTCCAGCACGTGAACGCGACCGTCGGCGAGCATTTGCACGACCTCGGGATACAGCACATGCTCGATCGCGTGGATGTGCTCCTCGAGCGTATCGACATCCCAGCCCTCCTCGACAGTCAGCGCACGCTGGGCGATAATGGGGCCGTTGTCGTAGATCTCGTTGGCAAAGTGCACGGTCACGCCGGTCACCTTGACGCCGCGAGCAAACGCATCGTCGATCGCATGCGCGCCGGTAAAGCTCGGCAGCAGCGCCGGATGCAGGTTGACCACGCGGTTGGGAAACGCCGCCAGCAGCGGCGTGTGCACCATGCGCATGTAACCGGCCATGACCACATATTCGCAGTCGCGCTCGAGCAGCTCGTGCGCGATGATCTCGTCGGCGGCGATGGGGTCGGCATAGACATCCTTGGACAGCGTAAGCGTCTGGATACCCGCACGCTCGGCACGCTGCAGACCCTTGGCCGAAGGACGGCTCGACACCACGAGCTCAATCGAGGCATTGAGCTTATCCGCGGCGATCAGGTCGATCAGCGCCTGCAGATTGGTGCCGGAGCCGCTGATAAGCACACCGATCTTGAGCGGCTCAGCCGTATCGGTGCCAGTCGGGCGGGTATAGGGCACAAAGTCCAGGCCCTCGGCGGCAGCCATCTGCTCGTTAGCGCTCATCGGAGTACACGACCTTACCGGAACCCTCGACACACTCGCCCACGCGGAACGGCTTCTCGCCCAGCGCAACCAGGGCCTCGGTCACGGCAGCCTCGTCCTCGGGGGCGACGATCAGGCACAGGCCGACGCCCATGTTGAAGGTCTTGCATGCCTCGTTGGGCGCGAGCTCGGCCTGACGCGACACGTAGGTGATGACGGGCGGAACATCCCAGCCCATCTCGGCGCCGTTGCGGGTGACCACAGCGTCGACGTCGTCGGCAAGCGCGCGGTTGAGGTTCTCGGTAATACCGCCGCCGGTGATGTGGGCAATGGCATGAACGTTGGCGCCATTGCGCAGCAGCTCCAGAATCGGCTTGACGTAGATGCGCGTGGGGGCCAGCAGGGCGTCGGCCAGCGAAGCACCGCCGAGCTCCTCGAGCGGACGGCTCAGCTCCTCGGCCTTAGCGGCGGCCTCGGGCGTGCCCGGCTTGATGCCGTCAACACCGATGACCTTACGCACGAGCGAGTAGCCGTTGGAATGCACGCCGGTGGAGGGCAGGCCCAGGATGACATCGCCGGGGCGGACGTTCGCGGGGTCGAGCATCTTGGGACGGTCGACGACGCCCACGGTAAATCCGGCAAGGTCGTAGTCGGCAGGAGCCATGACGCCGGGATGCTCGGCCATCTCTCCGCCCACGAGCGCGCAGCCCGCGAGCTTGCAGCCATCGGCCACGCCCTTGATGATCTTTGCCATGTGCTCGGCCTCAATGTGGCCGATGGCAACGTAGTCCAGGAAGAACAGCGGCTCGGCGCCCGAAGCCAAAATGTCGTTAACGCACATGGCGACCAGGTCCTGGCCCACCGTCTCGTGACGGTCCATGATCTGGGCGAGCGCGAGCTTGGTGCCTACGCCGTCGGTACCGCTGATCAGGATCGGGTCTTCCATATCCTTAAGTGCGGCGGCCGAGAACAGGCCACCAAAGCCACCGATACCGCCGATGACCTCGGGGCGGTTGGTGTCCTTAACCATTTGCTTAATAGCATCGACGGCGCGACCGCCCTCGGCGGTATCGACGCCGGCATCCTCATACGTCACATGCTTGCTGTCGCTCATCTGAGCCTTCCTCTCCCACTACCGTCCGCCACCTGGGCGCCAAACGGTGCTCATAGTTGCCCTCGATTCGGCGCGCATCCTGACAACACGCGCCGTTCAATCAACAAAATAGCAGGTAAAACCTACCAAAATAAACCTGTCCCCAAATGGCAGGTTTTAGGCCTCGCCGTGCTTCTCTTCCCAGCTGCGGTCGTCGTATTTCTCGACCACGGCGTCGTCGTCAAAGTGCAGCGGCTTATCAAGGTTACGGGGCTTAAAGCCCTCCATAAACTTGTCGCGACCAAAGCTCTCGGGAATCGCCACGGGATAACGGCCGGTAAAGCACGCATCGCAGTAGCCGCCCTTGGGCATGACCTTCAGCAGGCCCTCAACCGAAAGGAAGGCCAGCGAATCGGCGCCGATATACTCGCAGATCTCCTCGACCGTCTTGTTGGCGCTGATGAGCTGCGACTGCACGTCGGTATCGATACCGTAGAAGCACGGCCAGATGACCTCGGGCGAGTTGATGCGGATGTGAATCTCCTTGGCGCCGGCATTGCGTAGCATCTTGACGAGCTGCACCATGGTGGTGCCGCGTACGATGGAGTCGTCGATCACGACCAGGCGCTTGCCCTCGATGTTGTCACGCAGCGGGTTGAGCTTCATGCGCACGCCCATGGCGCGCAGCTCCTGCGTGGGCTCGATAAACGTACGGCCCACATAGCGATTCTTGATGAGGCCCTCGCCAAAGGGAATGCCGCTCTCGTGCGAATAGCCCTCCGCGGGCGGCAGGCCGGAGTCGGGCACGCCGATGACCAGGTCGGCCTCGACGGGCTCCTCGTGTGCCAGCTGACGACCCATGTCGTAGCGGCAGGCGTAGACGCTCTTGCCGTTCATGATGGAGTCGGGGCGGGCAAAGTAGACCTGCTCAAAGATGCAGTTAGCGGACTCTTCGGCTGCGGGCACACCCTGCTCGGACACCAGACCCTCGGCGCTGATGCGCAAGATCTCGCCGGGGCGGACATCACGGACATACTCGGCGCCCACGATATCGAGCGCGCACGTCTCGGAAGCAACGACCCAGCCGCCGGCGCGCGTGACATGGACGGCGGAGTCGACCGTCGAGGCACCGTCTTGCGAGGGCAGCTGCGAAACAGAAGCGGCGTCGGCCTGGTCCAGGCCCTCGTCCACGAGCTTGCCCAGCACCAGCGGGCGAATGCCATGCGGGTCGCGGAAGGCGTAGAGCGCCTGCTCGTTGATGAGTGTCATGGCGTAGCCGCCGCGCACGAGCTCCATGGTCTTGCGAATGCCCTCGCGCAGGTGGCCCGTACGCTGGGTGAAGTAGCCGATAAGCTTGGTCGCGACCTCGGAATCCGAATTGGAGAGGAACGGCACGCCCAGCTCGATCAGCTGACGGCGCAGCTCGTCGGTGTTGACCAGAGTGCCGTTGTGAGCAAGCGCGATGATGACGCTGTTGATGGTAGAAAGATGCGGCTGCGAGGCTTCCCAACTCTTGGCGCCGGCAGTGCCATAGCGCACGTGGCCCACGGCCAGCTGGCCGGAGAGCGTCGACAGGTCAGCGTTGGAGAACACGCGATCGAGCAGTCCCAGGTCTTTACGAACCATAACCGTGCCGCCATCGCCCACGGCGATTCCCGCCGATTCCTGGCCGCGATGCTGCAACGCGCGCAGACCAAAGTACGTCAGCCGAGCCACATCGCGATCGGGTGCCCACACACCAAAGATGCCGCATTCCTCATGCAGCTGGTCGGAGTCCGGATCATACGTCGACATGGTCGTCACCTGTCCCGTGGCACGCTCGGCCGCGCGGATGGTTTCTTGAGACATGGCATCCCCTCAGAGCCTCGTTATTTGGCGTTACCCGCCCTATTATACGCACGGCGCGACGTGCTCCCCAGCGCATGAGCAGCGCTTTTTAAAAGCCCACCGAGCTTATAATCCGTTTTGCAGCCAAACATTTTATTGGGCAATCGCCTCGGGACCGACGATCCCGCATGCTTCCGTTGCGGCGCGTCTCGCCCGCCGTTAGGGCTTACATTGTTGCAATTGGGACGTTCGTCCTGTCTTTTAGCAGGTCGGCGGCGTATCCTTGTAGCCTAGGACAAAACGAGAAAGGTTCTGTATGGATCGAAACGAACTCGACCCCAGCGTCCCCAGCGCCACGGAGGTCAAGAAGATCCCCCTCATCATTAAGGTGTACGCCGTCCTGTGCATCCTGTCCGGTGTTGGTACGCTCCCGTCGGTCGGCGCCTTTATGTGGCAGGTCATCACCGCACTCATCAACGGCAACGCCGCCGCCAAACTCGGCGACAACACGCTCGTCGCGGTCGGCCTTATCGTCGCCGGCATCATCCTCTCGGCGGCGAGCGCGGTCATCTTAATCATCTTCGGCCTGGACCTCATCAAGGACCAGCGCCGCAACGCCGCACGCCTGTCCTATATCCTTATCGCATTTACCGTCGTCGAGCTTTTGGTCGACGTGATGCTCCAGGGTATCGGGCCGTTCTTGTTGCGCCCCGCCATCCAGCTCGGCATCCTCATCGCGCTTTCGGCCACCGTTGACCCCACGCTTCGTCAGGAGCGCGAACTGCAGCGCCGCCTGCAGGAGATGCTCGATCGCGACGCCGCCGCCGAGGGCATGCTCGGCCGCGATGAGACCGGCGAAGGCTACATCAAGCTCAACTACTTCAACCTGTTCTGGGTGTTCTTTGTCTGCTGCGTGCTGGGCCTCATCCTGGAGGACATCTGGCATATGACGGTCGATGACCCGGGCGTCTACCAGAACCGCGCCGGCATGCTGTTTGGTCCCTTCAGCCCCATCTACGGATTTGGCGCCGTACTCATGACCATGGTGCTCAACCGCTTCTACAAAAAGAACCCCATCATTATCTTTTTGGTGAGCGCCCTACTTGGCGCAAGCTTTGAGGTGTTCGTGGGCTGGTTTATGCAGACCTCGTTCGGTGTGGTCTCGTGGAGCTACTCGCATATGAAGCTCTTTGGCATGCCCGATCCACTCGCCGTGCTTACGGGCGGACGCACCTGCACAGGCTTCGCCTGCCTGTGGGGCCTGGGCGGACTCATCTGGATCAAGCTGCTGCTGCCAAGATTGCTCAAGCTCATTAACATGATTCCCTGGAAGAGTCGTTACTCAGCCACCGTCATCTTTACCATCATCATGCTGATCGACGGCGTCATGACGCTGCAATCGCTCGACTACTGGTATCAGCGCGTCAACGGCACGGAGCCGGATATTCCCGTCGCGCAGTTCTACGGCAAGTATTTCGATAATGAATACATGGAAAATCGCTTCCAGAGCATGACCATGAGCCCCAAGGACGCCACACGCGTATAGCGCTGGCGCTGCTGCAAGTCGGTTTCCAACGGTAGTGTCGAGAAAGTTGGTGTAAGGGCCCTTGCGGCCCCTGTGTCCGATATC
>UQIL01000027.1 GCA_900541025.1 uncultured Collinsella sp. | reverse complement strand
CTCGACCGGCAAGGACGGCCGCGCCGGCACCGAGCTCGCCAAGGGCTGGACCGACATCACGGCCCAGTGCGGGGTCTCGGTCGAGGGGAGCTCCTTCACCGTGCGCACCGGCAACCTCATCGCCGCGCTCGGCGGGGCCGACGCCTTCGCCGCGGGCGCCCGCGTGGTCGCCGTGTACAATGCGCCGCTCGCCAGCGGCTGCAACCACGGCATTGCGAAGGGCAACCCCAACGAGGTCTACCTGCGCTACCCGCGCTCTCCCTTTGCCGACCAGTCCGGTGACGCCGGCTTCACCCGCACGCCGAGCGATGACGCGACGGCCTACACCTGGGATCTCGCGCTCACCAAGCGTGGCAGCGACGGCGATAAGCCGCTGCCCGGGGCGGTCCTGAGCATCACCGACGACCGCGGTCGCACGCTGGCGGCCGATGGCACATGGGATGCGGAGGGCAAGGCCACCGTCACCACGGGCGAGGACGGCCGCGTGACCGTCTCGGGCGTGGACTCGGGCAAGCTGGAGGTCCGCGAGCTCAAGGCACCCAAGGGCTACACCGCCTTTGAGGGCACGCGCTCCGTGACGGTCAAGGCCGAGGGCCTGGACGTCGACCAGGTGGCCGCCGCCAAGCCCAAGCTCACCATCACGGCCGAGTCGCCCCTGCGCGCCGACAACGCGGACGGGTCGACGGGCAGCCTGGAGGCGTCGCTCATCAACACGCCCACCGGCACGCCCCCTAGCACTATCACCGGAGGCTTTATGCCCTCGACAGGCGATATGGCAATGTACGCCGCGGCCGCCGCAGCGGTCGCCGGAGCCGCACTCCTCGTGGTCGCGCTCCTGATCAAGCGGGGAGGTGGCAGCCATACAGAGTAGCCAATGGCCCCACAGAGAGCGGGGCGAGACATAACCAAGCAAATGCTTAGACACAGACAGATGGTTTTAGATCAAATGGACTTCAAGCTGAAAGCAGAGGAAAAGAAGATGAGTATGAGCAAGAACATCGCCCGCCTGGCAGTGACGGCAGGTCTTACCGCAGCGTTGAGCTTCGGCGGAGTCATGGCCCCGGTGACCATGGCGTTTGCAACTGATGGTGGCAGCAGCAACTATGTTCCGACGGTGGCGACAACCGGCAACGTGATCATTACTGAGCAAACCTATACCGACACCGCGTTTAAGGGCATCCAGATTTTCAAGGCTATGGTGACACAGGATAAGGCTGATGCGAATGGCGATGGTACCGCTGAAGGTGATTGGAAAGCGAACGGCGATAAGACGCTGTCCGATATCGAGTGGGCATCGGATACTGTACAGAACGCTGTTACCGGGGCTTTTGCCGGTGTTGAGGGTGCGCCTGACGTAAATGCTGGAGCTCAGGCATGGGCCAATTACATTAACGATAATAAGGGCAACAATGTTGGCAAGGACGCTAAGGTTGATGCCGGCAGTACACTCGACAAAATCGCTAAGTCGCTTGAAAACCTGACGTGGGTAGATGCGAAGGAGGGCACCAAGGGGACCTTTGAAGGAATTGCCGCGGGCTACTGGCTCTTTGAGACAAAGTCGGTTGGTAAGACTACTGGGGAAGATGGTAAAGATGATACTTATACCTCACCGATTTTCACCATCGTCGGCGGCGCCGATGTAAATGCGGAGCCCAAGAAGAACGTCCCCAACGTGACCAAGGCCGTCAAGGACGACAAGGATGGCACGTTTGGTACCGATGTGTTCAAGAAACCCAATAAGGCGGCCGACTCCGCTATGGATAAGTATGTTGACTACCAGCTGACCGGCACTGTTGCGAGCAACGTCAACACCTACAGTACCTACAAGTACACCTTCACAGATGAACTGCCCAACTCCATGACGCCCAAGTTCACGGATGAAGCCAACAGCACAACTCCTGCTGTCACGGTCAAGATCGGCGACTCCGTGGTTAAGACGGGCTACATCGCTGAGTACGAGAACAATGTCCTCACGGTTGATTTCACCGACCTTAAGACGTGCACGGATAAGAATGGATCCCCCATCACCGTTACCGGCGACTCTACTGTGACTGTTGAGTATCAGGCCAAACTCGATTTGACGAAGATTCTCGACGATAATGGCGCTATCAAGAGCGAGTTCGATGGCCTCCTCGGTAAGGCCCAGGAGAACAAGGTCAAACTGACCTACTCCAACAACCCACACGACGACAAGGGAACTGGCACCACGGTCGACCACCCCGCGTACGACTACACCTATGGCATCGACGTCACCAAGGTCGGTAGTGATGAGGGCAAAGACGGACAGGCGCCCACTCTTGCAGGCGTCGAGTTTACTCTGCAGGAGGTCGTCGATAGCGGAGCGGAAAACAAATACATCGACGCCAATGGTGTAAAGCATGACGATGCCAAGGATGCCACGCTCAAGACGAACGAAAACGGCAAGATCAACGTTATTGGACTCGATGAGGGCACCTATATCCTTAAGGAGACCAAGCCTGCCCCCGGCTATAACAACTCCGCTGCCAACGGCGTGACCTTCACCATCAAGCGCTCGCTCAATCAGACAGGTCAGGATGTGGAACCCTCCACTGATAGCGCTATTACCGCGGGCGGGAATGTTGTTCAGAATGGTTCTGCCACTGCAACTACCGGCAAGCTCAGCTTCACCATTGTCGACCAAAAGGGCTCCGGCCTCCCGCTGACCGGTCTCAACGGCGTGACCTTCACTTGGATCGCTGGTGGCGCGGTGCTGTGCATCGGCGTGGCGCACCTCATCCGCAGCCGTAAGCAGGCTGAGGAGTCCGAGCAGGAGTAGCGCTTACTCACCCATCCCTTTGGCAGGTGGGATGTGATGGCCATGAGACTTGCGGACACTTTTCTCGTCCATCGACGTTCTTGCTTTGCCGTTCTCTTTTCGGGGCAGACTCCGCGCTGGAGTTTGCCCCGTTCTTTTTGGGATAACGCAGCCAGCCTCCATCGTCCGATGCGGGCTCGGTCGTCATCGCGTTTCTTGACTCGTATGAGGTTCGGTTTAAGGTCCGTAGGCGCACGCGCGGTGCGGACGGTTCTCGGCGTTTGCGCCGCAAGCGCAAATAAAAACGGCCGGGGTTGCAGCCCGGCCGTTTAACACGTTAGAAAACTAGGCTGCCCGCGCTCCTTAACACTTACGCGGGATGCGTCGTTTTCTATAAACATTGTATCCCGAATCGCTCAGTTGATTCGAGATATTTTGAAAACTCAAATGCGGGTCCATACCTGATAGAAATTTCGTTATTTCCGAAAATTATGTATAATTCCAATATTAACTGGAACTAAGCGAAAAAGATGGAAATGAACGAAGCGCTTACCTACTTACAAGAAGCACTAGGCCTCTCCGCCAAGGCTAAAACTTGGCCTGGATCCGCACACTTGCCACTGCATCTACGGTCGATTGAGGTCCGCGCCGTTGACGCAAATGGTTTTTCTTTTTTGCTTGCAAGTTTGCCTGCTGGCGTAGGACTTCCCGAGGCTAAGAGAGTCTATAGCCAGTTAGCCTTGCGTGCGGAGGCTCCTGTTGTCGTTTCGTTTCCTGATGCCGATGCGCGCCAACGCAAGGCATTGGTCGCACAAGGAATTCCCTTTGTTTGCCCTGGTAGGCAGGCCTTTCTTCCATTTATGGGCGCGGCCTGCACGGAGAGGGGCGGCACTAGATTTCATAATCGCGCGACCAAGATGTCATCCAACGCGCAGGCTGCCGCAATCTGGGGAGCAGGGCAGGAGTCATATCATTCCGATGACCTTTGTCGTGCGCTTGGGATTTCGGCAAGCCGCGCGAGTGAGGCCATAACCGAGCTTGTAGACAGGGGGCTCGCAAGGCGAGAGCGGCGCGAACGGCGTGTCATTGTGTTTCCCGTTGCCGTGGATCTTCTGCTCGGTGAGCACATGGCAGAGCTTTCCTCGCCTGTCTCGAAGGTTATTTTTGCAAGGAAGGCACCACAGGTCGATCGCCTTGCTGACGCTGGGGAGACGGCGCTCGCTGCGCGTTCGATGCTCGCTGCGCCGGGCATGGAGCAAAAGGCCGTCTTAAGAAGTGCATGGCGTGACCTGCGTGACCTTGAAGTCGCAGACGGGGAGCTGCCAGACAACGAAACGGCGATGATCCAAGTGTGGCGCTATGCGCCTGTGTTTGGCGACTCCTCCCGTATCGACGGCATCTCACTTGCGCTATCTTTGGCGGCAATCGACGACGAACGAATTCAGCTTGAACTTGATCACATGTTTGGAAAGGAATATCCATGGCAGGAAGCGCTGTAGAAGGTCTCTAAGAATTCCGACCGTAGGCGGTGCTTCGGTCCTGGCTGTGTTGTTCGGGATAGGGGCTCGCGAATCGGCTATTATTTGTTTAGACAACCTGAGCTTTAGAGGAGTGACAGGCGATGGTGCAGGGCGCCAAACATATGAAGAGCAATAACACCGCGGCAAACGGTGGCTCAAGCCCCCAGCCCAAACCTCGACCAAAGCCTAAGCGTCGTCGCAAACGGCTGCCGCGCTGGGCCGACCGGCTCATCACTATCGTCATCATCCTTATTGGCGTGGGTCTTATGACCTGGCCGTGGATCTTGGACCGGCTCGAGGCCTCGGGCGTGTTCAACCAGATCAGCACCGTGTCCAGCACGGTGGACGCGCTCTCCGAAGAGGAGCGCGAGCGCATCCTGTTGCAGGCGCGCTCCTATAACGAGCAACTTGCCGGCGAGGCCACCGAGCTACCCGCTGACCAGATCGAGTCCTATGCTCAGCAGCTTATCTTTGACCGCGACCCCATGATGAGCTGGGTCGAGATTCCCTCCATCGACGTGAGCATGCCCATCTACCACGGCACGAGCGAGGAAGTCCTAATGGCGGGCGTCGGTCACCTGGAGGGCACGAGCCTGCCGGTGGGAGGCACCTCGACGCATTGCGTGCTCACCGCGCACTCGGGCATGCGCAACCTGAGCATGTTCGACGACATCCACTCGCTGGAGCCCGGCGACCTGGTGCTGTTGCACACCATGAACAAGACGCTCGCCTACAAGATGGTCGACTCCGAGGTCGTGCTGCCCGAGGAGATGGAGTCGTTGACCATCGAGCCCGGCGCCGATAAGGTGACGCTCGTCACCTGCACGCCTTATGGCGTGAACGACCATCGCCTGCTGGTGCATTGCGTGCGCACCAAGTACAGCAAGAAGGACGTCGACAAGCAAAAGTCGCTGGCCGGCCGCCACTGGGGCAAGCGCGAGTTTGCCGTGCTCATCGTGGTCGTGGCCATTGTGCTGTTGCTGCTGGACATCGTGGTCCACGCGATCCGCAAGCGCCGCAAGGCCAAGGCCTCGGCATAAGACTAGTGGGCAACGAGGGCTTCCAAGCCGTCCCAACATTCGATGAAAATCGCGATTTTGCCGAAAAACGTCGAATGTTGGGACGGTGTTCGTTGTGGGCGGGATGGTTTTCGCCGCAGGTCCGCCGGACCCGCCCTGCCGATCCGCCGTCCTCGTTACGTTTTCGCTGCATTTAGGTAAAGCACCTGCTCCAAGCGGCGTTGCCTTGTATACTAGAGCGGTTTATCTGTTATGCGGAAGGGAGCGCCTATGGCACTCAGCGAGAAAGACGTGCGCGACATCGCCGAGTACGCAAAGATCGCACTGACCGATGACGAGCTCACCCAGATGACGTCCTACATGAACGACGCCGTCCAGATGCTCGAGCCTGTCTTGCAATATGACTTACCCGACGTGGAGCCCACGTTCCATCCCATCGGAAGCCTGTCCAACGTGATGGGCGACGACCTGCGCGAGCCCGAGCGCGACCTGCCGCTCGACGTCGCGCTCGAAAACGCCGGCAGCGCGCGTGAGCGCTACTTCCGCGTGCCGTCCATTTTGGGAGAGGGGGAGAGCGAGTAATGGCGCAGAGCTTCGATTCCCTTACCGCCGCCCAGATCGCCGCGGGTGTTGCCGCTGGCGACTTTACCGCTACCGAGGTGGCCCAGGCCTCTCTTGCCGCCATCGAGGCGCGCGAGGGCGGGGTCCAGGCATTCCTGCAGGTGGCGCCCGAGCTTGCGCTCGAGGCCGCCGCGCGCGTGGATGCCGATCGCGCCGCCGGAAAGCCGCTGCCCCCGCTCGCGGGCGTGCCGCTGGCCATCAAGGACAACATGAACCTCGTGGGCACGCGCACCACCTGCGCTTCCCGCATGCTCGAGAACTACCAGAGCGTCTACACCGCCACCTGCGTCCAACGCATGCTCGATGCCGGCTGCCTGCCCATGGGCAAGGCCAACATGGACGAGTTTGCCTTTGGCAGCTCCACCGAGAGCTCGGCGTTCCACCGCACCAACAACCCCTGGGATACCGAGCGCGTGCCCGGCGGCTCCTCGGGCGGCTCCGCTGCAGCCGTCGCCGCGGGCGAGGTCGCGCTCTCGCTGGGCTCGGACACCGGCGGCTCCATTCGCCAGCCGGCGTCGCTGTGCGGCGTGGTGGGCTTTAAGCCCACGTATGGCGCCGTGAGCCGTTACGGCGTGGTTGCCTTTGGCTCGTCGCTCGACCAGGTGGGCCCCTTTGGCCGCACGGTCGAGGATGTCGCGCTGGCCATGAACGCGCTTACCGGCGCGGGCCACGATCCGTACGACTGCACCAGCCAGGACTGTGCCGTCGACTTTACCGAGCACCTCAACGACAGCATCGAGGGCAAGCGCGTGGGCATCATCCCTGCGTTTATGGAGGCCGAGGGCCTGACATCCGAGGTCAAGGCCGCTGTTCAGCGCGCCGCCCAGGAGCTGCAGAACCAGGGTGCCGAGCTGGTCGAGGTCGACCTGCCGCACCTGGACGCCGCCATCGCCGCCTACTACGTCATCGGCCCGGCCGAGGCGTTCTCCAACCTGGCCCGCTTCGACGGCATTCGCTACGGCTATCAGGAGGAGGGCTGCGCCAACCTGTCCGACCAGAGCTCGCTCTCGCGCGCCCATGGCTTTGGCGCCGAGGCCAAGCGCCGTCAGATGCTCGGCGCTTACCTGCTGAGCTCGGGCGTGTACGACAAGTACTACTACGCCGCGCAAAAGGCCCGCACGCTCATCACGCAGGACTACGACGCCGCGTATGCCAAGGTGGACACCATCCTCATGCCCGCCTCGCCGCGCACGGCCTTTAAGTTTGGCGAGATCAGCGACCCCACGCAGATGTACCTCTCCGACCTGTACACCATTTCGCTCAACATCTGCGGCAACGGCGGTATCTCGGTGCCGCTGGGCCTGGGCGAGGATACTCAGCTGCCCGTTTCTGCCCAGCTGGTTGGTCCGGCGTTTAAGGACCGTCAGCTGCTCACGTTTGCCCGCGCCCTTGAGCGCGGCTTTGCCGATGCCGCCACGGGTGCGCCCGCGCTTTCCGTCGCGCCCGATTTTGCCGGGAAGGGAGGCGAGCTGTAATGAAGGAGCTTTCCGAGGTCCTGCAGGATTGGGAGGCCGTGATCGGCCTGGAGATCCATACCGAGCTCACCGCACTCGATACCAAGATGTTCTGCAACTGCAAGCTCAGCCACGATGACGAGCCCAACGCCAACGTGTGCCCGGTGTGCCTGGGCCTGCCCGGCGCGCTGCCGGTGCCCAACAAGCGCGCCATCGAGAGCATCGTCAAGGCGGGTCTTGCCACCAACTGCGAGATCCAGCGCCACTCGATGTTCTACCGCAAGCACTACTTCTATCCCGATATGGCCAAGAACTTCCAGACCACGCAGGGTCCGGTCGCCTTTGCCATGTACGGTCACCTGGACCTGGACGTGACCGGTCGCGGTGCCGCCGAGCGCCCCGACTGCGCGTTTGGCGAGGCCGAGGCCCAGAGCCTGGCGAGCGCCTCTGCCAATGCCGAGGGTCTGTCTACGTCCATGACGTCGACCATGCGCGAGGGCAACCAGCGCGCCGGCCACCTGGCCAGCTATGACGCGTCCAGCCTGCAGATGCCCGAGCGCCGCGAGGACGGTTCCTACACGGTGCCCATCCGCATCCTGCGCATCCACATGGAGGAGGACGCTGCCAAGATGGTGCACGTGGGCGGCGCCGAGGGCCGCATTACCGCCGCGGCCGAGTCGCTCGTCGACTACAACCGCTGCGGTACGCCTTTGATTGAGCTCGTGACTGAGCCCGACTTGCGTACGCCCGAGGAGGCTCGCCTGTTTATGGAGAAGCTCCGCCGCATCTTTGTGACGCTGGGCATTTCCGACTGCTCCATGGAGAAGGGTTCCATGCGCTGCGACGGCAATGTGTCGCTGCGCCGCCGCGGCGAGACCAAGCTGGGCACCAAGACCGAGCTCAAGAACCTCAACTCGTTTAAGAGTCTGCACGACGGCCTTGCCTACGAGATCTGCCGCCAGGCCGAGGTGCTGGAGGAGGGCGGCATTATCTACCAGGAGACCCGTCACTGGGAGCCCAGCCGTAAGCGCACCGTGGTCATGCGCGTCAAGGAGACGGCCGACGACTATCGTCTGTTCCCCGACCCCGATTTGGCGCCGTTTGATCTGGACGATGAGTTCATCGACCGTTGCCGAGGCGAGATCCCCGAGCTGCCCGATGCCAAGCGTGCCCGTTTTGAGGCCGACTTTGGTATTAAGGCGGCCGATGCCGAGCAGATCGCCGGCGACCCCGAGTTTGCCGAGTTCTTTGAGGCCGCCGCTGCCGGTATGGCTGGCAAGGAGGCCCAGACGGTCGCAAACCTGCTGGTGAACGAGATGATCGCCTACCTTAAGGGCGCAGGCGTGTCGCTCGCCGAGTCCGGTATCGCGCCGGCTCAGGTGGCAGCCCTTGCCAAGCTGCTGGCGACCGATGCCATCAGCTCCAACCAGGCGCACGAGGTCTTTGAGGCCATGGCCCAGACCGGTGATGACCCCAACAAGATTGTCGACGAGCGCGGCATGCGTCAGGTGAGCGATGCCGGCGCGCTGCAGCCGATTGTGGACGAGGTGCTGGCAAACTGTGCCGATCAGGCGCAGCAGTATCGTGACGGCAACCAGAAGGTCATCGGCTTTTTGGTGGGCCAGTGCATGAAGGCGAGCCGCGGCAAGGGCAACCCGAAGCTCTTCAACGAGTTGCTGAGAACGTCGCTCTCGTAAGCGGGAACCCGGGAGCCCCGGCAGAGCGGGTGCTTCCTCAAAATTTCGAACAGTCCTGCGCAAGACGAAGGCCACATTTAGTGGCCTTCTTTGCATGCGGAACTCATTTGGAGCAAACACCCCGGCGACTCGGGGCTTCCCCGGCCAGACGACTCGGCCGTTCGGGTCAGGTGGGCTGATAGGAAAGATGGTGACGGAGGCGCAAAATGCGCCTCCGCCTTTTGAATGTGATGAAAGTGTGGCGAAATGAGCTTAAAACTTCCGTAAATGTGATAAATGTCACGTTTTACCTAGGGTAAAATGTGGGAAATATCACGTTTACGGAAGTTTCTTTGCGGGAGGTTCGGTCATGCAGCGAGATATCATTGCCAAGCTTAACGCTTGGAAAGCGTCGGAATATCGTAAGCCGCTTATCCTTAAGGGGGCGCGCCAGGTTGGAAAGACGTGGGCGCTTAAGGAGTTCGGTCGAACCTCGTACCGCAATTTTGTGTATCTGACGCTCGAGGAACCGTCACCTGGGGTACAGAGCGAGTACGCTCAGTTTTTCGAAGGTACGCGCGATCCTCGGCGGATCATCTCAAACCTTTCCCTGGCACTTGGACAGCCTATCGATCCCGGCGAGACGCTGCTTATTATTGATGAGATCCAGGATTGTCCTTCTGCAGTCGGCGCCCTTAAATACTTCTGTGACGAGGCCCCCGAGTATCACGTCGCATGCGCAGGGTCTTTGTTGGGCGTTCGCTTGTCCCGTGAGACCAGCGCTTTTCCGGTGGGAAAGGTCGAGTTCATGGAGATGCACCCTATGAGCTTTTCCGAGTTTCTGAAAGCCGAGGGCGCTGCAAACTACGACGAATACCTTGGCGGCCTGGATCAGATCGAGACAGTGCCCGATTTCTTCCATGTCCGTCTCGTCGAGCATCTTCGGCGTTATTTTGCATGTGGCGGCATGCCAGAGGCTCTTGGTCGGTGGGTGGAGACGGGCGATATCGTTCAGGTCGATAAGGTGTTGTCCGATCTCTTGGATTCCTACGAGCGCGATTTTGCCAAGCATGGTGGCCATGCGCAGTTCGCCAAGCTTTCGCAAATATGGAACTCGATTCCAACTCAGTTGGCGCGCGAGAATAAAAAGTTCGTTTGGGGTGCGGTGCGCGAGGGGGCTCGTGCTCGAGAATACGAGGATGCTCTGGAATGGCTTGCCGATGCTGGGCTCATCATGGCGGTTCGCCTTAATGCTGCCGGTGGCGTGCCGCTCTCTGCATACGATGACCTCAAGGCATTTAAAGTCTACTGTCTTGATGTCGGTTTGCTGCGCCGCATGGCAAGGCTGGATGCGTCCGCTTTTGCCATCTCGGATGCGCTATTTTCGGAGTTCAAAGGTTCGTTCGCCGAGAATTATGTGCTTCAGGCATTACTTTCACAGTTAGATGCTGCTCCGCGTTATTGGACAAACGAGAAGCCGAAGCACGAAGTCGATTTTTTGATTCAAGTCGGAAACGAAATCGTTCCCGTCGAGGTCAAATCGGGAGAGGTCGTTCATTCCAAGAGCCTTAAGTACTATGCCGACAAGCATGCGGAGACGACTCCATTGAGGGTCCGCTACTCACTTAAGAACCTAAAGCTCGACGACGGGGTGCTCAACATTCCGTTGTATTTGGCTGATCGATCTGTCCCTCTTATCAAAAAGGCGCTTGATTGTGCGCATCTTGACGTTTAGATCCTGGGTGAGCTGACGGGCGGCGGCTAATTAATCGCTCCGTTACGGCCAGGGAGCTTGGGCCTTAGCGATGCTTGCTTCGCCAAGCGGTGGGGGTGGTGCCGGTGTATTGTTTGAAGGCTTGGGCGAAGGCAGCCTGCTGAGGGTAGCCTAGACGCTCTGCCACCTGGGCTATCGTAAGCGCGCTGTCGGTCAAAAGGTCCTGTGCTCGCTCCATACGGCGTCTGCGAATGTAGGCGCCCAGGGACTCGCCAGTTTGGGCCTTAAAGGTGGCGCATAGTTTGGAGCGGCTTGTGTAGAGCCTCTCGGCCACCTCGTTGATACCCACACGACTGCCTTTGTCGAGCGCGCGCTCAATCATTGCCGTTGCTTCTTCGGCCATGGTTATGCTGACGCGTGTGTCTGCCGCCTGCCGCGCCTGCTTGTGGGCCGCGCGCGAACAGGCGAGCTCCGCGACCATGGTCTCCACGATGCCCTGCATATAGACGTGTCCGCCTACGGTTTGGGCACGGTCCTCGTTAATCCGGCGCAGCGTGTGATAGATGGCAGACGTCGCTTCCTCGTGCCATGGCTCGGCAAACGCCTCAAAGATTCCCGCGAACTCGGTGGGATAGCGGTGCTCCAGTTCGTCAAAATATCCAGGCAAAAAGAGCACCGAGCGCGAGTGATAAAGTTCCCCCGCAAACAGCGGGCTTAATTCCTCGCCACAGCTATCTTGGATAAAGCTGCAAACGGCATTGTTTGGCCACGGTCCATGCGATGGTTTGAGGTTCGCGGGCGTTATGCCAGTCTTGGGCATGCATGTAAGTGTGGGCGCGCTGACTTCGCTCACGCAGGCGTACGGCTCGGGTGTGTATTCGGCCAGGTACATATCGTGCGTCGGGGTGATGAAATGCTCCATGACAATGCAGGCAGGGGAGAGAGGCATGATCCATGCGCGTCCGTGCGCCCGATCGTTTGCCACCTCGCCGGTAAAGACAGCGCCCTTGCCGGAAAGCTCCAGGCCAAACTGCTCAAACTGTGGTGCGTAGAGCTCAGTTATGTCGGTCGCAGCCCGATGCATTTTCAAAAGCGTCCCTTTCCTTTGCGAAAACGTCCACGCCTGGCTCGATTGTGCGCCTTGGCTAACATATCAATGATAAGTTGAGTACGGTTAACTCTCAAGCCGTTAGAAAGGAATCTCATGGCAAAGGGATCAAAAAGGGAAGGTGGAGGCATCGGCGAGTTGCTCGCGTATGCCGGTGACCGCAAATTCCTAACGTATTTGGGCATGGCGCTCTCGGCGCTCTCGCAGCTGCTGAGCTTTGGCCCGTACGTGTGCATTTGGCTTGTCGCGCGCGATCTGATCGCCGTGGCGCCTAACTGGAGCGAAGCCTGCGACATCGCGATGTATGGCTGGTGGGCCGTGGGTTTTGCCCTGGCAAGCATCGTAGCTTATTTCGTGGGGCTCATGTGCACGCATCTGTCCGCGTTTCGCTGTGCGTCCAATATCCGCAAGACTACGAGCGAGCACCTGCTTAAGCTGCCGCTTGGCTACTTTGACACGCACGCCACCGGTGAGCTGCGTCGTGTTGTAGACGGATGTGCCGCCTCCACCGAGACTTTGCTCGCACACATGCTGCCCGATATCGCAGGCGCCGCCGCCATGGTCGTGGGCCTGCTCGTATTGCTTTTCGCCCTCGATTGGCGCTTGGGCGCGGCATGCCTCATCTCGGTGGCCATTTCGTTTGGCGCCATGGCCACCATGATGAGCGGCAAAGGCGCCGAGTTCATGAAGGCCTACATGGGAGCGCTGGTCAAGATGAACAAGACCGGCACCGAATACGTACGCGGTATTCCCGTGGTCAAGGTGTTTCAGCAGACGGTCTACTCCTTTAAGGCTTTCCACGATGCGATCGCCGAATACGCCGACATGGCACAAAACTATGCGGGCACGTTCTGCCGAGGTCCGCAGGTACTCAACCTTACCGCGCTCAATGGTCTTGTGGCATTCCTGTTGCCCGTGGCGTTGCTGTTGGCGCCGGGCGAGACGGACTTCGCACATTTTATGGCCAACTTCACGTTTTACGCGATATTTTCGGCCGTGGTACCGACGGCCATGACCAAGCTCATGTTTGTGGGCGAGGCCTCTCAGATGAGTGCCGATTCGCTGGCTCGTATTCGAAGTATCATGGATTCCAAGCAGCTCTCCGTGCCCGCCCAACTCAAGCACCCTGCCGGCGGCGAAGTGCGATTTGAGGACGTAAGCTTTACGTACGAGGGTGCCGAAGCACCTGCCGTTAGCCATGTAAGTTTCAGCGTTCCCGCTGGTAGCACCCTCGCCCTAGTGGGTCCTTCGGGCGGCGGCAAGTCAACCTGCGCAAGCCTGATTCCTCGTTTTTGGGATGTCTCTTCGGGCCGAGTGCTTGTAGGCGGTGTGGACGTTTGCGATATGGATCCGCACGAGCTTATGGACCAGGTCGCTTTCGTGTTCCAGACTAACCAGCTGTTCCGGCAAACACTTGCCGATAATGTGTGCGCCTCCAAGCCTACGGCCACTGACGACGAAGTGCGTGCGGCCCTCTCCGAAGCTCAGTGCGACGACATTGTGGCCAAGCTCCCGCAGGGCATCAATACCATGCTCGGTGCCGGCGGAGCATATCTTTCGGGTGGCGAGGTCCAGCGCGTGGCGCTCGCCCGCGCGATCCTTAAAGACGCGCCTATCGTGGTGCTCGATGAGGCCACGGCGTTTGCCGACCCCGAGAACGAGGCGCTCATCCAGCGCGCCTTTAGCAAGCTGGCGGCGGGTCGCACGGTCATTATGATTGCTCATCGACTCTCGACTGTAGTGGGCGCAGATCAAATCGTGGTGCTCAACCAGGGCAGGGTGCAGGAGTCGGGTACCCATGCCGAGTTGCTGTCCCAAAACGGCTTGTATGCCAAGATGTGGGCCGAATACGAACAGGCCGCGAGCTGGAAAATCACTGCAGCGACCGCGGATGCCGCCGTCACGAAGGGAGGCGAGGCCTAAATGTTCGCCTCATTCCAAAAGAAATATTTCCTATCCGATAAAGGCGTCGCCGGCGTAAAACGCGGCATTTTCTGGACCACGCTCACCAATCTTATTACCATGGCCGGCATGGGCTTTTTATTCCTGGTTATGGCCGGCTTTGTCGAGCATCTCACCAGCGAGGCTGACCTGCCGGATGCCCTGTCGATCGTGGGCGGCCTCCTGGTCTTTTTCGTGTTGCTCTTTGCCTCTAACTGGCAGCAGTATTACTACACCTACTGCATCTTTTACGAGGAGTGCGGCAAGCAGCGTATGGAGATCGCCGAACGCTTGCGCAAACTGCCGCTGTCGTTTTTCGGTCGTCGTGATCTGGCCGATTTAACCGAGACCATCATGGGTGACGTCCAGGCCATGGAGCACGCCTACAGCCACGTGCTGGGGGAGCTTTGGGGTGCCATCATCGCAAGCGCCATTGTGTTCGTGGCGTCGCTGTTCTTTTGCTGGCAGCTGGCGATCGCGGCGTTTTGGAGCGTTCCCGTGGCCTTTGCCGTGCTGTATCTAACACGCGGCCCCATGGTCCCGGTGTTCGACCGTGTTCGCGCCGAGAAGGTCAAAGTCACTGAGGCGATCCAGGAGACGCTCGATTGTGTGCGCGAGATCCGCGCCACCAACCAGGAGGCCTATTATCTTGAGGGACTCAACGCCGTGATCGATGCCGAGGAGCGTGAGACCACCAAGGGCGAGCTCGCTAACGGGCTTTTGGTCAACTCCGCCTTTGCCATCCTGCGTCTGGGCATTGCCACCACGCTGGTCACGGGTGCCGCGATGGTCGCCTCCGGGCAGGTCGACTTTTTGGTGATGTTTGCCTTCCTGCTTATGGTGAGCCGTATCTATGCGCCGTTTGATCAGGCCCTTATGCTCGTGTCGGAGCTGTTTGCCGCAGAGTCATCGGCCAGGCGCATGCGTTCCATCATGGAAGAGCCTGCGGCGCGGGGCAGCGAGAAATTTGAGCCCGCGGGCCACGATGTGGTGTTCGATCACGTGGCATTTGGCTATGGTGCGGGCGAGGACGGCCGCGCCGGCGAGAAAGTTCTTACCGATGTGAGCTTTACCGCCAAGGAAGGCGAAGTTACGGCACTGGTCGGTCCTTCGGGTTCCGGTAAGTCTACGGTGAGCCGCCTGGCCGCGCGCTTTTGGGATGCCACCGAAGGCACGGTCACCGTGGGTGGCGTGGATGTTGCGAACGTGGATCCCGAGGTGCTGCTGCGCGACTACGCCATTGTGTTCCAAGACGTGCTGCTCTTTGACGACACGGTGATGGGAAACATTCGCCTCGGGCGTCGTGATGCCACCGATGAGGAAGTGCTTGCGGCCGCGCGTGCCGCTAACTGCGACGAGTTTGTGAGTCGTATGCCGCAGGGCTACGACACCATGATCGGCGAGAACGGCTCCAAGCTGTCCAGCGGCGAGCGCCAGCGCATCTCTATCGCCCGCGCTCTGCTCAAAGACGCGCCCATCGTGCTGTTGGACGAGGCGACAGCGAGCTTGGATGTGGAGAACGAGACCGTGGTACAGCAGGCGCTCTCCCGTCTGCTTGCAGGTAAGACGGTTATCGTGATTGCGCATCGCATGCGTACGGTGGAAAATGCCGACAAAATCGTTGTGCTCAAGGATGGTGTGGTTGCCGAGCAGGGTGTTCCGGCGCAGCTCAAGGCGGCAGGCGGAGAATTCGCCCGCATGGTTGCGCTGCAAAAGGAAGCGGCTGCCTGGCAGCTGTAGGAATGTGACAAAGGGACAATCCCTTTGTCATATTGAGTTCATCCCCATAGTTTCCAAAAAGTTAGCCATTGTTGACCAAATAGTTATACTAAACTATTTTCAAAAGCGTGCTCGAGCAAACTAATGAACTCGGGTGCTGAGGCACCGTGCCGCGTCCAATGCGGCAAAAGGGAGAAGCAACATGAAGAAGTCGACGTTTAACACCTTGCTTGTCGGTGGCGGTTTTCTGCTTGGCACGGCCGGCATCAAGCTGCTCACCAGCGCTCCGGTAAAGAATGCCTGCGTGCAGGGTATCGCGTGCGGTATGCGCGTCAAGAACTGCTACCAGGACATGGTCGAGCAGGCCAAGGCTAATGTCGACGACATGGTTGCCGAGGCGGCCTACATCACCCAGAGCGAGGCCGCTGCGGACAAGGCAGCCGAGTAGCACTCCCAGGCACAAACTATGAGATTCTCGATTATCAGCGAGATCCCCGGCAGGATCCGCCTCCAGTTGGCGGGTCCTGTGCCAGAGAGCGATCTCGATGCGCTTCTAAAGCTCAGTGGCGAAATCGATGGTGTGCGCAAAGTGCGCGTGTATGGTCGCATTGGCCAGATGGCGCTGGAGTACGACGAGTCGCGCCGCGCGAGCGTACTCGACGCCTTGGGCGCACTCGATGCTCAAGCTATCGCCGATGCCAAGTCGGGCTACGTGATGCAACTCGAGCCGCGCAAGCACAAACTCGTTATGGACCTGGCGACACTCGTCGGTGCCCATTACGCACGTCGCTGGTTCTTGCCGACGCCTCTGCGCGCGGTGTTTGTCGTGGCCGGTTACATGGCATTTTTGCGCGCTGCCCTTCATGAGCTCGCGCAGCCGCGCCTGACCGTTCCCGTACTCGACGCTTCGGCCATCGGCATTTCGTTCGTCAAGCGTGATGTCGACACCGCGGGTCAGACAATGTTCCTGCTCAACGTGGGCGAGCTGCTCGAGGACTACACCCGCGCCATGAGCGAAAACGAGCTCATCAACTCGCTGCTCGATGTGCCCGACAAGGCACAAAAGGTGGTCGGCGACACCGAGGTGAGCGTTGCCGCTACCGAGCTTGAGCCTGGCGACTTGGTAGCCGTGCGCACCGGCATGTCCATCTGCATTGACGGCGTGGTCGAGCAGGGGAGCGCCATGGTCAACCAGGCGACCCTGACCGGCGAGCCGCTTGCCGTCGAGCGCAGCGCGGGCGACGACGTGTTCGCCGGCACCGTCGTGGAAGACGGCAGCATCCTGGTGCGCGTGCGCGCCAATACGGCGCAAACCAAGTTGCGCTCAATCGTCTCGCTCGTGCAGACGGCCGACTCGCTTAAGTCCGAGGGCCAGTCGCATATGGAGGACCTTGCCAACAAGATCGTCCCGTGGAACTTCCTGCTCGCGGGCCTTGTTGCGTTCACCACGCGTAGCCTCATCAAGACCTCAGCGGCGCTGATGGTCGACTACTCGTGCGCACTCAAGCTCACGGGTTCCGTTGCCGTCATGACCGCTATGAGCGATGCTGCCAAGATGGGCGTCATGGTCAAGGGCGCGAAGTACTTTGAGTCGTTTGCCAAGGCCGACACCATTGTGTTTGATAAGACCGGCACGCTTACCGAGGCGCAGCCGCGCCTTGCCTGCGTGCTCACCACCGATGGCTGGAGCAAGAACGAAATCCTGCGCCTTTCCGCTTGCTTGGAGGAGCATTTTCCGCATCCTGTGGCGCGTGCCGTGGTCAACGCTGCTCACGAGCGTGGGCTCGAGCACCGCGAGCGTCACGCTGCTGTCGAGTATATCGTGGCACACGGCATCGCTTCGTCCATCGAGGGTCGTCGCGCAATTATTGGCTCGGCACACTTTGTGTTTGAGGATGAGGGCGCGCAGCTCGATTCCGACATTAAGGAGCAAATCGAGCTCCAGATGCAGGGCCTGTCGCCGCTGTATCTGGCGGTCGATGGCAAGGTCGTCGGCGTGCTCGGCATCGAGGATCCGCTCAAGCCCGGGGTCCGTGAGGCCATCGCCGACCTGCATGCGCTGGGCGTCAAGCATGTCGTTATGCTCACGGGCGATTCGGAGCGCACGGCCGAGCGCATTGCGCGAGAGGCAGGGGTCGACGAGTTTAAGGCCGAGCTGCTGCCCGAGGACAAATACGCGTATGTTGAGCGCATTAAGAGCGAAGGGCGCCACGTTGCCATGGTGGGCGACGGCGTCAACGATTCGCCGGCGCTCGGTTTGGCCGACGTGGGCCTGGCGATGGGCGGCGGAAGCGACATTGCCAAGGAGGTTGCCGATATCATCCTGACCGATACGGATTTGGCCGCGATTGTGCGCCTGCGCCGTATGAGCCAGGGGCTTATCGACCGTCTGACGAGTTCGTATTCCAAGGTGATGCTCACCAACTCGGCGCTGTTGGCATTGGGTATTACCGGCATGATCACTCCGCAGGCGTCGTCGCTGCTGCACAATGGCTCGACGATTTCCTACAGCCTGAGCAACGCAAAGGCATATCTGCGCTAGCGCTTTTACTTAAGTTTTTGGCCTGCATTTGGGCGGTGTTGCAGCCGCCAGAATGCAGGCCTTTTGCGTTTGACCATGTGCTAGCAGAAATATATAGTTGTGCTAGCTTAGATAGCAAAAGTCGAAGGTGAGGTTGAGATGGGTGCTGTTAGCGGCATGGCGCAGGTGAACGTTCGCGTGGATCGCTCGGTTAAAGAGCGCGCCGAGGAAGCGCTGCGGCTTTCGGGCGCCTCGCTGCCCGAGCTCATCAAAAAGGTCGTGGCCAAGGTCGCGCAGGGTGGCGGGCAGTGCGAGGAAGTGCTTGCGGCCGTCGACGACCGGCAGCAGGCCGTCGCGCCCGATACTCCGTTCGCCGCGTCGTGGGCAGCGGCAGATCGGCTTTATGCAGATATGGGCATCGCTGCGTCGCCTGTATCCGACGATCGCGATTGGGACACAATCTATTCCGAAGCCATGGACGAGCGCTATCGCCAAAAGGGGATGATCCTGTGAGCGGGGCTCCCCTCAAAATAATGGTGGATGCCAACGTATGGGTCGATTCGTTTTGCGCCGACCATGCCGAGTCGCTTGCCGCACGCGCGTTTATTGGGCAGGCGACGGAGGCGGGGGCATTGCTGTTCTTTCCGGTGCATATCGCCAAGGACGTGCTGTACGTTGTCCAACACGAACTGAAGCGCAGCGTTCTTGCCAGCGGGGGAGCGCTCGACGAGGCATCTGCCCGTGCAATTGGCGATGCGGCGTTGGCGTTTGTTCGGAACATGACCGAAAACGCCACGGCCGTGGGCGCAGATGCGTCGGACCTTTGGCTGGCCGACAAATACTTAGCGCTCCATCGCGATTACGAGGACAACTTGGTGCTCGCCGCGTGCAAGCGCGCGCAGGTCGATTACTTGGTGACCAACGATCGTAAGCTGCTCGAACATGCCGATCTTGCAGCAAAGACCCCGCGCCAAATGATGCCAATTCTGGCTTTGACCGAACGTGGAGGCGCGGCTATCGGTTGACGCGAACTGTTTGCGGGCCTCTTGGACGACGATGCGCCAAGGGGCCCGCGTCTGCTATTTACAAAAGCTCGGCCTTAATGGCGGGACTTTCTGCGAGCTGCTCGGCTGCCTTTTCGTCGGAGCTGTCGAGTGCTGCCAGGCTGCGGTAGACCCACTCGTTGACCTGGGTGTTTTTGACGCCTGCGGTCTGCATAAGGGCGCCTACCTCGCGGATTGCTGCGAGCAAATCGGCCTTGGGACCTGCGAGCTCTACCTCGATGCCGTGGTAGGCGGCCACGCCGCGGTTCTCACTCACGTGGTCGATAAAGCCCTCGACGGTCTCAAGCTGCTGGGCGAGAGCTGCATCATCGTCGGCGTCCAGCGCGACGAGTGCGTTCGATACCGTGAGGGCGGGATGTCCGCAGGGGACAAAGCCTTCGATGACATCCATAGCTTCGGTAATGGTTGAGCCCAGGCCTGCGAGGGCATTGACGAGTTGCTGCTTGGTATCCATGGCGGTCCTTTCGACGGGTCAATTTTGCTTGGCGAAAATATACGTGACGCGATCGGTAGCAAAAGTGCGAAGTGCGGCGCACATTGGGGTCTTCACAGCTCGTGCATAGAACAGCTGTCCGCTTTCAGAACGTGGTAAGATAACACTCCACAAGCGGGGCTCGCCCCGCATGTTCCTTGAAAAGTCGACGGGTGTTGGGTGCTCGTGCCCAATGCCATCCAGACTTTCCCGACATTCGGGGGCGACTGGTTTCGACACGATAGCTCTGAGAGAGGAAGCAAGCCGAGGTCTCCTCGCCTCGTTAAACAGGGGTACCGTCAAATTGAATTGACAACAACTCTTCTTTTGAGCCTATGGCTCTCGCTGCTTAATTTATAGCGGCGCGTCAACCCGGTGATTTCCCCGCCACCGGTGCGACGTCATTTTAGGGGAATGCTCCTGCGCACGTAATCGGTATGGCGCAGGCTAAGACCGAACCGGTTAGGACGCCGCGAGCGTGTCGCTGCGCGCAAAGCGTCCGAGACTAAACCAGCGACTGAGCTTGGAGATGCCAATCAGGGGGCTTTCGCGGACCGGAGTTCGATTCTCCGCGCCTCCACCATAAGCAACAGACAGGTAGATATTCGTATCTACCTGTCTTTTTATTTCTAGTCCGTACCGCGGAGAATCGAACTCTATGCAGGGCGCGGGCGTAAAGAAAACGCGTAAGCGTTTTTAGCCCGCGGGCGAGGACGCCGGCAGGCGGCCGAAGCCGGTGCGTATTTGCGAAGCAAATACGCGGATTCTCCGCGCAAACTTCCGACTCAAAACGGATGCGATGTTTATCGAATTTCTGCTGGCCTTGCCATGCATCAACGGATCCCCCGTACCGCGGAGAATCGAACTCTATGCAGGGCGCGGGCGTAAAGAAAACGCCTCAGTGACGCAAAGTGGGACGCGCTTTCCCAATGGCGGCCCAGGCGGAAAGCACGTCCCAGAATCCGCGCTCAGACTGGGACGTAGTTTCCGGATGACGCCTCAAGCGGAAACTGCGACCCGGAATCCCGCCGTAGAGTGGGACATGCTTTCCCAATGGCAGCTCAAGCGGAAAGCGCATCCCGGAATCTAAGCTCGGAATGGGATTCATTTTCCTGATGGCGGGCTCAGCGGAAAATGCGACCCGGTATTTGCTCTGAGAACGGGACGCGCTTTCCCGTCGACCGCCCCGCCCTCTTCAACTCCAAAACCTGCGCGCTCGCCATCCCAAAACTGGGTAGAAGAAGGCCAAAACGCAATCGCAGGAGGTCAATATGACTGCAGAGGATAAGGCAAAGAACGCCGGCAAGGTCGCGCTCGTCCTGGAGGGCGGCAGCTTTCGCGGGCAGTTTACCGCGGGCGTGCTCGACGTTCTCATGGAGGCTGGCGTCGAGATTCCGGCTGTCTACGGTGTATCGGCCGGCGCCCTCAACGGCGTGAACTACAAGTCGCACCAGATCGGCCGTGCCAACCGCATCAACCTGGCTTTCTGCAACGACAGCCGCTTCATGGGCGCCGCATCGTTTGCGTCCACGGGCTCCATTGTGGGTTACGACTTTATCTTCAACGATGTCCAGGACCGCCTGGATCCCTTTGACAACGAGACGTTCGACGCGAGCCCCATCGAGATGTATGCCGTTGCGACGGACATGCTGTTTGGAACCGCCACGTACCTGCCGGTCAAAAGCGCCGTACTTGACCTCGACGCTGTTCGCGCCTCGACGTCGCTGCCGCTGGTGACGCCGCCGGTCGAGATTGACGGGCACAAATACGTCGACGGCGGCGTAGCCGATTCGGTTCCTATCGAGCATGTGCTCGAGGAGGCGGGCTTCGACCGTGCGGTCGTCATTGTCACGCAGGACCGCTCGTACGAGAAAAAGCCCTACGAGTTTATGCCCGCCGCGCGCGCCCGCTATGCCGACTACCCCTATCTGCTCGAGGCTATCGAGACGCGCCACGACCGTTATAACATCCAGCGCATGCATCTGTGGAAGTATGAGCGCGAGGGCCGTGCGCTGGTCGTTGCTCCGCAAAAGCCGGTCGAGGTCGGCCATGTCGAGCACGATTCGGCAAAGCTTTTGGACCTGTATATCCAGGGCCGTCAGGAGGCAAAGCGCCTGCTCGCGGAAATCCAAGAGTTCGTTGAGCGCTAGCGATAGCGAACCCTCAAAAAAATGACAACAGCTAAAGAGCTGGAAAAATCACGGCTCGTGGATGGCATGTGCAGAAACTCTGGTCGGAGCCAAAATACCTGTTGACTCGTACGGCGAGCGGGGTAATATGGACGGGTTACTTGCAGAGCCCCGTGAATCTCTGTAACAACACGTACTGTACATGGAGGAGTCTAAGTGATTTCGAAATCGACTCACTACGCCAAGCAGGGCGAGGTCCAGCGCAACTGGGTTCTCGTCGACGCCGATGGTGCTGTCCTGGGCCGTCTTGCCACCCAGATCGCAATGATCCTGCGCGGTAAGAACAAGCCCCAGTTCACGCCCAACAGCGACTGCGGCGACTTCGTTGTCGTCATCAACGCCGATAAGGTCCAGCTTACCGGTAACAAGGCCGACACGAAGACCTATTATCGCCACAGCGGCTACAACGGCGGCCTCAAGGCTGAGAGCTTCCGCCAGGCTATGGAGAAGCACCCGGAGAAGGTCATCGAGCGCGCCGTTCGCGGTATGCTGCCCAAGACCACCCTCGGCCGTGCCCAGATGACCAAGCTTAAGGTCTACGCTGGTGCCGAGCATCCGCATGCTGCCCAGAACCCCACGAAGATTGAGCTGGAGGCTTAAAGATGGCTGAGAACACCGTTGTCTACCAGGGTACCGGCCGTCGTAAGAACGCCGTCGCCCGCGTCCGTCTCGTCCCCGGCACCGGCAAGGTGACCATCAACAAGCGTGACGCCGAGCAGTATTTCGGCCGTCATCAGCTCGTTGAGAACGCCCTTGCTCCCTTCAAGGTGACCGACACCGCCGGTCAGTTCGACGTTATCGCTCTGTGCGATGGCGGCGGCATTTCCGGTCAGTCCGGCGCTCTGCGCCTGGGCATCGCTCGCGCTCTTCTGAACGCTGGCGACTACCGTGCTGACCTCAAGAAGGCCGGTTTCCTTACGCGCGATGCTCGCGTGGTCGAGCGCAAGAAGTACGGCCTCAAGAAGGCCCGCCGCGCTCCCCAGTTCTCCAAGCGCTAAGGTTTTATCTCCTTTCGAGATACAATGTACAAGCGGGGCCTGCCGATTCCTCGGCGGGTCCCGCTTTTCTTTTTCGACTAGGGTGGGCGGTTGCATATCGCCTGCTAGGGAAGGAGCGATCCTATGCCCCAGAACATCTTCGGTACCGACGGCGTCCGTGGCGTCGCCAACGCCGATCTTTCGTGCGACCTCGCGTTTCGCCTGGGCCGCGCGGCGACCAAGTTCCTTGGTCCGGATATCTGCATCGGCCGCGACACGCGTCTTTCGGGCACCATGCTCGAGAGCGCTCTGACCGCCGGCATCATGGCCGAGGGCGGCCGTCCGCACTGCTGCGGCGTCATCCCCACGCCTGCCGTGGCGTTGCTCACTGTTCAAAACGAGCTCGACGGCGGCATCGTCATCTCCGCTTCGCACAATCCGCCGGAGTTCAACGGCATCAAGTTCTTTAGCCGCAAAGGAATGAAGCTTCCCGATGCTGTCGAGGAAGAGATCAGCGCCTGGGTCATGTCCGAGGAAGCCATGGCTGCCGACACGCTGCCGACCGGTGCCGGCGTGGGCCACATTATCAAGATGAAGGACGCTCGCAAGGCATACGTCGATCACGCCATCGATACGCTTGATGGCCTGAGGCTCGACGGCCTGGTCGTTGCCGTCGACTGCGGCCACGGTGCTTCCTGCCAGACTACGCCCGCCGCGCTGCAGCGCCTGGGTGCCACGGTGCACGCTATCAACACCGATTATTGCGGTACCGACATCAATGTCGAGTGCGGCTCTACGCATCTCGAGCCCCTGCGCGAGCTCGTGCTGCGCACCCATGCTGACATCGGTCTGGCCCACGACGGCGACGCCGACCGCGTACTGTTCGTGGACAGCGAGGGTAATGAGATCGACGGTGACTACATCCTGGCTATCTGCGGTTCTGACCTCGCCGCTCGCGGCAAGCTCGCTAACTCCGAGATCGTTTCGACCGTCATGTGCAACCTGGGCTTCTCCATCGCTATGAAGGAGCAGGGCTTCGAGATGGTTCAGACCGCCGTGGGCGACCGTTACGTTCTGGAGCGCATGCTCGCGGATGGCGCCGTCATCGGCGGCGAACAGTCCGGCCACATCATCTTCCTAGAGCACAACACCACCGGTGACGGCCTGGTGACGGCTCTGCAGCTGCTGGCCGCGCTCAAGCGCACCGGTCGTACCCTCACCGATCTTGCCGGCATCATGAAGAAGTACCCGCAGGTACTCGTCAACGTGCATTCCGACAACAAGGCTGGTCTGGACGATTGCCAGCCCATCTGGGATGCCGTCGCTGCTGCCGAGAAGGAGCTTGATGGCCGCGGCCGCATTCTGGTGCGCCCGAGCGGTACCGAGCCACTGGTCCGCGTGATGGCCGAGGCCGAGACGCACGAGCTGACCCAGCGCGTTGTTGACGACATCGTCGAGGTTGTCAAGCGCGAACTTCCCTAATGGTCAAAAACCGTTGCCAAGTGGTAAACTGTTAAGGTTATTTTGATTGATTGGTATGTCCGAGGGGGAGCATGTTCACTAAAGTCCTAAGGTCTTTTGGTATGCGTGGTCGAGTCCTTACGCTGGATGCTCCCATCTCGGGCGACGTCATTCCGCTTTCCGAGGTAAACGACCAGACGTTTGCCACCGGCCTTTTGGGCCAGGGCGTGGCGATTCAGCCCACCGGAACGCGTGTGATTGCACCGGCTGATGCCAAGGTCGAGGCCATTTTTCCCACGGGACACGCTGTTGCGCTTAACACGGTCGATGGCCTGGACGTGCTCATCCACGTTGGTTTGGACACTGTTCAGCTCGAGGGCAAACACTTTACCGTACATGCGCAAGTGGGTGACATCGTCCATAAGGGCGATGTACTCATTGAGTTCGATCGCGAGGCAATTGCTGCCGAGGGCTACGATGTGACGGTTCCCATCTTGGTGTGCAACTCCGTTGAGTTCTCGAGCATCAAGGGCTCCGTTGGCGTGCATGTCGAAGAGATGGACCAGCTCATCGTTGCTCGCGAGCGCTAGCAAGTGCATGTGGCCATTAGCCTACAATTCAAACACGTTTACGGAGGGCGCCCTTGAAAGAGGACGCCCTCCGTGGCAAGATGGGATTTGTCCGAAGCTAAACAGCTTTGGGTCACCGTGGACGGGCAGGGGCCTCGACGCGGCTAGACACGAGACACATACATTACGCGACCTCGCCCTGGTGGCCGCACACGTTGGTTGCGGCCGACGCGGGCCGCGGGCAAGTGCTTGTAAGGGGACCTTGCCTCTCTTGTACGAGAAAGGACGCGTAATGAAGATCATTAAAGCTAAAGATTACGAGGATATGAGCCGCAAGGCCGCCAATATTATCTCGGCGCAGGTCATCCTCAAGCCCGATTGCGTGCTGGGCCTTGCCACCGGCTCCACCCCGATTGGCGCCTACAAGCAGCTTGCCGCTTGGTATGAGAAGGGCGACGTCGACTTTGCCGAGGTCAGCACTTACAACCTGGACGAGTATCGTGGCCTTTCGCACGACGATCCCCAGAGCTATCACTACTTTATGCGTGAGAACTTCTTCGATCACATCAACATCGATCTGAACAACACGCATGTGCCCGACGGTTCTAACCCCGATGCCGCCGCTGCCTGCTCTGAGTACGACAAGATCGTTGCTGCCGCCGGCTACCCCGATCTGCAGCTGCTCGGCATTGGTAACAACGGTCACATTGGCTTCAACGAGCCCGACGATCACTTCTCCAAGGGTACGCACTGCGTCGACCTCACCGAGAGCACCATCCAGGCCAACAGCCGCCTGTTCGACAGCATCGACGACGTGCCCCGTCAGGCCTACACCATGGGCACCCAGACCATCATGTATGCCCGCATGATTCTGGTCGTCGCCAACGGCGAGGCCAAGGCTCAGGCCGTGCGCGACATGTGCTATGGCCCGGTTACGCCCGAGTGCCCGGCTTCGATCCTGCAGCTGCACACCAACTGCGTCGTAGTCGCCGACGAGGCCGCCCTTTCGCTCTGCGAGTAGCGCGAGCCCGTCACCTCGACATAGCTTTGCCGAAGGCCTCCGCTTTGCGGGGGCCTTTTTGCTGTCCTTGTCATATGCTTGACCAAAATCTTGCTGCAAGCTTGACGAATGTCGAATGCCCAACAGCTTGATTCATTCCATACCAGATTCTATGCAAAAATGCCACTAAAAGGTCGCAGACGGTAGCGGGTACTAGGCGAGTTGAATGACATGGGTGAACCATGTTTATATGAGTTACACTGCCACTGGGATGGGACAAGCCGACAAGCACATTTACCTGCTCAAAGACCGATTAGTCGGGGGATTAATAACAATCGGCCCTCGCTGTACTAAAACTTGCCGCTTGCGTACCGAAAGACAACTTAAAACACAAAGCCGCTCTATTCATGGCGCGGCTTGTATGGTCTTGCGGTTACGGTGTCCATACGGTCGAGTAGAGGAGCGGGCATGGTAAACGATTTGGATAGTATAGACGACCTCGAACTGATGCCGCTGGGCGGAGGCTATATGGTGCGACGCGAGCGTCTGCTGAATGAGCTTATCGCCAAGGGCCGAAAGGCCGGCATCGTGGTTCTCTACGCGCCTGATGGCTTTGGGAAAACCTCGGTGCTGCTGCAGTACACCCAAGAGGTAAAAAGCGATCCGACGCGAGGCCCCGTGCGGATTATCGAGGCGGAGCGCGCCATTGGACGCGAGGTGTTTATGCAGCTTGAGGTGGTAACCGAAGAGCTTAAAGGCAAGCCGCATTCCCTTGTCGCGATTGATAATGTGCCAAATCTCGATCAGCACGATACCGAAGACCTCATTGACAGGATTCGCGGCCTGCGCGCTATGGGGGTAGGGGTCTTTATCTCCTGCCGTCCTTCAAATCGTCAGCTGATTCATGGGCTGGGTGACTCGGTTAAGATCAATGCGCAAATGCTCAAGGTGCATGCCTATGAGTATTCGGCGTGGGCATCGGCGTTTTCGATTAGCACATCGCTTGACTTTTACCAGCTCACACAGGGTGTGCCCGAGCTTGTTTCGGCTTTGCAGACGGGTCTGTACGGCCAGGGCGATGTTGCCGGTCTGCTCGAAAACGAGATTGTCAACGTGTATGGTGCGGCACTTGTCGATCTTGCCTCGCTCGATAATAATGCGCTGTTCTGCGTTGCCTGCCTCATGATCTTGATGGGCGAGGGCAATATTGCAGAACTCGAGGCTTGTGGGGTGAGGCTGTCGATGATCGACCAGTCCTACCTTGTACGCGATTACCCGATCTTTGGCTTGGATCCGGCCGACCGGAGCTTTACGTGCCTGGGCGCCGAGGATAACGGACGTCTGCGTCTGCGTAAGTTGGTGGCCGAGATCCGTCCCGAGCTTGTTCCGCGGGCAGCTCGAATTTTGCTCAAGGCAGGTCGATGTGATGCGGCGATGGACCTAGCCGACGCCTTTTTGGACCGTAGCGTGGTCCTTGAACTTGCCGGACAGTATGGGGTCGATCTTGCTCTGACGGGGCACGGTGCCGATGTCTGCCGGGCGGCGTTGAGTACGATCGATGCCGAAGATCACGCTCCAGAGCCAACGCCTGCCGAGGCACTCGGCGTATATTTGGCGGCGGTCAGCGTGTCCAACACAAAGCTCGCCCGCTGCATGGCATCGCTCATTGAGCATGCGGGCGATCGGGCAGCCTGTGAAATAGATCCCGTTTCGTGGAAGGTCGCCCAGGTCCTTACGGCAGTTTGCTATGGGGACAACGGGCTTGGGCTTCCCATGAACCTTGCTGTGCCGGAAATCGAGACGGAACACACGGCACTCGACATGCTCTTTGCACATATCGGGGCCAAGCACTGGTTGGCTGAGCGGGGAGACGACGGTGGTGCTCTGCAGCAGCTCAAAACGCGCAAAGCATATGACTGCGAGCTCGATATCGCGGGGACTTTTATACGGGCCGATAGCATGCTAGTGGAGCTCTTCGATGGGTCGTTTGCGGGGATCGACGAGCGCGACGACGAGATGGCGCTGATACGGGACGCGCTCGATGTACGTGGACTTAAGGCGCCGGCTATCTGGGTGCGCATGGTGCTGGCGGCACGGCGGCTCCTTTCCGGCTTGCCGGTAACCGACGATGCGGCGTTCAACGAGCTCGATCGCTTTGCCGTACGCATGCGCGACAACCAGATTCAGCTGTTTGGCCTGCTGCTAGAAGGCTGGCAATCGCTGGCAGAAGGTCGGCCGGTCAATGCGAAGTTCCGCGCGGTCCAGGTGCTCAAACTGGCTGAGGAGCCAATTGCATACATGCGCGACAATGCGTTGCTGCTGGAGCGTGCGGCGTATCTGCGTAACACCTCGATGGTTTCGGTGCGCGAGGAAGCGGAGTTGCTCGATATAAGCCAGACGCAGGTTGGTGGCGCAGAAGCCTGGATGGTGGCGCTGCATTTGGCCTGTGCGGGCCGAGACAGCGATCTTGCGGCCTGGATGTCCATGAATCGTGCGGGGATTCTAGAGCCATCGTATCGGCTCTTTGCGCGCCTTGCCATGCATTGTCTGGGCGAGCCGGCGGCCAGAATTCGCAAGAAACTCCCGGTGCGCGAGCTATCGCGGTATTCGTTGCGTGACGATCTGGAAGGGGAGGGTGAGCGCCTGTTCCAGGCCGGCGAGGTTGAAGCCGTTGATACCATTGACCATATCGAGATTCGCATGTTTGGTGCGTTTCGCGCCGAGCGCGACGGGTTTCCCATCACGGACAAAATGTGGCGCCGCAAGAAGGCGGCGACACTTGCCGAGCGGCTTGCGCTGGGCATGGATGCGCTCGTCGATCGTGAAACGCTGGCCATGGAGTTGTGGCCCCATGCTGAGTTCAATAGCGCCCGCAACAACCTATACTCGACGATATCGCGCTTGCGGTCGGCTTTGGGACCGACGCCGGATGGCAAGTCGTGCGTGCTCATCCAAAATGAATGCATTGGGCTCAACAGTGACTACGTCAAGACCGATGTACGGCTGTTTGACCAGATAAGCCGCGAGGTTTTGGGAAATCGCACGGGTGCGCGCGGGCCCCATTTAGTTGAGCTGTGCCTTAAGATTGAGCAGCTTTATGCCGGACCGCTGTATGTTCCCAATGGCTGTAATCCCACCTACTTTTTGCGTATGCGACGCATTATGCAGTCAAAGTTCATCGATTGCATGATTAAGGGAGCAAATGCCGCTCTAGAAGAAAACGATTTGCAGTCGGCGATTTGGCTGGCGGAGTCGGGGCTTCGACAGGAAACGGCGCGTGAGGATATGGTGCGCTGCGCCATGCGTGTCTACAGTGCGGCGGGGCGGCGGCGCGATATCGTCGAGCTATACAGTGGGCATATGCACCATCTGAGGGAGCAGGTCAATGGCGTGCCCGAGCCCGAGACGCGGCGTCTATACGAGCGCTTGGTGGAGGGGCGGCTCAATCGCGTGTTGGTCGAGCGATAAAAAAAGGCTCTGTTAGACCAGGATTGACATACATGTGTCCCCACGGTGCCATAT
>UQIL01000026.1 GCA_900541025.1 uncultured Collinsella sp. | reverse complement strand
TCCAAACCCAGCGCCGCCACGGACGCCGAAACGGTATCGCCGAGCCACGATGCAATGGAGCCCAACGCGCCGCTGCCCCCTCCTAGGCCTTTAATCATCTCGTCCATAAGTTCGTCGGCCGAACCTTGGATGTCTCCGTATCCCACAAGCAGCCGTCCCCAGACATCCATGACGCCATCGAGTACGCCGGCAACGCCACCCGAGCGTTCCTTCAATGTCGAGAAAAATCGCGAAAGCACGTTGTTTTGCGCCGTCGCCTCATCGGGCGCCAGCACCGCGGCAGAGATGGCACCGCGATCGCCAAGCCTGACTGCCGTGTTAAACGAAGAGTTGAGCTCATCGGGGCTCGAGATGGCACCCGAAACCGCAAAGGCAGCCACGCCGTTGCGACCGGGCGGAGCGATACGCGGACGTTCGCCCGAAAGCGTTTTAATGGCCTGGTCAAACGCATTGCTCGCACGGTCGGCCTCATCCTCGGTCTGACGCATGAGCTCGAGTTCCTTATTGCGATATTCGACGTATTTCTCCAGCGCCTTTTTGAACTCGTCAAAGTGGTACTCGAAGCCCCTTTCGACGGAAGTCGTAGCAATCGCAACGTAACCCAAAGACGAAACACCGAAATGGCATTCGCTGCACGTTTCATGGCCGTCAAAAACCGCGACAGACGCCAACCCACCAGGCGTTCCCCTTTTGTAATTTGGACAGTCAGTTCCGTAATGCAGATAGGACACTTCATCTAGTTCACTTGTTGGCCAACGTACATCGGTGTAGAGTTCGGTCGTCCGCGCCTCATCTGGATTTCGCGGAAGGAAAGGGATGTAGGCGGAAACCTTGCCGTCCTCTTCAGCTATATACGCTCGTTCAACTTCTTCACTCGCATAAGCGAAGAACGCCTTTCGCGCAGCGGAATCTGCCTGTTTTTCTGGGCTCTCGCCAAGTGGCTTCTCGTTCGACAGGCGCTCTCGGTAATATGCCTTCGCACGATCGAGCGCCACTTGCGGTTCCCACGTAACGCTCGAAGCGTAATGTGGATTTTGAGCACCAGAGAGATCCGTTAGGCTTTTCGCACGCTCCCACATGCAAGAACAGCTGCCGACCGAGCCCTTGTCAGACCCACCACAATCCGCCAGCCAAGCACGCTCTTTAGCCTTCGCCGTGTCCTCAGAAGCCTTCCGCAGCTCCTCGGCCGCACACTCTAAATCATCTGATGTGTCTTTAATGGTATCGGTCGAGATCTCTGATCCTTTGAGCGCAGCGAAGTCAGACTCGGATGTCCTGGGCACGGCAAGCGCCGTACCGGTATAGGTCACACTATCGGTATCCTGCGCCGACACCGCCTGCGTGGCACGCGCGGCGATCAGATACGGCAGAGCCGTCTCGATTTTCTGTAAGCCTTCCGATGCGCTTTTGGCAAACTTGTTGCGCGTTTTAATGATCTCAATCCCAGTGTCGACCATATTGCCGGCAACCGGCTCGGCACCCGGGATGAGGATGGCGACCAGGCCCGTCCCGATCGTGGCAAACCCCGCCAGCCCCAGACTCAAGATGCTCGCATCAACCACCGTGGCAGCCGTGTGATAGGACGACACTACGTTGGCACCCGCCAGCGCGCCGCTATCAGCCGCCACCTGGGTATCCCCGGCACGCGACATGCTCCATATCGCCGCGGTCGACGAAAACAACAATGTGAGCACCACTAGGATGACCACGGCAGAAGAAAGCGTGGTATAGGCGCCGTCTTCGATAAACAGATCGACACCGGCTCGACCCATAAAGCCGCCTCGCTTGCGATGGCAGCTCGGACGGTGCGTCAAAACGCGTCTAGACCAGAAACACTTAATCCCATGCAGCAATCCACGAATCATAATCTCCCTCCAGCCATTCGGGACGCGATTGATACGAGACATCGACCTTGAGCTCAACGTAGCCGCCCTCGGCGGTACCACCCATAGCCTGCGCAAACGCACCGATCACAGGCAACGGCTTGACCTCGCCGGAAACGGACACGGACGAGACGCCACCCGCACCGGCCCGGCCAAGCTCGATATCCCACGACAACGGCCCGCCGGCATGAAAGATCGAAACGTTGGGCACTGCGGCAAGTCGGCGGCGGGTGAACTCCTTAAGATCGTCGTCCTCCGCCGTCGTCGTGGTCATGAGCCGCGCGGTCTCGGCGGCGGCAGACTCCATGACCGCGCGCGTATAGAGCAGGCACACCGGTTGCAGCGCGAGAAGGATGAGTGTCAGAAACGTCGGCAGCAAAAAAGCGGCCTCGACCGTAGACTGCGCCCGGTCCTCGCGCGCGGCATCAATACAACGCGATGTCCTTAGCGGCCGCAGCGGCGTCGATAACCGACGTCGAGGCAACGCTATGGGATGCCGCCCGCTCAACCAGCGCCGCCAAGCGCCCATCGGTGCCAGCACGCCAAAGTCCCGCAATCGCCAGCACGATCGATAGCAGCGCCACCGTGACGATGGCGTATTCGACCGTCGCCTGGGCAGATTCCTCGCGCAGGACGTCATGCATTTCACGATCCCTCCTTTGAGCTTATTGTTTGCGGGACCAGGCGCACCGCGCGCAGACGACACGAAGCATCGCCAGCATCCGCGGCAACCGTCACCATATCGACCCAGCCGCGCCCATCGCGCACAATGGCGCCCCATACGTTGCCCTTAATATCGAGATAGCCGCTCAGGGCGAGCTGGGCCGTTGGCACCTCGCGGTAGGCGCGTAACATATCCGCCGCTGCCTCGGTCATCGGTCGGTCCTCGGACCATGCAAGCCGGACCGCAATCGCGTTGTCCTCAGGCGAATCCGTCGCAGTGCCAGACCGTTTGCCGAGCGTCCGCAGAAAGGTTTGCGCCGTGACAGTGACATCCGAATCGTCCGCATCTCGCATCTCATCTTTTTGAGACGCCACCACCGAATCTGAACCCGAATCGAAGGCGGCCCCAGGACGCTGCTGCCGCGCGGCGTTAAGCCCCCAAAGCACCGCCGCTATCGCCACGGTCAGGCAAGCAAACACCAGCAGCACCCCGATGGGGCGCTCGCCCTCTACAGGCTGTTGATGCCCTCGCTGATCGCATCCCATAGCTCTTTAACCTTGCCCTTAAATGCGACGATGGCAATAATCGCGATCACCACGAGCACGCCCACCAAAATGGCGTACTCGGTGGTACCCTGCGCGCTCTCCTCCTGCAACAGTTCCTTGGCATGCTGGCGAGCGCGGATCGCCCGGCAAAACGCCCAGCCCTGGACCTTGCCAGCAGCGTCAGTCATCGTGTTCATGTATTCCTCCCT
This sequence comes from uncultured Collinsella sp., assembly GCA_900541025.1. Classification (GTDB taxonomy): domain Bacteria; phylum Actinomycetota; class Coriobacteriia; order Coriobacteriales; family Coriobacteriaceae; genus Collinsella. Next base: position 26,754 of record UQIL01000026.1, on the reverse strand, counting down.
ACATCATCCCGCCTGCTCCCAGCAGCGGGCCCAATATGGACAGAAGCAACGCCGGCAAGATGAGCGTGCCGGTGGGAATCAGCAGCTTGACGGGCGCACGCTCGATCTCGCGCTCGACCGCGGCGCGATGAGCCGCACGGATCTCGCGACTTTGAGCGGCCAGCGTCTCGGCAAGTGGGGCACCCAGGGCGAGCGCCTGCCCCACCGTGATGGCAAAGGTCTCGAGCGCTCGCACGTCCAGGTCGCGCGCGGCGGCCAACAGCTCGTCCTCACGCGTGCCCACGCCCACCTGCCACGCCATGCAGGCGCGCTCAAGGCGAAGAGCCAGCACTGACCGGCGGTTGGCGCAGAAAATCTCAAGCGCCGCATCAAACGAAAGACCGGCCGAAAGACCCAAGCGCACAACATCGATCATCTCGGACACTTCGCCGAGCGACACTCGCGCCGGGCCGCCCGCTCCAACCGCGCCCTTCACTCGCGCGGTCAGAGCATCGACCACCGAGCGACCCGCGGCAGCGACCAGCACCGCCTCGCGCTTGCAGGCCCCTGCGATCTTGCGTGCATCCGCCCGATCCAAACCCGTCGCGACAAATACACTCAGGGCGCACAGGCAAGCCGCAACTGCAACCGGGGCGCTCATAGCTCCACCCGCATAATGCGCCGGATAACCACCAGGGCAACGGCGTTGAGGGCAAGACCCAGCACCACAGCGCCCGCGCCGGCAGGCGTCGCAAGACCGCGACGAAAATCTGCCGAAAGCAGCGCCAACACCGCGCACATGCCCGCCGGCATCGCCGCGACCATATGCGCAGACATGCGAGCCTGCGACGTCTTAACATTCAGGCGGCGCTTGAGCTCAATGCGCTCCCCCACCATGCTCGACGCCTCGGACAGTAAGTCGGCAAGCGGAGCGCCGGTGCGCTGAGACACCTTAAGCGCCAAGGTCACAAGCGAAAGACCGGGGGCGTCGATACGCACGAGCAAGTCATCGAGCGCGTCGGTCGCCGAGATGCCGCAATCGATCGCCGCCGCCACCCGCAAAAACTCGGTATGCACTGGCTCTTGCGCATGAGCGCCCACAAAGCGCATGCCCTGGGCCAGCGAATGTCCCGAGGCAAGCGACATGGAAAGTGCGGTAAACGCCTCGGGCATTGCCTCTTCTGCATCGTGTTGCTCGCGCCGGCTCTCAAAGCCATCCCGAGCGGCACCAACGGCAAACGGAGCAACAAGTCCCAAGGCAAATCCGAGGGGCGATAACGACACCATCGTTAGTAAAACGCAGCAGACACCGCTCGATAGCAGCAGAAACGCCAAACGTCCCGAAGCATCTTCGATCACGAGGCCAAGGCGATGCGCCGGAGCCAGCGATGCCCACGAACGGGCGATCTTTTTCAGCAGATCGTTTTCCACCAGCTCACGCGGCAGCTTCTCTGCCACCGTCTCGAGCGCCTGACGTGCCAGCTCCGCCGGCGGTACCTGCGGCACACGAGGTTCCGCCCCGCACGCCGTCGCGACAGAAAGCCCTGCCAAGCCCCCTACGACGAGGGGCACAGTGATCTCCATTCGTCCACCTCCTCTTGTGTGAGCGTCCCCGACCGCAGGCCTTCTGCGATAAACGGCGGCTCGCGGTCAAGCGTCCAGGTGCGCTCGGCGGCATCGAACGTCACATAGCGCTCGAGCTCTACGCCGCCCGATGCGGCGCGTCGCACCCCCGAATACGAGGAGACAAAACGCCTGCCATCGGCGTGGCGCTCGGACATCACGATGCCGTCGAGCGCCATGGCAATCTGCTCCTCGATGAGCTCGCTCGGCAGATCGATGCCATAACGTGCAAGCAACGTCAGACGCACCACGGTCTCCTGTTCTGAACCCGCATGAAGTGTGGTGAGCGACCCGTCGTGGCCCGTGTTCATGGCCTGCAACATGTCGCAGCACTCGGCACCGCGCACCTCGCCCACCACGATGCGGTCGGGGCGCATGCGTAGGGCATTAGTTACCAGGTCGCGGATCGTCACCGCGCCCTCGCCCTCAATTGAAGCCTCGCGCGCCTCTAGGCGCACCACGTGCGGATGATGCGCAAACTTGAGCTCGGCAGAGTCCTCGATCGTCACGATGCGCTCGCCGGTGGAAATCTCACATGACAACGCGTTGAGCAGGGTGGTCTTACCAGATCCCGTGCCTCCCGCAACCGCTAGGTCCTGTCGCAGCGACACCGCACACGACAGCAGCTGCGCATACCAAAGCGGCAGCGATCCCAACCCCACGAGCTCGTCCAGCGAGCAGATACGGTCCGAGAACTTTCGGATGGTGAGAATCGGTCCGTCAATCGCCACAGGCGGAATCACCGCATTGACGCGATAGCCCGTTTTGAGGCGGGCGTTGACGATGGGGCTGCGCTCGTCGATACGGCGGCCAAGTGGCGAGATAATGCGGTCGATAAGCACACGGATCTGCTCATCATCCTCAAACGCATGCTCGATGGGGTACAAGACGCCGCCGCGTTCAAAGAAAGCCGAGCGGCAGCCGTTGATCATGATCTCGGTAACGGTGTCGTCCTCGATGAGCGGCTGCAACGGCCCCAAGCCCACCACGTCATCCAAAATCTCGTCGATGATGGTCTCGCGCTCGGGCGTCGCGAGATCGGTCGGCTCCTCAACATTGAGCGCCGCCTCCACCGCAGGACGCAATTCCGAGCGGGCAAGTGCCGGGTCGATATAGGCGCTGATACGCGCCACTTCGTCGTAACCCATGCGGTCCATCACGGCGCGCTTGGTGCGTCGTTTCACGGCGCGGCGACGCCCCGCATCTACAGGCGCTGCCGCCGCCGCAGCGCCGGCAGCCTTAATCCTCGTTTGCAGGCTCATCGCTGATCACCCTCGCGCGACCAGGGAAGGCGGATACGCGGGCGTTCGGTGCGCGTTGCACGGTCGGCGACCATATCGCTCCAAGGGCCGACGGCGCACCCCAGTTCCACGAGCATCTCGCGCGTGGCCTCGCGCACGCTAGTCGCAAAAGCGCTGGTCTGCCCCACTGCCTCGTCAGCGCGCCCAAACGCCATGAGCGCGGCGAGATCCTGCCCGCCATCGGCGATACGAATCTTGGAGCTTAACGCACAGGCAATCTCAAAGCGCATGGCGACGTCCTCGTCTGCCCCGCGCGCACCGAACCGGTTGAACACGGCGCTCATGCGCGTGCGCGGCACACCTACTCGACCTGCCAGTTCAATGACGCGCGATGCCGATGCCGCGGACGACACCGCCGCATCGCCAACGACCAGGCAACGGTCGCTCGCCGCCACCGCAGCCGCCACGGCGTCGCCCCAAAAGACCGAGGTATCGATAAAGACCACGTCGGATTCGCGACGCAGAACATCAAGCAGTAGCTCCACCGGACGTGCCATGAGCTCGGCTTGCTCGGGCGCCGTGACGGGACCCCAGAGCGTAACGCCCGGTGCCACGCGCATCGATGTGGCTACGATATCCGGCTCGGCGAGCGTGCCCGCCGCCGACGGCTCGATAAGTGCCGCCATATCGCGCGGAGCATCGACACCTAACAAGTCGTAAAGGTTTCCAAACATCAGGTCCAGGTCGAGCACGGCGGCACGCAAGCCCAACAGCGACGATGTGTGTGCCATGGTGGCAACGATCGTCGACTTGCCGCAACCGCCCGAACCCGAAATGGCGCAGATGACCGGTGCTCGATGCGGCGAAGCGGCAGCGTCTGCCGGCGGCATCGGAGGCGGCGGGGCGGGCGTCGGTGACAGCGTCCCCGTCTCCCCCGCCGCAACCACACGCTGCGTCCAAGCCGGCATGGCAGCTTGTTCGGTCTGCGAGGCAGGCTCGTTCTGCGCAATCTGCTCATGCTGCATCAGCGACAACTCGCCGCACCCGGCAAAGCCCTCAACTTCATCGAGTTCATCCGCCAGATTCACGCCGTGCACGTATCCCATATCTACAGCCGGAGAATCGCCAGCATGCTGCGCCGGCCCTCCAGCGTCATCGTGTACAAGGGGGTTCCGGGGGCGCCGACCATGCTCGGCTTCCGCTTTTCCATAATCATCAACACGCGGGCCTCTTGTAGCGCGAGGCGCCCCGAGTTCCCTATCAACAAAAGCATCGGGCTCAATCGTCATGCGCCGATCGGAATCAACCGCTCCCTCGCCCGCGCGCCCGTTGCCGCATATACTGTGTGCAGCGATGACCTCGGTCGCCCCCGCGCGAAACAGCCCCTCGATATCCGACGGATCGAGCGCTTCTATCAACACGACCACGCGACTCACGCGGCCTTCGGCCGTCAGGCGCGCAACAGTCTTGCGCACATCTTCGGTATCAAACAGAGACGCCGCGATGATGGCAGCCCCGCGGCGCGACGGAAACGCCCGCGCCATGGAAACCAGCCCGTCCAGGTCACCCACGCGAAGCACCTGTGCACCCACATCACGGCCCTCGACTTCCCGCTGCAACAGTCCGTAATCGCCGCACGCGCAGCACGCAAGCCAGATTGCCTTCATCACTCGTCGCCTCCGCTCTTTTTGCCGCGCGCCGTGGCGGGAATCGTCAAGCTGACCGTTCCCTTGCCCGAGGCTCCCAGCAGCTCCTTGACGTCTTCGGGGTCAGCCGCCAGCGTCACCCATTCGATCTTGCCCTCGCGCGTGGCACCGGAATCCTCACTGGTATCGATCACGTGCGCGCCGCACAGCCGATCGGTTACGCCGTCTTTTTGCACATACACATCCACGTAGCTGCCCACGCCCGTAGCACCGCCGACCGAGTGCTCGGCATCGACCGCCACCGAAACGGCGACCTTGCCCTTAGGCACCTCGAGCTTGCGGCTCTCGGCCTTGGTGTAGACATTGCAGATCACGGCGTTTTTGGGAATACGCGAAGTCGTCACGTCGCCGCGCACCTGGCGCAGCTCGGTCGCCGCGTCACGCGGCAGCAGACTCGTCAGCCATTCCTGGGTTATGACATTGGTCTCATCGAGGGTCTCGCCCACATCGATATCGCGCGCCGCGACGCATACCTCGACGCGATCGCCACCGTACTTGGCCAAGGTCTCAGCCTGGACCTGTTCGGCTTGCGAGCGGATCGACGAGCCGTAAACCATGCAAAGCAGAGCAGCGAGCACGCCCGTGACCAGACTGATGGCGATGCGCTTGCTCTTGTTCACGGCCGCTCCTCTCATGGCAGTGCCGGGCGAATGCCCGTACCACCATTGTCTGGGCGGTCAGAGCGCAAAGCGGCGCAATCGCGATCTTGGTTTTCGATGTCAAACCAATCGCTGACCAAAAGCTGACCAGCCCGTCAAGCTCGTGGCAAGGTTTTGGTCGGCACATCAGCAAACTGCATGTTTCGAGGCTTTTCCGCAGCAAAAAAGCCGTCTCCCGAATAGTTGGGAGACGGCTGTCATAGGAAAAATCAATTACAGATGGACATCGGGATCGAGCATTTGAGCGCTCACGCGCATGGATGACGCCAGGTTTTGGAACGTTTCCAGACGCAGGCTATCGATCTGCCCGGCGTCCTCGGCCTCGCGAACGGCGCAGCCCGGCTCATGGACATGCGTGCAATCGCCAAACCGGCACGCGCGCGATGCCTCGACAATCTCGGGGAAAGCGCGCGCCAGACCCCGCTCGTGACCCACGAGCGGCAGGCTGCGCAGGCCCGGGGCATCGGCGATCACGCCGGCGTCGCCCGGCAGTGCCACCATCACGCGCGCGACGGTAGTGTGACGGCCCTGATCGTCGCGTTCGCGCACACCGCCGGTCGCCAACGTATCGTGGCCCAGCAGCGCGTTGAGCAGCGTCGACTTGCCGGCACCCGACTCGCCCAGAATCATGGCGCAGCTCCCGGCGGGCACGCAGGCACGGACCTCGTCCAGGCCGCGGCCCTCGACAGAGGACGTCACGATCACGCGCACGTCCGGACCCACCAGGCGGCGCACGCGGTCCAGATCGCGCTCGAGTTCCTCGGCATCGCAGCGGTCAGCTTTGGTGAGTACCACCACCGGTTCGGCATCGCAGTCGAGCGCCAACACCAGCGAGCGCGCCACGCGGTCGAGCAGCACCTCGCCGGCACCGAGCGCCTGCACGATTAGCACGCTATCCACGTTGGAGCAGAGCACCTGACGCTCCCCGCGGGCACGGCCGCGCCAACGCTCAAAGCTCGTACGGCGCGGCAGCACGCACTCAATCACGCCCATATCGTGCCCGGGAGCGCGGCGCACCGCCACACGATCGCCCACGGCAGGCAGCAGGACCTCGTCCTCGCCGCGTGACTTGGCAAACCCCACAGCATGCTCGGCACGAAACGTGTCATCGGCGGTCGCCACCAGTGGAAACCCACGATCCAAGCGCACCACGGCGCCAAGCTGCATCTGCTCGGGCTCCTCGGCATGTGCGCAGAAATCATCAAAGGCAGCCTGCTGAGCTTCATCGACCGGCAGGTCATCAAACGCCGGAACATCCTGCAGCGCGTCGAGTCCCGGCACGCTTGCCAGCAGCTCCTCAGCAGATGCGGGAGCTTCGGTCGCAAGCTTCCGACGACGATCGCGCTTAGCCCGCGCCCCCGTCGTCTTTTTCTTCGCTTTAGCCTTAGCCTTGCCCACAAGCGCCTCCCAGCACCATAAATCACAACTGAGCAGGTATTTTAAATCAAAAAGAGCTGGCCGGGCAAAGCCCGACCAGCTCACAAACTTTTCCTCAGCCCTTTTCATCCGCACGGAAGAAAAGCCAGCAAGGATACCGCAGGGCCCGCCCCGGAAGCCCTTTCTCCCGAACGATCCCGCAGCGCGAAGCGCGAGGACCAGTGAGGGAGAAAGGGCGTGGGGCGGGCCCGGACGAGTACGCTACTCTTTCTCCACAGCGCGCATGATCGCCTTGTAGATCTCCATCAGCGGGATGATCAGGAAGGCCAGGCCCAGCGCGGCAAGAACGCCCTTGAGCTCAAGCGTCACGGGGCCAAAGAACATCTCGGCAAGCGTCGGCTGCACGGTTACGATCACCGTCAGCACCAGCGCCAGCGCGGCGGAAGCCCACAGCCACTTGTTCTGCTTCTTCATGCTAAACAGCGACGCACGACGACTGCGCATATTGAAGCAGTGGAAAATCTCGACCATGTTGAGCGTGATGAACGCCATCATCACGCCTTCCTCGTCGGCATTGCCGGCGATCATATCGGCGATATGGATGTAGCCCATGTCAAAGTACACGCCCACAAAGAAGCTCGCCAGCACCAGCACGGTGATGATTAGGCCCTGGACCACACAGTCCAGGCCCATATTGCCGGCAAAGACGCCGTCCTTGGCGTTGCGCGGCTTGCGCTTCATGATGTCGCCCTCGGCATCCTCCATGCCCAACGCGAGCGCGGGGAAGCAGTCGGTAACTAGGTTCACCCACAGCAGCTGCACCGGCTGGAAGATGGTAAAGCCGATGAGCGTGGCGATAAACACCGAGAACACCTCGGCAAGGTTGGCCGAAAGCAGGAACTGGATGACCTTGCGGATGTTGTCGTAGATGCGACGGCCCTCTTCGCAGGCACCGATGATGGTGGCGAAGTTGTCGTCGGCGAGCACCATGTCGGCAACGTTCTTGGTGACGTCGGTGCCGGTGATGCCCATGCCCACGCCAATGTCGGCGCGCTTGATGGACGGGGCGTCGTTGACGCCGTCGCCCGTCATGGCCACGATCTGGTCGCGCGACTTCCAGGCCTCGACGATGCGGGTCTTGTGCTCGGGCTGGACGCGGGCGTACACGCCGTAGTCCTCGATGTGCGCGTCGAGCTCCTCGTCGCTCATGCGATCGAGGTCGGCACCGGTGATGGCATGGCTGCGATCGGCGACGATGCCCAGCTGCTTGGCAATGGCCACGGCAGTGTCGATATGGTCGCCCGTGATCATGACGGTGCGGATACCGGCATCGTGGGCCTCGCGGATGGCGTCGGCCACCTCGGGACGGACCGGGTCGATCATGCCGGATAGGCCGCAGAAGACCAGGTCATGCTCGAGCGCGGCGGGGCTGCAGTCGGCCGGGACCTCGGTGTAGGTGCGGCTTGCCAGCGCCAGTACGCGCAGGGCCTCGTCGGCCATGGCCTTGTTGGCGGCCACGAGCTCGGCGCGACGCTCCTCGGTCAGGGGGACGACCTTATCGCCCTCGTAGATATGGGTGCACAGGCCGATCACCACGTCGGGCGCGCCCTTGGTGTACTGCTCATACTCGCCGTCAAGGGTCTCGACGACCACGGACATCATCTTGCGGCCCGAGTCAAACGGGGCCTCGCCCACGCGCGGGTGCTCGGCAGTCAGGCCAGTGAGGCCCGCCTTGCCGGCATCGTTGACGAGCGCACACTCAGTCGGCTCACCCACGGCCTCGCCCAGCTCCTCGTCCCACTGAGCATCGGAGCACAGCGCCATGCCGGCCAGGAACTTCTCCTTGGGCGCAGCGAGCTCGTGCTTGACGACGGTCATCTTGTTCTGGGTAAGGGTACCGGTCTTGTCGGAGCAGATGGTCTGTGTGCAGCCAAGGGTCTCGACAGCAGAGAGCTTGCGGATAATCGCCTGGCGCTTGGCCATCTTGGTCACGCCAAGCGAAAGGACGATGGTCACGACGGCGACCAGGCCCTCGGGGATGGCGGCGACGGCGAGCGAGACGGCAACCATAAAGGTGTCGAGCAGGGCAGTCGGATCGGTAAGGACGTTGCCCACGCCGTGGCGGAGGATGTCAACGCCAAAGATCACGACGCAGATGACGATCACCATGATGGTGAGGATGCGGCTGAGCTCGGCGAGCTTCACCTGCAGCGGCGTGAGCTCTTCCTTGGCCTCGGCCAGGGCGCCGGCGATCTTGCCCATCTCGGTGTTCATGCCGGTGCCGACCACGACGGCGCGACCACGGCCGTACACGACGGTGGAGCCCATATAGCACATGTTCTTACGGTCGCCGAGCGGCACGTCATCGGTGCCCGCAGCAAGCTCGATCACGTTGGCGTGCTTCTCTACGGGCACGGACTCGCCAGTGAGCGCGGCCTCTTCGATCTTCATCGTGGCGCTCTCGAGCACGCGGCAGTCGGCCGGGACGGAGTCGCCCGCCTCGAGCATGATCACGTCGCCGGGCACGAGCTCGGCGCTCGGCAGGTGCACGAGCTTGCCGTCGCGCAGCACCTTGGACTGCGCCGCACTCATCTCCTGCAGGGCCTCGAGGGCCTCCTCGCTCTTGGCTTCCTGGACCACGCCCAGCACCGAGTTGACGATAACGACGAACATGATGATGGCAACATCGGCAAAGTCGGGCTCGCCCTTGACCATGCCCGTGAGCGCACTGATGACGGCGGCAACGATCAGCATGATGACCATGGGGTCGGCCATCTGCTCAAAGAAACGCTTCCACAGCGGCGTCTTCTCGGCTTCCTCGAGCTTGTTAGGGCCTGTCTTGGCGAGGCGCGAAGACGCCTCGTCGTTGCTCAGGCCGAGGTTCTCATCGACACCTTGGTCGCTGAGCACCTCCGCCGCGGCGGACAGGTATTCCTTTTGCATATAGAGTCCCCTCCTGGGATTCGGGCCACTCAGCAGATTGATGCCCGATCATAATTCCCAGGAGAAGGGCAAGGGCTCATCAAGGCTGCCGTGCTGAGCGGCAGTTGATAGTGGAGCTATGGTACCCCAAAGCGACGCGTCTAGCCAAAACAATCGGTTTGGAAATATGGTCCGCACGCAACGGTGCAGACCGTGTGATGCTCAACATTGGTAAAACGTTTTTTCTTCGGCACATCGCCAAACTGACATATCGCCCAGATAGCAGCGGTTGGAGTGGTTGGTAAAGATTTTTCATATACCGTTTTTCCCGCAAAAAATGAACTTCCATTTCGGCATACGGTCGATTTTTTGGGGTATTCGGTCGGCATTTCGTTATAATCATCTCGGTTTTATTTCTTATGGTTTATCTATCAGCGCAAGACGATGTCAGATGGAGGTCTGAATGTACAAGCGCACCAAGATTGTATGCACCATGGGTCCCGCCTGCGATAGCGACGAGACCATCCGCGAGATGATCAAGGCGGGCATGAACGTCGCCCGTTTTAACTTCTCGCACGGATCCTACGACGAGCACCACGGTCGCATCGAGCGCGTCCGTCGTATTTCCAAGGAGCTCGGTCTGCCCGTCGGCATCCTGCTCGACACCAAGGGCCCCGAGGTCCGCACCGGCCTTCTGGTCGATGGCAAGAAGGTTGCCGTCAAGACCGGCGATAAGATCGTCGTCACCGCTCAGCCCACGTCCGAGGATTTCCACGGCACCTCTGAGCATATCTCCCTCGACTACCTGGCTCTGCCCTCCGAGGTCGAGAAGGGCTCCCTCATCCTGATCGATGACGGCCTGGTCGCCCTCGAGGTCGAGTCCGTCGACGGCCAGGACATGACCTGCGTCGTCAAGAACGACGGCCTGATCGGCGAGCGCAAGGGCGTCAACATGCCCAACGTCAACATCTCGCTGCCCGCCATCACCGAGCGCGATCGTCAGGACATCCTCTTTGGCCTGACCGAGAACATCGACTACATCGCCGCTTCCTTCATCCGTGACGGCGAATCCGTCCGCGGCATCCGCGAGCTTTGCCGCGAGAACGGCGGCGAGCACGTGACGATCTTCCCGAAGATCGAGTGCGCCCTGGGCGTCGAGAACTTCGACGAGATCCTCGAGGCTTCCGACGGCATCATGGTCGCCCGTGGCGACCTGGGCATCGAGATCAAGCCCGAGCTCGTTCCGCACATCCAGAAGGAGATCATCGCTAAGTGCAACGCGGCCTACAAGCCCGTTATCACCGCTACGCAGATGCTCGACTCCATGCAGCAGAACCCGCGCCCGACGCGCGCCGAGGTTGCCGACGTTGCCAACGCCATCTACGACGGCACCGACGCCGTCATGCTGTCCGGCGAGTCCGCTGCCGGTAAGTACCCGGTCGAGGCCGTCAAGATGCAAGCCAGCATTGCTCTCGAAACCGAGAAGTACCTCCCGGCTCACGCTCCGCTCGAGGTTCCGGCTGACGCTCACGGCACCCGCGTCGTCAACAACGTTGTGGGTATGTCCGCCGTGAACATGGCTACCACCGTTGGCGCCAAGTGCATCACCGTGCCGACGACCACCGGTCGTACCGCTCGCCTGATCTCGCACTTCCGTCCCAACATGCCGATCTGCGCGTTCTCCCGCCACGAGTGGGCCGTCCAGCAGATGATCATGTACTGGGGCGTTATCCCGCACCAGGCCGAGATTACCCAGGGCACCGTCAACGGCACGATCGTCAAGGCGATCGAGACCGCTAAGGAGCTCGGCTACGTCGAGGCCGGCGACCTGACCGTCGCCACCGCCGGCGATCCCCGCATGAGCGTCCAGCTCGAGGACAAGGTCTCCTCGACCAACGTCGCTTACGTCGCTCAGGTGCGCTAAAACGCACTTGCAAGCACGCTTGCATTGCAAAGGGCCCGGAAGGCTTTGCCTTCCGGGCCCTTTTTTAGGACCTACCTCATATGCCGCTTCATCGATTTGTGATCAGTCGCGAACCTTTCCGATGCCGAGCGTACCACCGAAGATGCCCTGCGACGGGAGCTGTTGGTCAATTGGGATGAACTGTTCTCCGTTAAGCCGGCCGGCTAGCAGCTAGCGATCAGAGGGACTGCGGGAACGTCAGAAGCGGCAACGCGAGCCGCAAAGCCCGCTTCGGTCAGCTCGATGACCTCGGTAAACGTTGCGTCGAAGAATTCCTCGGTCAGCAGGCGGTATGGCGGATGGTCGGGCTCGCCGGGGTTTTCGCGTACAATCTCGTGCATGACGCCGATGGTCTTGAGCACATATTCTTTATGGATGGGATACTGCCCAAAACGCGTCGCAGCGGTATACAGGCGATCGGTCGCACGCGGGATGGAAACAATGCCGAGTGTCTTGCCAAACCAGTCAAAGTCGCCTTGCTTTTTAATGCGGAACTCCTCACACGGCTTGCCGCCGTGCACCTCCAGGTACTGATTCACGCGCGTATTCCATACGGTATCGGCCACCAGATGCGACCAGACACCCAGCGTCAAATCGAGCAACGACTGCGCCACATCTTCGGACGCAAGCGAGAACGCACAGGCGCCGGGACCGGCAACCGGCTCGGCATCCCTGTAGCGCTGGGGATAGTGCACGCGATTCAGTCGCTCGCGCTCCTCGATAATCGAGGTCGCCGCGGCTGGCGCACCGGTGGGCGAACTTTTAAGCAGCGGCGCCACATAGGTATCCCAGAACTCATGCTCACGAGGCTTAGGGATAGGCTCGGGCTTTGCAAAGTGCGTAATGCGGTACGGGATGGGATCGGCGATGCCAGGGACCATATAGCCCACGAAGATATCCGGAACCACGCAGCCAAACAAAAAGGCATTGCGGTCGCGCACGCTATTGGCAAGCGCACCGGTGCGCTCCAGCAAACGCTCCGTCTGAGCGATATGAATGTTCCAGCTTGGCATAGCCACCCCCATAAAAACCTGGATAACTATACCATCACGGCAAAGCCGCGCGGGCGGCTACGCACGCTCTACGCAGCAACTATTCCGCAGCGCCGCTCTCGGTTCCATACGACGACACCGGCGCCTCAACCACATGGTGATATCGATCAATATAGATGGCGCGGGCACCCAGGCGCCGCACCAAATCCTGATGGTGTGTGCTCATCAAGACCGTCTTGCCAGCAGCAACATAGGCCAGTAGAAAGTTGACCACGATGTCGCACGAGTCCTCGTCAAGTCCGTTGGTGGGCTCGTCGAGCACCAGGATATCCGGGTTCATCGACACCACCGCAGCCAGCGCAACGCGCTTCTTTTGCCCGCCCGAGAGCTGATAGGGAGAGACGTCGGCAAGATCGGCAACCTGGAACAGCTCCATGGCATCGCGGACGCGGCGCTCGAGCTCGTCTGCCGGCAGCCCCATTTGAGCCGGGCCAAACGCGACTTCCTCGCCGACCGTGGCACAAAAGAGCTGCGCATCGGCGTTTTGGAACACAAAGCCCACGCGCTGATGGAACCGCTGGGCCGTCGCGGAATCCTTGAGATATGCCGCATCGACCGCATGCCCGTCGAACAGGTACGCACCCGCGTCCGCAAGCTCAAGGCCGTTGATAAGACGCATAATCGTCGTCTTGCCGCAGCCGTTGGGACCGAGCAGAGCAACGAGCTCCCCACGGTTCACCTGCAATGAAACACCGTCAACCACCGTATGACCCGCATAGGAAAACATCACGTCGCGAAACTCGATGAGCGGCGTGACCTCGGCGCCGGCAGCACCGCTCGCACCCATCGCGTTATTCGTATCGTTTGCCAAAACGTCGCCCTTCCCTATTTGCATCCCCAGCCGAAACCAGCAGTGCCTACAGCACGGCGCACAACACTGCCAGCAGCGCCACGCCGGCCGCATAGACCGCATCGCGCCAGCCAAACCCGGCGCGCGCGGGAGCCGGATACGCACCGGCAAAGCCGCGGCAGAGCATGGCCTCGTCCATCGCGCGGCTGCATTCCATCGCCTTGATAAAGGTCATGCCCATGACACCCGCGATCGAATCGGTACGCGAAAATCCCTCAGGCGCACGGCCAACGCTGCGCAGCATGACCGATTCGCACAGACTGTGCGCCGTGCGACCCAGTACCTCGATGTGCTTGAGCGCCATATCAAACGTAAAGATAACTTCGTCGGGTAGATGCAGCATCTTGAGCGCCGCCGACATGCGACTCCACGTGAGGGTCCACGAAACGCCCAGCATCAGCGACACATTAATAAACGTCTTGAGCGCGATCTTGAGCATGGTGCCCGTGGCAGACGCGCCCAGCAGCAGGGCAGGCAGTGTCAGAGCCGCCGCAAGCCCCGTGGCGCCGAGCGCCGGTACAAAGGTCGCGCGCAGCCCGCGTGCAGGGCGCACCGCGACCAACACCAACGCGATTGCCGCCATCAACATCAGGTACAGCGGGCTTTGCGTCAGACACACGCACAGGACGCAAACGAACATCCCCACCAGACGCACCGGAGCCGAAACGCAAGAAAGGGCGCGGTCGACCATCGACCCGCCCTCGTGCGCACCTCCACCCAGGCGAACCCGCTCAAGCAGGCTCGCCAGGTGCAGGACATTCTTTTGCATCACACGATGCCGAAACCCCGCGGGCTCGTATCGCTCCTCGGCCGCAAGCCAGCTAGGCAGCTCGGCTATTGCCATGAGCACCGCTTTCCTTGACCGTCAGCGAAATCAGACGGAATGCGATGGTGAGCACCGCCACGCCAATCACGCCCGAAAGAATATACATCGCGGCCTGGCCGGCAAAGCCAAGGCCCTGCTCCTCAGAATAGGCCTGCAGATAATCGCCCGTGGGCAGAGCGTCGGCAAAGGTCGGGGTATCGAGGCCGACCGAAGTCTGCAGACTGTTGTCACCAGCCTCCTGAACGGCGGTCGCGGCGCCCTCAGCGTCCCACTCGCCCCAGGCGTCACCCGTGGCCAGCAGGCCCAGCGGCGTGGCCACGACAAGCACGGCGACCAGGATGAGCGTGGGGACCAGCGAGGTCTTCTTGGCAGCAGCGCCCTCGGCAGCAAGCTGGCCATCGACGGCCTCGGGCCCGACGATAACGCTCGGCGCCGTCTTCTTAATGAAACCGTAAATCGCAGCCGTCGCCACGCCCTCGACCACGCCGGCAACCAGCATATGCGGGATCATCATGGCAGGAATGGCAATAGACAGTGGGAAGGGGCAGTACAGCGGCGCGCCCGAAGCGTTGGTAAAGAGCATCGGCTGAATACCAAACTCGATTGCCGCGCACAGGGCCGCCAGGCACAGGCCGACCCAGCCGCTTACGATGGCCGAAACCGAGGTGCCCCAGCTCTTGTCGTGCAGACGGCTGTTGAGCGCACGGAACACGATAGCAGCGGCAAACGGCAGCACGAAGGCCATGTTAAAGCAGTTGGCGCCAAAGGACAGGATGCCGCCGTCGCCAAACAGCAGTGCCTGTAGCGCCAGCGCGACCGAGACGGCAATGGCCGCGGCCTCCGGGCCCAGCAGCAGCGCGATGAGCGCGCCGCCGACGGCGTGACCCGTGGTGCCGCCGGGCAGCGGCACGTTGAACATCATGAGCAAGAAGGAAAATGCGGCGCAGATGCCCAGGAAAGCCATGTGCTCGCGATCGAGCGTGGCGCGCACCTTTTTGATGCAATGGACCCAAACGGGCACCATTGCCACCGCCATTACGGCATCGGTCTGCGGGGACAGATAATTATCTGGAATGTGCATGTACGCCTCCCGGTTATCGGCGCACGAAATTGCAACGCCGCTTAAATCACCTTGTCAGTGTTACGCATTGTCAGATTCGTAACACGCCGCGGGATATCATAGCAAAACGGCGCACTGCCGACAAAGCAGCACGCCGTTATGTAATGCGCGTGTCATATATGAAGGCTCAACAGTGCCTTATATCGAGCATAGCGGTCACGTAGGACTCGGCGGCAGCCACCGCTGGCCTATACCCAGCGCAAGCCCTATCCGCGGACCTCGCCGTTTACGCCCTTGCACACCTTGGTGACGATCTTCTGGTGCGCCTTCTCAACCTCTTCGCTGGTGAGCGTGTGGTCGTCGGAGCGATACGTAAGCGCAAAGGCCATGGACTTCTTGCCCGCTCCGATGCGGATGGGATCGCGGTAGACGTCGAACAGACGCACGCCCTCGAGCAGCTTGCCGCCGGCGCTGGTAATACGACGCTCAAGATCCTCGCAGGTCACAGCGTTGTCGACCACGATAGCAAGATCGTGCTCAACGGCAGGGTACTGCGAGAACTCGCGGTAGTTCTCCTGATTGCGGGCGCCCTTGATCAGCTTGTCCAGATCGAGCTCAAAGGCAACGACAACCTCATCGATGCCCATCGCCTCGCGCGCCTCGGGATGAATCTCGCCGACCCAGCCCAGCACGGTGCCGCCGGACAGGACCTCGGCCGCACGACCCGGCTGCAAGAAAGCGTAGCCCTCGCCCTCGACGGGACGGAAGCGAACCTTCTCGATGCGCAGCTGGGCAAGCAGCTCCTCGACAATGCCCTTGCCAAAGAAGAAGCGCAGCTTGCGATACTTCATGCTCCAAGACTGTTCGCTCCACTGGCCCGAGAGCACGCCCGCCACGGACTTGGTCTCCTTGGGCAGGCTGGCGTTCTCGCGGCCGTGGAACAGGCTGCCGACCTCGTACAGGTGCACGTTGGGCGTGCCGTGGGCCTCGTTATAGGCCACAGACTGCAGCAGGCCCGGCAGCAGCGAGCGGCGCATCTCGGTCTGCTCGGCTACCAGCGGGTTCATGAGCACCACGGGGCAACC
This sequence comes from uncultured Collinsella sp., assembly GCA_900541025.1. Lineage (GTDB taxonomy): Bacteria > Actinomycetota > Coriobacteriia > Coriobacteriales > Coriobacteriaceae > Collinsella. The sequence goes on along the minus strand of UQIL01000026.1, from coordinate 10,411 downwards.
GCGGCCCTCGGTGGACATACCGATCTTCTCCAGGTCGCCCGGGGCGGCAAAGCCAAAGGTCGTGGTCTCGTTGAGGCCGCAGGCGCGCAGGATCTCGCCGACCTTGCGGGTGAGCTTCTGCTCGCGGGTCAGGCCGCCGATGTGGTTTTTGGCAGCCGGGATGGTCGCCGTCACGCGGCCCATGCCCCACAGGCGCAAGACTTCCTCGATCAGGTCGATCTCGCGCGGCAGGTCGGGACGGAAGCTCGGCGGGGTGACCATGAAGTCCTCGCCGTCGCGCTCGACGGTGCAGCCCAGGCGAGTGAGCGAACGCTCGATAAACTCGGGCTCGATGTCGGCACCGCAGATGGCATGCACGCGGGCCAGGCGCAGCTTGATGCTGTCGATAGTCTTGGGCGCAGGGAAAACGTCGACATAGCCGGGAGCAACCTCGCCGCCGGCAATCTCCTCGATGAGTGCGCAGGTAACGTTGGCGACGTCCACGCAGCCGGTCTCGTCGACCTGGCGCTCAAAGCGGATGGAGGCGTCGGAGATCAGCGACAGGTCGCGGCTGGTGTGCGAGGTGCGACCGGCGTTGAAGCAGGCGCTCTCGACCATCACATCGACGGTATCGTCCTCGATCTCGGAATCCATGCCGCCCATAACGCCAGCCAGTGCCACGGGACGCTCGCCGTCGGTGATAAGGCCCATGCCGGCGTCGAGCGTGCGCTCCTCGCCGTCGAGGGTCGTGAACTTCTCGTCCTGCTGGGCGGCGCGAACTACCACGCGACGGTGGCCATCACGCTCGGCAAAGGTGTCCAGGTCAAAGGCGTGCAGCGGCTGACCGGTGAGCATCATCACGTAGTTGGTGATGTCGACGATGTTGTTGTGCGGGCGTACGCCCAGGGCGTTGAGGCGCTTGACCATCCAGTCGGGCGACGGACCGACCTTCACATTGCGCACGATGCGAGCGACATAGCGGTCGCACAGGCCCTCGTCGGCAATCTCGACCGAAAGCTCGTCGTCGGTCGCGCGGCCAGTCTCGGCCTTGATGACGGGCAGCTCAACGTGGAAATCGCGGTCGAAAATGGCGCCGGTCTCGCGGGCCATGCCGATCATGGACAGGCAGTCGGGGCGGTTGGGCGTGATCTCGCAGTCGAGCACGGTGTCGCTCGAGCCCACGTACTCGGCAAACGGCATGCCGCAGGGCGTGTCCTCGGGCAGGATCATAATGCCGGAGTGGTCGCCGCCCAGACCGAGCTCGCGCGCGGAGCAGTTCATGCCCATGGACACGACGCCGCGAAGCTTGCTCTTCTTGATCTTGACGTCGCCGGGAAGCACGGCGCCGATCATTGCCGTGACGATGTGGTCGCCGGCCTCGAAGTTCTGCGCGCCGCAGACGATCTGCAGCGGAGCGGGGTTGCCGTCGGCGTCGAGGTTCTTGTCGCCCACATCGACCGAGCACACATACATGTGGTCGCTATCGGGGTGCGGGATCTTGGTGAGCACCTTGGCGGTCACCACGTGGTCGAAGGACTCGCCCACGGTGTCGATCGCCTCGACCTCGGTGCCGGTACGGATATATTCGTCCGAAAGGGTCTTGGGATCCTCCGGAATATCGATCATGGTCTTGAGCCAGTCGTAAGAAACGCGCATGTAGCTCTCCTAGTTCTTAATCTCCGCATAGGGAGGAAATATCAAATGAAGACGTTCGCCTTAGGGTTGTCCAGGTGCCCCAGGTTGGCGTGAAAGAGGAGCGACGCGTACTAAAGGTACGCGAGCGACGGTTGAACGCCAAGATGGGGTGCCTGGGCAAGCCTAAAATTGGTTCAGGAAACGCATATCGCCTGTCATCAGGGTTCTGAGGTCCGGCAGGTCGTAGCGCAGGGCCGCGACGCGCTCGGCGCCAATACCAAAGGCGAAGCCGGTGTACTTCTCGGGGTCGATACCGCAGTTGATCAGGACGTTGGGGTCGACCATGCCGCAGCCCAGGATCTCGATCCAGCCGCTGTGTTTGCAGAAGTTGCAGCCCTTGCCGCCGCACACATGGCAGCTCACGTCCACCTCGCAGGAAGGCTCAGTGAAGGGGAAGAAGTGCGGGCGGTAACGCGTCTTGCGGTCCTCGCCAAACATGCACTTAACAAAGTAGTCGAGCGTGCCCTTAAGATCGCCAAAGGTGATGCCCTCGTCGACGACCAGGCCCTCGATCTGGTTGAACTGCGGCAGGTGGCAGGCGTCGGCCGTGTCGGGACGATAGACGGTGCCCGGGCAGATCATGTAGATGGGCGGCTTCTGCGACTCCATGGTGTGGATCTGCACGCCCGAGGTCTGGGTGCGCAGCAGCACGTCGGACTCGCCGTGGGCGTGAGCCTCGGGGTGTGCGACGCTGCCGGGGTTGTTGTCGACCACGTAGAAGGTGTCGCGGGCCGAGCGGCTCGGGTGATCCATGGGGGCGTTGAGCGCGGTGAAGTTGTAGTAAGAGGTGTCGACCATGGGACCGGACTCGACGGTGTAGCCGATGCCGCAGAAGATGTCCTCGGCCTCCTCGATGATCTGCTTGATCAGGTGCTGGTGACCGATCTGCGGACGGATGCCCGGCAGCGTGATGTCGACGGCCTCGTGCTCGAGTGCGTGCTTGAGGGCGGCGGCCTTCATCTCGGTGGTGCGCTCGTCGAGCATACCCTCGATCAGTTGGCGCATCTCGTTGGCGCGCTTGCCCATCACGGGACGATCCTCGGGGGCGAGCTTGCCCATCATGCGCATCAGGCCGGTGATGCGGCCCTTGCGGCCGAGCAGCTCAACGCGCGCGGCCTCGAGCTTGGCGGCGTCGTCGGCGCCTGCGACGAGCTCCTTGGCCTCTTCCTCGAGTTTGACCAGATCATCAATCAGACTCATGTCTTCCCTTTCGTCTCTCGCGCTCCCCGCTCGCCGGGACGACTGCCGCCGCCTGACGTTGCGAAAACGCGGCCCGGTTCGGTAACAAAAAACCGCCCTCGGGCATGTGCATTGCCCAAGGACGGTTGAATTCCGCGGTACCACCTTGTTTGACCCGGCGGATGTCTGGCCCGCCGAGCCCACTCTGCGCCCCTTGTCGCGAGGCTCACGGCTTCCCTACTGGGGCTTCGCCGCCGCTGGCCGCGCGCCCGTTGAGGTCGCTGCTCGGGAGTGAACGCTTGGCCCTTGCCACCGCAGGAAGGTTTGCAGCCCATGACCTTCCCTCTCTTGTCGGCGACGCGGCGGGCAAAACCCTCTCCGTCAACGCATTGGGCTATAGGATAACACATTCTGCGAGCATATCGCCGCGTTCCGTTTTGTTCGCACTGGGTACAAGGCAGGTAGCTGTGCAAACTGGCCGTGCATCCGCCTGCGGCGCTCGGCCTGCGAGATTAAGGATACGGTATGGGAAAGAAACTCGATAAGAAGGCCAAGGTCGCCGTGGCAAAGGCCGCCAAGGGCGTCAAGGCCGCTAAAGTCGACAAGGCCGTCAAAAAGTTCCGCAAACTCGAGGGCAAGCTGTGGACTCGTGAGTACCTGCTCAAGATTGCCGAGTTCGATGGGGCGACGATTGCTCCTGCCAATGGTGCTGCCGCCCGTGCCGACGCCATGGGCACGCTTGCCGGCGAGCATCACAAGCTGCTGACCAGCGAGAAGTCCGTTGAGCTCGTACGCTCGTTAGCGCGCGAGACGGTTGCAGGCGGACACGTAGACGACCCGCAGCTGCTCGACGAGATTCGCGTGCTCGGCCGCGACCAGCGCGAGGCAAGCGTTATTCCTACCGAGGAGGCCGAGGCCTGGACCAGGCTCACCTGCGAGGCCGACGCCGTGTGGCATAAGGCCAAGACGGCCAACGACTGGGCGAGCTTTGAGCCCTATGTGGATAGAATCGTCGCCCAACTTAAGCATCAGGCCGAACTCATGGACCCCAAGCGCGACCCATACGACGTTTGGCTCGACCAGTACGAGCGCGGCCTTTCTGCCGAGAGCTTCGACGCGTTTTGCGAGGAGGTCAAGGCCACGGTCGTGCCGCTCGTGCACGCCATCGGCGAGCGCGGCCAGCAGCCCGCTGCCGACTTTTTGCACGCCCGCGTGCCCGAGGCCGCCCAGCGCGCCATGAGCTTCGACCTGATGAAGCTCGTCGGCCTAAACCTGGACGACACCACGCTTGCCTTTACCGAGCACCCGTTTAGCGAGGGCTTTGCCGTGGGTGACGCGCGCATCGCGACACACATCTACGAGGACGATTGCATCTCCAACGTCTACAGCATCATCCACGAGGCGGGACATGCCATGTACGAGCTGGGCGTCAATCCCGCCTATGCGCGCACCTGTCTTGAGGGCGGCACCTCCATGGGCATCCACGAGAGCCAGAGCCGCTTTTTCGAGAACACCGTGGGTCGCAGCCGCGCCTTTATGGGACCGCTGCTCGAGGTGCTGCGCCGCCACGCACCCGAGGTCTACGGCGACGTCGACGAGGACACGCTCTACCACGCCGTGAACATCGCGCAGCCTTCGCTGATCCGCACCGAGGCCGACGAGCTCACCTATCCGCTGCACGTTATGGTGCGCTACGAGATCGAGCGCATACTGTTTGCCGGCGAGGCCACGGCCAAGGACATCCCCGCGCTTTGGAACCGCTTCATGGATGAGTACCTGGGCATTCCCGTTCCCGACGACACACACGGCTGCCTACAGGATACGCACTGGAGCGGCGGCTCGTTTGGCTACTTCCCCACCTATGCGCTGGGCAGCGCCTACGACGCCATGTTTGTGCCGGCCATGTGCCGCGACGGTGTCGACCTTACCGGCGCCTGCGCGAGCGGCGACCTGACACCCGTCCGCGCCTGGCTGGGCGAGCACATTTGGCAGTGGGGCCGCGCCAAGGACGCGCCGGAGCTCATCAAGGGCGCGTGCGGCATGGCGTTCGATGCCCGCTACTACTGCAGCTACCTGCAGGACAAGTTCACCACGCTCTACGAGCTGTAGGGCATAACCGACACGCCGACGCAAAGGGGACGCCGCGGAACCAATCCGCAGCGTCCCCTTTCCACCTAGTCGTTTAAGAACGTCCCCAATGACTACCTTTGCAGCGTCGAGCAGTTACGCGGTTTGGTAAAACCGCGTAACTAAAGAGCCTCCAGAACACTTGAGATGCGCTTCATGGCGGCATCGGCGGATGCTTGGTCGGGCGCCTCGGCCAGCACGCGGATAACCGACTCGGTTCCGCTCTTGCGTACGAGCACGCGGCCCTCGCCTGCCAGCGCAGCCTCGGCCTCGGCGATGGCGTTCTGCACGCCCATGTTCTCGAGCGCGGCGTCCTTGTCCGCCACGCGCACGGCCACCTGCGCCTGCGGTAGCAGCTTGCACGGAGCCGTGAGCTGCGAGAGCGTCTCGCGCTCGGCGCGGATCACTTCCATCACGCGCAGCGAGGTCATAATGCCGTCGCCCGTGCGCTCGATATCGCCAAAGATCGTATGGCCCGTCTGCTCGCCGCCCAGGCTGTAACCGCCCTCGCGCATCTTGGCATACACGTGGCGGTCGCCCACACCGCTGGTCACGGCACTTAGGCCGGCAAGCTCCAACGACTTGATCAGGCCAAAGTTGCTGGCAATCGTCGGAACCACGGTACCGCCCGAAAGGCGACCGTGCTTGTTCAGGTACACGCCGCACACGTACAGGATCTGGTCGCCATCGACCACGCGGCCGCGCTCGTCCACGGCCAGGCAGCGGTCGGCATCGCCGTCATAGGCAAAGCCCACGTCCAGGCCCTGCTCCACCACGTGGCGCTGCAGACGCTCCATATGCGTGGAGCCGCAGTCGACGTTGATGTTAAAACCATCAGGCGCGGCATTGATCACGCGCACGTCGGCACCGAGCGCGTCAAACACCGGCTTGGCCACCGAGGAAGCCGAGCCGTTGGCGCAGTCGATACCGATTTTGACGCCCTGCAGCGAAAAGTTCGCACTTGCAATGAGCGAAGCAATGTAGCGGTTGCGGCCCTGCATGTAGTCCACCGTGGCACCGATGTGGTTGCCCGTTGCCAGCGGCACCTCGCTCTTGCCATCGATGTAGTCCTCGATGAGCTCCAGCACGTCCTCGTCCATCTTAAAGCCGTCGCTGTTGACGAGCTTAATGCCGTTATCGCAAAACGGGTTGTGGCTCGCACTGATCATGATGCCGCAATCGAAGCAGCCCTCCACGGTCTGATGCGCTACGCCCGGCGTGGGGATCACGTGCAGCATGTAGGCGTCCGCGCCGCTCGCGACCAGGCCGCTCACCAGCGCCGCCTCGAACATATAACTCGAGCGACGTGTGTCCTTGCCCACGATGACGCGCGCCTTAGCACTGCGGTTGGCGCCGTAATACCAGCCCACAAAACGGCCAATCTTATAAGCGTGCTCTACCGTCAGCCCAACGTTGGCCTCACCGCGAAAGCCGTCGGTGCCAAAGTACTTCATGCGCTCTCCTTACAAAATAGGGGCGGACAGATTGCCTGTCCGCCCCAAAATGGTACTCGATTATCTGCGCTACCAGAAAAACCCTACGCCGACGCGCTGTCGCGAGCCGCCTGGCATGTAGGGGTCTGACGCAGCGTAAGCGGCTTGTCCCCCGCCTCGGCCGACGTGGTCAGCGTATACGTGATCGTCGTCGTCTCGCCAGTATGCAGGTCAACGGTGCCCGAATAGAAGGGGATTCCATGCCACGTAGCGGCACCAAGACCAAACTGGGTACCCTCAACCGTAAGGTCACTGATGTTGCCACCCGTCGGGGCAAACAACGAGACATTCAGACGCTCGTCGTCACGCGCGGCATCGGGTGCGCTCGCCGCAACGTAGTCGGGCAGCTTGCCAGCCTCCTCCTGCGTCATGATGTTCGTCAGGGTAACGGTGATGCGATAGGAGCACGTGCCGTCACCGTTCTTGATGCCCTGGCCAATCTGCGTATCGGCGTTCAGATACCAGTCGAGCTTGGAGAAGCTCAGGTTGTTAAAGTAAACGCCGGCAACGGGATCGGCACTCGGGTCATCCGGATCGGGCAGCGAAGCGTCAATGCCCGTCTCTTTGATGGCATTCTGCTCATCATCGTTTCTCATCCAAGCAATCAGGCGGCCCTCTTCGGCACCGCGCTCAACGGCGCTGACAAGCTTCGCAACATCGACATCGCCGATACCGCCAAGAATCTTGTCGAAGGCTGCGCTGGCGACGGATGCAAAGATGCCGTCCGACTCCTCGACCGGATAGTTCCAGTACACATCGTGCATGAGGACCTTTGCGGCGTTAGTGCCGTCGACAACCGTTCCGTCGGGCAGTGACACGTTACCGACCAGGCCCAGCAGATACTGCAGGAACACCGGGTCGATACCGATGACGCCATCAACGTCCTGGCCGTATTGAGATTTCCACAGGGCTGCGACACGCTGCGAGTTGCGGGGCCAATCAGGCGAATAGGTATTGCCCGAGTTGTACAGGTTACTGTGGTTGCCGAACAGCGCCTCATCCTCTTCGTCGACGCTCTCGACCGCCTCATCCTCGCTGAGTCCAATGCGGGGAACAAACTCGCCAATCGACATCTGACCGTCGGTGACCGAAATCAGGCCCTGCGAACCGCCAAAGCCGCCGCAGGCACGAATCTCGACGTTGTTCATGGCGTACATAAGGTAGTTGCGCGTCTGGCCGTTGGCGCCGAGCATCTGGGGAAGGACGGGGGCGACCTTCTCCGCCGCGTCAACCGCGCCGTTGAGGGTGGCAAAGCCGTCCTTGGCCTTATCGACCAGCTCGGTCACCTGGGAAATATGAGTATCGCCAATGCCCTGGACCTTCTCGTTGGCGCTCTTGAACACCTTCGAGCTGCTGGAAAGCGAATCGGCGACCGCCTGCAGCGCGGACACGTTAATCATGCCGTCCTGGAACAGCTTGCCGGGCGTAGCCTGCGAGAGGTTGTCGGCCATGGGAACCAGCGCATTGCTCGAGACATCGGACAGGGCGTCAATCATGGTGCGGGCCGCATTGATATCGCTGCCATACACCGGGATAAACGAAGCCGCCGTCCACAGCGGGCTCGAGGTCTCCGCCTTCATGCTGTCGCAGAGCTCATCGATCTTCTTCGCGTCGTCAGGCAGCGTCGAAAAATCGCCCGACGTGACCTTGTCCTTAAGGCCACCGACGATCTCGACAGCCTCCTTCGCTTCACTCTTTACGGTCTTTGCCGAGTTAAGCAGCATCAAGCCGCTTGCGCCAAGCGCAACGAGAAGCACCGCGACCACAGCGGCAATAATGGCGCCGGTGTGACGCTTTTTGCGCTCGCCCTTGCGATGGCGATGACGGACCAGACCGTCAGAGGTCGAACTCGACGAAGCGTCGCTACCGTAGTTCAAGCCGAAATCGTAATAATCTTCCTTGGAACCCGAGCCCGCAAACTCGGCACCGCTATCATCCAGGCGGGCGAACGTGCCAGTCTCGGAGGCGCCGGTGTAAATCGTGCCAAGGTTACCCGTAAGCCCCGCGCCACCGGCAGAGGGAGTATTGTTGTCGGCCTTGCCGGCATTAACGTTGCCGGCAGCATTCGCGGCGTTGGCAGCACCTGCGTTGTTCGCAGGCACCGAAGGAGCCCCGCTCGGCTGCGACGCGGAGGTTGCACCGCCCGCAAAGACATTCCCTCTTGCACGGCCGGTCTTTTTTGCCTTTTGAGACTGCTCGTACAGAGCGGTAAACATCGCCGTCTCGCCCGGGGACACGCGCTTACCGGAACCGCCCTGTCCAGCGCCGCCCGGCGTGCCGGCCTTACCAGCCCCGTTCGGACGCGGCGGAACTGCAGGGCGGCCGCTATCGCTGCCCTTAAAGTGATTACCAGCCATAAAGAAATCCTCGCAATTGAGTCGCAATGAAAAAGTCCATAACGTTGCTAGTTTATGGCATTTTGAGCATCGACAGCTAAACTCCAGACACGGACATCAATTGGCGAAAATGCGGCACAACACCTTTTCTGTCTTGGCGGCGGCGCTAGCTACACCGTAAGGAACATCATCACGATGATCATGACAAAGCCGATAAGGTCGGTCGGCAAAAACACCGTCCCCAGCATAACGGCGCTGGTGATGGTCGCCGAAACCGGCTCCACAGTTCCGATGAGGCTCGCGCGCACCGAGCCGATGTCCTTAACGCCCTGCATATAAAGCATGTAAGCAAAAAACGAGCCGATAACCACGAACACCGCGAGCGCCTCGATGCCGGCAGCGTCGAGCGCCGGCATATGCGCCCAGGGCTGCACGAAGACGCACGAGACCACGCCCGCCGTGAGCATTGCCGAGCCCGTGACGATGGGGCTGCCGTATTCGGGCAGGATCTTGGCGGGAATCACCGCCATACACGCGGCGCTGACCGCACACATAAGACCTGCTGCCAGGCCAAGCGGCGAGATATTCAGGCTGGTGGGGTCGCCGCCGGTGGCGATTAAAAAGGTTCCACCCAGAGCCAGGCCAATGCCGATGACTTCGCGAGTACGCGGCATGCGGCGATCGATCACGCAGGTGTAGCCCATGATGATAACGAGCTGCAGGCACTGGAGCACCGTCGCGGTTCCGGCGTTCGTCAGGCGCACGGCCGAAAGATAGCAAAACTGGTTGAACAGCAGGCCAAAGGCGGTAAAGAGCAGCAGCTGCTTGCGATCGGCGGGTGTGGTCCAAAGCTTGACCAGGCGTGCGCGGTCGCGCGTGACAACCACAGCCATAAAGAGCAGGCCGGCGAGAATCTGACGCACGCTCATAAGCCACAGCGTATCGACATGGTAGGTATCGAACAAAAAACTCGCGCTGGTGCCCGAGAAGCCCCAAAACGAACCGCCCACCAGCGTAGCCAAGACGCCCGTGATCATCTTGCGCGTCGAAGCGCTGTTCAGGCGGTCGCGCCATGCGCGACGGGTGTTGCGGCTGAGCTCGTCGGTGCCCTCGGGCACATCAATGTTCGATATATCGGTCATCGGCACCGAAGCCCCTGCGCCTTCGACCTGCTCGACACACTCTTTGCTCATTCCACTCCCCCGAAACAGCCTGGAAACAATTCGGTTTACCTTACCACGGCGAAGTCACCAGCTGGAGGCTTGTCCGCTTATCGGTAGGACAATTCCGCAGGCGTCTTTCCATAGCTCGATACCGCAATGGCCTTGCATTATGCGACAGCCAAATCGCGGCAGCAGGCTCTTTTGAAATGGATGCGACAAAGCCCCCGAATTCCACAATGTAAGCGATTTTTAAAAATGTTCTTGCCACCGAGTTCAGGCTCCGTTATATTATCCCTTGCGCGCTTGCGCACCCTTGATCGGGCGTTTAGCTCAGGGGGAGAGCGCTTCCCTGACACGGAAGAGGTCAGAAGTTCAAATCTTCTAACGCCCACCAAATGTTCGCAGCTCAGAGGCTATGTCCTCTGGGCTGTTTTGTTTT
>UQIL01000025.1 GCA_900541025.1 uncultured Collinsella sp. | reverse complement strand
GTCATCGTCCCGGCGTTCAGCATCAGGGTAGCGCTGCGACGCGGAAATCGCGCGCCGTTGCCGCGCCCCGCAGTGCCCGCTTCCCCCAAGGACAATTATCAGTGCAGGTAGCTTACCTGGCATGTTCCGGCGTGGTCAGACTAAGCCAAAAAGTCTACTCACTTGCAAAAAAGGGCGCCTCCACAACAGCGAAGGCGCCCTCGGGTGGCAGACCATTTGACTGAATAGGAAAGAAAGGAAAAAATAGGAAAGAAAGGAAAGGAGACTTATGACTGAAACCATCTTCTCCCCCTCATTTGGAAATCGCCCATCCTATCTCGTCGGGCGCGAAACTGTAATTTCGACATTCATATCCGGCCTTGAGCAGGAACCGGGCAATCGCGACCGAGCCATGCTCATGCTTGGACAGCGAGGCAGCGGCAAGACAGTTCTTCTGTGGGAACTTGCCGACCGCGCACGCAAGCTCGGCTTTGTTGTCGCCACGCCTACCGTAGCCTCCGAGGATATGCTCGAGCGCATTGTCGAGAAAATCCAAGAAGCAGGCAAACCTTACGTCAACAAACGCCGCCTTCCCAAACTCGCGAGCGGCAGCCTAAGTGTTTTCGGGCTCTCGGCAGGCCTCGAGTTCACACGAGACGTGCAGGAGACCAAGAGCTTTCAGTTCAAGCTCACGCAGCTCGCGCGCAAACTGACCGAGCAGGGGCACGGCATCCTCATCCTCATCGACGAGCTCCAAGCAAATTCACCCGAGATCAGACAGCTCGTCACCGCCTATCAAGAGCTGGTCGGCGAACGACTCAACGTCGCGCTCGTCATGGCGGGCCTTCCGGGAGCCGTCTGCGCAACACTCAATGACCGTGTGCTGACATTTCTCAACCGCGCTCGAAAGGTCACGCTCGAGCCACTTTCGGTCGGAGATGTCGATACCTATTACCAGCGGGCTTTCGATGAGCTCGGCCTTGATATTCCAAGCGATCTTCGCCTCCGTGCCGCTCGCGCAACCCAAGGCTCGCCCTATATGCTGCAACTCATCGGCTATAACATCGCCAATCGCTGCAGGACAGGCGAACGTGCGACGCAAGGGTTAATCGACGGAGCCATCGAGGCGTCGAAAGTCGATTTCGAAAACGATGTGTGCGAAACGACGCTCGCCGCGCTGTCAGACCAAGACGTCGCGTTTCTCTCCGCAATGACTGATGACGAAGACGCTGTGTCTCGCATTTCTGATGTTGCGAAGCGCATGTCAGTCACACCCGACTATGCGCAAAAGTATCGCCGGCGCCTCATCGACGCCGGCGTTATCGAGCAGGCGCGCCGCGGCTACGTGCGCTTCGCCGTCCCCTATATGGCCGATTACCTGCGCAGCCAGCTCTAGGCAACCACCGCAAAGGGGACAGGCACCTTTGTGGTGGGTTGGGCCCGCTTGTCTCGATCTGTAACAGTTAGGCCGTCAAAACCGGGCTTGGCGTTACAGATTGAGATTGTTCGGGCGGCCCCCGTGGTTCGTCTTGATCTGTAACAGATAGAGACGATTTAGCGCGCCAACTGTTACAGATTGAGACGGAAGACCCTAGTCCACGGTGATGTCGAGGTTCTTGCCGACGAGACCTACGTAGCCGCCCTCGGCAGCCTTGGGACTATCTGCGTGGCAGAGAACCCACTTGTCGGCCTTCCAGTAGCAGTAGCTATCACCGGCCGCGGGCATGTCGGCCGCAGCCTCGGGGCGCGGACCGTTGGTGCCGGCGGGCAGCGCAACCATCACCTGGAAGCCACCGTCGTCGACCATGCACGGCGTGTAGTGCAACGTGGTGGCGTAGACCTCGACGAGCGTGCCGGCGGGCGCGCGGAACGCCTTGACCTGCGCGGTGTCGAGCTTGCCGTCGACAATCTGCTCACGCTTGGCGAGCAGCAGAATAAAGTCGCGAGCACCCAGGTTGAACTCGCTCGCGCGGTGATACTCCAAGCAGTTGAGCTTCGTGTTGTGGCCGTTGCACCAGCCCAGCTGGAACGGACGGCCGCCATACATGAGCAGGCCGAGCGCATCGGCGCCCTCGACCTGCTCCAGCTCAGGCGCGGAGGCCACGTACTTGCTGCCCTCGGGGATGGGCGTTGCGGAGAGCGCCTCGACGAGCGGGGCGGTCAGGCTGGACGGGACGTCATCCCACACGCGGCCATAGGGTTTGAATTCGGGGTCGGTAACAGAGTAGATATGCATGTTCGCTCCTGTTCGTAAATGTGACTATATAAACATTCTAGAACATTAGCCGTCTTTTGATGGAGTCAATACCGCAAACAACACGCACCAGAGTCACATGGGCAAAAGGGCGGCGTGTATTTTACTTAGCCGAGATAGCCCTTAAGGAACTCAATGACACCCGAGCACCAGTGATCAGTTTCCGGCGCATGAGGTTTCATTAACGCATGTCCTCCTTCTGGATACACAATCTCCTCGTGGTGCACCCCAGCCGCATCCAGTGCGTCAACCATCTTTCCGAGATTGCCGGGCGATACGACATCATCGTCGGCGCATTGCCAAAGATATGTCGGCGGATACCGTTCCCACACATGTTGATCAATGCAGAAATCATCAATCGCATCGTGCCCAGCTCCACCGCACACCGAATCAAGAAATCTATGGTCTGACGCACATTCGGACTCATGAAGGTCAATCGGGGCGTAACACAGAACCAAAGCTTTTGGCGGCTCGCATCCGTAAGATGCAAACCCCTTGTTATCCGTCCCCCACTCGGCGGTCAAATGCGCGCCAGCGGAAAAACCGATAACCGCATATTTTTTGTCCACATTAAATCGCGTTGAATTCTCGAGGACAAAACGGACTGCGCGATTAAGGTCATCGATCGGACGCGGCATCAGCGGCTCGACCCTCACCCTGTATGACAACACAAACACGTTATAGCCCGCATCGTTGAGCTCGGGAGCAACGGGAAAACCTTCCATTTGGTGACAAACGCTCTGATAGCCCCCACCCGAAATCGCGATAACGAATGGCGCCCCCGGTCGCCCCGGAAAGAAAAACAGCTTTGCGTTGCGCCGGGTCGGATCGCGAATACAATCGGCTTCATCCCAAATATCGTATGCAACCTGCCTCCCGTCATCCGCAAGCTCAACAATCCGATTCAACCCGCGCAGAACACGAGTAACTTCATACGGATTAGTGTCGGAATTCAAATGGGCCGCGATGGGCTTATTCCACATGCGCTCCCAAGTTGAAGGTCGGCAAAGCATGAGATGCTCACCGAACCCAGCGAACTCAGGAAGAAGTGCGATTTCTCCAAATGTCATATCGGCAGTAATTGTCATAACCAGTCACTCCAAAAACGAGGTGGGCTCGCGCAGATCAATCGCAAGCCCACCATATGCAATCTGCCGCGGGGTTTTCAGCAGCTTACATTCCGAATAATTGTCTATTCCGCCGACGTGTCTGCATCAGGGCGATACATGATGTAGACGAGGACGAAGGTAAGAATAAAACCAACGACATTGCAAAGGATCGCACCAATAAGGCTGCTCATATCACCGGAAGGATTCATGTAGCCGGGGAAGCTGAAAATACCACTCGACGTCATAACGAACGTGCGGGTATTGAAGATAGCCGGGATAACAGCGCTAATTGCACCAGAAATCATGGAAGCGACGATGATCTTCTTGTGCTCCAAAACTATGCCGTACAGGGCAGGTTCTGTAATTCCGCACAGGCTCGTAATGGCACAGCTGAATCCAAGGCTCTTTTCGCTCGGATCCTTCGAGCGGAAAGCAAACGCCAAGCAAGCGCCGACGACACCCATGCTACCGCAAAGAAGTCCAAGGATAGGGTCGGAACCGACGGTCATAATATTGTTGATGGAGATCACAATGAGGGCCCAATGGAGTCCAAGAGGAATCATGACGAGGCCAAATATCGGTCCAAGAATAACGCCGCAAAGAATGGGGCTGAACTGATAGACCGCCAGTACGGCAGTCGCAAGCAAGGAGCTCGCCTGTTGGATAACCGGGCCAACCACAAGAAGCGAGATGGGGGCAGCAATAGCAACTGTCAGGAACGGAACGAGTGCAAATGCCAAAGCATCGGGAAGAACCGCACGCAGCCACTTATAAAGAACGGATGCGAACCAAGCCGCCACGATAGCGGGAAACACCGTCGAGGCATAGCTCACCATCGTGAACTTCATGCCGAACAAATCCAGCGCATCACCAGCTCCAGCTGCGGCAACAAAAGTCGGGTAAAGCAGGATTGCACCGAGCACCGCACCGATATATTGATCGATTCCAAAGAATTTGGCCGCAGACGATCCGACGAGAACGGGCAAGAAATACATGCTGGCGTTTCCCATGCCGTACAGCAGGGTATAAATTCCGCTCTCAGCGGAAACGACACCTGCCGTCGTCAGGATACTAAGGACGGCGTTTATCATTCCGCATGCAATCAAGGCGGGAAGAACGGGCATCATGATGCCGCTGATCAGCTTCATCAGCTTTCCCAGAAAACCTTTGGTCTCGCCTTCATCTGCCGCGGACTTCCCGGTGTCAACCCCGGTTTCCTTTGCAACGATTTCGTAGACCTTATCGACCTTGGGCCCCACAATCACTTGGTATTGCCCTGCTGAATGGCGAATATCGATCACACCATCGATTGCCTTGACTTTTGCATCATCTACGATGCTTTCGTCCTTAAGATTGAACCTTAAACGAGTCATGCAGTGGGCTACAAATGTAACGTTTTCTGCACCGCCCACCATCTCGAGAATCTCGGCAGCGAGCTTGGTTGTATCTGCCATAAATACCATTTCTCCCATGTTGTATTTTATATGTAACCATCGGCAAAGCGCGCGCCTTCGCCGACCAATTACCTAGCTTTCGATGCGATTCGATTGATATGCATCATCAGATAGAGTCTTTCTTCGTCTATAAGTTCTTGGCCCGTCAGCCGGCTGAGAACAGAAGCGATGTCATCGGCGCACGCCGATGCCACCGGATATTCATCTTTGAGCGAGAGATACATCTTGCGGTTGTCGCTTACGATACTTTCGCCAGAGTTCAACCTATTGAATAGGTACTGAAGGTGGGTTGCGAACCTTGCATAATCGAAGCCCTCCCGATCAACTTGAATACCAAGCCGTCTTTCAACAGCAATAGTTGATTCTTCGAGAACGCGATCGTAAACGTCCGTGCCAAACTCTTCAGCCAGCTCACATGAATCCGAATCGGCCATGTTATTGATAAACGCCATGGCAATTCCAACTGTCTCATGAGCGGGAAGCCTAACATTGAGACGTTTCCTGATTATTCGAAGCGCGTACTCGCCGATTTTGAATTCGACGGGATATTGTTGGCGAACATCAAAAGACAAGGGCATATGGACAACAATGTTTTGCTCCTTGCGCTTAATTTCATACGCGATATGGTCCGCAAGAATAAACGGCAAATTAGGGCTTACTTCATAGGGAAGCAGTCCTGTCGACATATCAATAACATCCGAGGTCAGCTCGAGAAGTTCATCCGAGACTTCATCAATGAGAGCGATGTAGCGGGAACTAACGTTATAGAACGTTCGTTGAATCTCCGAGAGCGGTAATTCATCGCCAACGTCCTTAAACCCCAGGCCACGCCCGAATGCCACCAGCTGCCTGCCATTTCCGTCGATGCAGAGGACAGCGCTGGTGTTAATTCGTTTAACGATTTCCATGTGTCCCCCTTAAACAAAACAAGGCTCCCGAAGCAGAATCCGACAATCAATGTCGACAGATGCTGCTTCAGGAGCCTTGCCTGAATATCACTCTGGTTGCCAGTTTAAGCGAAACACCGTAAATGACCTCGTGTGAACATTACTAAACAGTTAAACGGTCGATATCTCCATGTGAACGGTTTAGAAGCAGAAGGCAATCCTTACGCCTGCTGGTAGTGCAGGTGCTTCTCGTCGATATCGGCCAGGTCGCGGTCGAGGTAGCGGCGCGCGAGCCAGTTTGCCATGGGAAGGTTCTGGTCCAGGTAGTTGCCGCACTCCTCGGGAGCGGCACCGGGGACATCGCCCTCAAAGTCGGCGACGAACTCAAAGAGCTCGCGCACGAGCGGCAGGATTTCCTCGCTCGTCACCTCGCCAAACACGACCAGGTAAAAGCCCGTGCGGCAGCCCATGGGGCCAAAGTAAACGATACGGCTCGACCACTCGGCATGATTGCGAAGGAAGGTCGCACCCAGGTGCTCGATGGTGTGGCACTCAGCCGTGTTCATGACCGGCTCTTTATTGGGCGTGGTCAGACGCAGGTCAAAGGTGGTGACGGCAGCGCCGGTCGCCGGATCGCGGTCGATGCGACTCACGTATACGCCGGGCTCAAGCAGCAGATGATCGACAGAAAAGCTCGCAATGCGCTCCATGGCAGATCCTCTCGATAGTCAATTTGGGACGGGGCTCTTTTAGCTGGTTCGAATGGTCACACCAATCATACCAGTCAAAAAAGCCCCGTCCCAAATTATGAACTGCCTCCCATTTCTTGGACATGAGAAATGGGAGGCTTTCTTTATGCGCGTTGATTTGAGGGTGAAGCATGATGTCGAGGCCAGGAAGGCGGCCATAGGGCTCTTCGAGCTCGGGCACAGGTATAAATCTGCCGCGATCGCCCTTTCGCTTCCCGCGGAAGCCGTGAGAAGATGGCAGGAGATATACCGCGCGTTCGGGAGCGAGGTGCTGCTGCGCATGGACGGAAAGCAGGGCAGGTACACATACGAGCAGAAGGTCGCCGCCGCCTCCGCCGTCGTCGACGGCGGCATGACGAAGACCGAGGCGATGGCGGCGTTCGGCATAATGTCGATGTCGCCGCTCAAGAAGTGGTGCGCGCTATACCGCCGGGGCGGCGCGGAGGCCCTGCGCCCGAGGCCCAAAGGCCGGCCGAGCGGTTCCAGGGCGAGGCCGAGGTGGCCTACCTAAAAAAATTACGCGCCCTGGTCGAGAGGGACGGGCTCTGACCAGGGCGAAGGCCGAAGCGGTCGCGGCCCTGCGCGCCGAGGGGCACGCGCTCGGGCACCTGCTCGCATGCGCCGAGCTCAAGCGGTCGACCTACTACTACGCCCTCGCGCACCCGCCGAGGCCCACGCGCCCCGAGCTCCGGGAGGCGGCCGCCGAGATCTTCTCGCGCACCGCCAACGGCTGCGGGCACCGGCAGATAGCGATGTGCCTCAGGGCGGAAGAGGGGGCCGTGATAGCCGACAAGACCGTGCTCAAGATGATGCGCGAGATGGGGATTCGCTGCGGGATCAGACGCGAGACGGCCTACCACAGGTACAACTCGTACAAGGGCGTCGTCGGCAGAACGTTCGAGAACGTGATCGCGAGGGATTTCGACGCCGGGGCCCCGTGGCGGAAGCTGGGGACGGACGTCACCGAGTTCAAGGTGGCGGGCGGCAAGGCCTACTGGGCCCCGACGCTGGACTTCTGCACCAAGGAGATCGTGGCGAGCGACATATCGACCACGCCAGACATGTCCCAGCAGGTGAGGATGCTCGACGAGCTGCTGTCCAAGATCCCCGAGGGCGCCGCCCCGACCATGCACTCGGACCGGGGCTGGCAGTACCAGCACGCCTCATACACATCCAGGCTCGAGGCCGTCGGCATCGTCCAGAGCATGTCCAGGAAGGCGAACTGCATCGACAATGCCGCCACCGAGCAGCTCTTCGGCCACGTCAAGGACGAGTTCTACAGGGGCCGCGAGTGGAAGACGTTCGAGGATTTCAAACGCGACCTGGAGGAATACATAGTCCACTGGAACACGAGCCGGAGGCAGGTAAGATTGAAGGGCCTGACCCCGGAGGAGTTCCGGAATCAGGCCCTCGCGGCCTAGTCGCTATTTAGGGCGTCCAAGATTTGGGGCGCAGTTCATTAGCCACCTGGGACGAGGACCGATGATTATTTGATCCCCGTCCCAGAAAAATCATGCTAGGCGGTGTACGAGATAGTCGCGGCCACCGCATGGCGCCAGCCGCCGATCTTTTTGGCTCGCTCGTCGGCGGGCATCGAGGGCTCCACAATGCCGCGGGCACCGTACACGTCAACCACGTCGCGCGTGTACATGCCCAGCGCAATGCCGCAGGCCCAAGCCGCACCCAGGCCGCTCATCTCATCGTTGCTCGCGATGCGGATGGGCGAGCCCACCAGGTCGCTCTCAAACTGCATCAGGTACGCATCGCGTGTGGGACCGCCGTCAACGCGAAGCTCGGCCAGCGCCGCGCCCGAATCCTCGACCATCGCATCGATCACGTCGAAGATCTGATAGGCGATCGACTCGTCGGCAGCCTTCACGAACTCCGCGCGGCCGGTGGTGCGCGTCATGCCAAAGACGCAGCCCTCGGCGTCACTCGCCCAGTGCGGCGCGCCCAGGCCGGTAAACGCCGGCACAAAGTAGACGCGGCTCGCCGGGCTGGCGGCATAGCACAGGTCGGTGACCTCTTCGGGGTTATTGATGAGCTCCAGGTCGTCGCGCAGCCACGTCTTGACGGCGCCGGCGTAGCTCACGTTGCCCTCGAGCACGTACTCGGTCACGCCGTCCATGCGCCACGCAAGTGAGCTCGAAAGCCCGTGCGAGCTGGCGACGAACTCGTCGCCGACGTTCATCATGACCGAACTGCCGGTGCCATACGTCGCCTTGGCCATGCCGCGGCTGTGGCAGCCCTGTGCAAACAAGGCCGCATGGCTGTCGCCGAGCACGCCGTGCACAGGCACGGGCGCCGGCAAAAAGCCGCCCAGGTCCGTTGTACCGAACAGGCCGTCGGAATCGGTCACCTGCGGCAGGCAGGCAGTGTCGATGCCAAAGGCCTCGCACACCGGCTCGCTCCAGCAGCCGCGGCGCAGGTCAAAGAGCTGCGTACGGCTGGCGTTGGACCAGTCGCAGCGGAACTCGGCGCCGCCCGTGAGCGTCCAGACCACCCAGGCGTCAATCGTGCCAAGGCAAAGCTCACCCGACGCCGCGGCCTCGGCAGCCGCCGGAACGTTCGCGAGAATCCAAGCCATCTTGCCCGCCGGATAGTAGGGCGAGAGCACCAGGCCCGTTGTGTCACGCACCAGCTCTGCCACGCCTTCGCGCGCCGCAAGCTCGTCACACAGCTCGCGGGCGCGGGCACACTGCCACACCACGGCGTCGCACAGCGGCTCGCCCGTCGTGCGGTTCCAGGCAACGGTGGTCTCGCGCTGGTTGGAGATGCCAATACCAGCAATGTCGGCCGGATTGACCCCGGTCTCCTCCACCACGGCACGCGCCACGGCCAACACGTTGGCGGCGATCTCGACCGGATCATGGCTCACCCAGCCGGCATCATTGACAATCTGGCGATGCGAGCGGTCGGCACGATGAATCAGATGGCCGCCCTCGTCCACCAGCAGCGCCTTCGTGCCCTGCGTGGATTGATCGATTCCGATGATGTATTTGCTCATGTACTCTCCCATTCCTTCCGCCAAATCAAAGACAGCCTGGCGGACAAGGAGCGAGCGACCGCCAAGTGCCGCAGATTGCCGTGAAAGAGGAGCGCCGCGTACTTTGTGTACGCAAGCGACGGTTTGAACGGCAAGGTGCGGTGCTTGGCGGCCGCGCAGCGTCTGTGTCTACTAGTTGCCGAGGAACTCGGCAACGGTCTTGGCGATTCCTTCGCCGGTGAGGCCGTAGTGCGCGAAGACCTCGGGCGAGGTGCCGGTAATGACCGGCGCGTCGGGCAGGCTCAGGCACTTGACCGGACGCGGGCAATGCTCGCCCACGACCTGCGCGACCATGGAACCCAGGCCACCGAAGGGGCTGTGCTCCTCGACGGTCACGACGGCGCGCGTGGCCCCGGCGGCCTCAATCACGGCCTCGGCGTCGAGCGGCTTCACACAGTACATGTCGAGCACCGTTGCCGAGATGCCCTGCTCGGCCAGCAAGTCGGCGGCGTCCACGGCATGGCGGACCATCTCGCCGGTGGCGACGATCGTCACATCGGTGCCGCGGCGCACCCAGGTAGCGCGGTCCATCTGGAACGGGCACTCATCCTCGGTGTACACGTCCTCGACCGGGTTGCGCCCCACGCGGATGTAGGCTGGCTTGTTGTCGGCGACCAGGGCGCGCACGAGCTCGGCGGTCTGAAAACGATCGCTCGGCAGATACACGCGCATGTTCGGGATAGCGCTCATGGCGGCGATATCCTGCGCGGAGTGATGGCTCATGCCCAGAGCGCCGTAGGACACGCCGCCCGAGATGCCGATGAGCTTGACGTTGGTGTTGGAGTACGAAACGTCGACCTTGCACTGCTCATACGAGCGCGTGGTCACAAAGGACGCCGGCGAGGCGGCCCAGGCCTTCTTGCCGCACGAAGCCATGCCGGCGGCGATACTCACCAGGTCCTGCTCGGCGATGCCGACCTCGACGGACTGCTGGGGATACTGATCGAAGAACGGCGTGAGCGATGCGGAGCCGCGGGAGTCGGAGCACAGGACGACGATGTCCTTATCGGTCTTGGCGGCCTCGAGCAGCGTGTCGCAGATAACCTTGCGGTTGGCGATCTTGTTAGCCATTGATGGCCTCCTTATGGGCAGCGAAATCGGCGATGATCTGGGCATATTCCTCGTCGTTGGGCAGGTGATGATGCCAGGCGGCCTTGTCCTCCATAACGGGCGAGCCATAGCCCTTCACCGTGTTGAGGATGATGACCGTGGGCTTTCCGCTGGTCTCGGCCGCAAGCGTCAGCGCGGCGTCGATGGCCTGGATGTCGTTGCCCGGAATGGAGAGCACGTTCCAGCCGAAGGCGGCCCAGCGCTCCTCCTGCGAATCCTGCTTCATGACGTCCTCGGTGCTGCCGCTGATCTGCAGGCGGTTGCGGTCCACGAGCGCGCACAGGTTATCGAGCTGGTAGTTGCCGCCGCTCATGGCGCCCTCCCAGACCGAGCCCTCGGCAAGCTCGCCGTCGCCCATGATGGTGTAGACGCGGTAGTCGCGGCCGTCCATCTTGCCGGCAAGCGCCATGCCGACGGCCACGGGCAGGCCATGGCCCAGCGAACCGGAGTTCATCTCGATGCCCTTGAGCTTGTTGTTGGGATGCCCGATGTAGGGGCTGCCGAACTTGGAGAAGCGGGCCTTGACGTCGTCGAGGTCCAGATAGCCCTCGTGGCAGAGCACCGCGTAGTATGCCTCCATGGCGTGGCCCTTGGAGAGCACGAAACGGTCGCGGTCGGGATCGTCGACGGTTTCGGGCGAAATGTTAAGGTGGTTGGCATAGAGGGTCATGAGGGCGTCGATCACCGACATGTCGCCGCCAATATGGCCGCCGGCGCCGGCCATGATGATATCAACGCAATCGCGGCGAAGGTCCCAACGCAGGGACTCAAGCTCTTCGATAGTTGCCATTTCTACTCTCCTCGCAGGTAGGCTTTGACGTCTTCTTCAATGGGGTCGTACAGGTCGGGCTGGATGCCGATGTACTTGCACGCCTCGTAGAGCACCGGCACCACGTTGGCGTGAATAGCGACGCAGTGGTGAATGTAGGGACCCTCGACGATCTTGGCCTCGAGGCGCTTGAGGTTTTCGACCTCGACCCACAGGTAGGTGCCCATGCCGGCCGGGCCGTCGATGCCGCGGGCGTTGCCCAGCAGCAGCGAATACTCGCCGTTGTCGCCGTCAAAGCGGGCAAGGGTGAGATCGCCGTGTTTGGCCTCGGCCGTCAGCGCGCCGGGGTGGTCGAAAGCCAGCGGGTAGGTGAGCTTGGGCTTGACGGCCGCGCAGCTGCAGGGCCAGGGGCCGCAGTGCTGCAGCAGCTCGCCGTTCTCGTTATCGGGATGGCGCACGGTCCAGTCGGCGAACATGCCGCGGTGACGGCCCAGGTCGGCGGCCTCGACCATCAGCGCGGTGATGGCGCCGTGGATATCGGTCTCGCATACGATGGGAATGCCCATCTCGTTGAGGATGGCGTTGGCGGCGCAGGGCATAATGCCCAGCTCGTCCTGCAGGGCGTTCCAGCACTGGATGGCGCCGGCGTTGCAGCCGTACTTCTCGACCAGGCGCTTCATAGCGATGGCGAGCCCTGCGACCGCGGGGACCTTGTCCTCGGGTATGCAGATCTCAAAGCTGTGGCGAATGTGGTCGAGCATGGCGGCCATGGCCTGCTCGTCGGCCTGAGCGTCGTGCACAGCCTGAACAAGTTCGGTCATGGGGATGGGCGAAAGCTGAATATTGAACTTCTCGAGCAGCTCGCCCTCGTTGCACATGGTGGACCAGAAGTCGAACGGACGGGTCGCCATCTGCAGGATGCGAGTGTGCTTGAAGGTCTTGACCACATTGCATACGGCCAAAAAGTCCCAGACGCCGCGCTCGAACTCGGGATCGGTCAGGCGGCAGTTGGTCATATAGGTAAAGGGAACCTGGAAACGGCGCAGAACCTTGCCTGTGGCGAACAGGCCGCACTGGCTATCGCGCAGGCGGGTGCCGTCGGGCTCGGGGCGCTCGTCGCGCGGGCCCCACAGCAGCACGGGCAGACCGAGCTCGCGGGCAAGGCGGGCGCAAACGTACTCGGTACCAAAGTTGGCGTGGCACAGCATGATGCCGTCGACGCCCTCGGCGCGGAACTTCTTGACGATAGGCTCGATATGGCTGTCGTCAAACAGCAGGCCCTCGTCGTTAATGTCGTCGATGTCCACGATGTCGACACCGATCTCGCGCAGGCGATCAGCCGTCAGGCCGCGATACTTAAGCGCGTCCGGCGCGCTAAAGATGCTGCGGCGCGTAGGCACAAAACCGAGCTTAATCTTATCCATGTACGTCCTCCCCTAGTTTCATGTTCAGTAAACAGACGCATGTTTTGTTTTGTTCTGTTTACTAAATGTTTTACTCTTTTGTTTAGAAGTGTAACGCGAAATACCCGTAAACGGTAGATAAATCAGCCTAAACGGTATGTAAACAAACTGAACATACAAGGGCATCAAAAAGAGGGCCCAAAGGACCCTCTCTTAGTAGCGTTATGTATGGCTGCCTTAGCGAGCTTTGCCTCCCTACGGCCCAGCGTTGCCTTTGCCTAGATCTCACGCACGCTTTGGCGCTCGACAAAATAGGTCGACACGGCCGTCTTGCAGGTATAGCTCTTGGGATTGCGGATGTTGCCCACCAGGCGGCGCACCGCGATCTCGCCCACCTCGTGCTTGGGAACGTGCACCGTGGTGAGCGGCGGATTGGAGAAGGCGCCCAAAGACAGATCGTCAAAGCCGATGATTGAGACATCCTCGGGGACACGTATGCCGTGCTCGTTCAGCGCGCGCATGGCGCCTACGGCGAGCACGTCGTTTTCGGCAAAGAAAGCCGTCGGCAGGTCGTCGCGCGAGACGCTGTCGAGCCATGCGCCCATGTCGCGATAAGCACCTTCGAGCGTGGTGCCCAATGTGACGCGCCATGTCGGGTTGGCCTCAAGGTCCGCATCCTCAAGCGCTTGGCGATAGCCGCGCTCGCGATCCTTAAAGTTGCGGATGCGAAGGTCGCCTGCCAGATAGCCGATTTGCTTGTGACCCTTCTCGATAAGGTAGTCCACGGCGCGCAGCACCGAGTCGGTGTTGGCAATGACTACGGCATCGAAGTACTGACGATCGCTCCAGCCATCGAGCACGATCAAGTGGGCGGCAGCGTTGGCGAACAAGGCATAGTCTTCCTCACCCAGCTCGGTACCCATCAGCACGATGGCGGCCGACGGGTCGGCGATCAGGCCCTCGACCTGCGGGCGCACGGCGTCCAGGTCGCTAAAGTCGAGCGAGACAAAGCTCGTGCTCATGCCGTGGCGACGCGCCTGGCGCTCCACGCCCTCGATGACCGCGGGATGGAAGGTGCTCTCGTCCAGGATGGCGCCCGTCTTGCGCGCAAGCACAAACTGGATGCTCTCGAGCTGCGTCGACTGCTGATAGCCAAGCGACTGCGCGCACTCCAGGATGACCTTGGCGGTCTCCTCGCTCACGCTGCGCTTGCGGTTGAGCGCGTTGGACACGGTTGCGGGCGAAAAGCCGGTAATGCGGCTGATCTCGCGGACGCTTGCTTTAGCCATCGTTCCCCCTAGCATCGGTCGCGGCCGAGCATCGTGGCTTGACCGCCCCGTGGCTCGGCAACTAAACGACCGCAAATTCAATCTAAACAGAATAGTAAATGTTTAATAGCTAGTTTAGCCTGTTGTCAAGCGAAGTGGCACGACTATTCCCCCAACGGGCGCATTTGTCCATCTTAACGTTATTACGCAAGGTCTTCGCCATTGCTTGCTATTACGCGTCGGTACCATTCGAAGCTTTTCTTTTTACGTCTCTCAAACGAGCCCGCACCGCTATCGTCTCGATCGACATAGATAAACCCGTAGCGCTTACGCATCTGTCCTGTGGCGACCGAAACCAAATCGATCGGGCCCCAACAGGTATATCCCATGAGTTCCACCCCGTCGAGCTCGACGGTCTCCCTCATCGCCTCGATGTGGGCCCGCAGGTATTCAACTCGATAGTCGTCTTCTATTTCACCCGAATCTTCCGGCACATCAGGAGCACCCAAACCGTTTTCGACGATGAACAGCGGCTTTTGATAGCGATCCCAGATTTCATTCATGGTGACGCGCAGCCCTTTGGGGTCGATAAACCTCCCCCAAGGCTCCTGTTTTAGATACGGATTAGGCGCCGAGCGAAGAAGGTTCGAATCGAACTGACCTTCCGCATGCGCTTTTGCGACGCGCGTCGAGTAATACGAAAACGAGACGAAATCGACCAGGTTTGCAGCCAGTACTTCGCGGTCATCATCCCGATAGGGCACCTCAAAACCATGGCGGGCGTATTCCTTGAGAACATAGCTCGGGTACGCACCGCGCACCTGGACGTCGGTAAACATGTAATGGCTGCGATTCTCAGCCTGCGCAGCCAGCACATCGTCCGGATCACATGTAGCCGGATAGAAGACACCTGCGTTGAGCATGCAACCGATCTTCGCCCCAGGGCACAGTTCATGACACGCCCCGACCGCACGGGCGCTCGCAACCAATACATGGTGCACGGCCGTGTGAACCGTTGCATAGCGATTCTCCCCTTGCTCGAAGATGATCCCCGCCGCCATAAAGCACGCCTGCGTCATGATGTTGATCTCGTTAAAGGTCAGCCAATAATTGACCAATCCCCGATAGCGCTCGAACACGGTACGCGAATATCGCTCGAACAGGTCGACCAACCTGCGATCGCGCCATCCGCCATACGCATCGACGAGATGCATGGGGACATCATAGTGGTTGAGCGTCACCAAAGGCTCAATGTCATGCGCGCGACACGTCCTAAAAACATCCTCGTAAAAGGCAAGGCCTTCTTCATTGGGCTCGGCTTCGTCTCCTTTGGGAAAAATGCGGCTCCAGGCGATTGATAAGCGCAGGCATTTAAAACCCATCTGGGCAAACAGTTCAATATCCTGCTTGTACCTATGGTAAAAATCAATGCCCTTGCGAGCGGGATAGAAGCTGTCGGGTGCCAACGCACGCGGATCAAGGTCTCCCCGCATGACGTCCATGCGTTGATCGCCAAACGGCAGCATGTCGGAATTGGCTAAACCGCGACCGCCTTCGTTCCATCCTCCCTCGCACTGGTTTGCAGCCAGAGCCCCGCCCCATAAAAAATCTTCTCTAAACATTATGGTGTCGTCCTTTCTATCAAATTCCCGGCCCACACTGTCGAACGCAACGGACTCGGCAAGTGCCGCGCAACAGCACAGTACCGTTGCGCGGCCAAGGGGTCGGACCGCGCAACGGCTGGGGAGCATATTTGTGTAGTAGCCTCTTATGCCTCGACGGATTCAACGGCCTCAGAATCGCCGCTCTTGGACTTCAACGGCATCTTCTCCTGTCCTTCAAATCCAAAAATCATCGCCAACGCAAACGTCACGGCACCGCCAGCAAGACACCCGATGGTGCCAGGGATGATATCCTGAGCAAACATGAGCACGTTCATCCATGGGAAACCAACGCCAGTGAAGATATAGACGTTGGCATGAAGAAGGCTTACCAGCAGACCACCGACAGCACCACCAATCATGTTCCAGGCAAGAGCCTTCTTGTCGCGAAACAGGATGCCGTAGATGATGGGCTCACTCACGCGACCGAAGGCATAGGTGATGAACAAGTTCCAGCCCGTGGCTCGACTCTCCTTGTCCTTAGCGCGCAGGCCATAGGCGAGCGCGATGGCAAGCGTGGTGTAGGCTACAACCGCGGTGCCGGGGTATAAGATGGCGTCGTAACCGTTCTGGAGCGCGGCGGGCAATATGGCGGTATAGATCGGCACGTGCATGCCGGTGGCGATGATCAGATTCCAGAATGCGCCGATAACCGCGGTCGCAGCGGGACCGGCAACAGAGGCGAGCCAAATGATGAAATCGGCCACAAGGCCCATGACAAATTGGACGGCAGGGCCGCAGAGGCACAGCGCGACCGGCAACATCACGAGCACCGTACCCACGGGTACGATCAGAATGCGCAACATATCAGGCGAGATCTTCTTAAAGAAGCGCTCAACATAGGACTGGGCCCAGGTGATCAAGATGACCGGAAGAACAGCCTTGGTGTAGTTGACGAGCTGCATGGGGATGCCGAAGACGCTGAAAGGCTTTCCGTCCTCAACAATAGCGAGCATGTCGGGATAAATCATCACAACAGCGATGAGCAGTGCCAGCACAGGACTCGTTTTGAACTTCTTAGCCGAGCTATAGGCGGCAAACACCGGGAAGTAGTAATACGCCGCATCGCCCACCAGGGAAAGGATCCGATACAGGTCGCTCGTTTCGGACATAAAACCGGCGCCTTCGGGCCCAAACAGAATAACGAGCATCTTGAAGATACCGGCGACACAAAAGATCGGAAGGATCGGGGTGATAGCGCCGCTCACGGCATCGAGCAGCTGATTGAAGAGGTGCTTGGGCGCCAAGCGCTCCTTCCAGCTAAGCTGAGGGCCATCGAGTTCCTCGTCAATCGATACCGTGACCTCGAATCCGCCCTGCTTACAAACCTCGTCGTAGACCTTGTCGACCGTGGGCCCGACCACCAGCTGCACCTGCCCTCCGGCGTGCACGACGCTGATGATAGACGAGATGTCCTCAAGCTTCTCATCATTCGAGAGGCTTTCATCCTTGAGGTTGAAGCGCAGGCGCGTCATGCAATGCGTAACCGAAGCCACGTTTTCCGCCCCGCCCACAGTGGAGAGAATCTGCTCTGCCACCTTTTTGTAATTTGCCATCATTGGCTCCTTTGCACAATCTTGGCTTACTGTTCGAATCGGCAAAGGTCATGCCCCGAATGGCTACGGGTTACAATCCTTTTTTGGAGATGATCCGGTTGAGATGGATCATCAGATAGAGTTCCTCCTCCTCGGAGAGCGTGGCGTCCCACGTTTCACGACAATAGGAACCGATATGCTTCACGCACTCTGCCAACTGCGGAAACTCCTCACGAAAGTTCTTGTACATCTGCATGTTGGCGCTGTTCAGCGACTCGCCGGCTTGAATGCGCTTGAACAGGTACCGCAGATGCGTGGCGAAGCGGGTGAAATCAAAGGAATCGCGGTCGACAATAATGCGGAAATCGCTTTCGAGAATCTCGATAACGTCCTCGAGCATATCGTCGAACTGCTTTGCGGGCTCGGCCGTGGCTTTGACGGCTTCAACAACCCGTGCGTTCACGAGATTCATCGCAATACTGGCAATCTCATCCTTGGGAAGCCGCTCTCCGAGCTCCTTCTCGAGTCGCATGACGATAAACTGGGCAGCCTTGTATTCCTTCGGATACGTCTCCCGCACTTCATAGGCAAGAGGCATCGCGATGCGGACCCCCTTTTGGGCTCGCGCAACGGCAAACGACAGGTGATCAGCCATGAACAGCGTCGCATTGGTCGAGAGGTCGTAGGGCAGTTCGTTGGCAACGATGTCCATAACTTTCGCCGCAAACATCACGATATCCGAGGGAAGATCCCTCATGACATCTTGTCCTTTAGGATCAATGTCGTAAAACGTATGCTCGATTTTAGAAAGAGGGAGCTCTCGAGGAAAATCTCCGCCGAAACCGACGCCCCTGCCCATGGCGATGACATCTCGCCCCTGTCCGTCACGGCAAAGAACCGCGTTGTTGTTAAGCTTTTTAATTGCAAGCATGGTGAACCTCCTTTCAAGAACACTCACAGAAAAAGGCATGATAGCCAATAGCAGTGCTATTGCGGTCATGCCTTACGTAACAATCCGTGTTGTATTGCTCTTGGGCATGCCTCCACACAGGAGTAACAATCCAAGATGCAGAATGCATTATAGCGCTCTCCCCGCCCCGGGGACCATCGGGCTGGCGAACGGTAGATGTCGGCCCGCCAGCGGCCACATCGAGCAGATGGGCGTGCTTCGATCCCGAGCCTAGCCTAGGATGCGGGCCATGCGCGCCTTGAACTCGGACAGAAAGCGCGGGGCGTCCACGGTGAGCGCCACAAGCGCACTCTTGTCCGGATCGGACAGGCGGTGCTCATCGCAAATGGTGCGACCGCGATACTCGCCCAGCAGATCAACACGCAGATTGCAGCCGAGTGCACCTACGAGCGTGGGGTCGATCGCCACGGCAACGGCCAACGGATCGTGCAGCGCACAACCACCCAGGTAGGGTGCGTTCATCTCGTACGAGCCAATGTAGTGCTCGACAATACTCGCAAATGCGCAGCCCGCCATGGTGCCCGAGCCCGTCCAACCGGCAATGTCGCGGCGCGTCAGCACCACGCGATGCGTCACGTCAAGACCAACCATGGTGAGTTTGCGGCCCGAGCGCAGCACGGCGTCAGCGGCCTCGGGGTCGCTCGCCATGTTGGCCTCGGCACCGGCGCTCACGTTGCCGGGCACGGTCAGGGCGCCACCCATCACCACCACGCGGCCGATAGACATCATCGCCGCCGCGTCGCGCTCAAGGGCGAGCGCCAGGTTGGAGAGCGGACCGGTCGCCACATAGATCAAGTCGGGACCATAGGTACGCGCGGCATCAATCAGGTAATCGACCGCCGCATTGCCATCGGCCGACGTCGCGCCCACCGGCTCGTACGGCGAGGCAGGCACGCTTGCGCCGCCGATGCCGTTCTTGCCGTGGATAAGCGTGGTGGACGCCGGCGGCGTGTAGGGTTCGGTCGCCTTCACGGGACGATCGGCGCCCAGGTACACCGGCACCTCGGGACGACCCAACAGGTCGAGCACCGCCAAGCAGTTGTGCGCCGACTGCTCGACGCGCACGTTGCCAAAGCACGTGGTGATGCCGACGAGCTCCACCTCGGGGCTCGCGATGGCATAGGCAAGCGCCATCGCATCATCCACACCCATATCCAGATCAAGGATCAGCTTCTTGGTTGCCATTGTTCTACTCCGCTTCTCCGTCTACATCCAAACCGTCTAAACCAAACTTGTGCTCGACTTCCGCACGCGTGGGAATTGATTGCTGAGCGCCCAGGCGCGACACCGTCACCGCCGAGGCGCGAGCGCCCGCCGCCATGCACTCAAAGAGCGGCAGGCCCTCCAGACGAGCTGCCGCCAACGCGCCGATAAACGTATCGCCCGCGGCCGTCGTATCGACCACCGCGCTCGAAAGCGCCGGCATGCGCAGCGGCTCACCGCCATCGCCGAGCGTAACCGAGCCGGCGCCGCCCAACGTGATGACCGCAGCCCCGGCGCCCTTGTCGAGCAGCGCATTGAGCGCGGCGACGCAACTCGCATCATCCGTAGGCAGAACGCCCGTCAGCACCTGGCACTCGGTCTCGTTGGGGCAGACCAGGTCGACCGCTGGCCACGCTCCTGCCGGCAGGTCGCAGGCGGGCGCCGGGTTAAAGATCGTATAGAACCCCAGCTCGTGAGCGCAAGAGAGTGCCGCGGCCGTTGCCGCAAGGTCACATTCGCCCTGGGCAATAAAGACGCTTCCGGCAGCCGGGGCAATCTCGCTGGCATCGCCGTCGAGCTCGTCGGCCACCAAGCGCCTCAGTGCGCAGGCAACGTCCTCGCCCGTAAGCGCATGGTTGGCGCCCGGCGACAACACGATGCGGTTGTCGTTCTCGCAGCGAATGATAGTCGCGGTACCGGTCTCCACGTCATCGCGACGCGCCACAAACTCAACGCCCACGCCGGCATCCTGGAGCCCTGCCACGAGCGCATCGCCAAAGGTATCGCGCCCAACAGCGCCGATCATGCACGTGCGCGCACCCATGCGCGCGGCAGCTACGGCCTGATTGGCGCCCTTGCCGCCGGCGTTGGTGATAAACCCGCTGCCGCCGACGGTCTCGCCCGCACGCGGTATGCGCTCGCACGCCACCGAAAGGTCCATGTTCATGCTGCCGAACACCGCAACGATGCCGCGATCTGCCATGGAAACCTCCTCATCTGCGGGCCTTATGCCCACCGCCAGCCGTCGATCGTGCACTCTCGCACCCCCTATAACTTTAGTTCACTTTGATGTGGACGCGCGCTTGAGCTTGCGCCAGCAGCAAGCATTCACAGGAGCAGGCAGCTACAATGAAGGCGTGCTGATTATTCTCGTCATTGGATGATGTTTTATGGAACAACTCTCGCAATCGGGCTCGCGCGGTCGACGCCGCACGGGCAACGAGCCGGCGCCGCACGAACGCGTGAAGGGCGAACGCCGCGCCAACGAACCGCGACGCACCGTGAGCCCCCATCGTGCTTCTGCCAACAACGCGGGCCGCGCCAACAATCCCGCCGCGGAGCAGACGCCTGCTCGCCCCAAATCCCGCTACATCCCTGCCCTTGACGGCCTGCGTACGCTCGCCGTCGTCGCGGTGGTGCTCTATCACCTTAACCTCACGTGGGCGCAGGGCGGCCTGCTTGGCGTCACGATCTTCTTTGTGCTTTCGGGCTATCTGATCACGCGCCTGCTGCTCAACGAAGTCGCCAAGACCGGCCGCATCGACCTCAAGAGCTTCTGGATTCGCCGCATCCGTCGCCTGGTCCCCGCCGTGGTAACGGTAGTGTTTGTAACCTGCGCGCTGTGCACTATCTTTAACCACGTGATGCTCACCAAGATGCGCCCCGACATCCTGCCGTCGCTGCTGTTCTTCAACAACTGGTGGCAGATTGCCCAAAACGTCTCGTACTTCAATGCTCTGGGCGACCCCTCGCCGCTCACGCACTTTTGGTCGCTTGCCATCGAGGAACAGTTCTACCTGATTTGGCCGCCACTGCTGTTTGCCATGGTATCCATGCATGTGAGCAAGCCCAACACGCGCCGCGTGGTTCTGGGCTTGGCTGCTGTCTCCGCCATCGCCATGATGGTGCTCTATAACCCTGCCGCCGACCCCAGCCGCGTGTACTACGGCACCGACACCCGTGTGTTCTCGCTGCTGCTGGGTGCCTGGATGGCCTTTATCCCCGATCGCGACCTGGCGCCGGTTCGTCTCGCCCATCGTTTGGGGCTCAATCGCCTGGCTAGCGCCGCCAAGCACGGCAAGAACGCCGAGGACAAGCCTGGCGAGAAGGCCGACGAAGCAGCCGAGACCGCCCCGGCACAGCCGAGCGCCCTCGTGCGTTTTTGGTCCTCGCCCGCATCCATCGATGTGTTGGGCGTCGTGGGTCTGGTTGGCCTTGCCGCCATGGTCGCGCTCACCAACGGCTACACCGCCTTCCAATATCGCGGAGGCACGCTGCTGTGCTCGATCCTCACGCTCATGGTCATCGCGGCCTGCGTGCAGCCCCAGGGAATGGTTGCCCGCGCGCTGTCCGCCGAGCCGCTCGTGTGGGTTGGCAAGCGCTCGTACAGCATCTACCTGTGGCACTATCCGCTGCTGTTGCTCATGAACCCGGTCGCCAACATCAACGATACGCCGTGGTGGCAGTGCATTTTGCAGGTGTTGTTGGTGGTCGCCGTGGCAGAGTGCTGCTATCGCTTTATCGAGACTCCGTTTAGGAAGGGCGCCTTTGAGCGCACCGTGTCCGAGTTCCGCGACGGCACCACCACGCCCGCTAACTGGGTACGCGCGCACGTCCCTGTCTGCGCAGCCTGCGCTGTCGTGTTGGTCGTTGCACTGGGCGGCCTGATCTTTGTGCCCGAGACGTCTGCGCTGAGCGGCGAGGGCGCCGAAGTTCTGAACAAGGAAGCCAAGAACACCGCGCCCACCGACCAGCAGGCGGCCGACGACACCGACAAGGACAACGACGGCTTCCCCGATGGCTCCTACGATCTGCTTATGATCGGCGACTCCGTGTCGCTGCGTGCCGTAGACACCTTTGACGGCGTGTTCCCGCACAGCCATATCGATGCCGAAAAGGGCCGCCAGTTTGATGCGGGGCGCACGACATTTGAAGGCTATATCCAGCAGAACCTTGCCGGCAAGATCGTGGTCTTTGCCCTGGGCACCAACGGCTTGGTAACCGACGACCAGATCGACGCCATCATGGCCGATGCAGGAGATAGGCGTATTGTGGTGTTTGTGAACACGCGCAGCCCGCAGCCGTGGGTTGGCTCTACCAACCAGGCCATCGCCAACGCCGCTACGCGCTACAAGAACGTGCGCGTTATCGATTGGTACGGATACAGTGCTAACCGCAACGACCTGTTCGATGGCGATGGCACGCACCTATCGACCACTGGCGTGACTGAGTACCTCAACTTGATCCACGACGCAGTCAAGAAGGACCTGCCCGTGCATCCCGAGGATCACGTCAACGATCCGCAGCCAGCAGCCGTCAAGTCTGCCACCGACGCGCTCGTCAACGCGCTCGCTCTCAAGCCGCACAAGCTGGGCACCGACAAGTAGTCCGCAGCAAACAACCCAAAATCACTCTTTTAGAGCCGGCCCCAAGAGGTCGCGGGCAAAAAACAGGCCGCAGCCCATCGCTGCGGCCTGTTCGGAAGCAAAAGTGGGCGCTAAGCGCTGTAACCCATCGCCTGCAGAACAAACATGACGACCGTGAGCACCGTAATCACACCGATAGTCGCCCAAGTGAGCACATTCCACACGCGGCCGTTGCGGTTAGTGCCCATAATGTGACGGTCAGCGGCAATAACCACCTGGAACACCAGAACCACGGGCAGTAGCACGCCATTGATGACCTGCGAGGTCATCATAATCTGGAACAGATCGACGCCGGGCATAAGCACCAGCACGGCAGAGATACCGATGATGGCCGTAATGATGCCGCGATAGACCGGGGCCTCGTCCCAGCTGCGGTCGGCACCGCGCTCCCAGCCAAATGCCTCGCAGATAGCGCTCGAAGTAACGCCCGGCAGCACGCAGGCAGCCAAGAAGCTCGCCGCGACCAGGCCCGAGGCAAACAGTACCGTGGACCACTGACCCGCAATAGGCTCCAGCGCACGGGCAGCATCGGCAGCATCGCTAATCTGAATGCCCGCCGGGAACAACACCGTACCGGTCGTGATGATAATAAAGCCGGCAATGACATCGGCGGCAAGCGAGCCGCTCACGGTATCGATGCGCTGCAGCACGATATCGTCCTCGCCCGCGTTCTTGTCGACCACGTTGTTCTGCGCCAAGAAAATCATCCACGGCGCGATGGTGGTACCGATCGTTGCGACCACGAGCGACACGTAGCTGGGGTCATTTTGAATGTTAGGCACGACCAGGTCGACCGCGACCTCACCCCAGTTGGGGCCAGCCATAAACGCGGCGACAATATAGGTCACGAACACGCAGCTCACCAGCAGCAGAATCTTCTCGATGCGCTGGAAACTACCCGACATGGTAAGCATCCACACCAGCAGCGCTACCAACGGCACCGAGATGCTCGCCGGCACGCCAAAGAGAGCAAGGCCGCTGGCGATGCCCGCGAACTCCGAAATGGTCACAGCCGTGTTGGCGATCAACAGCGCCGCCATAGCAAGTACACTCTTGCGCACGCCAAAGCGCTCGCGAATGAGCGATGCCAGGCCCTTGCCCGTGACGCAGCCGCAGCGAGCCGCGGTCTCCTGCGTCACGATGAGCAGCACAGTCATGACGGGAAGCATCCAGAGCATCTTGTAGCCATAGCTGGCGCCCGCGCTGGAATACGTTGCAATGCCGCCGGCGTCATTGCCCGAAAGCGCCGCCAACAGACCGGGACCCATAGCGCCAAAGATGGCCGCGATGGTCAACTTTTGCTTGGTGCCCGACTTTTGCTTGGTATTTTGCACGCGACCACCTAGCCCATGACCGACATGGCGAGCAGCACCGCAGCGGCGCAGTACGCCACGCACGAGATCATGACGGCAACAACGTTCATGGCGGTGCCCGACGTGTTGAGGTCATGCTCGTCACGCCAGAACAGCACCATCAGGTAAATCACGGCGCTCATGTTGCCAACTAGGCAAATGATGGCAGCGATATTAAAGCACCCGGTAAAGAGTTGCTCCTCAAACATGGGCGCATCGGGGAACGCAGCGGTGCGCACCAGCTGGGCGCACAGATAGGTCACGAGTGACAGAATCAGGCCCATGCCCGTGCTCTGGAAGAAGAACCCCAGATACGGCTTGGGCTCGTCGTCGTGACCGTCATACTCCAGGAAGTAGTTCTTGACGAACGACACCATACGCGAGGCAGCCAGCAACACGAGCGGCATGGCGCACATGGGGAACACCACCAAATGCGCGGAGCCCAGCGCCGTCCCCAGCACCGTTGCCATGATGCACGAGGCGATGCCCCACACGACGACCCAGTACTGACGATGCACGAACCAGCTGAGCACGTTCGTCGAGTCGTCCGACGCGCTATCGCCCGAGCCGACACCGGCGATCTGCAGGTCCTCCTGATGCTCCTCGGCAATAACGTCCATGGCGTCGTCGAAGGTCACGATGCCCAGGATATGACGGTTCTCGTCGCAGACAGGGATGGCAACCAGGTCGTACTTGGTCATCTCGTCCGTCACGTCTTCCTGGTCCTCGTCGGGTGACACGTAGACCAGATCGCGATAGGCGAGCTGGCCCAGCGTGGCGTCGCGGTCGGCCACGATCAGCGTGCGCAGCGAAAGCACGCCCGTCAGCATGCCGCTCGGGTCCTCGGTATAGACGTAATAGACGCTCTCAAAGTCCTCGTCGAGCTTGCGAATCGCCTCGATGGCGTCGCCGACCGTCGCCGTGGCGGGCAGCGAGACAAACTCCGAGGTCATGATGCGGCCGGCGGTGTTGTCCTCGTAGCCCAGCAGATTACGAATCGCCTTCTCCTCCTTGACGCCCATCAGGCGCAGGAGCTTCTCGGCCTTCTCATAATCGAGTTCGTCGATCAGGTCGGCAGCGTCGTCCGGGTCCATCATGGCCAGCATCGACGATGCGTCGGTATCGGACAGGCCCTCGAGCATCTCGGTCATAAGCTCGTCGTCATCGAACTCCGAGATGGCCTCGGCGGCCTGTGCCGTATCGAGCTGCGCGAACACCTGCGCGCGCAGGCGCGGGTCGAGCTGCTCGATAATGTCGGCAATGTCGGCAGGATGCAGCTCGCCGAGCGTCTTGTGCGACACCGAGAGCTGGATGTTCTTAGTCGAGCGATCGAGCAGGTCCATGTAAGACCAGGCGATAATGTCCTCGCTGAGCGGTTTGCCCAGATGCTTCATAAAGCCCTCGACGACATGCTCGAGTGTGGGGCTGATTGCGCGCAGCAGACCGCGGGCGCCGACCTCGGCACCCAGCAGGCGCAGCTGATTTTCGCCCGACATGGAAAACTTGATGTCGTTTACGCGCACGACCTTCATGCCCTGCGTGTCGACAATCTGCTTGTTAAGCACGTCGCGGGCAAGCAAGAGTTCGGTCGGCTGCAAGTACGAAAAACGGATTTCGGTGGCCGACGTCTTAAGGTGTACGCCCGTCTCGTCGATACGGTCGACCCATTTGCGCCAGCTGATCATAAACGGCGTCTTGCCGGGACCGCGGAACGCGAGCGACGTCACGTGCGGAAAAACTTCGCCGGTTGCAATGCCAAAATCGTTAACCACGCCGAGCTTTTCGCCGTCGACGTCCAAGACCGGCAATTTGAGCATCTCACTCAGATAATTCAATGGTGCTCCCCATCATTATTCCTGCGGACCGCGCGACCATGCCGGCACGCAATCCGTGGACTTTTAGATATGTATACGCATGCGCGGGCGGCACGCCGCTCGGCACTTACACCCCGTGCATGCGCAGAAAGCACCTGCATGGGGTCATCGACTGTATGGTCGAGGTTTGGATTTCACCTGTAACCTTTCTCTTGACCCTCATTAACCGCAGTAACTATAGCATCAGCATCGCCCTGCGGCATCGAATTTATGCGCTGCACATTGCAGGCATACCAAACACTGACGTATCCGTGACATAGCCATTGGGGACGTTCTTAAACGACTACCCAATGGCTACTCTGTGGTGTCATCGTCCTCGGCAAGTTGGGGGAACACGGCGTCCTTGGGCATGGTGACCTTCGTCAGCGAGGTGAGCTTTTTGCTCAGCGACGTGTCCGTCTTGACCAGGTCGCTGAGCGTCACGATCTTGTAGCCGTCGGCGACAAGACCGTCGATAATCTGCGGCAGCGCCTCGAGCGTCTGCTCGGCGCATTCGTCTCTATCGGTGAGCAGCACGATATTGCCCGGCGTCACCGAATCGAGCACCGTTGAGACCTGCTCGTCGGCACCGTTGAGCAGCCAGTCGCCCGAGTCAATATTCCACGAGACCACGGCGGAGACCAGGTCCATCGCATCAATCCAGTTTTGCTCGTCAAAGGCAGCGTAGGGAGCACGCAGCAGCATCGTCTTCACGCCGGTCGCCGACTTAATCGCATCGGTGCCTTTCGTGATCTGCTCGCGTACCGCCTCACGGTCCTGACCCTTGAGCGAATCGTCGCTGTAGCTGTTGGATCCGATTTCGCACCCGGCATCGACAATCGCCTTGGCCGTGGCGGGCGAGGTCTCGGCCGCATCGCCCGACAGGAAGAACGTCGCGGTGACGCCCTTTTCCTTGAGTACCTGCAAAATCTGCTTGGTCGCACCGCTCGGACCCTCGTCAAACGTCAGCGCCACGTACTTTTCGTTGCCCTTGGGCGCCACGCTGGCGCACGCAACAACGCAATCGATGGCGGGCACAACCTCGCCGCGGTCCTGCGTCTTGCCCGACTGCTCACCAACCCACACCTCGGAGCGGCCCTGAACGCCCCACGTCTGCACATACTCGATAGCGCCCGTGCCCTCGACCTTCAGCTTGGGCTCAATGGTCGTGGCCTGCACCTCGTGCTTCTCGTAGATGTTGCGGCCGTCTTTGACCGTCACCTTCTCGCCACCGGCAAGCTCGCGGCTGTCCCATTTGCCCTGCTTTACACGCTTGCCGTCAACCTTCACCGACAGCTTTTCGCCCCCGTGGCGCTTGAGTACGCTGTCGTCGACGGCCAGCAGGTCACCCGCGTCATAGGTGTCGGTCAGCTCCTGGTCGTCGATGAGATTCTGCAGCGTAGAGCCCACGCGCACCCCGGTCTTCTGGCCGTTGAGCTCCACGTCCACGCTGCGGTTGACGTAGCCCACGACGGCAGCGATAAACAGTACGAGTGCGCAACCCACAGCGATGAGCGCATAGGGCAGACGAGACGGTCGGCGCGGCGAGCGCCCGTTGCCGATGCGCGCGCTGCGGTCGCTAAACCCGCGGCTATGGTTGAGGTACATCGCGCCGGGCTTACGGCGGCGACGGCGCTGACCGCTGGGCAGCTGCCCCAGGTCGCGGCGCGCCGTCGGACGCGCACCCGAACGCCCGTTTAAGTTGGATCCGTTTTGGCGCATGTGCCCTCCCCCATAAACACAGCAAGCCGGAGCAACAGGTCTCCGGCTTGCCTCCCATCATTTGGTACGTCGCTATTTTGTAGCTTTTGACGAGCCTCCGCTCGCCTTTTGGTATTCGTCCTTAAAGGCCTTGAACATGCCGCGCGTCTTGCCGAGCTGCTTGCCCAGTGCGCGACTGCCCTTGTCCACGGCAACCGATCCCTTGTCGTCGAGCACCTTGGCGCCCTTTTTGACCTTGTCGCCCACCACGACGCTGGCCTCGGCGGCCTTGGCAGCCGCACCGCCCGAATACCCGAGCGACTTGACCTCGTCCGAAACAATCATCGCGCCGTCCGCATAGCCGCGCAGCATCGTCGGCGGCACCTGCGTGTCACCAACCAAAACACTCGAAGCAGCACCGGCGGTCACATAGAATGCCTGCACGATGCCCGAGCGTGGCTTGAACTCAACGTCCGAGCAATAGCCCACGACGTCGCCCGATTCCGTGCGCACATCCATACCGACCCAGATGATGCAATCGTCCAGGTTGATGTCGAGGCGCTTGGCAGCGGCGGCATCGTACGTGTCCTTGACGTCATCGACCGCAATGGCGCCCTCGTAGACACCAATGGCGTCGAGCGCTACGAATCGGTCGGGACGCTCGATCATGCCCGCGATATCGGACTGGCGGACCATAAAGCCGACCACGCGCGTACCGCCCGGGGTAAAGACCGGAAAGTGAATCTTTCCGAGCTTTTTAGGGCTGCGCGGTGTGCCGTCCTTTTTGGTGCGCTTGTCCTCGGTAGGCTTGCGATAGATCTTGGCGCCGACAAAATCCCCGGCGCGCATTATGCCTCGGTCGAGGGCTCCGCAGCCTCGGTATCAGCCTCGACAGCGTTCTCGACCACGACGTCGGCGGCAGGCGTCACGTTGCCGCCCGAAATGGCGTCGTTGAGCTGCTCGCGCAGCTGGTCCATGCGCTCGCGGGCCAGATCGACCTTGGCGCGCAGGTCGTCGGTCTTGGCGTCGACCATCGGGCCAAAGTCATTCACCGCAGCACGGGCCTCCTCGGCGCTGTGCTCGTAGGTGTCGCGCATATTGTCCCAGGCGTCGTTGGCGATATCGGCAGCCATGGCGCGGGTCTCGGCGCCCGAGCGCGGGGCCAGAGCAACGCCGACAATAGCGCCGGCAGCGGCACCAAAAAGTGCGCCGGAGACAAAGCTGAAAGTCTTACCCATGATCATTCCTCTCCTGCGGGCACGTCGGTGCCCACCGTTTGAATGCTGTCCATTATACCCGCAGCGCATCACTTGCCGCTCCGCTCATCTGCGTACGGCAAAGGCGCAGGTACGTGATGGTGATAAACGCGTAGACCTACTCCTGAGGCATAGCCGGCATGGCCACCGTGGCACCCGGGTCCTCGCCGGCGCCGTCCACGAGCGGCAGACCGCCCTCATGCGCAGGTCCTGCCGGAACCGTCGCAGCACCGCCAAAGACGGCAGCGGAGGCCTCGTGGCTCTCGGCAACCGCGCCCTCGGTATCAATCGCCACCTGGGGCTCGTCGTCAAAGTTGGGGACACCCTGGGGCTCGGTGGGAACAGGCTCGGCGGTCGCATCGGCAACGGGCTCGGCGTCGGCCGGCACATCGCCCTCGTCAGCGCCCTCGTCCTCGGCAGCATCTTCGCCGTTCGCAACGGCGACGGCCTCGTGAGGATTCTTGCCCTCGGCCTCGGCGCGCATGCCCAGCACCAGGTTGCGCAGGCCCGCAACCGTGCCTTCCACGTCGGGGGCAGGCTGGTCGGCGTGCAGGTACGCCCAGTCCATCATAAAGGTGGCCGAAGATAGCGCGCCGATGGCCAGCGCGTCGTCGGGGCACGAAAGCTCAACCTCAAAAACGCGCTCGTCGTGCTCGCTTACGCGCGTGCGGCCGCACGAGATGCTGCCGGCAAGCCCGGTCTCGTTCATGAGCTCGACCGTCACATGCTCAAGCAGATGGCAAAGCTCGGTCTGACCCATGCAGTCCTGGAACTCGCGGCCGGAATCGCCCAGGCACAGGTGCTTGGCAATCGCCGGCACCAGGTAGTACACGCGCGCCGTGGCCTCGATATCCTCCGAGGTCATGAGCGGCATGCCGGGGTTCACCAGCACATGCGCGCAGATCTTGTCCTCGCTGACGGTGACCTTAAGGATGTTGAACAGGCCTGCCATAACTCTCCCCTACTCTTCCTTGTTCTACTCGTCGCCGTCGTGCGGATTCGCGGAACCCGCACCCGACGTCGTCGGCTCGTCTACCGAAGACTCGGAATCCTTCTTATCGGTTTCGGCCGGAGCGATCACGCGAATGAGCGAGATGCGCTGGCCACGCATCGACTGCACTTTAAACTTGTACCCCGCGACCTCAAACACCTCTCCGATGTCGGGCACCGAGTCACAAAGCTCCAAGATCCAGCCGGCGATGGTCTCATAATCATCGCTTTCCTCGAGCGGCCAACCAAGCTCAATCGCGTCATCGCACGAAAAACGCCCATCAACGAGCCACTCGCGGCGCGAAAGACGCGTGAGGTACTTGTTGTCGGGGTCGAATTCATCCTCGATCTCGCCGACAATCTCCTCGACGATGTCCTCGATGGTGATAATGCCGGCCGTGCCGCCGTACTCGTCCACGACCACCACGATCTGGTCGTGAGAGGTCTGCATCTCGGACAGCAGCGGCAGGATGTCCTTGGTGTCGGGCACAAAGGTGGCGTCGCGCAAAAAACCGGCGATGGGCTGGTCGCCCTTGCCGTCGAGCGCAGGCTGAATCAGGTCCTTGATGTGCGCAATGCCGGCGACGTTGTCGGGATCCTCGTGATAGACGGGGATGCGGCTAAAGCCGGTCTGGCGCATGGTGGACAGCACGTCGGCGACCGTCTCGTCGTCCTCGCACATGGTGGTGTCCACGCGCGGCACCATGACCTCACGGGCAACGGTGTCGCCCAGGTCAAAGATCTCGTGGATCATGCGCTTTTCCTCGTCGAGCAGGTCGTCCTGCTCCGAGACCATGTACTTGATCTCTTCCTCCGAGACGTTCTGGCGGTCGTCGGCGCTCTTGATGCGCAGGATACGGGCCAGGCCGTCGGAGCAGGCGCCGGTCAGCCACACGAGCGGGCGGGCGATCTTTTGGAACACGGAGAGCGGTCCCACGACCTGCTTGGATACGCCCTCGGCGTTAGCGAGGCCGATGCGCTTGGGCACAAG
The DNA here is from genome assembly GCA_900541025.1 of uncultured Collinsella sp. Taxonomy (GTDB): domain Bacteria; phylum Actinomycetota; class Coriobacteriia; order Coriobacteriales; family Coriobacteriaceae; genus Collinsella. The sequence continues at coordinate 7,623 of UQIL01000025.1, read as the reverse complement.
CTCGCCGATCACGATGGACACAAAGGCGACGGCGACGGTGATGATGACCGGCGCCAGGCCGCGCGCGATGGCGGAAAGCGGCGCGATGCCAAAGCTTATGAGCCACGTGGCAAGCGGGTCGGACAGGCTTGTCGAGGCGACGGCGGACGAGGCAAAGCCCACGAGCGTGATGGCGACCTGGATGGTGGCCAACAGCTGATCGGAGTCGGCGGCGAGCTGGACGGCACGCTCGGCACGCTTATCGCCCTCCTCGGCATCGTGCTCCAACACGGCGCGCTTAGCCGTGGTGAGAGCCATCTCGGACATAGAGAAGTAGCCGTTGATGAGGGTCAAAACGAGGGTGGTGATAAGGGAGATGGTTATGTCCATCGGGAGTTTCTCGAACCTCCAAGATTCGGGACGTTAGGTTAAAACGTTGATCGCGGATACGGCAGTTGCGCCAGTCGCCCGTGCGAGCGGGGCCGTGGGCGCGGTCGCTAGATTACGAAGAGGATCACCGCCATGAACTGGAAGATACTGCCGGCGAGCACCCACAGGTGAAACACACTGTGCAGATAGCGAACGTTTTTGGCGATATAGAACGGCACGCCCACGGTATAGCACACGCCGCCGACGGCAAGCAGGGCAAGCGCGACGGGGTTCAGCAGCGCCACGAGCTCGGGCAGCTTAAAGACGACGAGCCAGCCCATCAGCAGGTAGACCAGGCCGCTTACCCAGTGCGGTTGACGCTCGCGTAGGAAGCACTCGAGGGCGATGCCGATAATGGCGATGGCCCATACGGCAAAGAACAGCGCAGGGCCGCCGTCGTTTGCGAGCGTGATAAGGCAAAACGGCGTATAGCTGCCGGCTATGAGCAGGTAGATGCAGCTGTGGTCGATGATGCGAAACACGCGCTTGGCGCGCGCGGGCTGAATCGCGTGGTAGAGCGTGGAGGCTAGGTATTCGAGAATAATGCTGACACCATAGACAATCGCCGCGGCCATGTGGGCCGGGCCTCCGCCGCGCAGGGCAGCGAATACGATCAGGAGCACCAGGCCCGCGATACCCAGCAGGCAGCCGACACCATGGGTGACGGAGTTCATGATCTCCTCGCCCACCGTGTAGTGTGGAACGGCCGCGGTCTTGGGTCGCGGCTTAGAACTGTCGCTCGAATCGGACATGCCGGTTACATCCTCCAACGTAAAGAGTTCTCAACACTATATCAAAGCGTCTAGGTACGTGCGAAATTTGCACCATACGTGACCCTTTGTTTACCCATTCTTTGCCTGTTGACGCATCAACGGCGAACGTCCATAATGCGCTTGCATTAAATGTTGATGTATTAACATCTTATAGGAAAGCTACTTATGTCTCAAAACGCACGTTCCCATCGAAAGCTCAAGATAGCCGGCATCGTTGCACTGGTGGTTGTCGTTGCACTGCTCGGATTTGCCGGCAACTTTCTGTTCGACTTTGCTCTGAACCCTCGCGCCCCCTACACCATGAAGATGATGCAGGACGGCAAGGACGCCGAAAAGGGCGAACAGATGGATGCCGAGGGAACCGAGGCGCGGGCGTGGTTTAAAGAGAACCGCGAGAGCAGCAGCCTCACCGCAGATGACGGAACCGAGCTCGCCGCTTGGTATTTTGCTGCGCCGGAGAGCACGCACGACTACGCCGTCTGCCTGCATGGATATACCAACGAGCCCATCGGTATGGCCCGATACGCCAAACGATTCCACGACCGCGGCATGAACGTACTCGCACCAGCCGCCCGCGCCCACGAGCGCTCCGGCGGCGACTATATCGGCATGGGCTGGCCCGAACGGCTCGATGTCGTCGCGTGGATCGAGCGGATTGTTCAGGCAGACCCCGAGGCGCGCATCCTGGTCTTTGGCGAGTCGATGGGTGCGGCAACCGCCATGAACGTCGCGGGGGAGTCTCTGCCCGCAAACGTGAAATGCATTATCGAGGACTGCGGTTATACGAGTGTTTGGGACGAGTTTTCCCTGCAGCTCAAGGATGTGTTCGGCCTGCCCAGCTTTCCCTTGCTCGATGTAGCAAACTTGGTGTGCAACGTGCGCGCGGGCTACGACTTTCATAAGGCGAGCAGTGTGGAGCAACTCAAACATGCGACGGTTCCCATGCTGTTTATCCACGGCGACCAGGACACCTTTGTACCGTACAGCATGCTCGACCAAAACTACGACGCGTGCGCCAGCAAGGTTAAGCAAAAGCTCACTATCCATGGCGCCACCCACGCCAAGAGCGCGCAGGTCGACCCCGAACTCTACTGGAACACGGTCGACAACTTCCTCGACAAGAATTTTTAGGCAAAAAGCAACGTCTGGGGTTTTGTTGCCAAAAATCGGTTTGTAGTCGGCGGTATTCGATTTTTCACCGCACTTCTGAAAAGCCGCCCGCAAGCGTTGTGCTCGTGGGCGGCTTTTGCTCAACTTACGCTATAAAGGCGCTTATTTTGTCCAATAGATAGGCGCTACTTGACCTCGATGAGCTCGTACTTGCTCGTGCCCAGGCCGATCTTCTCGGCATGCGCGATGCACACGCGCCAGTCGGTGTCGGGATGCGTAATGCAGAAGGGGTCGTGCGCCTGCTCGCCCTCCAGATGCTCGTGGTTATGCTCCATCTTGGCCGCGCTATCGGTGAGCTCGGTGTTGGGCAGCGGCTCGGACGCCATGACGGCATCGGCGCAGGCCTGGTCGATGGCGACCGGGTCGAAGCTCGCGAACATGCCGATGTCGTTGACGATAGGTGTGTCGTTTTCGGGATGGCAATCGCAGTTGGGGCTGATATCCATGGCAAGCGAGATGTGGAAGCTCGGGCGGCCGTCGACGACGGCCTTGGTGTACTCGGCAATCTTGCAGTTGAGCACGTCGGCTGCGGCGTCATAGCCGGGCTTGATGCAGTCCTGGTTGCATGCCGCAATGCAGCGGCCGCAGCCCACGCAGCGATCGTGGTCGATGGCAGCGACGTGGACCGTGCGGGTGCTGCCGTTGGCAAGCTCGCGCTCGCGGGTGTCGTCGAACGAGATAGCGTTGTGTGCGCAGATCTTTTCGCAGGCACGGCAGCCAATGCAGTGCTCGGCCGCGACGTTCGGCTTGCCGGCGGCATGCTGCTCCATCTTGCCGGCACGGCTGCCGCCGCCCATGCCCAGGTTCTTCATGGCGCCGCCAAAACCGGCCTGCTCATGGCCCTTAAAGTGGGTGAGGCTGATCACGATATCGGCATCCATGAGCGCCTGACCGATCTTGGCCTCGTGCACGTACTCGCCGCCCTCGACCGGGACGAGCGCCTCGTCGGTACCCTTGAGGCCGTCGGCAATAATGATCTGGCAGCCCGTGGCATACGGGGTAAAGCCGTTCTGATAGGCGGTGTCTATGTGCTCGAGCGCGTTTTTGCGGCTACCGACATAGAGCGTATTGCAGTCAGTGAGGAAGGGCTTGCCGCCCAGCTCCTTCACCACGTCCGCGACGGCGCGGGCGTAGTTGGGGCGCAAAAAGCTCAGGTTGCCCAGCTCACCAAAGTGAATCTTGATGGCGACGAACTTGTTCTCAAAGTCGATCTGCTCAATTCCGGCGTGACGGATGAGGCGCTTGAGTTTGTCGAGCTGACTCTCGAGAGCATGCGTGCGCAGGTTGGTAAAGTACACCTTAGCGGGTGCTGCGGGTGCAGTTGCGGTCATAGATCTATCCCCTCGGTCTATATGGCGTTACAGACATAGAGGATGGTACCAGTTAAAGCAGAGTTAAAGTCAAGTACGGAACCTAGCCATTGGGAAATGACCACTCATTGGGGACAGACTTAAATGAGTGCCGTCAGGGACAGTCCCTGCCAGCCCGGCCGACGAGCCGGCAATCCGACAAAGACTGTCCCCGATGACTAGTCGTTTAAGAACGTCCCCAATTGCTACTCTTGCACCTTGAGGGCTTCGGCCAGACTGACGCGCTTGATAGAACGCGTGTGTAGCAGCGCCACGACCAGGTAGGTCGCAAAGCCAATGCCGACGCATGCAGCCATGGACCAAGCGGGCACGTAGATCTCGATATTGCCGTTGTAGGCGAGCAGCATCGAGCGGAAGATGGCCGTGAGCGAGCCAATAATGACCGGCAGACTCAGCACGAGCGACGCCGCCACGCACAGCGTGATCGAGCGGATGTACAGATGCGAGATCTCGCTATCGCGATAGCCAAAGACTTTCATATAGCTAATCGAACGGGCGCTGTGGTCGATCACAGCCTTGGTCAGTAGATACATAAACAGCAGGAAGATAAACACCGCGAGGCCAACCATCATGCCGATCATTTTGCTCATCATGCCGATGAACTGGTCGCCCACGGCCCGCATGTCGTCGGGCGTGGTGTCGCCGGCAAAGTAACGAGCATCGAGGTCGAGCTTCTCGTCGCTCACATAGCCGTTAAAGTAGGTGGCGTCATTGCCGAACAGCTCGTTAAAGTCATCGATGCTCATATAGATATTCATGTCCGACTTGGAGCCCCAGGCACAGTCCTTGCCCGCGTACTCAAGGGAATAATGCTCCCCCTCGTACTTGTCGATGAGCGTGACCTTCTGGCCCTCGCTCCAGCCAAACTTGTCGAGCAAGCCGCCGCCAAAGACGACACGGCCGTCGCCGACGTTGAGGTCTTTCCAATAGCGCGAATTGGATGAAATGCCGTAGACGGAAATCGTCTCCTCGCCATTTCCATCGCCGCGATCGTATTGCAGCTGGTAGATGGCGTATTTCTCGGCCTGTGCAATTGCGCCCGCGCCGTTGTCGGTCGTATTGACCGGGTGGATATCGTCGTTGTCGGTGTCGATCTTAGAGGCCTTGTCGATCAGGTCGATGGCCTCATCGCGGTTGCAGCCGAGGGCATCGGCAAGATCGTCAAGGCGCGCGTAGAGCGCATCCTTCTTGTCCTGGACCTTGGCGAGCGCGTCCTGCGCCGCGACCAGGCTCTCGGCAGACGGAGAGCTGGTCGCGGCATCGGCAGCCGCCTGCGCGGCATCGACCGCGTCGTCAAGCTCGTCGTCCGCATCTTGAGCGGCAGAAAGCAGCGCGCCGTCAACCGACTGCAAGCGCTCGAGTGCCGACCACTGCTCGCGCTCCTCGGCAGTGCCCTCGAGCTCCAGCGGCGCCTTGAGCGTGTACTGGTGCTCGGCGACCAGGCTCGTCTCGAGGTTGTCCGCGTAGTGCGTCATCGTGGGCAGAATCGCCAGGCCAAAGAGAAGCAGCAGCGAGGCAAACGCAATGCCCACGAAGAGCGTGGCGAAGTTGCCCAGGTTGCGCAGGAAGATGCGCAGGCGGAAGCGGGAAACAAAACCCATGCGCTCCGGCAGCTGCAAGCCGCGCTTGGTGCCCGACTTGCCGCTCGCCTCGTGACGAAGGAACTGCAACGGCGTCTTGCCCATTTTGCGAAGCAGACCCACCAGCGTGATGAGGATGAGCGCGACGGCGGGGACCACGGCACACTTCACAAAGATCTCCCAGCTCCAGTACACCTGGAAGGGCGGCAGGCTGTACGAATCGTAATAGAGGCTGCGCATGGGCTCGGTAAAGAACGCAACGCCGAGCGCGGTGCCCAAAAGCGCCGCGAGCACGCCCACGATGGCGGGAAGCGCGAGGTAGTGCAGCACGATCTCGCGACGGCGATAGCCGCTGGCGAGCAGCGTGCCGATAATGGCGCTCTCCTCCTCGATGGTGGCGTCGGTAAGGACCACAAAGACAAACGCCATGATCACGATGATGATGTCGAGCAGCGTCGTCCACATCATAGAGTCGCCGTCCACATCGTCGCGCGCATAGCCAATGCCCTGGTTGGAATCGGCATCGGTCAGGTCGTCCACGCGCGCATCGGCATCGGTCAGCGCCTCGACCATATCCTGCTCCGCATCGATGCGATCCGCGGTGGGGAGATCGCGGTCGTTAAAGGTAAAGGAGTACGTATAGGCGGGTGCGCCGCCGGCATCCTCGAGCGCGGCAAAGCCGGCGTCGGCGACCTCGGCCACGCCATAGGTGATGGTGTTCACCGTAAAGTCCGAGTTGTTGAGGAACAGCGCCTGGCTATCGGGCTGCGTCATGATGCCGCAGATGGTGTAGGTGCGGCCCTCGAGCTCGACCTTATCGCCCACGGCAAGATCGTTGTTGGTGGCGAAGACGCGGTCGATGGCCACCTCGTCATCCGCGCGGGGCTGCTTGCCTTCGCAGTAGGACGCGATATCGACCTTGGTGCGGTGCGCGTAGGTGCGCAGGGTGCGCTTGGTACCGTCGTCACCGGACGCCTTTTTGATGATGGCGTCGATGGAGAAATTCTTGTAGAGCGTAACGCCGCCGACGTCGCCGGCTGCATCCTCGGCCGCCTTGAGCTGGTCTTTGGTGGCCTCGAAGGAGGTGGTCACGCGGCCGTCCTCAATCGTGTACGCATCGCGCATGTCGTCGATAAGGCAGCCGATAGAATGCGCTGCGAGCAAAAAGCCCGAGGTGAGAGCAATGCTTCCGCACATAAGCAAAAAGATGCCCAGGTACTTGCCGATATTGCGGCGCAGCTCGCGCGGGAGACGTTTTGCGAGAGGTGTCATGGCGCCGCCTACCAATCAAGCTCGGCGGCCGCAACGGGCGACTCGTTGAGCTCATCCTCGACGATGTGCCCGTCGCGCAGGCGCAGCACGCGATTGGCCATGCGCGCGATGGCGGCATTGTGGGTGACAATGATGATGGTGCAGCCGTAGGTGCGGTTGACATCCTCCATGAGCTGCAAGATTTCCTTGGACGTCTTATAGTCAAGCGCGCCCGTGGGCTCGTCGCACAGCAGCAGGCCCGGGTTTTTGACGAGTGCGCGGCCGATGGCACAGCGCTGCTGCTGGCCGCCCGAGACCTGGCGCGGGAACTTGTTGCGGTGCTCGTAGAGACCCAGCGAACGCAGCAGGTCTTCGACATTGAGCGGGTTTTTGGACAGGTGCGCCGTGACCTCGATGTTCTCCTTGATGGTGAGATCGGGTACCAGGTTGTAGAACTGAAAGACAAAGCCCAGCTCACGTCGGCGATACTCGCCCAGGTCGGTAGGCTTGAGCACAGTGAGGTCGCAGCCGTCCACCATGATGGAGCCGCCGTCGGCATCCTCCAGGCCGCCAATGAGGTTGAGAAAGGTCGACTTGCCCGAGCCCGAGGGCCCCAGCATGACGCAGATCTCTCCGCGGTTGATGGACGTGTCGATGCCGTCGAGCACCGTCAGGCGTGCATCTCCATCGCCGTAGTGCTTTTTGAGATCCTTAACCTGGACGTAGGCCTCCCGCGTTGCCATGATATCCCCCATTGTTAGCCTTGTACTACTTTATGAACATAATAGTAAACCTTGGCGAACTATTTTTGGGCGAGGCCTGGATTTTATTTCAGCCTTGATTATCAACTTCATCCGAACACTTCCCACATTCATCCGCACATGTGCGGATGAATGTGGGAACCCGATACCCTGAGGGCCGGACCGGCCGGCCCCGGGAGATCGGAGGACGGCATGTCCGGAAAGAAGAATAGGGGCTCCGCGAGGGCGGTCCCGAGGGCCTACGGCAGGCTCACCAGGCACGAGCGGGACACGGTCCAGAGGATGCTGGAGCGCGGGGCCTCGTGCAGGG
>UQIL01000024.1 GCA_900541025.1 uncultured Collinsella sp. | reverse complement strand
CGGGCTCGGGCAAGTCCACGCTCGTGCAGCTGATTCCGCGCCTGTACGACGTCACGGGCGGCAGCATTTCGCTCGACGGCATCGATGTGCGCGACATGACCCTTTCCGAGCTGCGCCGCCGCATTGGTTACATCCCGCAGCAGGGGCGCCTATTCTCGGGTACCGTCGAGAGCAACCTCAAGTTTGCCGGCGACATGGTAAGCGATGATGACATGCGCCAGGCCGCGCGCATCGCCCAAGCCGAGGACTTTATCGCCGAGCGCGAGGGCGGTTACGACTCCCCCATCAGCCAGGGTGGCTCCAATGTTTCGGGCGGTCAGCGCCAGCGTCTGGCCATCGCCCGCGCCCTGGCCAAGAAGCCCGAGGTCGTGGTGTTCGATGACTCGTTTAGCGCGCTTGACTACAAGACCGACGCGCGCCTGCGCGAGGAGCTCGCCAAAAATGTCACCGACGCCGCGCTCGTGGTCGTGGCCCAGCGCATCGCGACCATCATGCACGCCGACCAAATCATCGTGCTCGACGACGGCCACGTGGTGGGCACCGGTACGCACGAGGAGCTGCTGCGCAGCTGCCCGGCGTACCTGGAAATCGCACAGTCGCAGCTTTCCGCCAAGGAGCTGGGACTTACCCAAGAAGAGATTGCAGCCGTCATGGAAGGAGGCGAGCGCTAATGGCAGACGAGACCAAGACCCAAATTCCCAAGCCCACCCGTCAGCGTGGACCCATGGGCCGCATGGGCGGCATGCGTCGCGGCGAAAAGGCCAAGGACTTTAAGGGCACCATGAGGCAGCTGCTCGGCTATATCGGCCAGCACAAGGTTGCCGTGTTTGTCGCCGTCGCCTTTGCCGTATGCTCGGTCATCTTTAACATTGTGGGACCCAAGGTACTCGGCCAGGTTACGACCAAGCTGTTCGAGGGCCTGGTTGCCAAGGTCAACGGCACCGGCGATGTCGACTTTAACTGGATCGCCAAGACGCTCGGCTTTTTGCTCTGCCTGTATCTGGCGAGCTCTGCCTGCAGCCTGATCCAGGGCTGGCTCATGACCGGTGTCACGCAAAAGATCTGCTACCGCATGCGCAAGGAGATTGCCGCCAAGATTGCCGTCGTGCCGATGAGCTACTTCAACGGCCACAGCAAGGGCGACGTGCTCAGCCGCATCACCAACGACGTCGATACGCTGGGTCAGTCGCTCAACCAGAGCGTGACGCAGCTCATCACGTCGGTGACGCAGATTATCGGCGTGCTCGTCATGATGCTGTCGATCAGCCTGCCGCTCACCGGCGTCACCGTGCTCACGCTGCCGGCAGCCGCAATTATCTTGATGGTGATGATTCACTTCTCGCAGCCGTACTTCCGCGAGCAGCAGCAGGTCCTGGGCGCCGTCAACGGCATTATCGAGGAGGACTTTGCCGGTCAAAACGTCATTCAGGTGTTCGACCGCGCCGAGGCCTCAATCGAGGAGTTCGACCGTCAAAACGACCGCCTGTTTATTAGTGGCTGGCGTTCGCAGTTCCTGTCGGGCCTGATGATGCCGCTTATGAGCTTGGTGGGCAACATGGGCTACGTGGGCGTCGTCGTGGTGGGCGCGCAGCTCGCGCTGACCGGCAATGCCACGCCCGGCGACATTCAAAGCTTTATCCAGTACGTTCGCAACTTTACGCAACCCGTGCAGCAGCTGGGCAACGTGAGCAACACGATGCAGTCGATGGCAGCTGCCACCGAGCGTGTGTTTGAGTTCCTGGCCGCGCCCGAGGAGGAGCAGAAGGCCGACGCGCAGATTCCCGAGAAGCGCCCCGGCCACGTGGAGTTTGACCATGTCAAGTTTGGCTACACGCCCGACAAGACCATCATCCACGACTTTAGCTGCGAGGCGCAGCCCGGCCAGACCATCGCCATCGTCGGCCCCACCGGCGCCGGCAAGACCACGCTCATTAAGCTGCTGCAGCGCTTCTACGATGTGGACGACGGTTCGCTGCGTGTCGAGGGCGTCGACGTGCGCGACTGGGACCGCGCGGCGCTGCGCGGCGAGTTTGCCATGGTGCTGCAGGATACCTGGCTGTTTAACGGCACCATCCGCGAAAACATCCGCTACGGACGCCCCGATGCGAGCGATGCCGAGGTCGAAGCCGCTGCACGTGCCGCACGCTGCGACCACTTTATCCATACGCTCGCCGGCGGCTACGACTTTATGATCAACGAGGAGGGCACTAACCTGTCGCAGGGTCAGCGCCAGCTCGTGACCATCGCCCGTGCCATTTTGGCCGACCGCCCGGCGCTGATTCTGGACGAGGCGACCTCCAACGTTGACACTCGTACCGAGGAGCTTATTCAGCGTGCCATGGATGCGCTAATGCAGGGCCGCACGAGCTTTGTCATCGCGCACCGCCTGTCCACGATCCGCAACGCCGACGTGATCCTGGTGATCCGCGACGGCGACATCGTCGAGAAGGGCACGCACGACGAGTTGCTCGCCCAGGGCGGCTTCTACGCCGACCTGTACAACTCGCAGTTCGACGAGGCGGCGTAAATTCTGCCGCAGGGAACGAATAACGCCCGAGAACGGGGACGCAGGACAATCTGCGTCCCCGTTTTTTTGCTCTGCGGCCCTCGAATTAGCTCTCTTGGGGCCCGATTGACAGCCCCCTCCGGACCCTGTGGCCAAAAAAGATCAAATATGAGTACTGTTACATTTTTAGTAGCAGCCAAAACCGCCTCAAATGACCTCTTTGCGGCTTCTATACGCCTTCAAATTAATCAAAACGCCCGTCAGTATGCTTCTGTGTGCCAACGTTAATGAACATATTTACTGTAGTGTCTATTATCTTGTAAGCTCGATATGATACTACGCCGGTACCAGTACTCATATTTGCCATTTTTTGCCCACGGGGTATGCCGCAGAAGATCCAACTTGCTCCAGCGTGCCGTACGCCGACCCTCCCCTTCCGGCGAGTGCCGACATTTTCCCAGATAAAACCGACCAAAATAAACCTGTCCCTTTTTGGCAGGTTTTGGGGTGACGAGGGCTTGCACTTTAGCGTGCGACAGCGGATAATGCCGAGCATTCAAGAATTCGCCAATTGTTGCCGTTACTTGATAAAGGAGGCCCCGTATGGCCATGGAATTCAAGCGCAGGCTGCCCATCCCCATGGAGATCCGCGAGGAAATGCCGCTTTCTGCCGAGCTTACCGCCAAAAAGCAGGCATTTGACGCCGAGGTCGCCAAAGTCTTTACCGGCGAGGACGCACGTAAGGTGCTCATCATCGGCCCATGCTCTGCCGACCGCGAGGATTCGGTGCTTGAGTACATGAACCGACTGGCCAAGACCGCCGAGGAGGTCAAGGACAAGCTCATCATCATTCCGCGCGTCTACACCAACAAGCCGCGCACCAAGGGCACTGGCTACAAGGGTCTTCTGCACAACCCCAACCCCGAGGCTCCCGACGACCTGCTCGAGGGCGTCAAGGCCATCCGCCACATGCACCTGCGCGTCATCGAGGAGACCGGCTTCTTTACCGCCGATGAGATGCTCTACCCGTCCAACTACCAATACCTCGTCGACCTGCTGAGCTATGTTGCCGTGGGCGCACGCTCGGTCGAGAACCAGGAGCATCGCCTGGTGTCGAGCGGCATTTCGGTACCCGTCGGCATGAAGAATCCCACTGCCGGCTCTACCACCGTTATGCTCAACTCCATTTTCGCCGCGCAGGCGCACCAGAGCTTCATCTTCCGCAACTGGGAGGTCGAGTGCGACGGCAACCCGCTCGCACACGCCGTCATGCGTGGCTACATCGGTCTCGACGGTCGCACCTACCCCAATTACCACTACGAGCACCTGGAGCGCCTGGCCGAGCGCTATACCGAGCACGCCGGCTATGCCAATCCGGCAGCGGTCATCGACTGCAACCACGACAACTCGGGCAAGCGTCCGCTGGAGCAGTATCGCATTTGCAAGGAGGTGCTCGACAGCTGCCGCCGCAACGAGTCAATCTCCAAGCTGGTCAAGGGCTTTATGATCGAGTCCTACCTGGAGGATGGCAACCAGCCGGTCGACGGCGGCGTCTTTGGTAAGTCGATCACCGACCCGTGCCTGGGCTGGGAAAAGACCGACTACCTCATCCACGAGATCGCGGAACGTATTTAGTTACGCGGTTTTACCAAACCGCGTAACGACTCGACGCTGCAAACCCGCCAGAACGGCAATCTGCCTTTCAGCTTCGACGGCATTGACCAAAAGGTCAATGCCGCCTCGCTTCAAGGCACCTTGCTCGCTCTGGCGGGTTTTCGCTGACGTTTTTCTACCAGCGTCGTTGCCAAAGCTGGCACTTGGGGACGCTCCTTTTGGGGTAGTCGTTGGGGACATTCTTAAACGACTACCCAGAATGAGAGTGGATAATCTCCCGTTTTTGTGGCCTGCTTTTCGAGCGAAAGTGGGAGATTATCCACTCTCATTGAGCAAGTGTCCGAAAATCCACCCTCATTCCTTCTTAGGGCCCTCCGTCCCCGAGGGATCGAGGGTCGTCTGCCGAATGGTCGATACGGCAATCCTGCGTCCATGTCACACTCAGAGATGGCCTGACCCAACCTGGAAGGAGCCTCCATGAGCCTTGACAACGTAACTCTGCGCGCCGCCACGCTCGATGACTTGACCGGCATCGCCGCCATTTACAACCAGCTGTGGTGCAACACACTACGCAACCGCGGCGACGTCGAAGCCGCCGATTTCTGCGCGCGCTTTAACATCGCTATGCAGCTGCAACGCTCCCCCATCGCACTCGTCGCCGAGGCCGAGGGCCGCACTATCGCCGCCTGCTGTATCGGTATCTTCGAGGACGGCAAGCCGCGCACCAATCCCACGTGGGAGCCCTGCTACGACGAGATGCTCGCCCAGGCAACCGAGATGGCAAAGACCGCCGATGCCAAGCTCGAGGGCTCGCTCTTTGGCGACAGTCGTGAAAAGGCACGGCCGACCGCTTTGCCGCCACGGGCAACGAGTATGCCCAGGGCCAGCTCAACCTGATCATCATCGTGCCCGAGTGGCAGGGCAAGGGACTCGGCCGCACACTCATCGACCTTTCGCGCGCCGAGCTCGCCAAGGCAGGCTGCACCAAGTTCTTCCTGATGAGCGACTGCAACTCCGATTGGCAGTTCTACGAGCACCTCAACATGAAGCGCATCCTGGAGGATCACAGCCAAGACACCGGCGACGGCTTTATCGTCTACATGTACGGAGGCGACACGCAGGATTAGCCTGTGTGCCGCCTCACGGGCTTTCTCCAAGACAGTCAGCAATCAGCCAAGAGAGCTAACAGGGTGCGCTCTCCTCGACAGTAGGGACATTCATCCTGCGAAGCGTGATATAGATGACCGCGCGGACACTCAACCGTCTCAGACAGATACAGGGCGAGCAGGCGCGCCCATGTGCGCGCATCAAGGCGCTCATGCGCTTTGCCAAAGAGCGACCGGCGGAAAGCCTCGCCCATAAGGTTGCCAAAGTCATTGATCGCAAGAGCGTAACTAGGGACAACATATCCGATCAGCGTCCCCACAAAGGAGCTGCGCCCATTGCACACGCAGCTATTGAGCGGAAGAGCCGGAATATCGTCGTCTAGGTCAAAAATTCTAGGTCCAGCTCGCCAGAACTGTACGGATGAATTCCGCGATTGAGCATCTTGAAGATATGGACCGCGAGTCCAAAGTCGTCCGTCTGAGGTGTAAACACCGGGGCATTCGTGGCGGCTGCCAGGCTCTCGAAATCGCTGATGCCGGCTATCTCCATGAGCTAAAGCACTCGGAGGCAATATAGCCGGGAGCGGCGCATGCAGTCCTATGTGTCACATCCGAAAGCGTAAAGCTATACGAGCGCCTTGATCGTATCCATGCCCGCACGCGCCGAAACCTCGCAGCCCTTCTGCCCGTTGAGCACGCACTCGAGTAGCGCATCGTATGCGCGCTGGGCTTCGGGGGCCAGGTGCGCTCTGTTAAACATGCCCTCGGGTCGCACGTTTCCCTTCGAGTCGATCATACAAGCCCCCAATCTGTTTGGTTTCCCCAGATTGTGAGCCCGCACACCCAAGCCGCACGGCCCGCCGTTCAGCTGAAACCACCTGCCAAAAAGGGACAGGTTTATTTTGGTAGGTTTTATCTGGGCAAACGCCCAAGCCGCCACACAAAAAGCCCGCCGGCCATTGAAGCCGGCGGACTTTCGCGTGCGGACAATCAAGCACTGTTCACCATGGAACTGCTATTTACAGCGCGCCTTGGGCTGCTGCTGGGTGATGCAGTGGATGTTGCCGCCGCCGTAGATAACCTCGCGAGTCATGATACCGATGACTTCACGGTCCAGATAAGCAGCCTGGATATCCTTGAGCGCCTGGGCGTCGTTGGGGTCACCGAACTGCGGCACAAGCACCGCTCCGTTGATGGGCAGGAAATTGAGATAGCTCGGCTCGAAGGCGTCCTCGGGGGTACGCGGCAGCACGCCCTCGACGGGATCAATCGTGCTGGCCTCCTCTTCGGTCATATATACCGAAGTCGCAGGCATGATCACCTTGTGGATCTTGAGCTTGCGACCCTTGGCATCCGTGGACTCGGAGAGCGTCTTGTACGCCTCCTGGCACTCCTTGTAGAACTTATGTTTGGGATCATCGGTCCACATGCAGCAGACCTCGCCGGGCGCACTAAAGCATGCGACGTCGTCCACATGACCGTTCGTTTCGTACGGATCGATACCGTCCTTGATCCAGATAACCTTTTCGATACCGAGATACTCAGAGAGCTTCTCCTCAATCTGCTCCTTGGTGTACTGCGGGTTGCGGTCCTCGTTGAGCAGACACATCTCGGTGGTCACGACGGTGCCTTGACCATCACAGTTGAACGAGCCACCCTCGAGGATGTAGTCCTCGGGACGATAACGGTTAACCTGCTCAAGCTGTGCCACCTGCAGGCCAATGGAAGCATCCTTGTCCCACGGGAAGTACAGACCGTCAATGAAACCGCCGTAAGCATTAAAGTGGAAGTGCGAAAGGGCCACCTCCCCATTGTCATTAACGAGGAACGCCGGGCCGGGGTCGCGAATCCAGCTGTCGTTGTACTCCATGTGGATAACGCGCACGTTCTCAACACCGTCGAAGATCTCGCACACCGCGGGGAAGTCTTCGGTGTTGACGCCTACCGTGATGGGCTGAAAGCGTGCAACGGTCTTAATGATCTCGGTGAAGACCTTCTGCGCCGGCTTGGCGCCGCAGCGCCACACGTCGGAGCGGTGCGGCCACAGAATCCAGGTGCGCTCCTGCTCCTCATACTCGCCGGGCATATAGAACCCGTCCTTCTTAGGCGTGGATTCACTCTCGTAGATGGTCTTCATTTCAAGCTCCTAAATCTCGGTGCTTTTGCTTGACGAGACCATGATGCGGCCGCACCGAGATGTTCTCAATAGTCCCTCGAGCCCCTTTCAGCGACCAACGGTATACCATTCGCTGACCTAAAGTTCTATTCAGGCCGAGAACATGACATACTGGGTTCCACAATGGAAAGGACGCCCTATGCCCCCATGCAATAAACAGCAGACTATTGAGTTGGACAGTACGACCTGGACTGCTCTCAACGAGCTCGCGCTTGCAATCCACGCATCACACGGTGTCGATAAGCTGCAAAAGGAGACCCTCGAGGGAACGACAGGGCTCGTGCCCCATCGGATCGCCATGTTCGACCTGATCGAGGCGGCAGGCAGTGACGCCCCACGCTACGTCCACCCCGCAAGCAGCGGAATGGACGACCGCGCGCTGAGCGACTACTACAACCGCTACGCCGCGATGGACTATACAACATGGAGCTTTGACCTACATAAGGTCGGCGTCTACCGCGACCTCGACCTCGTGGACGTCGAGCGACGCGATGCCACGCCCATCTATCGCAAATGGATGGAACCGCAGGGCGTCTACTTTGGCTGTACGGCCACGCTCGCGCACAACGACAGCCCGCTAGGAAGCATCACCCTGTTTCGCGAACGCACGGCCGGAGACTTCACCGACACCGAGCTCGCAATCCTGCTCGAAATCGCTCGGCACGCGAGCCTCGCGCTCGCCAACCTCTATCCTCGGGGCATTAATCTCACCCAGACCGAAGACACAGACCAGCTGAATGCTTTCATTACAGAACATAATATCCAACCGCGCGAAGCCGAAATCATGCAGCTCATGCTCGGCGGCAAAACGAACAAACAGATGGCAAACGAGCTATTCATAAGCGAGTCAACCGTCAAGAAGCACGTCAACGCCATCTATCGCAAGCTCGGCGTCAGCAACCGTCTGGGCCTTATGACTGCCACGCAAAACATCCCACGATAAAAAAGGGCGCCCTCCATACGGAGAACGCCCTTTGATTTCGCCATTTGAATTAGTGTCGGCTCTGGCTCAAAGAGTAGACAGGTTTATTTTGGCAGGGTTTATCTGGGCAAATGTCAGCCGCCACGAGGGAGCTGCCTTCCCTCACGGCGGTCTTCCAGCAGAAAAACCAAGTGAGTAGGCTTTTTGCAGGAGGCCAAGCACGCCCCAAAACGCCACAGCTCTGACCTGCGGTTTTATTGAGCATTTGCCGCGGTGTGCTCGGCATATCCAAATAAGTCTACTCACTTGCATCTAAGACGCACCAGATAGGCAAAAACCGCCGCAAAAAGGGGCCGGTTCCCCTCGCGGCAGCCGTTAATACGCCGAGCTTGTTATCGTAAAAGCCAATCACGCGCCGAAACCACACTACAGTCTTTCGACTCATACGTTGAGTCCACGCGGGCCACAACATAGCGCGCATCTTTTGCAATGTCGATCTCATCGCATACAGTCTGTAGATGGCGGGCGTACTTATAGTGATACGTTCTGGATGATTTTATTTCGATAGCCTTGGGACTCCCTGAGTTTGTACAGTCGAGCAAATCGATTTCACGCTTGCTGTCGTCCCTATAGAAATACAGCTCGGGATTCTCGCCCACGTTGAGATGGCTCTTCGCCGTTTCGGAAACGATGAGGTTTTCGAAAACGGCCCCCAGATAAGGGCTCTCCAATAGTTGCTCCAGTGATCCAATTTTGAGCAAGTAGCAGAGCAGCCCCGTGTCGTAAAAATAGAGCTTGGGCGTTTTAGTTAGACGCTTCTTGGCATTTGCATAATAGGGCTGCAGCGAAAACGTCAGGTAGCTCTGCTCCAGAATGGACAACCAGCTTTTAATGGTCGATACGCTCACGCCCGTATCTCGAGAAAGCGAGGATATATTGATGAGGGCACCGACGCTCTGAGCAATTATGGACAGAAACTTATGAAACTCCGCCTTATTGCGCACATCAAGCAAGCCCACAACATCGCGCTCAACATAGGTATCGATATAGCTGGGAAAATAAACCGCGGACGGCATTCCGGCGGAACGCAGGCGAGGGTATCCCCCTTCGAGCGCGAACAAATCCACTTCCAGCTGCCCCTGCTGGCCCCTCTCCGCTTCTCGAAACGATAATGGCAGCAATTTTAAGATCCCGACTCGCCCGGCAAGAGACTGCCCGATGCTTTTCATCATCAAAAAGTTTTGCGAGCCTGTAAGGATGTATTGACCGGCGTCTCCCCGCTCATCCGAAACAACCTGGATCATTGAAAACAAATCCGGGGCGTATTGCGCCTCATCGATGATGAGTCCGCCCTTTCGGTTGCGGATAAAACTCACCGGATCCTCCAAGGCCGCGCGCCTCGTTTGAGGGTCCTCAAGCGTGACGTAGGAATAGTCGGGAAAGGCATGCCGAACCAGCGTAGACTTACCACTCTGCCTAGGCCCTGTCAACGACACAACAGGAAACCAGCCTGCCATGCGAATGAGCAACTCATGCAAATCCCTGTTAATGAACTCAGCCATATCAACGCCCCTTATTACGCTGTTACCATAATCGAATAGTTTCATTCTCCATAATCTTATAGTAGCGTTTACCATAATCTTATAGTAACCCAGTTCAAAAGCATTATTTATAGAGCCGAAATCTCAGACCCTAAATAACAAAAGCCACCACAATGGGGACTGTCCCCATTGTGGTGGCTTGCAGGCGAGTTAACTTGTTCGACTATCGTACGCCAGCCATGTCCGAGCCTAGAGCGTGGCAAGGCGCTTGGACTCGTGCGCGGCGAGCGCAATGGAGATGATGCCAGTAATGGCATCGGCCACCACCAGGGCGATCCACACGCCCTCGACACCCATCATGTTGCCGAGGAGGTACATAAGCGGCACCGAGCAGATCACATAGCGAAGCAGGCCCGTAAACGTGGCGACACCCACCTTCTCGACCGCCTGGAAATACATCGACATGGTCATGGCAAGATAGCCCAGGGCAACAGCCAGGATGACAGTACGCGTGGCGTTGGCGGCAACCTCAACGAGCGCAGGATCGCTGCCGGCAAAGAAGGCGCACACCGGGGTGGCGGCAAGCCAGAGCGCGACGGTGACCAGCGCCAGCGTCACAACCTGGTACTTAAGCGTGCAGGAGAGCGTCTCCTTAAGGCGTGCCCAAGCCTTTGCGCCGGCGTTGAAGGCAGCGATGGGCTGCAGACCGTAGGAGAAGCACTGGGCAACCATCATGGTAATGTAGAGGATGTAGCCGTTGATCACGCCAAAGGCTGCGATGTAGAGCGAGCCCATGTCGCCGCCGAGCGAACCCAAAAGCGAGTTGGCAACGGTATTAAAGATAAAGGTCGCACCCTGGACCAGGAAGAACGGGAAGCCGATCTTGAAGATCTGGCCGCAGATGGCGAGGTCGAGCTTAAGGTCGGCCAGGCTAATCTGGAGCTGGGACTTTTTGCCCCCGATGAACCAGAAGATACCGATGGCCCAGATACCGATGGAAAGCCCGTAGTACACGCCGGCGCCCATAACGCCAAACTTGAGCACAAACGTGGAAAGCGCGAGCCAACAGATGGCGACGATGGCCGAAACGGTCATGAGGTTGGCCTGGATCTGAACCTTCTCGTCCACACGCATCACAGCGGTGATCATCTGGCCAATGACCGTGAGCGGCAGCAGCACGGCGAAGGTGCGCACGCCGGCAACGGTATCGGCCATGATGTCGGGCGTGGCGCCAAAGAATGTGCAGATGGGCTCGGTAAACACTGCCATCACCACAGCAAGCAGCACACTCACGATCGTGGTGAGCCAAAAGCCCTGGCTAAAAGCCTTGCTTGCGCCCTTGATGTCGCCGGCACCCAAAAGGTTGCCCACCACGGCGGGCACGCCGGTGCCAAACAGGTTGCCAAAGGCCAGGTTGATGTACTCGACCGACATAATGATCGAGACACATGCCAGGCCGTGGGCACCTAGGCCCCAACCCATCACGAGGCCCTCAAGGACCACCATGATGATCTGGGCGAGCATGCCCTGGCCGGTGACGATGGTGTACTTACGCACCAGACCGGGAATCGGTTGGGAGGCGAGCTCGCGCTCCTCCTCCACGGCAGCGGTTACTTCTTCTGCCATTGTTCTCCCCTTTCCTTGAGAGAGTAGTGCTGAATGGATGTCAGGCGGCTGACAACTGGCACCAAGCCGCCCAATCAAACGATGGCGCTATGCCTCAAAGACCACCTTGCCGGCGATCATCGTGAGGGCTGCGGTAGCCTCGAGCACCTCGGCCGGCTCGCAATCAAAGAGATTGCGGTCGAGCACGCAGATATCTGCCTGTTTGCCGCACGCGAGCGTGCCGATGCGGTCCTCGGCATGCATGGCGTAGGCGCTGCCATAGGTGTAGGCGCGCAGAGCCTCGGCCATGGTAATGCGCTCCTGGGGGAACCAGCCCTCAGGGTTGGAACCGTCCTCGAGCATGCGGAAGACCGCGCCGTACACCTCCTCCATGGGCTCCAAGCCCACAACGGGGAAGTCACTGCCCAGGTGCACCACGGCTCCGCTGGCAAGCAGGCTATGCAGGGGCCACGAAAGCGCGGCACGCTCGGGACCCACGGCTTCGTCCTTGGCAAGGTCAGCCATATCGAGCAGCATGTGCCACGGCTGCATGCCGGGGCAGACGCCGAGCTCGGCATAACGCGGCATATCCTCGGGTTGAACCGTCTCGTTGTGCTCCATGGAGTGGCGACAATCCCGCTTGCCATGCAAGCGCTCGCCCTCCTCAAAGCAATCGAGCACAAAACGCACCGAGCGATCGCCGATTGCATGGATGCGCGTGTCAACGCCCCATTCCTGCGCCCTCAGGATGGCAGCACGGATGCGCTCCGGCTCCTCCGCGGGCTCACCACAGGTGTCGGGTGCGTTGCTATAGGGTTCAAGCATCCAGGCGGTATGGTCGGAGCACACACCATCAAGGAACTGCTTAAAGCCGTGCCACTCCACCTGCGTACCCGGGAAGGCGTATTTCTCCTTGATCTGCTCGAGCGTCAAGGACTCGTTTTCGAACAGGTCGGTGTACAGGAACACGCGCAGCGGCAAGTCGCCCTTGGCATTAAGACCTGCCAACACCGCATACGGGTTTTCCATGCTCACAAACGTAGGATTGACCATGCCGACCGTAGTGATTCCCAGGGCATTGGCGCGCCGGGCGGTTTTTGCAAACGACGCGTCAACAACCTCGGGCGCTGGGTCGTAGACCTCGTCCATAAAGAAGGCGCCGGCGTTGTTGGAAAACACGCCCGTCAGATTGCCGTCGGCATCCTTAAGGATCTTGCCGCCTGCGGGATCGGGCGTCTGCGAAGTTACTCCCACCTTGTTGATGGCGCAGGTATTGGCACTAAAGGTATGCAAGTCAACCTGCTGCAGAAATACCGGGCGGTCGGAGATGTACTCATCGATCATCGCGGCCGTGGGCATCTCGGGGACATCCCACTGGAACTGGATAATCTGGCAGCCCAGAATCCACTCGTTATCGGGATGGTCGGCCGCAAACGCCACGACACGTTCCATCGCCATCTCAAAACTGGTGCAGTCGATGAGGTTGACGGCAAAATCGGGGTCGGTCATAAACGCGCCCTGGGCAAAATGCGTGTGCGAGTCGATCAGGCCGGGCATGACGAGCTGGTCGCCAAAGTCGCGCACCTCGGTATCGGGACCGATAAACGGTGCCAGGTGAGCATCGTCACCGCAGGCAACGATTTTATCGCCCCGCACGGCAACGCCGCCCTTAAACGGCTCGAGCCCATCGCCGGTAAAGACGGCGTCGCTCTTGATAACTACATCAGCCTTGTCCATGCGAGCCTCCTCAGGCATCTTTGGTTGTAACGCGGACGCACCGCCCGCGTGGGCACTCGGTTGGGAGCGTAGCGCTCCCGCATCGGCGCGTGCCTACAAGCCGTGCTCGGACGTCTGTCCCACGTCCGCGGCTTCGCGCTACACCCATTGATACACAGGGGCAAACCCGTGCCAAGGCCAGGGACCGCAAACGGTCAGTTTAAGCAGGTTTACACGCTTTACCTGCAGGTTTATTGTCTGAGATTATTACCGCTTCATTACGCCCAACGGTGTGGCCGCCCACACAGCAAGACCCGCATGCGAGGAAGAATGAGGCTAGGAACGCCAAAAGGTATCTATAAGGTCATCTCGGTTGGAGACGCCGCTTTTAACGTAGATGCGATGCAAGTGTGCCTTGACCGTGCCAGGGCTGATGACCAACTCGCTGGCGATGTTTTGGGCGTCGTTGCCCTTCAGCACCAGCGTGAGCACCTCCTGCTCGCGCCGTGACAGCTTATGGGCGTCGGCATAAATCACCACACGCGATGCGAGATCGTCCTCAGAGCTTGCGCTCTCGGCTGCCACGTCCTCATCGGCACGCGGATGACGGGCATACACACGCAGGATATGGCTAAACTGGCAAAAAAGCTGAGCCGCGCATACCACGAGCAGCACGTTTTCGGAGATATTGCGCTCGGACAGATACCACAAAAAGAGGCCGATGACGGGGTTTTGGGAGTCGGGGCGGCAGAACAAGATCATGTAGGTGTCCTCGGCGATCACGCAAAACACAAGAACGAAGGCCACCTTCCAAAAGAGCTTTGAGCGGTCGAGGTCGAGTTTCTCAACACGCGTTGCTCTGTACCGGTAATGCCAGGCGGCATAGGCAAGACATCCTACATTACCCAGGTCACGCGTGAGCCAAAAGAGATACTGCTGCACCTCTCCGGCAGCGCCGCTGCGAGGCACCAGCAGCAATTGCAAGATTGAAAACGGCACGATAGCGAGTCCGAGCATGCGCGACGTCGGTCTTTTGCGCAAGCGCGCAAACATCCATAGCACCACGCAGGCATAGATGGCAATACCAAGCACGCAGCGCAGCAAGGGGTGCTGCAGCGGCTCGCTAAAGGTAACGGCGTAGTCGTATTTGAGCCGATTGTACTCGTCAAAAAAGATGACCGACATATCGAGCATATAGAGCAAAAAACCCGCCGCGGCCACGAGGCTGTCGCGACGGCGCGTCATGAGCCAAACCACCAATGCCACGGCACTGGTCACCAGAGCCACACCCATGATAATCGTGGTGTAGATATAGAACGCGAAACTCATGCCCGCCTCCCCTGTCTAGATGCTGTGAGGATGTTGACAGATTCTTTGCCGCAAGATTAGACTCACCGATTAAACGTACTGTATCGTTTAGATAAACAAGCTGTGTCTCACCGATGAAAGGAGATGCCATGACACCGATCGCTCCGCTCAAGATGCTCGTCGCGCCCGCCGCCAAGGCCATCACCCGACTCGGTTCTTCCATGACCTACGACAATGTCCCCTGCGCCGTTGAGGCGCGTTCGGACAGCTGCCCCTACCTGGGCCACGTCCCCTACTTTGCACCCAAGCTCGCATCTGATCCCGAGCAGCGTAAGCAGTAATCCAAGATGCATCTAGCACCGCACAACTCGCGGCGCTACTGTTTTGGTGCAAAGCGACCTGTCCCCCTTGCGCCAACGCCGGGATTGTCGATGCTGCGGCCGCGGCGCGATATGAGGCGCGAAACCTCGCCCAGCAACACGCCGATCACCACACCCATGAGGATCGGCAACTTTGACATCTCGGCGGGCGAGCTGTTAAGCGGCACGATTGTCGCAACAATCGAAAGCACGAGCTCTACCACCGGCACCGCAAGCGCTACCGCAAGCACCTTGCCCTCGAAGGGCGCGCGGAACACACGTGGGCGGTCGTCGTATTTACGCAGGCGCCAAAACGCCGGGAACATCGGGATATAGCTCATGAGCAGAAAGACGACGTTCATCGAGAAGAAGACCCAAAAGACGTCGGAACCTTCGCCCAGCGGAATCTGAAGTAGCAGCACCAAGCTGGCAAAACAACCGTTAATGAGTGCCGAGCCATTAGGCATGCCGGTCTTCTTGGACACCAGCGCAAAGGGGCGCGGCATGTTACCATGGCGCGCGGCATAGCTCGCCACGTTGTTGACGCCAAAACTCCAGCAGATCATGTTGGCGAACAGCGTCACCAAAAAGGCCATGCCCACGACCATCGTCAGCGGGTGAGCGCGCCCCACCATGGCGGCAACCGCGTCCACAATGCCCGAATCGAGTGAAAGCTGCTCGGTGGGAACCGCGGCTCCAATACCGATGCCACAGATAATGTAGATCGCCGCGATGGCAACGCCACCGGCGGTAACCGCCTTGGGGATATCACGCGATGGGTTCTTCATCGTGCTGGCAAAGGTCGCGACCACCTCAAAGCCCATAAAGTTGAATAGGATGATTGAAAGATACGTCAGTGAGTTAGCGTCTCCCAGATCGGGGACAAAGGTCTTAAACGACATATCGTTGGCAAAGCCGTTATTGCAGGCAAACCAGATGCCGACGATTCCCACCACGGCGGTAATGAGCACCTTGATGACGGCGCCGCCATCCATGACCCAATCGGCCTCGGCCACCGGCTGCATTGCCATGACCGTGACGCCCCACACAAAGGCAAGCTCGATGGCAATTCGGACCCCAAGCGAAAATTCGATGCCCCATACCGCATTGATGACACTGGGGAACATGCAGGCGATACTTGCCACCCACAGTGGAAAGTTGACCCAATAGCACCAGGAGCAGCGGGCGCCCCAACGGTCGCCCAAGCCCAGGCGAACCCAATCGTACAGACCGCCCTCGGAATCGAACGCCGTACCGAGCTCGGCCACCACCAGGCCATAGGGAAGCAAAAACGTAATGATGAGGAAGATCCACCAGAAGAACTGCACGTTACCCATGGCAGATGCCGGAGCGGCCGCCTCGATGGTAAAGACAACGCAGATAACCGAGAGGATGACCTCGAACAGGGAGAACTTTTTACCTGCCACGGCACGCTCCCCCTACAGCAAAAGGATGGCATCTGTACCGAAGGCGCAGCCCAAGGTAGGGTTGCAGGCCGCGTCACCGGTGCAGGTGCCATCCCAAAGAGAAGAGAGGATGCAATTGTTGGACCAACGCTCGCGGAACAGGCGCGTGTAGATAACGATACGCTGGTACATAGATACTCCGATCAAAACGGTCGCGCTCGCAACCGGAAACTATCAGCAATTGAATACGCGTCTGACCTGGGAAATTCAAGCGAACAATTGGCCTAACCCGCAATAAATCCCAGATCAGACGCGTACTCAATCAAAGAGGCGGGCACTCCGAAGTGGAGGCAACGGAGTGCCCAAAGAAAAACCCAGCCGACCAAGACATCAAGTGACCAGACCATCAATGCCCCGAGATGGTCACGGTGCGATTCACCGACTGTCCGATTGATCGGCTGGGTTTCTGAGGTGCGGCAGATTCCCGTGAAAGAGGAGCGCCGCGTACTTTGGTACGCAAGCGACGAATGAACGGGAAGGTGCCGTGCCTCGGGAAGCCAGACAATTACGCGGACGGCTCCTGCTGCGTAATGCAGTGGATGTTGCCGCCGCCGAAGACGACCTGCTCGGACTGGACGCCGACGCACTTGTAGACGCCCTCGCCCCAGACCTCGTCATAGATCTTCTGGAGCGTGTCGACGGCCAGCTGGTCGTTCTCGTCGCCGTACTGCGGGACGATGACGCCGTGGTTGGTGACCAGGTAGTTCATGTAGGACGCGATCAGCGGCTCGTCGGGGACGCGCGGCTCGGCGTTCTCGTCGGCGTCGATGGTGTCGCAGGAGGCCTGGTCCATGAACAGCGGGTTCACGGGCATGCAGAGCTTGTAGACCTTCATCTTGCGGCCCTTGGCGTCAACGGCGTTGGAGAGGGTCTCGTAGGCAGCGTGGCACTGCTCGTAGAACGGATACTCGGGATCGTCGGTCCAGATGCAGGCCATGACGCCCGGGGCGATGAACGTAGCGACGTCATCGATGTGGCCGTTGGTCTCCTCGGGGTCGATGCCCTCCTTGACCCAGATGACCTTCTCGACACCCAGGTAATCCTTGAGGTGCTCGTCCATATAGGCGCGAAGCTCCTCGCTCCAGGGCTCGAACTTCTTCTTGAACTTGGGCCAGATGGACTCGGGATCCTCTTCCTCCTCCAGAACCGCAGAGCAGGTGCGGCCCGGGGAAAGCAGGCACTGGTCGGTCACGACAAGGGTGCCCTCGCCGTCGACGGTGATGGAGCCGCCCTCGAGGATCATGTCATCGGGACGATAGCGACGGCAGCCGGAGAGCTCAGCCATCTTAAGGGCGATCTGCTCGTCCTTGTCCCACGGGAAGTACAGGCCGTCGACCAGACCGCCGTAGGCGTTGAAGTGCCAGTGGTTGGCGCGCTTCTCGCCCTTGCCGTTGATGACGTAGGTGGCAGCGGTGTCGCGGAACCAGGCGTCGTCGGTGGTCATCTCGATAACGGTGACGTTCTCGTCTTCCTCGAAGACGGCCTTGCAGTTAGCGTAGTCGGCCTGGTTGGCGCACATGGTGACCGGGGTGAACTCGGCGATGGCGCGAGCGATGGCGGCATACTGCTTCTGAGCCGGCTTGGCGCCGTGGGCCCAGGTGTCGGTGCGGTGGGGCCAACCCATCCACACGCGATCCTGCGGGGCAAACTCAGCGGGCATAAAGAAGCCGTCGGCCTTGGGGGTGGACTCGGACTCGGTGATCGTACGCATAAGATTTCCTCCAAATCGAACGATCGCTTGCCGCGGGCGGGTTACCCGCGGCCTAAAACCAAGAGATGGTAGGCGCCCGTTCCCCGGCAAAGGTCGGGGCGCCCGGCGCCGGTTTTCACGGAGTCGCACCGGCAAGCGACGACGTAACCCAGTGCGCGGAGACAAGACACACGAAGGATACGGAAGAGAGATTGGGGCGGGCGGTGGTTACCGGAGCTATCGCTCACACCCACCCCAGGGAGTGGTTAAACGGTGATGAGGGTTGGAGCCCCGAATCCGGGTGCTCTAGTCCTCCTCGGCTTCCTCAGCGAGACGCTGAGCTGCCAGCTCGGGAGTGAGGCCCTTGTACTCGGTCTCGCGGCCCTTGGCGCTGACGACGCGGACAACCTCGCCGATGAGCAGAAGCACGATGAAGATAACGATCATCGGGAGCTTGTCGCCAATTTCAGCGGCAGAGAGCGGCACCAGCGTTGCAACGATGGCCAGGATCAGCTCGATGCAAGGGATGGCCAGCATGACCTTCATCATGGCACCCTTAAACGGGAACGTGAAGATGCGCTCGCGGTTGGGGTCGTTCTTACGAAGGTTGAGGAACGCCGGGAACATCGGGATATAGGTGAGCAGCAGGAAGACGACGGAGGTGCCGAAGAGCATCCAGAAAACACCGTTGGAGATGGCGTCGATGGGAACCAGCTGCAGGCACAGCACCAGGGAGGCAACGATGGCGTTGACCAGGTTGGCGCCGTTGGGCATATCGTCATCCGAGATCATCGAGGCGAAGACCTTGGGCATGTTGCCGTGCTCGGCAGCGTAGCGAGCGACGGAGTTAACGCCGAAGGACCAGGCGGCCATGTTGGCGAACAGGGTGATCAGGAAGGCGATGCAGATGACCTTGAAGATCATGGAGTCGCCCACCATGGTCTGGACTGCGACGATCATGCCGTAGTCGGGGTCGATGGAATCGGCCGGCACAGCAGCGCCGATGCCAAAGCCAGCGAACAGGTAGATCACGGCGATGGACAGGCCACCGACGATAATAGCCTTGGGGATATCGCGAGCGGGATCGGCCATGTCGTCGGTCATGGTGCAGATGACCTCGAAGCCCATGAAGTTAAAGATGATGATCGACAGGTAGCCGAGAGCGTTGGTGTTGGTGAGCTCGGGCAGGAAGGTGGCAGCGGACATGTCGTTCGCAAAACCGTTCTCCATGGCATACCAAATGCCCAAAGCGCCAACGATAACGGCGACGGCGACCTTGATGATGGCGCCACCGTTAAGGACCCACTCGGAGTCGGCCGCCTTGGAGCGGCCCATGAGGTAGACGATCCACACAAAGGCAAGATCGATACCCATCTTGGCGATCAAGTTGAACTCGACGCCAAAGACCATGCCCAAAATGTCGGGGAACATGGTAGCCAGCGAGGCAATCCACAGCGGGTAGTTGACCCAGTAGTAGTACGAGATGCGGGCGCCCCATTTGTCGCCCAGGCCATCGCGTACCCAGTCGTAAATGCCGCCCTCGCCGTCATAGGTGGTGCCGAGCTCGGCGACAACCATGCCATACGGGAGCAGGAAGGTCAGGATCAGGAAGATCCACCAGAAGAACTGCTGGTTGCCAATGGCAGCAGCAGGCGCGGCGGCCTCGCAGACGAAGACGACGCAGATGATGGTCGAAATGACCGTCAAGAAGGAAAGCTTTTTCTTTCCGTCGCTCATGATGAGCTCCTTCGCTCAGTCTTGGACAGATCCGAGGCCCAAGGCACTAAGGCAATCGCTTGGGCCTCGGTGAGCGGGCGACAGGAGACGAGCATCCGCCGCCCGCAAACGTGCTTTTAAAAGCCTTGGGGCTTAGAGCTGCTCGAGAGCCTCGAGAGCGGCGTGGAGCTCGGCCTTGGCGGAGTACTCGACACCCTCGTCGTTGAGCGGGGTGCGCTTGCCCAGAGCGGCAAGGAGAGCACAGATGGAGTGCTTGCGGTTCTCGGCCTCGACCCAGCACAGGGAGCGCTCGGGGTCGTCCATGACCTCGTCGACGACCTCCTCGTTGCGGGTGGCCGGCAGGCAGTGCATGAACTTAGAGTCTGCGCCGGCGAAGTTCATCATGTCCATGGTGACCTGATACTTGGGATAGAACACGTCCATGTAGTTCTCGCCCGAGACTTCCTCGTCGTACAGGCCATACCACACGTCGGTGTAGATGAAGTCGGCACCCTTGATGCACTCGATGTCGTCGGAGATGACGATGGAGCCGCCGGAGACCTTGCAGTTCTCCTCGGCGATGGCCATCATCTGCTTGCCGAACTCGGCGCGCTCCTCAACGGTGCCAACGTGCAGGCCGCCGTCGGGGATCTGGTGGCCCTTAGGTCCAAACTGGACAAACTTCATGCCGACCTTGGAGGCGATGAACATGAGGGAGACGCAGACCTGGGTGGCGTCGCCGATGAAGGCCAGGGTGCAGTCCTCGATCTTCTTGCCCTCGGGGAGGTTCTCGAGCATGGTCATGAGGTCGCCCATCTCCTGCGTGGGATGGTTGAACTCGGACATGCCGTTGATGACGGGCACAGCGGAGCCCTCGGCGAGGCCGACGACGTCCTTGTGACGGTCAACGCGAGCCATCATGATGTCGAGCAGCGAACCCATGACGCGAGCGGTGTCGCCCAGGGACTCATGGCCACCGAGCTGGATGGTGCCAGGGCCATAGAACTGAGCGTGACCGCCGAGGTCGGTCATAGCGGTCTCGAAGGAAAGACGGGTGCGGGTGGAAACCTGCTGGAAGATCATGCCAAGGCTCTTGTTGCGGAGCAGGTGCGGATAATAACCGTCAACCTTGATGGCCTTCTTCATTGCCAGGCCAAGATCCTCGATAGCCAGGATCTGCTCTTTGGTGAAGTCGTTGGTGTCGATGAAATCCTTAGGCAGTGCCATGTCGATTTCCTTTCCGCCGGTCTTGCCGACTATTACTGAGAGGCGCTCGTACATCACGCCTCGTGTTGACAACACCATCATTCACCCGTATGCAATTTTTACCTAGTTTATTCGGGATTAAAGACCGTTCACGGAGTTACACCCCCTCTAAACCAATATAAACCCGCAGGTAGAGAGTTTACAGGGGGTTTACTATCTATAACCGCGAACGGTATACGGGTATCCTGTATCACGTCCTCTAATCCGCAACGGGACATACGGTTGAGGGCGGTATATCCGTAGGGTTTACGGAGCTTATCCAAAGATCAAATGAGACAGGACGGTGACAGATGAACACGCTCATGTTCTTCTATACCTTGGCAATACTGGTTATCTGTATTGTGACAGCGGTACTTTCGCTTGCCGCCTACGCCTCGTCTCGTCGACGCTTCTTTATCTATGGCAGTGGCGTTTTTATTTGCTACGCCATCGAGATGACCGAGATCTTCTTTTTTGAATACACGTTGCAAAACCAGAGCTTTCCGGCAAGCGACTATTACTCAATTACCATGCCTGTGCTGCGGACCCTTGTGGCGACCGCTTCGCAGGCTTTTATTTGGCTGATCGCCATGGATCTGCTCGACAAGCATTCTAAGAAGCAGTTTGTCATCCCCGTCGTAACGTTCCTGCTGAGCGAGCTGCTGATTATCGTCGCCGTCCCCTATGGTCCCATGCACCAGTGGCTTTACTACACCATGCGCCAGGTGTTCCTTGTCTTTGTGGGACTGTATATCTTTTGGACAGCTCGCAAGAGTACGAAGGTTGAGCTGAAGGCGCGTGTTAACAACCAAAAGAAACACCTGATTATCGGCGCCATTCTGGTTGGCTGCATCGTTGCCGAGGACTTCTACAACATCTTGGTGGTTCCCATGAGCCTGGCGCCCTCTTGGCTGCAGTTGTACCTGTCCGAGCGCAACTTTAGCGAGAACGTCTTCGCTTGCTACTTTGCGATTCTGCTCATCATCTACGCCTATCACGTGCTCTCGATTCGCATGCAGGAGGCGCCCGAGGAAAAGAACGTCAGCGATCTTGATCGACACATCGAAGAGCAGATGCCCTTCTATCGCAACGCCTACAAGCTCTCCAACCGCGAGACCGAGGTCATGCGTCTGGTTGTGCTGGGCAAGTCGAACCAAGAGATCGCTGACGAGCTATTCCTTGCCGTGGGCACCGTCAAAACCCACATCCACAACATCCTGGTCAAAACCGAGCAGCAAAACCGCACGACCCTCATCCTGCATTTCTGGAAGCGCTGAAGTTACGCGGTTTTACCAAACCGCGTAACGGCTCGACGCTGCAAACGCCCCAGAGCGGCAACCTGACGTTCAATCGTCGGTCGCGTACCAAAGTACGCTTCCCTTCTCTTTCACGTCACCTTGCTCGCCTAGGGGCGCTTTCGCTGACTTATGCTCAACCTGCGATGATTTTGTTCTGCACCAGGTTGGCTACTCGCTGTAGCGGGTGGCGATGGCGGCTCGTACCATGCCGGTGCTCATGAGGTAGGTCACTAGGAAGTAGCCGCCGTAGGCTGCCAGGAAGATCGCGCAGGTGAGACCCACCGTGCCGCCGATGCTCATGTCGCCAAACGTACTCACCAGCTCGATAATCACCTTGAGCGCCACAAAGGAGTGCGCCAGGCCCACTGCCAGCGGGAACAAGAAGAATACCGCTTGCTGCGCCATCACCGAATGGCGAATCTGGCGGTCGTCACAGCCGATCTGCGCCAGCACACGATAGCTGCGGCTGCCGTCGGCCACATTGGAGAGCTGCTGGATCGACAGTATCGCCGCGCACGCAACGACCAGTACAAAGCCAATGTAGATGGCCAGATAGCTAATCATGCCGTTCATTTGCGCTGCTTGCGTGTACATCTCGGAGCGTGTGATGAAGATTCCCCATGACCCTGGCTCCTTGCCGTCAACGAGCAGATTGTCGAGCAAAGTGTATTTAATGCTCTCGTCTGCCTCGGTCGTATCCATCCCCTGTTTGTAATTAACGAGCAGGCTACTGGAATACGGCTGCAGATTAAGTTGGGACAACAGCTCGTCGGCAACGACGACGGTACCCGGGTTACTGCCCATCGCCGAGTTGGCGATGGCCGCCGTGTCCTTGTCCGACTTATCGGTTGCGGGCTTGAGCTCATGCCCGCCCAAGGTGAGGGTATGGCCGCCGGCCATGTACTTGGTGTACAGGTCGCCCAGCTCACCGCCCATATCACACGTAAGCAGGTACTGGTCGCGGCCAATGCTCACCGGCTCCTCGCCCATCATCTGGCGCAGTTTGTTGCACTGGCTCGCCGGCGTCACAAACAGACCCATCGTATCGGCATTGCTACCCCCGAACGCCTTGGGAAGCTTTTCGCCCATGATCTTGCACATCTCACCTGGGGTCACCGAAGGATTCGAGCCGCCAAATGGGTAACTCAGATACGAATCGATCTGCACATGCTCACCGGCAACATCGGCGATATCGACCTTCTTGCCGGTCTCGTCGTTGTTGTCCGCCGACTTGCCCTTGCCGTGCCATGCAGGGTACAAATCGACCGTTGTATCGGCCAGCACCATGCGATCGACCTCAGACGGATTGGCATACCCTTTGTACCCTTTGTAGTAGTCGAGCGTATCGGGCGTGTAATAGACATACGTCTGAGACACGTCAACAGGGTTATAGCGCTCCAGGTTTTCATTCATCACGTTGGCAATTGACATACCGCACGTCACCGAGGTGATGGCCAAAAACAGGAGCATCGCGATGACGCCCATCGAAAAGCACACCGTGTTGACCTTGGCCGCAAGCTGGCGCACGGTAAACATGTTGAGGCCGCGCCAATACACACTGCGCAGGCTCTGCAGCAGCTTGATGAGCATGCCCGAGAGCCCCCAGAACAGGGCAAAGGTGCCCACGGTAACCATAGCGGTCGTAATACCAAACTGGTTCATGGCCTCTTGCAGCTTGCTGTCCGTCGCGGTTAGCGGGAACCCATCACGTAGCAGACGGTAATAGGCCACGCCCACAAGCGCCACGCCCACGGCAAAGATGGCAATCGCGATCCAGGGGTTGCGTGTCTTGATGCTCTCGTTGCGACGCTCGGCACCCATAAGCTCGATGAGTTTGGTACGACGCACGGCGCGAAGGTTCAGCAGTAGCGTGAGCACAAACATTACGAGCATGCAGACAAGGGTCAGGTTGAACGCATGCACCGAGAAAAAGAAGTGGAAATTGGCGATCTGCGTCTTAAAGAGCGAGGCCGTAAAGAATGTCATGAGCTGGGAGAGTCCCACACCCAGCACAATGCCGGCGACAAAGGCCACGACCGATACTATCACGGTCTCGAGCGCCATGATCGTGGCGACGCGCCCGCGCCCCATGCCGAGCACCTGGTACAGGCCAAACTCCTTCTTGCGGCGTTTCATGATGAAGTTATTGGCGTACACCATCAAAAAGGCCATGACACCGGCCAAAAAGTACGTCAGGTCGCCGAGCATGCTGCCCATTACCTGCGCCAAGCCCTTTTCATCGATTCCGGCGATGTCGACCTGCATCGAGATGGTGTTAAAGGCATAGAAGACCGTGACGCCCAGGGTGAGCGTCAAAAGGTAGACGAGGTAGTCGCGGCCGGCGCGGCGGACGTTGCCCCAAGCGAGTTTACAGAGCATCGGAGCCCTCACCGCCCATCATGGCAACGACCTCCATAATGCGGTCGAAAAACTCTCGGCGGTCGGTGTCGCCGCGGCGCAGCTCGGTGAAGATCTTGCCGTCGCGGATAAACAACACGCGGCTCGTGTAGCTGGCAGCAAAGCTGTCATGCGTGACCATGAGCACGGTAGCGCACAGGCGGCGATTGAGGGCCTCCAGGCTCTCGAGCAGCAGGCGGGCGCTCTTGGAATCGAGGGCGCCGGTGGGCTCGTCGGCCATGATCATGGTGGGGTCGGTGACGAGCGCGCGAGCCGCGGCAACGCGCTGCTGCTGACCGCCGGACATCTGGTAGGGATACTTGTCGAGCACCTGGCTGATGGACAGGCGCGCGGCCACATCCTGCACGCGAGTCGAAATCTCTGCCGAGTTTGTGCGGGCGATGGTGAGCGGCAGGGCGATGTTCTCGCGCGCCGTGAGCGTATCGAGCAGGTTGGAATCCTGGAAGATAAAGCCGAGCTCCTCGCGGCGGAACTGCGAAAGCTTAGCCTGCTTCATGCGTGTTACGTCCTGCCCGTTGATGCGGATGGTGCCGCTCGTGGCGCTATCGATGGTCGAGACGCAGTTGAGCAACGTCGACTTGCCCGAGCCCGAGGCGCCCATGATGCCAACGAATTCGGCGCGGTTGACGGTAAAGCTGACGTCGTTGAGCGCGCGGGTCACGTTGCCCAGCGCTCCATATACCTTTTCGAGATGCGCGACCTCCAGTACCGGGGTCGCCATGTGCGTGGTTTGCATACCGAGTCCTTTCTTGCAATTAGTCTACGGCATCTATAGTCGCAAGAAGACGAGTCGGCTACCATCGATATGGCTTACGCTTGCCTTACCGTTGTGTAAGGTACGGGTAGCTAGCCTGTCACGTGTTGATGTTGAGAGAGGACTCCTGTTGAAGACTGTTCATGTTGCCGCTGGGATCATTCGCAAGGAAGGATCTGACGAGCTGCTTGCCGTGCAGCGCGGCTATGGCGACATGCAGGGACTTTGGGAGTTTCCCGGTGGCAAGCTCATGCGCGGCGAGTCGCCCGAGGACGCCGTACGCCGCGAGCTCATGGAAGAGCTGCAGGTCAAAGTCACCAACCTGCGCGATTTCTATACCGTTGAGTATGACTACCCCGATTATCATCTCTCCATGGAGTGCTATTACTGCTCGCTCGCCGATGAATCCGATGAACCCCAGAAGCACGACCGCCAGCTCGATATCCGCTGGATTCCGCGCACCTCGCTTGCCACGGTTGAGTGGATGCCCGCCGACAAGGGGCTCATTGATGCCCTGATTGAGCTGAAGGAAGACCGGCTCGAGGCAAGCTCCGCCGATGACGCCGCGCCCAACACAGCCGCCAAGCCCAAGCGCGCACCTAAGCGCCGCACCAAAAAGCGCCCCAAGCCCGGCCTGCTCGACGGCATCGATACCTCGGACCTTTCCGCCGACGAGCGCGAACTGGTCCGCCGGCGCGCCGCCATCAAAAAGTCCATGAAGGGCAACAAGCGCGCCAACACCAAGCCCGAGCTGCTCGTTCGCCAGCGCCTGCGCGCCGCGGGCCTTACGGGTTATCGCTTGGAATGGAAGGTACCCGGCAAACCCGATATCGCCTTTCCCGGGCGCAAGATCGCCATCTTCGTCAACGGCTGCTTTTGGCACCGCTGCCCCAAGTGCAACCCTAGCCAGCCCAAGCGCAACGTTGAGTTTTGGGAGGCAAAGTTCCGTCGCAACGTCGAGCGCGACCGCGCTGCCGTGGCAGCACTCACTCAAATGGGCTGGACGCCCATAACCATCTGGGAATGCGAGCTCAAAAAAGACCGCATCGATGCCACCATGGAAAAGGTCATCGAGCAGGTGCGGGCCGCAGAACCGCAGCGCTAACAGCGAGCATTCACACGCTCCGCACGTCCGCGCCACGTCTACGCCACAAACCTTAGAAAGCCCTTAAGCTCAAAACCTTTCAAGAGTGTTACTCGATACCTCTGACCTGCAGTTTCATCGTAACACCAAACCAGGTTAAGCTTTTCTTTAGCGCTTCTTTGCAGTCGCCGCGGCATAATACTGCCAACGCACGGGACCTAGCAGCACACCCCGTGCGCAACCTTTTGGTGGACATCGAGGAGGCCGCATAAGCATGCATTCTTCCAATGACGCAGCACAGCAGCCATCCCTAAAACATGCAAACCTTTTCTCCTTCCCCCCGACACAGAGAAACGGTCTCCTCGACTCCCCCACCACAAAAACCAAGCGCTCAGCCGATCAGAGCCTCAACTTACGAGCATCCTTCGAAAAGCTCCAAGCATCCCTAGACAAGGCGTTCCCCGAACAGGCAAGAGCAATCTAAGCCCATCGCGCTTTATACTGATGCCATGCGAAACATGGATCACATAGAATTGCACCGCGGAGGACGCGAGGAAGCGTTTCCCGAGACCGCCGAAGACTGGCCCTATATTGCCGAACGCGCAGAATTCGCTCGCTATCCGGGCAATTCCGTCCCCTGGCACTGGCATTCCGAAGTTGAGCTTTTCTACATGGAGCAGGGAGCGATTGACTATCGAACGCGCGCGGCTCATGAGTACGTACGCTTTGAGGAAGGGTCCGCCGGCTTTATCAACGGCGGCGTTTTGCACAGCACGCTGCAATCAGCCAATTCGGCACCAGCCATTCAAATGTTGCATATCTTTCAGCCGTCGATGCTCGGCGATCCCGCGGGACGTCTCCAAAAGCGCTACATCAATCCATTACTTCAATGTCGAGGCGTCGATGTGCTCAAATGGTCGCCCACCAACCCCGACGATATGCCCTTTATCGATTTGCTGAAGAGCTCCTTTAGCCACGACCTTCAACGGCCGCAGAACGAGATGGCGCTTCGAAATAACTTCTCAGAGCTCTGGATTCAGATTTACGCCAAGGCCGAACCGCTCTTTTCCTCCGACGGCGCCTCTTGGATGACCGGCCGCGACGTACAGTTCAAGGGAATCCTGAACTTTATCCGCGCAAACTATGCAGCCGCTATAGATGTGCCCCAGATGGCATCTGCAGCCGGCGTAAGCGAAAGAGAGTGTTACCGCATTATCGAAACTTGTGCAGGAACGACCCCGGCGGCATATCTACGCGCATACCGCATAAACCGTGCTTGCGAACTTTTGGCACACACCACGCGAACGGTACAGACAGTCGCGCGCCAATGCGGATTTATAACAGCAAGCCATCTTGGCCAGGTATTTAAAGAACAAATGGGGTGCACTCCTTCGAGCTATCGAGCAGCGAGGCAGAATCTCGATAGCACCAGGCAGAAATCCCGCTAGCCTTTCTTCTGTCACCGCATCAAACTTGCAGGCAAACAACAGAGAGGAGCAATCATATGAAGCACTTTGAACATATCGTATTTGACGTTGATGGGACATTGGCAGATACAGAAGAAAGCGTTCTATCATCGCTTGTCCAGATTGTCCAAGAAGAGACCGGCAAAACGCTCCCCCGACACGAGCTTGAATTTGCCCTCGGCATACCCGGCAAGGATGCCCTTGAGAAACTTGGAATCTACTCGCAGGCAACGTTGGATCGCTGGTGCCAAGTTGCCGCCAGCTTTAAAAGCACCATCAGCGTGTTTCCAGGCTTGCTTGAAGTCATCGCAACACTCGCCGATAGCGGCTGCAAACTTGGCATCGTCTCCTCACGTGCGCGCGACGAATACGCAAAAGAAATTGCACCCCTTGGTTTCGATAAGTATTTTGAGCACATCATCCTTGTCGAAGACACAACCGAACATAAACCCGCACCCGCACCCATGCTCGAATATCTCCGGCGTACGGGCGCGAATCCTGGCAACGTCGTCTACGTTGGCGACACCGTCTACGACGAACAATGCGCAACTTCGGCAGGGGTCAGTTTTGCCAGAGCGGCATGGGGATCACACCAAGACATCCCAAACGCCACCTACAACCTCAAAACCCCCAACGACCTGCTAACCCTAACAACCAAGTAACCCCCGCGCCCCACCCTTTCAGCCCCAACGCCACAAGGGCGATTGAGCAGGGCCGTCCGGAAACGGAAAAGGGCCTATCTCTCAGAACATTCCGCAGGACGGAGGAAGCCCCGCAGCGCGTAGCGCGCGGCGGGGCTTCCGACATGTCCGAGGACGTTCTGAGAGATAGGCCCTTTTCCGTTTCCGGACGGCCCGGTGGGATCAGAGTACCCTTGCTGTTACTCTGCTTTGCCCACA
Organism: uncultured Collinsella sp.; assembly: GCA_900541025.1. GTDB lineage: Bacteria > Actinomycetota > Coriobacteriia > Coriobacteriales > Coriobacteriaceae > Collinsella. Next base: position 10,773 of record UQIL01000024.1, on the reverse strand, counting down.
GAGTTGAGGTTGGTCATGCGGATCTTAACCAGCTCGGTGATCTCACGCATGCCCTCCTTGGCCGGCTTCTTGGGATCGAAGCAGGCGGGGTTCTCGGCCATGTAGGCCATGAAGCCCTTGGTGTAGGCCTGACGCAGCTCGGTGGCGTAGTTAACCTTGCAGATGCCGTTCTTCACAGCCTCGGCAACCTGCTCATCGGGCACACCGGAGGTGCCGTGCAGAACCAGCGGCACGTCGACGGCGTCGCGGATGGCCTTGACCACGGACTGCTCGATGTGCGGATCGCTCGTGTACACACCGTGGCTGGTGCCAACGCCAATAGCCAGCGAGGTGCAGCCGGTACGCTCGACGAACTCCTTGGCCTCGGCCGGATCGGTGTAGGGGCTCTCGCCCTCAACCGCGGGACCGTCGTCCTCCTTGCCGCCAACCTTACCGAGCTCGGCCTCGACGGGCACGCCCATGGCGCGGCCAGCGTCGGCGACGGACTTGGTCAGGGCGATGTTGTCCTCGAAAGACTCGTGCGAACCGTCGATCATGACAGAGGTATAGCCGGTGCGGAAAGCCTGCATGCAGCGGTCATAGCCATCGCCGTGATCGAGGTGCAGAGCGACGGGCACGGAAGCGCGCGCGGCAGCAGCCTTGACCATGCCGTAGAAGTAGTCCAGACCAGCGGACTTGATGGTGCCCGGGGTGGTCTGCATGATGACGGGGGACTTGGTCTCCTCGGCAGCGGCCAGAACGGCCATAACAAACTCGAGGTTCTCGACGTTGAACGCGCCGACAGCGTAGTGACCGGCCTGAGCGTCCTTGAGCATCTTTTCGGTGGTAACAAGTGCCATGAGCGTTTGCTCCTCTCCCTCGCCCGCATCTGGACATCGGGCGTAGTTGTTCACAAGGCGTTTACCTTGCGTTTTGCTGCGCTCATTGTATGAAATTCAGCGGCTTTACACGTGCGAGATATTGAGCCCATGCAGGTCAATACAGTCGTTTTTGAAAAGTAAACGGAAGGAATTTGAGCCGAGTGGACATGTTCGATAGTGAATTTTGGGCGTTCAGCGTCTTTCTTTTATAGAAAAGATAAGTAATCGAAAGGTGTTTTCTTACTCAAAAAGAAAATGAACGAAAATAGAGTCAACACAATTCCTGCAAATTTAGCCAAGAATGGAGCAAGCATGGCCCAAGCCACCAACCGTGCTTTTGCCGACGAACGCCGTTCCGCCATCATGGAGATGCTCGATCATAATGCCTCGGTGCAGGTAGCAGAAATCGCCCAGACCTTTGGCGTGTCCTCCGTCACCGCCCGCGCCGACCTTGACGCGCTCGCCGAAGCAGGCAAGCTGCGCCGCACACATGGTGGTGCCGTATCGCTCCACAAACGCCTAACCGTTTCCACGCAGGATCGCCGCATCAATGTCAATGTCGCCGCCAAGCAGGCCATCGCGCAAAGCGCCATCGAGCTCGTCAATGACGGCGACACGCTGCTCGTCGACTCGGGCACCACGGCGCTCGAGTTCGTCCGGCTCCTCGATCAGCGCGACGGTATCACCGTCATCACGGCCGACATTACCATTGCCGATTACATCGACGAGAGCATGCCCTCAGTCGATGTCGTCATGCTGGGCGGGGCGCTGCGCAAAGGCCATCGTTATTTGTACGGACCGCTCACTATGCAGGCGCTCCAAATGGTCCACGCCGATCTGGCCGTCATGTGCCCCGGCGCCTTTGTCCCCAGCTGCGGCTTTACGACCGACTTTCCCCAGATGGCCGAGACCAAAACGGCTATGATCGCCGCGGCCCATCAAAGCGTCGCCCTCATGGACGCCAGCAAGGTTAACGGACGCGGCATGTACCGCTTTGCCGAGCTTGCCGATGTCGACTCCATCGTGATGGACCGTGACCCCGACCATGCCGTCTCCACCTCAATCACCGAGGTCACCGACATCGACGCCCCAACCCTCATCATCGCCACCACCTAAAACCAAAAACCACCACAAAGGGGACAGTCACCTTTGTGGTGGTTTGAGCGACACGGCGGTTCGCTCCGCCAGTTTGTCTCAATCTGTAACAACTAGGCCCTTAAAAGCCGGCTAACTGTTACAGATAGAGATAATCCCGCTCGACCCCCGCCCTTAATCTAAACCTGTAACAGATAGAGTCGATTTAGCCGCCCAGATGTTACAGATTGAGACAGTTGGACGCGAAACGGTCTTGGCAGAAGTGGCCCTCTAGCAAAGAGACGCTACATATCGACCGAAGCCCGGCAGCGCAAACTCGAAACGCCCCTGTAAGGGTTCTTCAATCACCCCTGCCTCAATTAGACGTTTTTTATACGTCGAGATCGAACCGGAACTTTTCTTAAGCCGCGCAGCCAATTCTTGCCTGGTCGTCGTCCCCTCCGGATTCATTGCACGAAGAAAATCCAAGTCCCCCTGTGAAAGTTCCGCTGCAGTCGAGGCAAAAACGCGCGATTCGAGCTCCTCTTGCGCAAGCTTCGCGCCACGTTCGACGTCTTCAAGGGAAACATCAGCCGCCTGGCGCGAAGCGTTCCACGCCCGATATCCCACCAACTGGAACATAAACGGAAAACCATCGATTGCCTCGGCAGCACGGTCGACCGCCTCATCGGAAATCGTTTTGCCACCGTCTTCAATCGTCAGCCGAAACGCTTCTTTTACCTCAGTCGGCGAAATAGATCCCAGCGAATGCTGGGCAGCACGACGAAGAAACGATGTCGATTTTCCCGTCAACAACGCCAGCACGCGAAACGGCAGCCCCGCCATAAGCAAAGCTACTTTTTTGTTCTCGCTCACAAAATGTTGGTAGGTGGTAACGAGCTCGGTCATTTGAGCAAACGATGCATCAACTTCGTCAACGGCGATAAGCACCCCGGTGCCAGTCGCTTCAAGCTGAGCAAACAGAGCGTTCATCTTAGTACGCCAGTTGGCGCCCTCAAATTCAATATCAACGTTTTCCCAGCTCATACTACCTATGGGGGCAATCCCAACACTGTTCACACGCCTAGAAGCGGGCTTTTCGATCAGATGGGCAGCCGATTCGTTGAGGCGCTGCAGAATGTCTTCGAGCATCCCGTCCGAAGCCGTCACATTCGCCGTAATCCAGCCTTCTTGCTGGGCGCGGTATGACAGATATGCCAAAAGGGCCGTTTTGCCCGTCCCGCGCGCTCCGTAGAAAATCGAGCATAGGTTGGGGTCGGAATCGGCGCTTTCAAACGCCAGCACCATATCATCAATGATTTGCTCACGGCCGGCCATGTATGCCGGTACACGTCCGAACATCGGCGTGAACGGATTTGCTTGCCTGTACGCTGTCGCCGCCGCCATAAAGCCTCCCTTGAACTCACGTAATTCCATTATGCCCCACAGCTCTTGATTTCTTTGAGCATCTTTGAGTTTTTTGAGCACCTTTGAGTTTCTTGAGCATTCTTGAGTTCTTTGAACAAAAACCACCACAAAGGTGCCTTCCCCCCTTGTGGTGGTTTGAGCGTCAAACGTGAAAGTATCGCTACTTGGAAAGCTCGTCGGCGAGGGCCTCGATCTGAGCGCGCGAGGCGTCGTTGAGCGAGCCCAGCACAGTCACCTTGTTCTGCGTCAGGGTGATGTCCTTCATACCCTCGAGCTCCTTGGTCATAACCTTGGCGGCAGCGGGCGCCCAGGAACCGGACTCGACAAGCGCCACGGTACGGTTCTGGTAGGCATGCTCGGCGAGCGTGTGGATAAAGGTGCTCATGCACGGGAAGATCTCGCCCTGATAGGTAATGGAGGCGAGCACCAGACGGTCGTAGCGGAACGCATCCTCAACGGCCTCGGCCATGTCGTCGCGAGCCAGATCAAAGACGGAGACCTTCTGGCCGCGAGCCTCGAGCGCAGATGCGAGCTCCTCGACGGCAGCCTTCAGATGGCCATACACGCTCGCATAGGCGATCGTGATGCCCTCGTCCTCGGGCTGATAGCTCGACCAGGTGTTATAGGTGTCGAGGTAGTAGCCCAGGTTCTCGGTCAGCACGGGGCCGTGGAGCGGGCAGATGATCTGGATATCCAGGTCGGCGGCCTTCTTGAGGACGGCCTGCACGAACTTGCCAAACTTACCGACGATGCCAAAGTAGTAGCGGCGAGCCTCGCAAGCCCACCCTTCCGGATCCTCGATGTCGTTGGCGCCAAACTTGCCAAAGCCGTCGGCACTAAAGAGCACCTTGTCGGTGGACTCGTAGGAGAAGATCACCTCGGGCCAGTGAACGTTGGGGGCGCCGATAAAGGTCAGGCTGTGGCCGCCCAGGTCGAGCACATCGCCCTCTTTGACGACCATCTTGCGCTCGGGGTAGTCGGTGCCAAAGTAGTTGACCATCATGCGGAAGGCGCCCATGCTAGCCACAATCTGGGCCTGGGGATAGCGCTCCATAAAGGCGGCGATACCGGCGGAGTGATCGGGCTCCATGTGATGGACAACCAGGTAGTCGGGCGTACGGCCGTCGAGCGCGGCCTCGAGGTTGCCGAGCCATTCGTCGACAAAGCCAGCGTCAACCGAATCGGCGACAGCGATTTTATCGCCCAAGATAACATAGCTGTTGTATGCCATGCCGTTCTCGGACACGTCGTACTGGCCCTCAAACAGGTCAATGTCGTGGTCGTCGACACCGATGTAGCGGATATCCTTGGTGATCTCCATCAGGCAAAGCCTCCTAGATAGACAAAAGAGCCCGTCTATCATAGCACTCGGCAGCATTCCAACTGTTATCTGCCGGCATCCTTACCGATTGTTATTGAAATACGATAAATCGCCGTTTACCTGCGTAAACTATGAGCGTGGTATCGCCGTGCTATGTCGAATAATGAGCTGGCCGGGAATACGAATGGCAACGGTTTTGCCCGCCGTACCCGCCTCGGGAACCGCATGCTCAAACACCTCGCGTCCGCGCTGATGAAGATCGAATCGCACGGTCGTGAGCTCGTTATGCGCGACAAAATCATCGAGCGAATCGTCGACGCCCACCACGCTCACGTCCTCGGGCACGCGCAGACCGCTATCGCGCAGCGCAGCAATCGCGCCATTTGCCATCTGGTCGTTTGCCGCGTAAATCGCTGTCATGGTGCGGTCGTGCTCGGCCAGATATCTGCCGGCCTCGTAACCGCTGTTGGCAGACCAGTCTCCCTCGAGCGGCTCTGCCGGCTCGATGTGTTTACGCTCGAGCGCATCCTGCCAACCGGCGCGACGAAATTGCTCGTCGACCGAGAACGACGGGCCGCCGATATAGCGAATTTGCTCATGCCCCAGCTCAAACAGGTGATTCATAAGCAAGAGCGAGCAGCCGTAATGGTCGGAATCGACCGTGGTCACGCGCGGATGCGCGTACATGGTAACGATGACCGTGCCAATGCCCGGCAGTGGATCAAACGTCTCAAAATCGGGCGCCATGCGGCTCATGCCGATGATGATACCGTCCACCGGCAATGCGGCCATACGACGCGTGGCCTCGGCAAGTGAGAATTCCTCGGTCTTGGACATCTCGACCAGCGTGATGGCGCAATTATGCTCGCGAGCAGCGCTGGCGATGCCGTCAATCATTGAGAGGTTGCCAAACTTGGTGACATCGTTGATGCATAGGCCGACCGAATGGTAACGGCCGTCGCGCAGCGAGCGACCGGCATAACTCGGACGAAAGCCGAGCTCTTGCATAGCGGCCTGCACGCGCTGGCGCGTCTGCTCGTTAACGTTGGGCAAGCCGTTGGCGACGCGCGAAACCGTCTGCTGCGAAACGCCAGCAGCGCGGGCGACGTCGGCCATGGAGACCGGACGCGTACCTGTATCGTTGGACGGGCGCCTTGCCACAGGATCACCTTCACCCTTGCGAGATTTGAATAGCGTGCATGCCGGCCCGGGCAGAAATACACCCCGCGCCGAGACCCGCTATCGTCGGACGCATGTTAACGTACTCTACTTTTTCAATCCGCAACTCTTCTGCTCTATAAGTCCATACGGCAGTACCGTTCACGGCTGTATTTCTACCGATTACCAGATTCTCAAAAAGTAACAAGCGATGTGTTATGAGTACGTTAACATAGCCCGTAACGTGCGGTATCGCAAACACTTGGTTCATGCCGCTTCAAGTTGTTAACGTACTCATAACGACGCAAAACTCCCCGTGCGCGCCAAGGAAAGGACTCCCATGACCACCCCCGACGAAAAGACATTCGCCACACTCACCAAGCTGTTTGAGGAGGAGTTTGGCCCCATCGGCGACCGCCAGGTGCTCTACGTTCACGCGCCCGGCCGTTCCGAGATCAGCGGCAACCACACCGATCACGAGGGCGGCCACGTTATCGCCGGCTCGCTCGATGTCGCTGTCGACGGCATCGCCGTGGCAACCGACTCCAACAAGATTCGCGTCGCCGACGAGGGCTATCCTACGTTTGAGATCGCGCTCGACACGCTAAACGTTCAGGAGTCCGAGAAGGGCACGTCCGCGAGCCTCGTCCGCGGCATGGCACACGAGATTGCAGCCCTTGGCGTTGAGCCTCACGGCTTCGATTTTGCTTTCACCTGCTCCGTCCCCTCGGGCGGCGGCCTTTCCAGCTCCGCTGCCGTCGAGGCCGCATACGGCCGCGCCATGGAGACGCTCTGGGGCGCGCCCGCCATTGAGCCCGTCGCGCTCGCGCAGATGAGCCAGCGCACCGAGAACAACTACTACGGCAAGCCCTGCGGCTTGATGGACCAGGCCGCCGTGTGCCTGGGCGGCCTTGCCTACATGGACTTTGAGGACCAGGCTCAGCCTAAGACCCAGAAGCTCGAGCTCAACTTTGAGGATCACGGCTATGCGCTCGTGCTCGTTAAGGTCGGCGCCGACCACGTGGCCGCCACCGATGACTACGCCGCCGTTCCGCGCGAAATGCAAGACGTCGCCGCCGAGTTTGGCAAGGCACGCCTGTGCGAGGTAAACGTTGCCGATTTTGACGCCAAGCTCCCCGAGCTGCGCGCCAAGCTGGGCGACCGCGCCTGCCTGCGTGCCGTTCACTACTGGTACGAGAACGGTCTGGTCGATAAGCGCTGGGCGGCCCTGAACGCCGGCGACATTGACCAGTTCCTGGTCCTGACGCGCGAGTCCGGCGCCAGCTCTGCCATGTACCTGCAGAATGTCGTCGCCAAACTGGGTGCCGAGCAGCCTTCCATGTACGCGCTTGCTCTTGCCGAGCATGTGCTCGACGGCCGCGGCGCCGTCCGCATCCACGGCGGCGGCTTTGGCGGCACCATCCAGGCGTTCGTGCCGCTCGACCTGGTCGACACCTTCATCGCCAAGATGAACGGCTGGCTGGGCGAGGGCTCTGCACGCCACTACGCCATCTCTGATAAGGGGGCTTACGCAGCATGGCTGTAATGACCGACGTGCGCGACGCCGCGCAGAACCTGATCGAGTACGCCATTCACCGATCGATGATCGGACAGGACGATCGCATCTGGGCATATAACACCATTCTGGAGTGCATCGGCGCCACGGGCCCCGCGCTCGACATGACTTGGGCGCTCCAGACCGAGAAGCTCTCGCTCTTGCATCCCGATACGCTCCCCGACTTTGACCTTGAGGGCACGCTTGCCGTGCTTTCGGAGGCCGCCGTTGCCAATGGCGCCGCCGAGGATACGACCTCGGGCCGTGATCGTATCGCCATGCGCGTTATGGGCGTGCTGATGCCCAGGCCTTCGGTTGTAAACGAGGAGTTCAACGGCCGCATGGGCGTCAACGAGCCCCGCGCCGCGACCGACTGGTTCTACGGTCTGTGCTGCGACGCCGGCTACGTGCGCCGCGCCGCCATCGCGCGCAATATCAAATGGAGCACCCCCACCAACTGGGGTGACCTCGAGATTACCATCAACCTGTCAAAGCCCGAAAAGGACCCGCGCGATATCGCTGCCGCCGGTGCCGCCAAGAACACGGGCGAAAAGTATCCCGCTTGCCAGCTCTGCATCGAAAACGAGGGCTACCCCGGGCGTTCGGCTGCAGCCGACGGCGGCGCCCATCCCGCCCGCCAGAATCTGCGCGTTATCCCCATTAAGCTCGACGGCGAGCGCTGGGGCTTCCAATACAGCCCGTACGCGTACTTTAACGAGCACTGCATTGCCATGAGCTCCGAGCATCGCCCTATGCACGTTGACCGCAAGGGCCTGACGTGCCTGCTCGATTTTGTGGACCTGTTCCCGCACTACTTTATAGGCTCCAATGCCGACCTGCCCATCGTGGGCGGTTCGATTCTGTCGCACGACCACTTCCAGGGCGGCGCGCACGAGTTCCCCATGATGCACGCCGCCGAGATCTCGCAGTTTAGCGTGCCCGGATTTGATCAGGTTAGCGGTACCGTGCTGCAGTGGCCGCTCTCGGTGCTGCGCCTGCGCTCGCATGACCGTGGCGAGCTGCTTGATGCCGCCGAAAAGATTATCCTTGCCTGGCGCGAGTGGACCGACGAGTCCGTGGGCGTCATCGCGCACACGGCCGACGGCGTGGCGCACAACACCGTGACGCCCGTCATCCGCCGCGTCGACTCCCGCGGCAATGCCGGCGGCGAAATCTACGAGGCCTACCTGGCGCTTCGCTGCAACATCACGACTGACGAGCATCCGCTGGGCGTATTCCACCCGCATGCCGAGTACCACCACATTAAGAAGGAGAACATCGGCCTGATCGAGGTCATGGGCCTGGCCATTTTGCCGCCACGCCTGGTTCCCGAGCTCGGCGCCGTCCGCGAGCACCTGCTGGCCGCCAAGGTCGACGCAAGCTACGACCTTGGCGCCGCACTCGAGGGCGACGACCTTTGCCGCAGCCACGCCGCATGGGCCGAGGATGTCTTTGCACGCCGCGCCGATGAACTTACGACCGACAACGCCATCGATATCCTGCACGAGGAGGTGGGCGTGGTGTTTGGCCACGTGCTCGACAACGCCGGCGTCTTTAAATGGGACGAGGCAGGACGCGCCGCCCAGCAGCGCTTTATCGACTCGCTGTAGCACGCGAGCTCGAACGCACGCACTTAACAAATAGCGCCTACACGACCACGGCGCCCGCCGGCAACATCGCCGACGGGCGCCGTTTTCTGATGCAAGGGTAGCTAATTTGCACCAAAACAAGGAGTGTTCCAAACTGCCGGCAGAGAAGGAACGTCCCCAGGTGCCGACCTAAACTCCCACATTATTCGATGGAAAAACGTGGTTGCCTCACACATTATTCGATGGAAAAACGTGGTTTACTCCCACATTTTTCGATGGAAAGACCGAAACGGTCTTATACTAACCATGATCGTTAGGAGGCAGTATGCAGCGACAGCTAATGGACGAACTCATCGCTTGGAAATCTAGGGCAAACCGCAAGCCCCTCCTGCTTAAGGGGGCCCGCCAGACGGGAAAAACCTGGCTTCTTAACGAATTCGCAGGCCAGCAGTATCAAAACGTCATCCGTTTTGACTTTATGCTCGAACCGGGCGCACGTTCGCTGTTCGACGGAAGCCTTGACCCCAAACGCATCATCTCCCAGATAGAGCTCCTGCGCGGCCAGACCATAACGCCGACAGACACGCTCATCATCTTCGACGAAATCCAAGAGGCACCGCGTGGCATCACCTCGCTCAAATACTTCAACGAGCTGGCGCCGGAATACCATATCATGGCAGCCGGCTCCTATATGGGGCTCGCGCTCCGACGCGAAAACGAGTCGTTCCCCGTCGGCAAGATCGACCAGCTTACCATGCGCCCCATGGGGTTTGTCGAGTTCGTTCGTGCCGTCGATGGCGATCCGCTCGCAGATGCCATCCTTGCCGCAGACATGGACCTGCTGGCAAACGTTTCCGAAAAGCTCGAGCGCCTGCTCAAGGAATACCTCGTCGTCGGTGGCATGCCAGAAGTTGTCTCCGCTTTCGCCGCCTCCCACGATTTCATCGAAGCCCGCAGGCTCCAGCAGCAAATCATCGAAGCTTACGAATCCGATTTTGGCAAGCATGCGCCAGCCCGCATCGTCGAGCGCATGAGGCTGGTTTGGAAATCCCTTCCCGGCCAGCTCGCAAAGGAAAACAAGAAGTTCGTCTACGGCGCGCTTCGTCCCGGGGCGCGCGCACGCGATTTTGAGGAAAGCCTCCAGTGGCTCATGGACTATGGAATCGTTCATAAGGTACCACGTGTTTCCGCCCTAAGAGCACCGCTCACAAGCTACGAGGATCTCTCGGGCTTCAAGCTGTTCTGCATCGACACCGGCATCCTCGGAGCACTCTCTGGCCTCTCGCCGGCCATTGTTCTGAACGGGCCCGCTGTTTTTACGGAGTTCAAAGGCTCGCTGACCGAGCAATACGTCGCACAGGAGCTTTTGCTCCAAGGCAAAACTCCCGCGTATTGGTCATCCTCCTCCGGCAATGCAGAGACTGACTTTGCCATCGACCATGCGGGGACCGTGCTTCCGCTCGAGGTCAAGGCGGCAGAGAACCTCAAAACAAAGAGCCTGAGGATTGCCTGCGAGAAGTTCAAGCTCGAGCGCTGCGTGAGAACATCGTTAGCGGCATATAGAGACGAGGGCACGCTCGTCAACATTCCGCTCTGGGAGATTGGGCAAATCGACAAGCTGGCATAGGCGCTGTGGAGGGGGTGTCCCGTAAGGAGTGTCCCAAACTGCCGACAGAAAAGGAACGTCCCTATCTGCCGCATTCCCGAAGCAAGGCAACGCCGATGTCTTGGAAACGACAGACACTATGACCCAATCCGAGGGCACGGAAACGACAGGAGCCCCCGCTC
>UQIL01000023.1 GCA_900541025.1 uncultured Collinsella sp. | reverse complement strand
AGCACCGCTCTCCTAAAGCGGGTGTCGACGGTTCGAATCCGCCCGGGGGCACCAGAAGTAAATGCAGGTCAGACGGTATAAATCGTCTGACCTGCTTTCTTATATAAGGGCATCGTTAACGTCAGTTTGGTAGAATTTGGGTAGAAAGTTTTTTTTGTGAAGGGCTATGCCCAAAGTCCGGTTTCCAACCCTTCCCACAGCCTACGGGCTTATAAGAAGCCCTTCGGCCATGGAAAGCGTTGAAAACCTAGGGTGACGCTGCTGTGAGATGGGCGAGTTTCCAACAGCCCCCGGCATCTTCGGGTTTCGCCTGGGACCCTGCGGCACCGTGGACCGTTGAAAACTCGCCCTTCCGCTTGGAAGAGGGCTTTTACCCCTTAAAATTGTCCGAAAGTGACAACGACGCAGGAGGTCCGGTATGCCTGCCAGCAAGAAAGAGGCAAAAGAGTTCGTCAAGCGGTGGCAGAAGCGCCTTGCCGCCATCCCCGCGGGCTCCAACAACGAGCAGCAGGACACGCAAAAGTTCTGGGTAGATCTGCTCATCAACGTCCTAGGCATCCCGTCCAACACCATAGACAGCTTCGTCGACTTCGAGCGGAAGGTGAGAGGCCGCCGCATCGACGTGTTCGTCTCCGACCACAACTTCCTGTGCGAGCAGAAGTCGTGGGGTATCGACCTCGACAAGCCCGAGCCCAGAAACGGCGGCATGGAGACGCCGCTCCAGCAGGCCATGTGGTACGCGCGGCACCTGCCATACTCCGAGCGCCCCCGCTGGGTGATGACGTGCAACTTCGGGACCTTTCGCCTTTACGACCTCGACAACGAGCGGCCCGAGGATACCGTGCAGGAGTTCTCCCTCGAAGAGCTCCCGGACAGCCTGTATCTTCTGTCCTTCCTGACCTCCAACGAGACGAGCCGCCTGCACAAGGAGCAGCAGCTCTCCATTGAGGCTGGGGCCTACGTCTCCAGGCTCTACGATGCCCTCGCCAAGCAGTACCACCACATTGAGGAGAAGGACGAGCGGGCGCAAGAGGAGCAGCGCTCCCTCAACGTGCTCATCACCCGAATCATCTTCCTGCTCTACGCCGAGGACGCCGACCTCCTGCAATCGCACCAGGCGTTCGGCAGGTACTGCGAGGGAGACCCCGCGAAGCTCCGCCGAAAACTGGTCGATTTGTTTGAGACGATCGACACGCCCCTAGAGCAGAGGGATGAGTACATGGACGAGGACCTCGCGGCCTTCCCCTACGTGAACGGCGGTCTGTTCGCCGACTCCTCCATCATCGTCCCGCAGATGACCTCGGAGATCCTCGAGGCCATCGCTGACGCGTCCCAGGACTTTGACTGGCGCGAGATCTCGGGCGTCATCTTCGGCGGCGTGTTCGAGGGCACGCTGAACCCCGAGACGCGCCACGCCGGGGGCATGCACTACACGAGCGTCGAGAATATCGAGCGCTGCCTCAGGCCACTCTTCCTCGACGAGCTGTGGGATGAACTGCACGAGGCCGAGGGCGAGAAGACAGCTGCCAAGCGCAAGCAGGCCCTGGCGAGGCTACACGACAAGGTGGCCTCCATCACCATCGGTGACCCCGCGTGCGGCTCGGGCAACTTCCTTACCGAGGCGTACCGGCAGCTGCGCACCATCGAGAACCGAATCATCGAGGACGAGCTCAGCGAGGAGACCGGCAGCGCGGGGCAGACATCCCTCGTCGTTGCGCAGGACAGCCCTGTCCGCGTGTCTCTGGACCAGCTGTACGGCATCGAGATAAACGACTTCGCCGTCTCGGTCGCTAAGACCGCCCTTTGGATCACCGAGGAGCAGATGCTCCGAAAGACGCAGGAGATATACGTCGGTTATGACTTCGACTTCCTGCCGCTCAGGAGCCTCAGCAACCTCCATGAGGGCAACGCCCTCAAGACCGATTGGTCCGAGGTGTTCCCCGATGACCTCACGTACCTCGTGGGCAATCCGCCTTTCCTTGGAGCCCGCAACCAGTCCAAGGAGCAGAAGGCCGAACTCCTTGAGGTCTTCGACGGCGCGAAGAACGCGGGCAACATCGACTACTGCGGGGCCTGGTACATGAAGGCCGCGAGGTTCACGCAAGGGAAGCGCACGCGCTGCGCCCTGGTCTCGACCAACTCGATATGTCAGGGCGAGCAGGTCGCCAACCTCTGGAAACCCCTGCACGACCTGGGTATCCACATCGACTTCGCGCACAACACGTTCAGGTGGGACAACGAGGCTGCGGACAAGGCGCACGTGTTCTGTGTCATCGTCGGGTTCTCCCGCGAGTCGGGGACCAAGACGCTCTTCTACCACGCGACCCCGGACAGCGACGAAGAACAGATTCCCACGGCTCGAATCAATGCGTATCTGAAAGACGCCCCTGATGTATTCATCTACAGCCGCAGCAAGCCTATTTGTGATGTTCCGGAAATGGGCATCGGAAATAAACCTATTGATGGGGGATTCTACCTGTTTACCGATGAGGAGAAAGACGATTTCCTGAAGAAAGAGCCAAAGGCCGAAGGCTTCTTCCATCCATGGCTTGGATCAAAAGAGTTCATTCATGGCTATCATCGCTGGTGCCTGTGGCTTGGGGAGGCAACCTTCTCGGATTTAAAGCAGCTTCCTGAGTGCAGAAAGAGAGTAGAACAGGTTCGTGAATACAGGCTTGCAAGTAAAAGCGCTGGAACCCGAAAAATAGCAGATAAGCCAACGAGATTTCACGTTGAGAACATGCCCGAGGGAAGTTCCATCATCATCCCAGAGGTGTCTTCAAGCAGACGGAAACGTGTTCCAATGGGCTTTGTTGGTCCAGAGATATTTTGCAGCAACAAGGTTAGATTGATACCCAATGCTTCTCTCTATCACTATGGCATTCTGCAATCTCAATTCCATAATGCATGGGTTAGGATCGTAACCGGAAGATTGAAGGACGATTACCAGTATTCGGCCAATATTGATTACAACAACTTCGTCTGGCCCGAGCCCACGGAATCCCAACGCGAGGAAGTCGAGCGTTGCGCCCAAGCCGTGCTCGACGCCCGGGATGCCCAGGAAGGTGCGACGCTCGCGGACATGTACGATCCCAAGAACGAGCCGTTCTTCCCCGAGCTGATGACAGCGCACAAGGCGCTCGACGCCGCCGTCGAAGCCGCCTATGGCGTCGACTTCGGCGGGGACGAGGAGAAGATAGTCGCCCATCTTTTCAACCTGTACGCCAAGAAGGTCGGTGAACTATAGTGCCCAACTCTATCTACAATCCCATATCGCTGGAGGTCGGTAACATCCTGAAGGATGTTCAGACGGGCAAGATTGGCCTGCCTGATCTGCAACGGCCTTTCGTGTGGGGCAATGAAAAGGTTCGCGATCTGCTTGATTCCATGCTTCGCGGATACCCTATCGGCTATGTGATGCTGTGGGACTCTCCGAGCGATGATGCGGGCAAGAAGTCTGCCATAGGCTCGAACCAAAAGGTGTATGCCGTCCCCAAGTCCCTTGTCATCGACGGACAGCAGAGGCTCACTGCCCTCTTGAGCTCTCTGTACGGCGTACCCGTGCGAGACAAGAACTTCAGGGAGCGAACGGTGAAGATCGCCTACGACCCCATCGCACGCTCATTCAAGAATGCCGATGCCTCGACCGAGAAGGATTCGCGCTATGTGCCCGACGTATCCGAGGCCTTCGCGGCGAACCACGACAACAAGCTGAGCGCCTATCGCAGGGCGTTCATCAAGCGCCTTAACGAGGCGAATGCCAAAAAGGGAGAACCCGAACTCGACGACGGCGGCGAGGACGCCGTCGAGAGCGGGCTCAACGCATTACTCGGGCTTGAGCGCTATCTTCTGCCGACGCTGGAGATTTCCGAATCGGCTGACGAGGAGACCGTATCGGACATCTTCGTGCGTGTGAACTCGCAAGGGCAGGCGCTTAAGCAGGATGACTTCATCATGACCCTGCTTTCGGTCTACGAACCTGCCATGAGGGAGCGCATAGAGGAGTTCTGCGCCATGAGTCATGCGCCCGCAAAGGGCACCTCGTACAACCCGCTCATGACCGTCTCGCCGACGCATATCATTCGCGCCACGGTGGGCGTGGGGTTCAAGAGGGGTCGCCTGCGTTATGCCTACCAGATTCTTCGCGGGCGAGATCTCAAGACAAAGGAAACGACGCCCGAGACGCGGGCCGAGAACTTTGCCACGTTCGGTCGCGCCCTCGATCTCGTGCTCGACTTGAACAACTGGCATGCCTTCATCAACACGCTGGCGGAGGCGGGCTATGTCTGTTCCGACCAGGTGGGGTCGGGCAATGCGCTCATGTTCTGTTATGCGTTTTACCTTATCGGGCGCTACGAGTTCGGTATGGAGCCGTTGGCTGTGCGCAGGCTCGTGCGGCGCTGGTATTTCGCCGCAGCCATAACGGGGCTCTATGTGGGGTCCTTCGAATCCGAGTTCGAGCAGCAGCTTAACGACGTCTCGCGCCTTGAGACCGCCGATGAGTTCCGGGCGTACTTCGACCGTAGGCTCGCCGCCATCATGACGGACGATTATTTCTCCATCACGCTGCCCAGCTCCCTCGACGCAAACGAGGCGGCGGGCCCGACCTGGTGGGGCTTCGTCGCGGCTCAGGTCGTGCTCGGTGCCAAGGTGCTGTTCAGCACGGCCCCGCTGTCCCAGCTCCTGCTCATGGGCTCGTCGGGCTCGAAGAAGGCGCTGGACAAACACCACCTGTTCCCGGACAACTACCTGAAGTCCAGGGGCTACCTCTCGCAGCGCAGCAACAGGGGCAACTTCACCCTCGTAGACTACCAGAACAACATCTACATCTCGGACGACGCCCCGAGCGAGTACGTCAGGAAGTACCGCGACTCGCTGGGGGAGGACGAGTATCGCCGCAACTGCGAGGAGCATGCCCTGCCTGTTGGGTTTGAGGACCTCGATTATGAGGAGTTCCTAGGCAAGCGAAGGCAGCTTATGGGCGAGCTGGTGAAGAGGGCCTACGAGCGGCTTTAGGTCTCCATTGTGGATCGGGGAGAGGTTACTGCCGACTCCTCCCCGACGCGCAGGTCGAGAGGGCCGAGGCGTGGCAATCGGCCTTGCGGCCGATGGGTCCCGCTTATGGGCGGGACCCCCGCGACGCACGGCGTCGCTCTCGCTGCGGCTCCCTGGCAACGCTCCCCAGGGTCGCGTTTCGTCCGCCTCCGCTCACGCCGGCCCAGCCCGCCGAACGGCTGCGCTCGATGGCTTCCAGAAGTCGCCATCGCTCCGCCGTGGTCGCCGGGCTGGGCCTCTCGCGCCGGGTCGCCGAGCGCCGTCGTGCGACGCTCCCCAGGGTCGCGTCTCCTCGGCGCCGGTTCAACCGGCGCTCACCTGCCCGGGCTCGCGTTGCCTTGGGCAACCGGCTCGCTCCGTGCAGGCAAGATATGGATTCCGTTGCACGGAATCATCTTGCCCGCCTGCGGCGGGACGGCGAACCGCTCCGAGGTCGCTCTCACCGAAGGGCAAAAGAAGGGGCCGGAACGCCTGTTGCGTCCCGGCCCAAATGCTCAGTCGTCTCGGCCGTTCTGGTTCTCCAGCGCCCTGCGCTCAAGCTCCCAGAACGCCCGCATCGCCGTCGCTATCCCGCGCAGCGTGAAGCGGACGGCGATGCCAGTCGAGCGGTCGACGGCAAAGCCGAGCCTTCCGCCGTTGACCTTCCTCATGCCCCCGAGAGACTTCGAGGGGAAGCGGTACTGGAGGCTCCCGCCCTTCGACCTGGCGAGCTCGATGCCGTCCCGCTTGAGCCGCCGCTCAAGCTCGCCCATCCGGTCGGGGCAGTCGCGCATGCGCCCGACCTCCTCGATTCGGCGAGCGACCGCGACGCGGATGCGGGCGTTCTCCGAGCGCGCGGCCTGCCCCTTTCGGGCCATGTCGCGCTCTTCCGTGCCGGGTTGCCTCGCGTGGACGCGCGAGTTGGCCTTGCCGCGCTCAAGCTGCCTGAGGCCGTACCTTTCGTCCAGGGTACGGACGGTCTTCACGCGTGATGCCGCCGCCTTTCGGGCGGGGCCCTCGTCGAGCCTTCGGCCGGTTTCCAGATCACTGCGGTTGATGCCGAGGTGCACGGCGTAGCGGTCGGTGGCGTCCGCGCGGCAGCGCTCGCGGTGCAGCACCATCACGACTTCCTGGTTGGGGTAGCGCTCGGCCACGTACTCCCTCGCATAGCGCATGCACAGCTCCGGCGTCATCTTCCCGCCGTTGAGGTCGCACTCGTCTGGGAGGAACCCGAGTATCTGGTGCTGCATGTAGGTACACTTGGCACCGGCCTTGCCGGGCCTGTCGTGACCCATGGCCGCCCTCGTGTCTGCCATCTCCTGAAACCAGCGGTCATCGTCGATGATGTTCTGCGTGCCGTGGGCGAGCGCCTTGTCGCGGTCCCAGGAGAGGTAATCCCTGAGTCTCGCGAGGTGCTTCTCGCTGCAGACGCTCGTCTGCTTTATCGCCGTCATGGTCGCCTCCCTAGTCGAGCGAGAGCCCGCTGAATTTGCCGCCCGGCTTGCTCCCGTTCTTCTTCTCCGGCTCGGGCCACTTTGGGCACCAGGTCGAGGCCTCCTCGCGCATCTTCCCAGCAGCTGACTCGTCGAGGCGGCGCTGGTAGGCGCGACGGTTCTCCGCCTCGTGCTCGGGGGTCCCGAGGTCGAAGTGCTCCCTTGTGGGCGTGTTGGTGCAGTCGGTGACGGGGGAGCGGAAGACGCCGGCTCGACATGCGGGCATACCGTTGTCCGCGTGCTTCACGACGATGATCCCGTCCCGGTCCGGGGCCATGTCGCGCCACTCCCAGGGGTGTATCACGTCGTCGGCGCTCTCGCTGTAGGACGTCGAGGAGGACGTGCCCGACGCGGCCCTGCCGTTGCTCGTGCCCTGCGTGTGGCGCGTGGTCTTGCCGATGAGCTCGGTGAAGTACCGGCGATCCTCCTCCTCGGCGAGCTTCATGGCGACCTTCACACCGCAGTTCGCGAGGATCTTCCTGCGGCCGTCTCTCTCGCCATACTTATTGAGCTGGGATACGCCCTGCGTCGCGCCGACCCAGAACATGCCGTAGCTGCGCGCCAGACTGAGGAGGGCGGGCAGGCACTCGACGCGGGGCAGGTTGCCCCACTCGTCGCCGAGTATCTGCACGGGGCGGGGGAGCCTGCCGCCGTTCACGTCCGCGACCGCCTGGACCGAAGCCCAGAGCTGCGAGAGAAATATCGCCGCGATGCAGTTGTAGGGTGAGCCCTCGTCGAGCACGTGGAGGAAGACGGCGCTCTTCTCCGTGAGTACCGTGCGCGGGTCGATGTCGGAGCCGGAGGTCATCCAGGCGACCGGGGCGGACGAGAACGGGCGGAGTGCCACCTTGAGCGTCGAGAGGATGCTCCTGAGCTCGTTGCCGCCCGAGGAGATGAACTGCGACGCCCTTCCCTTGGCGGGGTGGCCGCTCGGCAGGGAGCGGAAGACGGCCTTCAGGGGCTCGGATGGGTCGTCGCCCTCTGCCTCGGTACCGCGGTCCAGGACTTCGCAGACGGTCGCGAGGTGCTTTGATCCCTCCGGGCACTCGTCGGACATTGAGACCAGCAGGACCAGGGCCGAGAGCAGGCCCCTGGCCGATGCCGTCCAGTGCGAACCCTTGCCCCTCTCGTCGTCCTGGACCACGAGCTCCGCGATGGCGTCCGCTGCCTGCTCAGCCTCCTGGTCGCGCTCCTCGGCATGGAGGTCGAGAACCTGCTTGAGCGGGTTGAACCTATGGCCGCGATAGGGGTGCTGCGTGTCGAGCAGGAGGACGCGGTAGCCACGACGGGCAAGCTCATCGCCCGTGAGCTCTATGAGCTCGTTCTTCACGTCGGAGACGACGAGGGTCGCGGGCTCGGAGCCGTTGGAGGCGTCGCCGTAGCTGAGCAGGTCGATTGAGGGGAGGTAGAGGAAGCGTGACTTACCTGACCCAGTGGCCCCTGATACGAAAATCATCTTCTTCGGCTCGTAGAGATAACAGGGCTTACCGCGATATTTGGTGAAACCGTAGACGAACCCGCGCGACGATGGGATCGTCGAGCCGTCCCAGGTCACGGACCCCTTCACGACCTCGCGACCTGTCTTGACGTGGGCGTCGCCGAGCACGCCGCCGTCCTCGGCTCGTGATTTGAGGGCGCTTGAGTAGGCGATGAGGGCGCAGGTGCAGAGTGTAAGGAGGAAGACGAACAAGGCCCCGAGGGGATGGGTGACGAACCCGTCCGAGAGCCACCAGCCGAGGACGGTCTCCGCGTCGAACGTTGTGGGAATTGCCGATGCGTCGAGTCCGTACCCGGCGACGAGCATGTCGATGGGGGCGGCGAGTACGGGGCATGCGAGGATCGCTAGGAAAAGGGATGATAGGAGCGCTGTGAGCATCTTGGTTTTCATGATAGTTCTCGATTCTTGGAGATGAGGTTTGAAAGCTGCGAGGCCGTGCTCGACACCAGTCGGACGGCCTCCGTGAGCTGTCGGGCCGTCTGCGCATCCACGCCATAGGCGTTTGCGGCATGGACGGCCTGGTTGAGGTTTCCGCCCTGCTTCTTCATCTGGTGGAGGATTTGCCGCAAGGTCGCCTCGTCGGCGACCTTGACGGGCTTCTGCCCGATGCGGAGGGCAGCTTCGCGCATGAACGTCGATGGGGCCATGTCAAAAGAGGAAGAGCGCGCCATGATGACGGCACGCTCCTCCTCGGTCATGCGGACGTTGATATGCGCGGTCTTGCTGTTGCCGCGCATGGCCTAGCCCTCCTGGTCATAGAAGGTGGCATGGGGCGCGTCGAAGGTGAGCTTGGCGCTCCCAAGCGTGCCATAGCGTGCCTTAAGGACGCGAACGAGCAGGGGACGAACATCTAGCTCTGAGTTGTACTTCCGCTCCTTCTTGTCCCTGCCGTCGACCTGCAGGAAGAGAGCGTTGTCGGAGCCGTAGTCGATACCCTGCGAGCCAGCGAAGACGTTGAGCTCGGTGTTCGCATCGTTGTACTTATCGCGCGCGACGCTGCTTATCAGGAAAACGGGGACGTCATACGTCCGGGCGATGTTGCCCAGGGCTTGGACGCAAGCGGTGATGACAACGCGTTCTTCCGCGCGAACATTGAAATTGGTTGCTGCAATGAGTTGAAGGTAATCCACAAAAACGGCAGGGCGCTGCCCACGTTCGTGAATGCAATCACCGATGCAACGCCCGAGATCTTCCATGGACGTTTGGCTGTCCATGATGCACGAGTTAGGTGCTACGGTCTCGGCGTAGATGGCGCAGGCGTGCTCAAATGCCTCCCTCTTCTCGGGGATAGCCCCGGTCGCTTCGGAAAGGCTGAAGTCTCCGTTGCCGAGGCGCGTGATGCCCTTCTGAGCAATGCGATACGCGGGGAGTTCCGCGGAGTAGAAGACGGTGGGCACGCCTTGGGAGGCAAGGTCGTCGGAGATAACCTTGAGGAGCGTCGTTTTGCCGGCAGCGGGTGCCGCTCCGACTATGGTCAGGATTCCGGGTACGACGCCTCCGATGAGCTTGTCGAGAGAGGGGAGGCTGCGTATATGAGCCATGGGCTTACGCCCGTTCATTTCCTCGATATAGGTCTTGAGCTGATCGGCTTCGACGTTGAATGAGCTATTGGCTACAGGCTGCACGGATCCGACACCTCCAACTCGTGAAGGTACTCAAAAAAGCTGGACTCGATGACGAAGAGGCGGCTATGAAGCTTGAGGCAGCGACCGCTCTCTTTCATGAGCGATGCGGCGGCAACCTCCCCAAGCCCGGTCAGCTCACGAATCTCGGTGACGCCGAGCAGACGCTCGCGTCCCAGAACGACGCGAGGAGGAGCGGGTACGATACCCGCTTTGGGAACAACGGAATCTACCATGGTAGAATCTCCTTTGGTCTGCTCACTCCTCCCCACCTCAGTTTGGCGACTAGAGGGGAGGGGTGGGCGGCTTTTTGTTTCTATGGCCTTCTTTGGGCACCCCCATTCCGGCATTCGCTTATCTGTGCAATTCGATGATACTGCTTCTGGCAATCGAGGCGCTGAAGATTCAGAAAAAGTTCCGAAAAGTTTCGGATAAGCACTTTTACCTCGAAAAACAGGGTTATACTTACAATGAAAATCGATTGGGGGATGAAATGGAACGCTCCAGGAAACCGAAAAAACGAAAGTTTGGGACGACCGTCCTTGAACAGACCGATGACAACATCAGCATGTTCAAGGAACAACATCCGCAAGAGTTTAAGACTCCGGGGGAAGTGGTCGACCTTCTCGCGAGTCTATGTCTCCGCGTCAACAAGGGTGCGGCTGCAGAGCTGAGCGCTTTTTGTGCGCAACGGGTCAAGTCTATTCAGGATGAGCTTAGTGGATATGGCGATGCTGAGTCCCTGTCGCTCGCTGCCGACGATTTAAACGACAAGCTCTCTTATTACAAGGCTCTTCGTAACCATATGCTGCGATTTGTTCCGCAAGACAGCCTTGTTGATAAGGGGCCGTCAATGAAACGCGTGGACCTGCGAGGTGGCTCGTATCTCGTTGTCCCCGACGATTGGCCGGTGGTCAATGAGTCGAATGCTGCGTCATGCGACTATGCTTTCGTTCTTGAAGTGCGGAATGCAAGCGATGCAATTCCGCACTATGTTTATCTTTCCTCAAAGGAAGTCTGCCCTACGGATGAGGTGCTTGATGCGATAGCTGATATATGGCCGGGAATTCGTGATGTCCAGACTTCTCAGGTTGAGCCAATCTATGACAAGGACGGCGCGATTCTGAATACCGACGAATGGACGAAGGCACCTATAATCGGCGTCTTCCCCATTCGCGACGCCTCATCGTTTTCCTGGGAGGATAAAGCTCCATATGGAGCGATGGTCTATCGCCATTAGTCCATCTATGTTCAAAGCAAGGGAAGGGCCGGGTATATCTCGGCCCTTCCCTTATGAATTGCTCTCTTGGGAAATGAGCTCGCCGAAGGCATCTGCTGCCTTACGATCGTTTGCCTCGATGGCGTGGGAGTAGATGGAGAGCGTCGTACTTGGAGATGCGTGTCCAAGTCTTGCCTGGACAGTCTTCACGTCTGCGCCTTCTCCGATTAGGAGCGTCGCTTGCGTGTGCCGCAGGGCGTGGGGGACGAGCCCACTGTATCCCGTACCCCTCACGTGCTCTTTGCCGTTTCGCTGGAATCTTCTGGTGATATTGTTGTAGCTCCCAAAGCCGTTATCGACGCAGAAGTCGCGGAACCATCGGTCGAAGTTGTGGCCGTCTACGTTGACGACTGTGGCGTATATGCCATCCTCGGTCGTAACGACCTTTATGCCGTTAACGATAGGCGTCTTGTCGTCCTGATCGAGAGTGTATCGGTTGAGCTGCGCCCGCTGTTCCAGCTCCCATTTGCTGAGATAGCAGGCCAGGGAGTCGTTGATTGCTATGGTGCGTCGGCTCATCTTCGATTTTGGCGGTCGGAGAGTCTTGTCATTGGTGAACTGCTTCGACACGCTCAACGTGCGCTGCCCAAGATCGATGTCGCCCCAAGTCAAGCCGAGCATTTCGCCGCGTCGGAGACCACATTGGAGCAAGAGCATGGTGCCCGTTGCCTTGGCCGACAGTGGTTCATCCATGAGGCAAGACAGAAATCGTGAAGCCTCGTCTGCCGTAAGCGGAGTTCTTTCCCTGTAAGTTGGTTTGGGAAGCTTGATTGGCGTGCATGGGTTACGAAGGATGAGCTCGTTGTCTACGGCGTCTTGGAGAATCTGTCGCAGTTTGACATGTGTCCCGTGTAGCTCGGCTTCGGACATTCCCTTTTTGCGGGCGTTTGCGTAGATGTGCCGTATATCGTCAGGGTGGAGGTCAGTAAGTCGAATATGGCCGAACATCTCTTGAATGTGGCTAATATAGTTGCCCTCACGGGCATAGGCGAGCGGTGACTTGAGGCTCTCTTTCCTTAGTTTGTGGAAGTTCCTGGCGTACTCTGCGACGGTGAGGTTTCTGCTGTCACGGACGATACCGGAGTTCAACTCCTCCTTGTATTCTTCCAGGGCTTTGCGGAGCATTGCCTGTTGTGTGCGTCTACTCACACCTTCGCAGTGCAGCGTTCTCTTGGATGAGTAGGCGTATTTGCCGGTCTTGGGGTCCTTGCCGAGGTTGAAGCGGTATTGGAACACCCCTTCTTTAACTTGATATACGCTGCCGTTTCCGACGACTCGTGGTTTGGTGCTCATGGTGGGATTCCTTGGGATTAGGCTAGGGGCAAGCCCTTAAAGGCTTGCCCCTAGCCTAATCCCAAAAATCTACCCAAGCAAGAGTATCTGGGTAGAATTAGGGTAGAAAGTTTTTGAAGCCTATATCTCGCGATTCTTGAAACATGCCGTTTTACATGCGGTTATATGAAGTTGTATAAAATTATAAAACACCAGCTCAAATAGAAATACAAGACCTCCTAAAGCGGGTGTCGACGGTTCGAATCCGCCCGGGGGCACCAGAGATTTGCCGAGCCCGGTACCACCACGGTGCCGGGCTCTTCTGGTCTAAGGGCCGGATTCGGGCCGTCGACACCCGCGTCACCAATTTCCCCGCGGGGGGAGTTTTCGAATCCGCCCGGGGGACACCAGAGATTTGCCGATCCCGGTACCGCAACGGCGATACGCCTTGCTAGTTTTGAAAGCTCGTCGTCGGTGCCCTAACGCACTGCCGTTTAGTGCCGATTCTGCCATGCCCGCACTCTTCGCGAGGGTGAGGAGCGTGAATTGATCGGAGAGGGCCAACCACTCTGATAAAATCATCCTCGCTGTCGGCAGTCCTCGTGCCGGGCAGAGCCCTCCATCCGATGGGAGGTGATGCCCATGACCGATTTCACCGAGCTCGTGAAGCTCCTGACCGCTATGGTCTCGCTCCTCACGGCCCTTGTCGGCCTTTCCAAGGCACTCAAGCAGGGCTCGAAGCCCAAAAAGAAAGGCCACCGTCGCTAAGACGATGACCCAACTTCATTAAGCAACGGCTCTGCCCAGCTCTCTACAACTTGGGCTGCCGTCGGCACCATTTTACCCTCCTGACGAGGAATTCGTCCATATTTCAAAAATCAAATCCTGTTCGCGCGTGAGCGCAAACTTTTAGTTGGGCAAATCCGGCAGATTGGAGCTTGAAACATGAGGGATATGCACCTCATGTCGCTCATAAAACGTCTCCTGACCTCGAAGGAGAACGTTTTTTAGCGATAAAAGGAGACATAAATATGATCTGGTTTACCAGCGATACCCACTTCGGGCATGAGAACGTGCTGAAGTTCACCGACCGCCCGTGGGAGACGATTTGGCAGATGAACGACGCCATCGTCGACAACATCAACGGCAGGGTCGCCATGGACGACGAGCTCTACATCCTGGGGGATTTCTCATTCAAGATGACCGCCCAGGACGCCTACGGGCTGCGCAAGCGGATCGCCTGCAGGCGCATCCACCTAGTCCCGGGAAACCACGACAAGGACTGGACCCAGCCGGCGGTCGCGGGCGCCTTCACCGTGGAACCGCCGATCTGCGTGCTCAAGATCGACGGGCAGAAGATCGTCCTGAGTCATTACCCCATGGCCGACTGGCAGGGCATGAACCATGGATCGTGGCACCTCCACGGGCACATCCACAGCAGCGGCGGCGCGTACAACGAGTTCAACCGCAAGCAGGGCCTTCTGCGCTACGACGTCGGTTGCGATGCCAACGGGCACTCCCCGGTGAGCCTCGACGAGCTGAGGGAATGGTTCGCCGGAGTCGACGAGCCGTGCGGCCGGGTGAAATGGCCCTGGTGGGTCAACGAGACCGGCGACAGGCAGGTCGAGCGCGAGCTGGCGGCTTACAAGCGGAAAGAGGCGATCCGATGACGGTCTATGTGACAGGCGACATCCACGGTGGGCTCGACATGCAAAAGCTCCGCGACTGGGAGCTTGGGGATAGCCTTGGCAGCGACGACTATCTGATCATCGCCGGCGACTTTGGCTTTCCGTGGGACTTCTCTGCCGAGGAATGCGCCGATATCGCTTGGCTGGAGTCGCGCCCCTACACGGTGCTGTTCGTCGACGGCAACCACGAGCGCTTCGATCACTGGGCGGAGCGCCCCATGGAGATGTGGCATGGCGGGCTGACGCAGCGCCTGTCGGACACCTCGCCCATTCGGCGCCTGACGCGCGGCGAGGTCTTCGAGCTCGATAGATCGACGGTCTTCACCATGGGCGGTGCCACGAGCGTGGACAGGGAATACCGCGTGCCGTATTCCAGCTGGTGGCCTCAGGAGCTCCCGGACGAGCGCGATTTCGATACCGCGCGGACAAAGCTCGACGAGGTCGGCTGGAAGGTCGACTGCGTCATCACCCATACCTGCCCGACGCGCATGCTCTCGCCGACGCTCTACCCGGACCCGGGCTGGGAACGCCCCGATGTGGACCGGCTGACCGAATTCCTTGACGAGCTCGAGGACCGCCTGGACTACAAGCGCTGGTATTACGGCCATTTTCACCGAGACGGCAATCCGGACGAACGGCACACGGTGCTGTATGACCGGATCGTGAGGCTCGGGGACAAACTCCTGCCGTGGGGTGCGTACTGATGACGGTCTATGCGACAGGTGACGTGCACGGCAGGGCCGAGTACGGGTCCAGCCGGTTTGCCTTCACGAATTGGCCGCTGGGCCGGACCCTGACGCGCGATGACGTGGTGATCGTGGCCGGCGACTTCGGCTTTGTCTGGGATGGGTCCAACGCCGAGAAATACTGGCTCGACTGGTTCGAGTCGAAGCCATGGACCACGTGCTTCGTAGACGGAAACCACGAGAACCACCGGATGCTGGCAGAACTGCCGGTGCGGGAGTGGAACAGCGGCCTCGTTCATGAGGCGCGACCGCACGTGCTGCACCTGATGCGCGGAGAGGTGTTCGATATCGACGGACTCACAGTCCTTGCCATGGGCGGCGCCGCGAGCAACGACAGGCAGTATCGCAGGGAGGGGAGGAGCTGGTGGCCCGAGGAGATGCCGAGCGAGGAGGAGATGGGCCAATGCCGCGCCGCACTCGCCCGCGTGGGCTGGAGGGTCGACTACGTGGTGAGTCACGAGGCGCCGGCCGTCCTTGCTGAGGGACTGTGCCGCGAGTGCGGACGCGAGTATCGGGGCGACCGGCTGCAACGATTCCTTGGCGAGCTCGACGGACGGCTCGGCTACCGAACCTGGTTCTTCGGGCATTACCACGGCGACGAATGGCGCGACGCCAAGCATCGCCTGATCTACCGAGACATCGTGCCGATCGAAGATGCTGCGCCCGGTTCTAGGAACCTTCTGGAAGCGCTCTAGAAGATTCCTAGAAATCAGCCGCCTGATAGGAGAAGCGCGGGGCTACTCGCCCTTCATCTGGGTCATGACCTCGACCTTGGCCTCGGCCACGGCCGCCCGCTGCTCGGAGGCGGCGAGACGGTCCTTGAGGGCGGCGATCTCGGCCATCAGGTCGCGCTGGGCCAGGAGTGTGTCGGCTTGGGCTTTCAGTGCAGTGTCACGCTCGCCGCGCAGCCGCTCGATCTCATCGACCATGGCCTCAGCCTCGGCATGGAGTTGGACAACCTGCCTGCCGAGGCCCTTAGCACGGGAGAGGTACCTGATGCTTGCGGCGTGGAGCTCGTTGTTCTCGAGTTCGAGGTTCGCGGTATCGAGTTCGAACTTCTCCTCTATAAAGGCAATCCGCTCATTGCAGTCGGCCTCAATCTTTTCATTCCGATCCGTCGCCTCGGCGAGCTTGCGGCTGAATTCATCCACCTGGGCCATGAGCAGTGCGTTCTCGGTCCTGAGGTCGGCGGTCTCGCGCAGCAGCTTCTCCCGCCACCTCGCCTCGATTCGCTCGGCGGCCTCATCGAGGACGGACTTCATGCCGTAACCGTAGATCTCCCTGATTTTTCTCTCGTCTGTCATCGTGCGACATTCCAATCAACAATGGGCATGGCTCCGCCACGCCGTACGGCTGGGAACAAATACGCGGCCGCTGTTGATTTGTAGTCGTCCTGCGATCGGTGAGTTCTAAAAAGGCGTCTCAAGTCATGCGTTCACGCAGGTTTTCGATTGGAGAAATACCGCACGTTTTCATGATATCACGTGCCTTAAAGACCATGAATGGACGGCCATATCGATTCGTTGAAAATGGCACCAACGACGTGTTGGTGGCGGGGGAGTGATGGCGTTAAAGATGTCGAGAATGATTATAGGATTGTTTTAGATGCGGGCATGAAAAAGGGTCGAATCGAAGTGTCTGGCCGGACGCCAATTGTCCGGGAACTGTTTCGATTCGACCGTGTTTCATTTTACATCCGCGGCATGCTCTTATAGATGCCCGGCGATTACCGACCTTCACGACCTCGATAGTCGGGCTATGGACTTAAGATTTCTTGGGCTCCCAGCCGTTTTCGATTGCGGCGGGGTAGACTGCGGCGTAATTAAGCATCCAGCTGCCATCGCCCGCTTTTTGAATAAACCCCTTATCCGTCAAAGAGGTATAGGCCCGGGAGATCGTATTCTTACTTAGGTGGTAGCGCTCCTCAATCCATTTGCTTTTTGCGTAAAAAAGCATGGCTCGTTTGTTTTTGGAAGGATTTCCAAGCTTCCATACTAGGCCGAGGATGAGGCGCTCGGCAGCGACAGTGGTGGCACAACACGCCCAGTCGGGCACCGAAATAATATTCGCGTTATCCATTTTCCTTCTAATCTCTCGTTGCTCATTAACATCATCGCGATATTTGTCAGAAATTGACGGTAGCTCGCTCATGTTTACCGCCTAGTCAAGGTGGGCGGTACGACCTTCAAGCTGTTTGAAAAGTTCGTAGAATGAGCTTTCAAACATGTAATTAGAGCGATGGACCTGGATGAGCTTGCCGGACTCGCGCATGAATTTGCGTGCAGTGTTCTCGCTCCAGCCAGTGATTTCGCGGATATCGTTAACGCGGAGCAACCGATCGCACTGAGCGGCACCAGTAGGGAAAGTCGGTGTGGACGCCTGGGTGCTAATCTTTGGAGTAGCCATGATGAGCTATCCTTTCAATGAGGGCCCTCCCTGTGCTTGTAAGACGTACCAGGTTCATAAGCACTTGGGGGGCCGGTTTCTATGACTACATGCGTAGTCATCTGACAGCTTTAGCATGTATTAAAACTCATTAGATGTCAATCAAATAAAGCATCTACCTGCGGAAACGGTATTATAGTACCGTAATATTATGAAAAAACGATGAATGAAAAACATGCTATTTCTCGCTTCTCTGTATATAGGCGTTGATGAAGTCTTCGTAGCCTTTAACTGCTTTTATTTCTGATTGTTGAACGAGGCTTGTATACGTTTTGAGCGTGATATTGGGGTCCGCGTGGCCAAGAATACCTTGCACGCTTCTAACGTCCGATCCGTTCGCCAGCATAAAAGTGCTTACACAATGCCTGAGCTGATGCGGGCAGATGCCCTTATATAGTTTTCCGCCAGTCGAATTGTTCGGCTCATAGATTCCAAGATTGCAGCTAACTGCGAAATCGCGAAACCAATGGTTGAAGATGTAGTTTTTCATGTGACAGACAGTAGGGACCCCTTGCTCGACAGCAATATCGCTAATGATGGGAGTGCTGCCAGTCTGGGACAGCCCCAGAGAGGCCAGGAGCTCTTTTTGTATGGCTGACCATGATTGAAGACGTTCGGCCAAGGTTTCTCCAACGGGGATTTTGCGTTGGCTTTCTTGTGACTTGGGTGCCCTCAGTTCATGATCGTTGGTGTACTGCCTGTCAATTTTCAAGGTTTTATTGGCAGGGTCCCAATCGCGCCATTCGAGGCCCAGCATCTCGCCTTTTCGCATACCCGTATACACTAGTACTAGCGTACCAACAGCTTCGGCGGTGAGCTCAATGTGTTGAAGATGTGTGCATAGGGTAGCTACTTGGTCGATTGTAAGTGATTCTCTTTTGTTGCGTGGTCTGCGAACATGAACGGTAGCGCAGGGGTTTCGGTCAATTATTCTCTTTGCGACTGCATTCGACAGAATCTGACGCAGTTTCGCATTGATTCGTACAAGCTCTGATGGTTTGTATTTTCCCGTACGACGAGCTTCGGCATATGTTTCTTCGATTAGATCGGGAGTTAGCCCCTCAATTGTCTGAAACGCACCGAATAGGTCTTCGATATGCCTGCAATCGTACGCTTCTCTTTCATAGCTCGTTGGCGCAAGCTCGGTGTCCCTATTTTCATGAAAGGCCCAGCAGTAGGACGCAAGCAAAGTGGGCCTTTTATCTGCAGTTATATGGTGTTCAATGATGCTTGGTGAATAGTAGGGGTAGCATTAAATCATATCTCCTAAAGCGGGTGTCGACGGTTCGAATCCGCCCGGGGGCACCAGGGAATATGACGGCGTCGCGGGAGCGGCGCCGTTTCTGGTTTGCGGGGGCCGCCGTGCTGCTCGCCCGTGGGGGATGGGCATCTGTTTCCTAGAGTGTGCTGCGGTAAATCTTTCTCGCGTCGTCCAGCGTGAGCTTCTTGAAGCTGCCGAAGAGCTCTCCGCGGTTGATCTTGAGGTCCGGAATCATCTTTTCGATATCGTCCTTGGTGACTCCGAACTCCGATAGCGTGCGCGGCATTCCCAGCGAGACGTTGAAATCCTGCAGCTCGTCGATGGTCGCTTCGACCGCGTACTCGATTGCCTGCTCGGGGGTTACCTCCACATCGAGCTCGTCCGCGTCCGAATCGACGGGTTCGACGCCAAAGGCCTGGGCGCTGAACTCCAGGAAGCGCTCGGGGTGCTCTCGCCATGCGTAGCGCAACCAGGCGGGGAAGATGACGGCGAGGCCGGCGTCGTGCGTGATCTTGGTGTCCAGTGCGGACAGCTCGTGCTCAAGGACGTGGCAGGTCCAATCGCCGTCGCGCAGGCCGAGGACACCCAGGCCGCAGCCGGCGAGGCCGTTATGGGCGAGCGTACCCACCCACATGATCTCGGCGCGGGCGTCGTAGTCATCTGGGTTCTCCATCACCTTGGACGCCGCCTCCATCGCAGCGCGCACTGGCCCGCAGGCGCTGTTGTCGGTTACGCCCACGGCGGGCTCGCCGGAGAAGAGTCGCTCCATGTATGGGCGATCATGTCGGTCACTCCCGCGGCGGTCTGGTAGGCGGGCAGGGTGAAGGTCAGTTCCGGGTCGAGGAAGGCGATGACTGGGCGGTTGAGGTCCGTGTTAATGCCGCATTTGAGGTGCTCCTCGTCGTTGCTGATAACGCAGGAGTTAGAGGCCTCGGACCCGATGCGGGGATGGTCGCCACGCAGGCGACGTCGATGCGGTCGGCGGGAACGGCGCGCTTGCGGAAGAAGCCCCATACGTCGCCGTCGTATACCGCCCCCAGCGCGATGGCCTTCGCGCAGTCCATGGCTGAGCCGCCGCCCACGGGCAGGATGATGTCGACGTCGTTTTCCCGTGCGAGCTCGACGCCTTCTCGCACCAAGCCTATTTCGGGGTTTGGACGCACCCCTCTAAGCTCGATGTGCTCCACGCCCGCGGCGTCGAGCGATGCCTTCACGTGGCCGAGCGTTCCGCAGCGGACTACGGAACCCTTGCCGTAGACAATGAGCGCTCGGCGGTGGCCGGAGACGGACAGGGTCTCCCCAACCTTGTCGGTCACTTTTCGTCCAAAGACAAAGCGGGTGGGGGAGTAGAGGGAGAAATCGTTCATGGAGCTCCAATCTGGCGTTTCGCCCTACATGCGCGGAGGAGTTTTTCGGGCGCATCGCCTGCATTCGCGTCGCAATCTCGGCGGCGCGGTGCGGTCCGTGGATTCCATCGTATCGCCCGCGGCATCCCTTACCGACGATTGGGGCGAGTCTGCATTTCGCGGCGCGACGTCCACCTGGCGGACGATATCCGTTCGCGACACGTGGCCGTCCCGGTCGCAATAGCGTATGCGCACCGGGTCGCCGAGATGGGCCTGTGACCCCTTCTCCTGATGCGAGCGCGCGAGACGGACGAGCAGCGGCGCGAGCACCTGCTCGACCGTCTCCTCCCGATACCACGCCGCCACGGGCAACCCGTTCACGTCAAACCCGTACGTTCGCCATGCCATTCGCCTCGCCGCCTTCGCCGAACGAAACCGCGTATCCAGACCGCCGGTCCCCAACCCAGCACTTCGACGAGCCTTCGCGCGCACTTCTGCGGTCGGGATGCGCCCGTGAGGCGCTCGGCTGGCAGCGCCATTGCCGCTCGCTGTGTCGAGCGCGAGTGTCGAGAAGTCGCCACATGCCACTCAGATGTAGCATGGAGTGCCGAAGCGCACGCGCCCGTGACGAAACACTGGCGCCAACCCGTTCCGCGCACCACCCCGCCCGTAAGGTGTGTGGCGAAAGGAGGACCAGCCGCATGAACATCCCCGAGACACAGAGCCTACCTCGATCGCATTCCGCACGAGCTTCTCTGACATTTCCGCCCATTACCACGTGGAGGTCCCCGTCACGGAGATCGCCTACGCATACGACTACATCAATTCCCGGCATGCCCCTCGCAGGCAGGCCACGCTGAACGACGGGTCCGCGGCCCGGCAGGACGAATGACGCGCTTCGGCACAGGCCATGCCGAAACGCGTCACGCAAGCAAAGGAAGGAAGCCAACATCACATGAGCATCATCGCAGCACGCATCGACAACCGCCTGCTACACGGCATAGTGGCAACCCAGTGGGTACCCGAGTTCCGTCCGCAGCGTCTCATGGTCATCGATGACATCGTCGCCAACGACCCGACCAAGAAGGCCGCCATGCGGATGGCAAAGCCCTCGGGAGTCGCCCTCTCCATTATCAACAAGGAGACGGCTCTCACGAACTATCGGGCGGGCAAGTACGACGACCACACGGTCTTCATCGTGGCGCGAGACCCCCAGACCATCCTCGACGTCATACAGACGGGCCAGGTTGTTCCCACACTCGTGGTCGGAGGCACAGTCTTTCCCGAAGAGGGGTCAGACGCCGTCCAGGTGAGCAGTCGCGCCTACGTCACCAAAGACGAGCTGCCCGCATATCGAGCGATTGCTGGCACCGGCTGCGACATCACCGTTCGCTATGTGCCGGCCGACAAGCCCGTAGAGCTCTCCAGCATCATCACGCTTTAGCAAGGGAGTGAACTTATGACACCATCCATCATCCAGATAGCCGTCGTTACACTCATCGCCTTCATCTACGGAGCCGAGAAGAACGCGGGACAAATTCTCACGAACATGTCCGTCACGCCAGCATGGTTCGTCGGACTTGCGCTCGGCGACCCCGTAACCGGCCTCGCCGTCGGCGCCATCGTCCAACTCATGAGCCTGGGCGTGGCGGCCATGGGAGGAGCCTCCGTCCCCGACTATCCCACTGCCGCCATCATTGGCGCCGTCGTTGCCATCACCTCGGGTCAGGAGGCGAGCGTCGGCGTTGCCGCCGGAATCGCAGTCGGCATGCTCGGCCTTCAGCTCGACGTCATCGCCAAGACGGCAAACGGCTTCCTCGGGCGTACCTCGCAGCGCTTTGCCGAAGAGGGCAAGTACTCGCAGATGAAGAGCGTACTTTTCCTCGGTCCGGTCTTCTATGGCCTTACGGCGGCCATCCCCACGTTTGCCGTACTGCTCTTTGGCGCCGATGCCGTCAACGCTTTCCTCTCCGTCATGCCCTCCTGGTTCACGACCGGCCTCTCCATCGCCGCCGGTATCCTCCCCGTCGTCGGCCTTGCGATGCTTCTGTCCTTCATGCCAATGAAGAAATTCATCGCCTACGCCATCGTTGGCTTCGTTCTGGCCGCCTACCTGCAGATAAGCATTCTCCCCATTGCCCTGCTCGGTGCCGCCGCGGCCATCGAGTACTACAAGTCGCACAGCAATCCGTCCGTAAACGCCCTCGACGCTGGAGGTCTGGAAGATGAGTAACGAAGTTAACGCCACCAAGGCAAACGAAGCGCCAACCCGCCTGGCAGACGGAACGTACCAGCCAGTCCTCACCGTTTCCGATCTCGACCGTTGCGGCCGCCGCTGGATGCTCGGCGCGTCCATCTATAACTATGAGTCCCAGTGTGCCCCGGCGGTCATGTTCGCAACCGAACCCGCCCTGCGCAAGATCTATGCAGGAGACGAGGAGGGCTACCGCAGGTCACTTCTGAGCACCTATCGCTATTACAATGCGACTCCCCAGGTAAGCGGCCTGCTCCTCGGCGCCGGCCTAGCCTTGGAGGACAAGGGGCACAATGACGCCATCGACGCGGTCCAAGACCTTAAGATTGGCCTCATGGGCTCCCTCTCAGGAGTCGGCGATACGATCTTCGCCATCCTCATTCCCACCATCTTCGGCTCCATCGCCGCCTACATGGGACAGGCGGGAAACCCCGTCGGCGTGCTTCTCTGGCTCGCCGTCGCCATCGCCATCTTCGTATGGAAGCTCTTTGACTGGCGCATAGGCTATAAGTTCGGCGACAAGCTCTTCACGACCCTTGCCGAGAAGATGTCCGTTTTCACCGAGTCGACGTCGGCACTTGGCATGATGGTCGTCGGTGCGCTCATCCCCACCGTCATCAAGGTCTCGTGTGGTCTCACGTTCACCATGGGTGACGTCACGCTCGACGTCCAGACGGGCATCCTCGACCAAATCATGGTCGGCATGCTGCCCGTAATAGCCACAGCCATCGTCTACGCCCTCGTCAAGCGCAAGGTCAGCATCAACAAGATTGTCCTCGGCATCCTCATCATCTCGTGGGTGTGCGCGGCTTTCGGCATTCTTGCTGCCTAGCCTAGGGCTAGACCAACCCACAAAGGACGCATTATGAGGCACATCATCATTGCATCGCACTACGGCCTGGCAGCCGGACTCGGAGACACGCTCAAGGCCATCATAGGACCGGGGCACGACATCAGGGTTGTCTGCGCGTTTACAGACGAAACCCCGCTCGAGGAGAAGCTCGCCAGCGCATTCGAGGGCATCGCCGAAGATGACGAGACCCTCGTTCTCACCGACATCCTTCAGGGCAGCGTAAACCAGCTCGTAGCCTGCTCGGCTCCGCGAGGCGCGTTCATAGTGACCGGCGTAAACCTTCCCGTGGCCCTCGAGCTCTCGCTCCACGCCGGACAGCTTACTCCCGATGTGGTGAGGCATGTCGTCACCCAAGCCAAAGAGCAGCTCGTCTACCTCGGAGATCTTACTCCGGACGTTGACGAAGAAGACGAATAGGAAAGACGCGACAGTAAGGAGGACGAGACATGCGCAAAGTCCCGACCAATAACCAGCACCTGTTCTACCAACCGAAGGACGTGTGGGTGGGAGACGTCATGCCCTTCGGCAAGGACGGCACGTTCTATCTATACCACCAGCGTGACACGCGCGACCCCGCTCCGCTTGCCGAAGGACAGCCCTTTGGGTGGTCGCTCGCGACCACCCAGGACTTCGTGACGTACCAGGAACACGGAACGGCGATCCCCCACGGCGGAGAAGACGACCAAGACCAGTTCATCTACGCCGGAACCGTTTACGAGGCAAAAGGGGAGGTACGCGCTTTCTATACCGGGTTCAACCGCAACTACCTGCGAGAAGGCAAAACGTCCCAGGTGCTCATGCAGGCGAAGGCCTGCTCGGATGATTATGCGACGTGGAAAAAGACGGGCGTTGCAGTAGAGCTCACGCCTCAGCCAGGATACGATGGGCGCAACTGGCGCGACCCTTTCGTAATATGGGATGACGACCGGAAGGAATACCTCCTCGTACTGGGCACGCGTAAGGGAGACGACCCCTCCAAAACCCTCCAAACTGGCAGGCTCGTTCACTTTACGTCGAAGGACCTCGAGCACTGGCAGTTCAAGGGCGACTTCTGGGCCCCCGGCCTCTACACCATGTTCGAAATGCCAGACATTTTTAAAATTGGCGATTGGTGGTACCTGGTCTACTCTGAGTACAGCGACGAGAACAAGATCGTCTACCGCATGAGCCGCGATCTCTACGGTCCGTGGGAGAAGCCGAGAGATGACGCCTTCGACGGGAGGGCGTATTACGCCGGACGGACCGCCTTCGACGGATCGCGCAGGATTCTGTCCGGCTGGGTCCCCACGCGCGAGAACGACGATGACCGGGCCAACTGGCTTTGGGGTGGCTCGTTTATGCCCCATGAGGTGTACCAGCGCCCCAATGGCACCCTCGGCGTTCGCCCTCCCCAAAGCATAAAGGATGCGTTCGAGTGCCCTGATGCCGTCCCGGATATCGAGCTTCGCGGAGACCACGAACGAACGGAGTGCGTAATCACCGAAAACGCAGGCGAGATCTTCTGCTTCGAGGCAGACGTGACGTTCAGGGACGCTTGCGACTTCTCAATTCGAGCCTACAAGAATCTCGAGACCGACGAGTCGTACGAATACCGCTTCGACCTCGACGCGAATCGGCTCTCGTTCGACAAGAGCCCCTGTTACAAGTGGTTCCGCGTAATGGATAAGGGGCTTTGGAGGCCAGTCTGGCTCGAGTCCGGGCGTTCTTACCACCTGCAGCTCATCGTTGACGACAACATCCTCGTCCTCTACCTCGACGGTACCGCACTCACGACACGCGTCTGCGAGAAGTTCGGCCACTCGCTTGCTGTTACGGTAACGAATGGCGAACTCAAACTGTCCAACATAGCCTTGGCGAAGGGGCTGCGCGAACAGGAAAAGTAAGCCAGTGAACCTCGTCGCCACAGCGACTCCCCCAGCAAAACACGCGAACAACGGGTCCGGCCGCATTCCGGCGACCGGACTCGTCCTGTGCCCTGATGGCACATGGCCCCGGGCTGCCGACAGCGAGGCGGCCTTAGGGGCCTCGCCTACAGATTCCTGAGTGCGTCGACGAGGGAGACCTTGCCCGCGGTGACCTCGTCGGCCTGCTTGATGACCTTTGCGGGCACGACGGCCACCACAGCGCCGGCGGCAGAGTCGATTCGAGCGATGTGGTCAGAGACGGAGCGAACGGCGAGCCGCTTGCCGACAGGGAGGCAGTCAAAGGTGGCAAAGCGCACTCCTACGGTTGGGATACGCCCGTGAGGCGCTCGGCGGACAGCGCTGTTGCCGCTCGCTGTGTCGAGCGCAGGTGTCGAGAAGTCGCCATATGCCACTACAGATGTATCATGGAGTGCCGAAGTTCACGTGCCCGTGACAAAACGCGGGCGCCAACCCGTCCCGAGCACCACCCCGCCCGTAAGGTGTGGGACGAAAGGAGGACCAGCCGCATGAACATCCCCGAGACACAGAAAGACCTGCTTGCCTACCTCGATCGCATCACGCGCGAGCTTGGCAGCACGCGGGGCGGGCGCATCCAGAACCGTCTCGACCACTTCACCACGGCATCTATAACCGACTCGCTCGCCATCTCGCGCAGCCTGGCAAGTCAGTATCTCAACGAGCTCGTGCGCGCTGGCCTCGTGGTGAAAGCAGGGGCACGACCGGTGTGCTACTTCCACCGCCGCTCCCTCGAACGCTTCTTCCAGTCTCGCATTGAGCGTAGCACCTACCCTTCGGTCGAGCAGCTCTTCGCCACGCTCGGAAACGGCGAGCGACTCGACTTCGACCGCGCAATCGGTCACGAGCTGAGCCTTGCGCCCTGCATCAGCCAGCTCTGCGCCGCGCTCAAGTACCCGCCAGCTGGCCTGCCCATCCTGCTCTGTGGCGCCTCGGGAACCGGCAAGGGTCTACTCGCCGAACTTGCCCTCGAATACGGCAAGAACGTCGGCGTCCTGCAGCAGGAAGCCAAGCTTGTGAGCATCGACTGCTCGCATTACGCAGACGATGCCCGCGCGCTCACTCACGACCTGTGCGCAGATGGCGGGCCTGCAGATCGGGCGAGCGGCGGCATCGTTTATCTCAAGGACGTCGACGCCCTCTCACCCGCTGCCCAGGACGCGCTCTTGGAGTGGGCCTCCGCACAGGCGGGCGCCATTGTGCCAGCCCCTGCTGTGCGCCTTATCTTTGCCACCTCAAACGAGGCAGACAGTACCGAGTGCCGCAGCCTCACGCGTCGCATCCCCATGTCCGCCCAGGTGCCGTCTCTGCGCGAGCGCACCCAGGAGGAGCGTGAGGAACTGACTCTCCACTTCCTCAAGGAGGAGGGCCGACGCATAGGACGCGACATCCTCATAAGTCGCGGAGCCTTCCGAGCCCTCGCCGGCACCAACTTCGAGGAGAACGTACGCGGCCTGCGCGACTGCATCACCAACTGTTGCGCCGAGGCCTATCTAGACACGAAGGGTGACAGCCTGGAGATTCGCACCTACCAGCTTCCCTCCGCAATCCTTGCCGGCTCCGCACTCGAGCGCAGCGAGAACGACATGCAGCTCATCGACACCACCCGGAGCATCCAAAGCCAGGCGGACGACCGCGCACGGCATGTACTCGACGCCATGCTGGAGCCATACGAGAGCTATCGCGAAGGCACGCTTGATGGGGGCGCGTGCAGCGCTCAGCTGGTGGAGCGAGCCCGCGACCTCGAGGACTACCTGGCGTTCGGGCAAAACCCGGGCCGCTCGAAGTCCGACGCATACGAGCAGATCGCCGACAGCGTCGTCACTTCCGTGAACGAACTCTACTCGATCGATTTGTCCCGAAAGAGCTCGCATCTAATCGCCCAGGGCATCTGCCTCCAGCTGTGGCCGCCCGCAAGCCTCTCGCGTTGGAAGAGCTCCCATGCAAGCGAGCTTTCCGGCATGCGCGGCGTCGTGGCCCAGCGCAACCGCTTTGCCGTTACTGTCTGCGCCTGCATCGCTGATGAACTCAAGGCCACGCTCGGCATCGCACTCGACGATCTCACGTGTCTGCTCGTCCTTGCGCATGCGGCACTCGCACTCGACCCGTCTAAGCGTCGTCGGAGCGTCGGTATCGTCCTCAGTCATGGCTACTCGACCGCCACGAGCATCGCCGACGCCGCCAATCGGATTCTTGACACGAGGGTCTTCGAGGCCATCGACATGCCCTACGACCAGAAGGTTACGGACGTCGCTGTTCCTCTTCAGCAAATCATCGACCGCTTCTCCTACGCAGACGAGGTCGTCATCCTCGTGGACATGGGATCGCTCCAGGATATTTATAAGAGTCTGGAATCCACCTCCGGCATGACGCTCGGCATCATAAACAACGCCTCTACCGGCCTTGCGGTGGAGGTTGGCGCCGGACTTATCGCGGGTCGCTCCGTGCGAGAGGTTCTCGACGATGCTGCGGCAGCTTGCACCTGTAATTATCACATCGTGGCGCGCAACGCCCGACCGGACGCGATTGTCTTCTGCTCCGAAGGCGGACTTGACGCAGCTGCGCGGATCCGCGATCTCGTGGCGCAGAGCCTGCCTGGCGAGTCCCCCGCGCGGCTTGTCGCCGTTGACTGGCGGCAGCTCGCCAATAACGGATCTGAGGATGCCGCCTTCTCCCAGTACAACGTGCGCTCGGTCATCGGCACGGACAATCCGCACGCCGACGGAGTCCCGTTCATTTCGCTCGAGGAACTCATCGCCGGCGAAGGAACGGCCCAGATAGACCGCGCCTTCGCACGCTTGCTCGACGCTGACAGCTTGCGCACGTTCCACCAGAATCTCGTCAAGAACATGACCCTCAGGAACGTGGTCGAGTCCATCACAATCCTTAACCCCAACAAGCTCTTCGGCGAAATCGAGAGTGCCGCGGAGCGGCTCCAGCAGCTCACCGGAGACGTGATTGGCGCTCGTGTGAGCATGGGGCTCTACGTGCACCTGTGTTGTCTCGTGGAGCGCCTCGTGACCAGAAGCCCCATCGAGAACTACGCAGACGAGCAGCGCTTCGCCAATGAACACAACGATTTCGTCGAGGCATTCCGCACGAGCTTCTCTGACATTTCCGCCCATTACCACGTGGAGGTCCCCGTCACGGAGATCGCCTACGCATACGACTACATCAATTCCCGGCATACCCCGCGCAGGCAGGCCACGCTGAACGATGGGCCCGCGGCTCAGCAGGACGAGTGACGCGCCTCGCAAGCAAAGGAAGGAAGCCAACATCACACGAGCATCATCGATCGCTGCGTGCAAGGCGGCGGGCCTCACCGTGTTCGCCAAGCGCGAGGAGCGTTTTGGTTTTTCGCAAGCAAATGCGGACGAAATCAGCGACCAGATTCCCGATACGCTCAAACATGCAGGGCCCCTATGTGTTTAACCTCATTTTTCCGTGTGCGGTAGAATGGAGTCGTTGAGATCGCGAACGCCTTAAAGGGAGAGTTTTTGTGGATGCGCATCTGGATGGGGGCTCTTCCGCCCCGCTGTATCAACAGGTGCTCGATTTGCTTAAGAGCGATATCGAACAGGGGACATATCCCGTTGACTCGCAGATTCCAACGGAACTTGAGCTTTCTAAGATGTACGGCGTGGGAAGGGTCACGGTTCGCCGCGCAATAGAGGAGCTTGTGGGCGAGGGGTATCTCACCAAGCGGCAGGGGCGTGGTACGTTTGTGACCGCGACAAAGATAATTCGCAAGGTGCATCAGAAGGACGATGTTCAGAGTTTTACCCAAGCATGCGCTGAAAACGGCATGAAGGCGGGCGCTCGCGTCGTTGCCCGCAAGACCGTTGCCGCCGATCGCGACCTCGCTTCTTTCTTTGGCTTGGATGAAGGCTCTGACCTCATCTTGGTCTCACGCGTGCGTACCGCAGACGGCGTGCCGGTCCTGTTCGAGAACAACTACTATCCTGTCGATGGATTCGAATTTCTCAAAGATATCGGTCTCTCCAATTGTTCGATATTCGAGGCCGTGGGGGAGCGTACGGGTAGGTATCCCTGCTCGTCCGATCCCTGCAGGCTGGAGATCGCCCGTGCGGGAATTGATGCCGCCCGCGAGCTCAAGGTCCCAGTAGGGGAGCCGCTGTTCTTCATGAACGCGGGCTTTCTCGATTCCAACGGAGAGCGCTTCTGCTATGGCAGACAGTACTACGTGGGTTCGCGCTACAGCTTCGATATCTAGCGGCTCTGTCTCACACAGCGCTGTTCTCGTATTGCCGCGGCAGGTCCGTTTAGCGCGTAAAAGTTACCACTTATAGAACAACCTAATATGTTTCTTGACCGACGCCTTCATGCAGGTTATACATAGAACAACCTAAGATGTTTGCCTATACGTGAAGGATTTTTGGCAAGCATCGTTGCTCTGGCAGGAGGTTAAGAATGCCGGATGCCAAACAGGAGAAGCCCAAGCGCAGATTCCATCTCCAGCTTCCCCATGTGTACACCATCGCGTTCATGCTGATCGTGTTCTTCGCGGTGCTCACATGGATCGTCCCATCGGGTCAGTTCGACCGCCAGACCATTCAGACGGCCGCGGGCGAGCGAGAAGTCGCCGTAGCCGGAACGTACCAAGAGGTCGACAAGGTCTACACCGATTCGGAGACGGGGGAGACCGTCGATCTGCGACAGGGCATCGATGCCGTCCTGCAGGCTCCCGCCAAGGGCATTCAGGCTGCGGCCGATGTCGTCGCGTTCGTCCTGCTGATCGGCGGATCGTTCGCCATCGTCACCAAGACCAACGCCCTAAACGCCGGCATGAGCCGCGTGATCAAGAAGCTGAAGAACAAGGACATCTTGATCATCCCCATCTCCATGATCCTGCTCTCGATCTGCGGCACCACGTTCGGCATGTCCGAGGAGGCGCTGCCGTTCTACGCGATCTTCATCCCCATCATGCTGAGCATCGGGTATGACTCCATGACCGCGTTCATCATCTGCTTCCTCGGCCCCAACCTTGGTTACTGCGCATCCACTATTGATCCTTTCAACGTGCTGATCGCCCAGGGCGTTATCGGCATCGAGGGAAATCCCCAGCTTTGGCTCCGCGCCATCCTGTGGGTCATCTTCACCGCCGCGGGCATTTTCTGGGCCATGCGCTACGCGCGCCGCGTCAAGCTCGATCCCAAGTCCTCCATCACCTATGAGGACGATAAGCAGAAGCGCATCGAGTTCTCTGTCACCGATGCCTCTATCGAAGAGGAGTTCACGCTTCGCCACAAGCTCGTCCTCATTGATTTCGCGGTCGGCATGGGCGTTATCGTGTGGGGCCTCGTTACCCAGGGCTGGTATATGGACGAGATCTCCATGGTGTTCCTGGCCATGGGCCTTCTTGCCGGCATACTCGGCGGCCTGGACGAGAAGACCATTGCGGAGGAGTTCGTCCGCGGAATCGCCGACTTCGCCTACGCAGCCTGCATCATCGGCATCGCCCGCGGCATCCTGGTCGTCGCAGAGGGCGGAATGATCATCGACTCTATTCTTAACTGGCTCGTCGGACTCCTTGCGGGCGCTCCGTCCTTCATCTATACCACCTTCATGTACATCGTCCTCGGCCTGCTTTCGCTGCTGGTTCCTTCCAGCTCCGGCCTCGCTGCACTCACCATGCCCGTCATGGGCCCGCTGACCGAGCTTATGGGCCTCAATCCCGGGGCTGCCGTCACCGCTCTGCAGTTCGCGAACCAGACCGTCAACACCATCAGCCCCGTTGCGGGCATGACCGTCGCGGGTCTTGCCGTGGCGAAGATCTCCTTCGGGCAATGGTGGAAGACCATCTGGAAGTTCTTTATCTTCATGGTTCTGTTCGGATTGGTCGCGACTGTGATCTCCGGCCTACTGCCGATGTAGGAGGTGCCCAGCATGGATTTAAGCGCTTCCACACCCCGTCTGCGTCGCGAGCAGGTCGCCGGCATGAACATTCACTACATCATGTGGTCGCTCGATTACTTCCTTGATGCTCAGCAGCGCCTTGGCTTCAAAACCATCGAGCTTTGGGCGGCCGAGCCGCACGTGACGCTGGACCACACGGGGTATTTCGAGGCCGACGAGCTTCGCCGCAAGATCGAGTCCCGCGGACTCTCCGTGAGCTCCCTGTGTCCGGAGAACGTGGTGTATCCGTGGCAGTACGCTGCCAGAAAGCCCCTCCACGCGCAGCGGAGCCTCGCTTACTTTAAGCACGGCATCGAGCTCGCCGAGGTGCTCGGCGCCCCGTATATGTCCATCAACTCCGGTTGGGGCGATTGGGACGAGGACCGCGAGGAGGCTTGGAAGCGCTCTGCCGAGCACTTGGCGATTCTTGCGGACTATGCCGGCGAGCACGGCGTGACCCTCTGCATGGAGAGCCTGAGGCCGGAAGAGAGCAACTTGGTGGTTACACTCGCGGACGCCAGGCGCATGCTTGACCAAGTAGCCAGCCCGCACCTTACTCCAATGGTGGACACTACCGCTATGGGAGTCGCCGGCGAGAGCCTTGAAGAGTGGTTTGCTGAGTTTGGCGATGGTGCCATAAGGAACATGCGCTTCATTGATGGCGACCCATATGGCCATCTGGTTTGGGGCGATGGAAAGCACAGTATGGACGATTTCGTACGCGTCCTCAACGCGCATGGGTTCGAGGGCTATCTTGGTCAGGAGATCACCGATGGAAGGTATTTCGATGATCCCGCAGCAGCGGACCGGCACAACATGGACGCCTTCGAGAGGTATTTTGTCGACTAGCGCGTAGCTCCCATTCGCGTGGGGAAGTCAACACGCTTGACGAGAAGACTCGCAGTAAACGTTGGCGGATTCGTCCGCCGTATCGAAAGGAAGAATAACAATGAACGCACATGATCTTATCGCCGACGCAATCGCTGAAAAGGGCGGTTTCGATAGCGTCTTCTGGGTTGCCTGCGGCGGCTCCCTCAT
Organism: uncultured Collinsella sp.; assembly: GCA_900541025.1. Taxonomy (GTDB): domain Bacteria; phylum Actinomycetota; class Coriobacteriia; order Coriobacteriales; family Coriobacteriaceae; genus Collinsella. The sequence goes on along the minus strand of UQIL01000023.1, from coordinate 10,002 downwards.
CGACCTGCTGCCCGCCCACGAGCTGCTCAAGCGCGAGGCGACTACGTTTGCCAGCGAGGCGTATACCGCCCGCGAGTTCGATATCATGCGTCCCAAGCGCCTGGGCGAAAAGTCCCTTGTTATCGCTTGCAGCCACTCCGGCAACACTCCCGAGGTAATCGATGCGTGCTCGATCGCCAAGGCGGCGGGCGCAACCGTTATCGCACAGACCGACAACGCCGGCTCCGGCATCGATAACGGTGAGTGGACGTGCTGGGTATATCCGTGGGGCGAGGGAGTTCCGCAGGCGGAGGTACCCGCCGGCATCTCTTTGGCTCTCGCTGCCGAGCTCTTGGATCAGCAGGAAGGTTATGCTGACCTTGCCGATATGTACGAAGGCATCGCCAAGATGGACCGGATCCTGCCTGCGGCTCGCGAGAAGGTCAACGCCGAACTTTGCGACCGTTTCGCTGCCCTGTGCCAGGACCACAAGTTCCTGTATATCTTGGGATCCGGTCCCGTGTTTAGCCAGACCTATGGCTTCGCTATCTGCTCGCTTATGGAGATGCAGTGGCAGAGCTGCGCCTATATCCACTCCGGCGAGTACTTCCACGGCCCCTTCGAGGTGACCGAGCCCGGAGTCTTCTACTTCCTGCAGATGTCTTCCAGTGAGTGCCGAGCCATGGATGAGCGCGCCCTCGCATTCCTCGAGACCCATACCGACACTCTTATGGTGCTCGACGCCATGGAGTACGGCATGGACCAAGTACCGGCAAGCGTTCGCGCGTTCCTTGATCCAATCCTGTTCTACGCGATGAACTGTGAGCTGCGCTCCGCTCGCGGCAAGGTGTTCGACCATCACCCGGACGTGCGTCGTTACATGGGCATCGAGAAGTACTAGCGATTTTAGAACGGGGCGCGAAGCGCGTTGAGACGTGCGAATCCTCGCGCCTCTTCTGCTCGCCGTAGCCACGGCGGTTTACCTGAATGGAGATAACCATGGCAGCCTATCCTATAAGCGTGCTCGGCTTTGGAGACAACGTTGTCGATAAGTACGAGCATATCAAGACTATGTATCCCGGCGGCAACGCAGTCAACTTCGCCGTCTTCGCCAAGAAGCTCGGTGTCGATCGCAGCGCTTACATGGGAATCTTCGGATCAGATGAGGAGGCCGAGCACGTTATAGCATCGCTTGAGGACGAGGGCGTCGAGCTTCTTCGCTGCCAGCAGGTCCTGGGCGTCAACGGCGCCGCTCGCGTGACCGTTGACAAGACCGGGGACCGTATCTTCCTGGGCTCCAATGAAGGCGGCATACGTGGCGACATGCGCTACGTGATAGACCGCTTCGCCGCCGAGTACGTCAGCGGCTTCGATTTGGTGCACAGCGGCAACTACTGCTTCACCGAGCGCGAGCTCCCCAAGATCAAGGCTGCCGGTGTGCCTATCAGCTTCGACTTCTCCGATGACTCCACCGACGAGTACTTCGAGCAGATTGCGCCATTTGTGACGTACGCCTTTATGTCCATGGGCGACGCTTCCCTGGAGGATATCAAGGCGAAGCTCGAGTGGGTGAAGGCCCTTGGCCCTCAAATCGTATGCGCGTCGCGCGGGAGCAAGGGTTCCGTCGCCTATGACGGCGAAAACTTCTACGAGCAGGGCATCAAGCCCGTGGCGCCCGAGGAGCTCAAAGACGCTATGGCGGCCGGCGATTCACTGCTGACGGCGTTTTTGGTCACCTATCTTTCCAAGAAGAAGGCCGGCGAGTGCGGCGAGGCCGCAATTCGCGAGAGCTTGGACTTCGCTGCCGGTTTTGCGGCGCAGACCTGCAAGATCGAGGGCAGTTGGGGCCACCCGCTGGTCTACGAGAACTAGTTTTTTGTCGTGGCGGGGTGTCTTGGGGCGCCCCGCATTGCGTTGGGAGTCAAGATGTCCGTTCGTGCCTGCGCGGCAGGATTTTGCTGTGCCGGTGTCTACCAGAATCTGGATCCCCTGGGTTGCATCCAAGGGGGCCTCTCAGGAGCGCTTCGAGGGGTGCTTCTTGAGTATATGAAGGCAAAAGGGATATGCAATCTTCATATACGGCCTTCTTTTAGAGGGCGTTGTCCTTACTCTTTCATCTCCTTGCTTCTGGACATTTTGTCTATAGGCAAGAGTCCATGGTCGAGACCATGGTGAAGTTCTGCGGCTAGTAATTACTGCATCACATATCTGTTGTTACCTGAGAGGCTCGCTTTTGCGGGCCTCTTTGCGTTGCTATGGAGCCCTGGCCTGTCGATAAATAACGCGCCCGCTTGCTGGGGAGCAAGCGGGCGCCGTTGAGCGAATATGTTTGCGGCCATAGCCGCTGCAGGTGATGGGTTGTCGACTAGTTAGTCGTCGTGTCGGAATCGTCACCCGAGGCAGAGCCAGAAAGCGAAACCGTCAGCGTGATCGTGCTGTCGGTGGACTGCTTGCCGGTGGGGGAGACGCCCGTAACGGTGGCGTTTTCGTTGCCGCTCACAGGGTTGCCGTTCTGATCGCAGAATGCGATGTTGTAGAAACCGGCGTTGTTGAGCGCGGTGACGGCGGCGGAGATGCTCTTGCCGTACAGGTTGCCCGGGACGCTGGCCTTGCCGGACTTCTTGGCGATGACGACGGTGATCGTGGCACCGGGCTTCTGCTTGCCGCTGGGGTTCCAGCTAATTACGGTGCCCTCGGTAACCGAGTCGTTTTCCTGGTAGCTCACGTCGACGCCAAAGCCAGCCATGTCGAGAGCGTTGCGCGCCTGGGCCTCGGTCATGTCGGTCAGATCGGGCACCGAGGTGGTGTCCGGGCCGCCAGAGACCTTGTACGAGATAGTCGTGCCCTTCTCGACCTCCTTGCCGGCAGCAGTGCTCTGCTCAAAGACCTGGCCCTCTTCGGCCTCATTGGCTTCCTCCGAAGCGCTGCCCTTCAGGCCCACGCTTGCCAGTGCGGCCTCGGCCTGGTCCTTGGTCAGGCCGAGGAGCTGCGGAACCTCAACCTTCTCGGAGGGCTTAGGGCCCTTGGAGATTACCAGGTTCACCCTTGTGCCCTTGGCCTTCTTGGTGTTGCCGTTGGGGGTCTGCTCGGCGACCTTTCCCTCGTCGACATCGTCGTTGTAGCTCTGGTCGACGGTGCCAACCTCAAGGCCGGCTTCCTTGATCAACTCAATAGCGGTTTCCTGGTCCTTGCCCAGCACATCGGGCACCGTGACCTGTTCGCCGCTGAACATGCCCGTGGCAAAGGCCACCACAACGCCAATCACGGCGACGGCGGCAATCACGGCGGCGATGATCTTGTTCTTGTTGGACTTAGGCTTCTCGACCTCGTAGGAGCCCGTGGAGCCCGAGACAGCGCTACGGGCGGTGTTCTGACCGCTCACGCCCGAGACGGGACGAACCATAGCGCGCGTTGAGTCGGAAAGCTCGCGGGTCTTGGTGGCACCCAGGTCGCCGGCGGCACCGATGATGCGCGTGGGCTCCGAGACGTTGACGGCACGGCCGGAAAGGTAGCTGTTGAGCACCTGGCGCAGCTCGTCGGCCGTCTGGAAGCGGTTTGCCGGGTCCTTCTCCATGCACTTGAGGATGATGCGCTCCAGGTCGGCATCGACGCCGGAGTTGATCTGGCTCGGCGGGATGGGGAGCTCGTTGACCTGCTTGAGCGCGACCGAGATGGCGTCGTCGCCGTCAAAGGGTACGCGGCCGGTGGCACACTCGTACATGACGACACCCAGCGAGTAGATATCCGAGGTGGGGCCGAGGTCCTGGCCGCGGGTCTGCTCGGGGCTTACATAGTGGGCGGTGCCCAGCACGTTGTTATCCTGCGTGAGGTGGCTGTTCTTGGCGCGTGCGATGCCAAAATCCATGACCTTGATGTTGCCGTCGGGCAGCACCATGATGTTTTGCGGCTTAATGTCGCGGTGGATGATCTCGTGCTTGTGTGCGACCGAAAGCGCGGAGCTGATCTGCGAGCCGATCTGCGCGACCTTCTTGGGATCGAGGGCGCCGTGGCTCTTGATGCCGCTCTTAAGGTCGGTACCGCGCAGGTACTCCATGACGATGTAATAGGTGTCGCCGTCCTTGCCCCAGTCGTAGACGCCCACGATATAGGGGGAGGACAGGCCGGCAGCTGCCTGGGCCTCCTGCTTAAAGCGGGCGGCGAAGGTGGCATCGCCGGCATACTGCGGCAGCATGATCTTGACGGCAACCGTGCGGTCGAGGACCTGATCCTGTGCACGGAAGACGGTCGCCATACCGCCCGTTCCCACCTTATCCTTGAGGAGGTATCTTCCCCCGAGGACCCTCTGTTCCATTCCTGCTCCTAACATAACTATTCGCTCAACGATGTGTGTAGTATCAAATGTGTGGCCGCTGGGGCCGTGTGGAGCGTTGCCGCTAGCTCATCGGCCGCGGCGCGCCATAAGTATCCGCTTTGATCATGGGCATCACGCTCCCTGTGCGGCGAGCGCCGCGGTCAGGACGATGCCGGCAATCTTGGCCGCCTCGACGTCGTGTTTGTCGTAATCCTCCAAGGCCACCGAGATGGCAACCGTGGGTGAATCGTAAGGTGCAAAGCCAACAAACATAGAGTTGACGTTGGTGCCGACGGTCTCGGCCGAACCGGTCTTGCCGGCAACCTTGACGCCCGGAATCTGGGCATCGGTGCCGGTACCGGACTGGACGACGGCGAGCATGGCCTGCTTAACCTGGTCGGCCGTGGCAGAGCTGACAGCCTGGCCCAGCGAGCGGGACTGCGTGGTCTTAACCACGGTTCCGTCCGGGGCGAGTATCTGGGACACAAAGAACGGATCCATGACTACGCCGCTGTTGGCGATAGCCGCAGCAATCACGCAATTCTGCATAACGGTGGTCTGCGGGCCAGGCGTGTGGTCCATGCCGACGGGCTGGCCGGCGCCTGCCCAAGCGGTCTCCCACTCGGTCATAAGCGACGGGTCGGCCATGATGGAGGCCGCGGCGGTAAGGTCCTGACCGAGCTTTTGACCGTAGCCAAAGGCATTGGCAAACTGGACGAGCGAGCTGGCACCGACCTCGTTGGCCACCTGGCCAAAGACGACGTTGGACGACACGGCGAAGGCCTGCTGCAGGCTGATGGTGCCGTAGCTCTCGTTGGCATAGTTGGTGACCGGCGCGTTGCCGATGTCCATGGAGCCGGGCGCCTGGTACGTGCTGGTAAGGCTGGCGGTGCCGGTTTCGAGCGCCGCGGAGAGTGTGACGACCTTAAAGGTCGAGCCCGGGGTGTACAGCGCGTCCATGGCACGGTCGTACATGGAGCCGTCCTCGCCGCCGCCCGACTGGAGCAACGCGTCGATGTTGGTGTTGTCGTAGGTGGGCGAGCTCGCGCACGCAAGGACCGCACCGGTGCGCGGATCCATGACCACCACAGCGCCCTTAAAGCCCTTGAGCGCCTGCTCGGCAGCCGTCTGGATGCGCGAGTCGATGGTGAGCTTGGCGGTATTGCCCGGCTGGGTCTGCCCCGCGAGCGACGCGATGGCGTTGTTCCAGCTGGAGTAATCCTTGGACCCGGTGAGCGTATCGTTCATGACGCTCTCGATGCCGGCAGTGCCGTATTGCTGGCTCACGTAGCCCACCACGTGCGCGGCCATGTTGCCGTTGGGATAGGAGCGGGCGTAGGTGCCGTCCTCCTGTTGCAGCGACTCGGCTAGTGTCACGCCGTCGGACGTGATGATGGAGCCACGCTGGATGTACTTGGAGCGTGCGATGGTGTGGTTGTTGGTCGGCATGTCCTGATAGTCCTTCGCCTTGATGACCTGGACATAGGTGAGGTTGCCGATAAGGATGGCGAACAGCGCCGTGAAGGCAAGCACGGCACGAGTCAGACGGTTGGCAAGTGCCACGCGGCCGAGCACGCCGGACTCAGGCGTGTCGAGCAGGCGACGACGCATGCGAGAACCCGCGGAGTGGTTGCCGTGGCTGTAGGAAGATGCGTTGGCAAAACGCGTACCGGTCGGGGCGGCAGCAGATGCGACCTGATCATCGGTGATGGCGGCCATGGTGCCGGTGCCGGTGAGCTCGGCTTCGCGTCCGGTTGCCTCGTCGCCGGCGCGCAGCAGCAGCGCGACGATGATAAAGCTCGCCAGCAGCGAGGAGCCACCCTGGCTCATAAAGGGCAGGGTGACGCCGGTCAGCGGGATCAGGCGGGTTACGCCGCCAACGATTAAGAATGCCTGGAAGCTGATGGCCGCCGTAAGGCCGGTCGCGCTAAAGGCGGCAAGGTCGGACTTGGCGCGGGCGGCTGTGGTGAGGCCACGCACGGCAAAAAGCATAAACAGGATGAGCACGGCGCCGCCGCCCAAAAGGCCCATTTCCTCGCCGATGGCCGAGAAGATAAAGTCGGACTCGACGACGGGGATGTTGTTTGCCATGCCATTGCCGATGCCGACGCCAACCAGGCCGCCGTCAGCCAGCGAGTAAAGTGACTGTACGATCTGGTAGCCTTGGCCCTGGGCGTCCTTAAACGGATCGACCCAGACCTGAAAGCGCACCTGCACGTGCGACAGGAACTTGTAGGCACCCACGGCTCCAACGGCCAGCAGCGCAAGGCCGATGATGACGTACGAAAAGCGTCCCGTGGCAACATAGAGCATCAGCAAAAAGATGGTGTAGAACAGGACGGCCGAGCCCAGGTCGCGTTCGAAGACGACGATGAGCAGGCACACGCCCCACACGGCAAACAGCGGCAGCAGCAGGCGGAAGCGCGGAATCTTGAGGCCCAGGATCTTGCGGTTGGAGATGGAGAGCAGCTCACGGTTCTCGGCCAGATAGCCTGCCAGGAACAGGACGATGAAGACCTTGGCGAACTCGCCGGGCTGGATGGTGAAGCCCGCGATGCGAATCCACAGCTTGGAGCCCGAGATCGTGGTGCCGATAAAGATCGGCAGCATCAGCAGGATGATGCCGATAATGCCAAAGGTGTACTTGTAGCGCATGACCACGTCGAGGTTCTTGACCAGTGCGAGCGTTCCCACCATGAGCGCCACCGAGACAAACAAGATGATGAGCTGCGAGATGGCGAGGTCGGGGGCCAGGCGCGTCACGAATGTGATGCCGATGCCCGAGAGCACAAAGACGATGGGCAGGATGGCGGGGTCGGCGCCGGGCGCCAGGATGCGCACGGCGATATGCGCCGCGGCGAAGGCGGCGAACAGGCCGATCGGCACGGCGAGCGTCTCAAAGGAAATCGTGGCACCCGCGGTGAGCACGTACATCGCATAGAGCAGGATGACGGGGAACGCCGAGGCGATGAGCAAGAGCAGTTCGGTGTTGCGGCGACTCATAAGCGGCACTCCCTTTCTAATTCTTATCGGAGGCTTCGGCCTCGGCTGACTGTTCGGCGGTTTTCTCGGAATCTGACTCGGAGGTGGATTCCTGATTGGTGTTGTCGCGAATCGTTTGCGCGTCAATCACCTGACGGGTCTGCTCCTCGTCAATCTGATGGCGGTACTTGGAAATGGTGTCCTGCGCATCGTCGACATTCGTTTGCGGAATGCCTGCCTTCAGGCGGTTTTGCGTGTCTTCGGGCAGGTCGGACAGTTTGATGCTGGTTTCGCTCTCGAGCCAGTGGAGCTCGACTCCGAGCGTCTTGCCGGGCAGGCCGCGCCAGACGGCGACATTGCCGTGGTAGGTTCCCAAGTAATAGGAGCCAGTGACGCCCGTGTATGCCCAGATGCCTGCTACCAGCACAAAGACAAGGGCCAAGACGGTGGCGATGGTGACATTGCGGCGTCGGACGCGTTTTGCCTCGCGCATGACGCCGTCGTCGACCAGGTCGACGACCACCACGGTCACATTGTCGTGGCCGCCGGCGGCGAGCGCCGCGTCCACCAAGTTGTCGACACAGATCTGTGCGCTCGAGGACTGCGTAGCGATGTTCTCGATATCGCTATCGGGAATCATGCTCGAAAGACCGTCGGAGCACAGAATCAGGCGGTCGCCTTCCTCGATGTGCAGGGTAAAGTGGTCGGCATACATGGCGGGATCCGAGCCCAGCGCGCGGGTGATGACCGAGCGGTTGGGGTGGACGCGGGCCTCGTCGGCCGTAATCTCGCCGGCATCCACGAGCTCCTCCACGTAGGAGTGGTCGCGGGTCACGCGGATGAGCGTACCCTCGTGGAGCAGGTAGGCGCGCGAGTCGCCCACGTGGGCGATGGCGAGCGTGTCGTTTTCGATGTAGGCGCAGGTGGCCGTGCATCCCATGCCGGGTTTGCCCAGGCCGTTGAGGGCGGCCTCGATCACGGCTGCGTTGGCGGCCTCGACGGCTGCGGCCAGGCGCGCGGCGTCGGCGGACTGCGGCGCCGTCTTGGCGATGGTCTCGACGGCGATGGAGGATGCCACCTCGCCGGCGGCGTGTCCTCCCATGCCGTCGCACACGCAAAAGAGCGGCGACTGCACCAGATAGGAGTCCTCATTGTGCGGGCGTACGCATCCGACGTCGGAGCGGGCGCCCCACATAAGCTGCGTGGTGGTGCCGGCGTCGTAGGTCGAGTCGGTCTCGATGCGCTCGTCGGTCAGCGGCTCAAAGCTCATGGTCGAGCCGGGATCTTTGAGCTTTGCCTCCACGGCCGCGACATCGATCTCGGCGGTGTCGCCGGGGGAGACGGTGTCGGCATCATCTCCCGACTCGACGTCGGAGACGTCCGGAAGGTTGAGATCTTCGGTTACGCGGTCGGCGGGATCGCCGTCCTGCTGCGGCTCGGCAGCCGTCGGCTCGGGCGTCGCAAAGTGCGACGGCGCAGGCGTGCTCTGGGGTTGAGCGGAGGACTCGGGAGCTGCGGCGGGCGCGGCAACGGGCTGCTCGACTTCGGCAGGCGTTGCAGATGCGGGTGCCGCCTCGCTTGCCGGGGCGACGGGGAATACCGGCGCGGCAGGCTCGGGGGCTGCAAACACGGTAGCGCTCTCGTTGATCGCCTCGGCGACGGGCTCGGCAAAGTGGGCCGGTGCGGGCGTTGCCTCCGGTTCCGCGGGCTGCTCGGCAGCGTGCGCGCCGATGGGGGCATCGAGCTGCTCGGTGTCGGCGTCCTCGTCGTCGACGAGTGCCGGATATTCTTGAGTTACATGCGAAAGAGGCAGGGAGAACACCGTGTCCTCGGGCTCCACGGTCGCAGGGCGCGTCGGAGCGGCATGAGCCGGCGCAACTGCGGGTGCAGTCGGCGTCTCGGGCATGGTTGCGGACTTGTTCTCCTCGTCGATCATCGACGGTTCACCTTCATGACCACGTCGCCAATCTGGACCTCGTCACCCTCGCGCAGCGTTGCGGGCTCCACCAGCTGACGGCCGTTAACGAGCGTGCCGTTCAGCGAGTTGAGGTCTTCGATGATGAGTGCCGGGCCCTGCAGCGAAAAGCGTGCGTGCGAGGCCGAGACAAACGGTTCGTTGATGCAGATGTCCGAGGACGGCGAGCGGCCAACGATGACGGGGCCGAGCATGTCTACATGGATGCCACGGATGCCGCGCGGACCCTTGTCCACATCGATCGTCCAGATAGCGGAGTCGCGGCGCTGGCCGCGTACGAGTCCCACGCCGGTTTTCATGACGGCGAACAGGAAGATGTAGAGCAGGGCGACCAGGACGATGCGGCCTGCAAAAAGGACGATATCGATGTTCATAAGCGACTATCCCCTAAATTCAAAGGTGCTCAGGCCAAACGTCAGCAGATCGCCGTTGCGCAGCGGGCAGCGCGTGATGCGGCGGTTGTTGACGAGCGTGCCGTTGGTGGAATTGAGGTCCTCGATCGACCAGTCCGAACCGGTAAAGGTGAGCTGGGCGTGGCGGCGCGACACGTTGGGGTCGCGCAGGGCGATGTCCGAAACCGAACGCTCGCGACCGATGGTCACCTGCGCGGAAGTGATGCTGTGGCTCTCGCCGCTCACGACATCGACGAGCTGGGCGAGCGGGCGCTGCGGGGCGCGGGTGCTCGCCATGTTGGAGGCAATACCGGCCGCGGCGCCAAGGCCCACGGCGGCACCGGTCGCGGCGGCTCCGCCCA